>JANNDY010000119.1:0-9691 GCA_031378345.1 Emticicia sp. | reverse complement strand
ATACGCAAATGTTGCCAATACCAATTTGGTTATGATATTTACAATTTTCGTTATCACAATATTGTAACGCTCTATATTTGTCAAAATCTATTTTCATAGGACAAATATACTATACATAAATTAATAATCCAGTACCGAAATTTCAAAGAAATTTGGTGTTAGTATTCGCACCATTTATCGAGATATTAGAGCTTTAGAAGAGGCAGGAATTCCAGTTTTTGTTGAAGAGGGTAAGGGCTATTCGTTGATGGATGGATACCGAATCCCACCTGTGATGTTTACTGAAAGCGAAGCAAATGCCTTGATTACTGCTGAGCAGTTAATTTTGAAAAATAAAGACACTTCTTTTGTAAAAGAATACATTGAAGCAGTAAATAAAGTAAAATCTGTTCTACGAAGCACCACTAAAGATAAAATAGAATTACTCTCAAAACGTATTGTTTTTCGTCAAAATACTGAAAATATCCAAACGAGCAATTATCTTTCTACGCTCCAAATGGCTTTGACAAACTTCAATCTTGTCAATATTTCTTATTTTTCTCCTGAAAACAACGAAACAACTAACCGAACAATCGAACCCTTTGCTATTTATAGTACACAAGGCAACTGGCTACTCATTGCATGGTGTCGCCTGCGAAAAGATTTTAGAGCTTTCAGACTCGACCGAATTTTGACAATTGTCATTCGAGCAGATAAATTTGAACCTCATCAACTCACACTCGAAGAATATTTTGAAATCTGCAAACAAAAATACCTTGATACCCCTGACATAAGGCTGTCAAAAATTACAAATAATTTTGTGGCTCAACCAATCCAAATTCAAGAAATGAGCACTCACAAAATCCAATCTTTTAGCGTTATTGGCATGCGGTACGAACCACTAACGAAAATAATCAAGCATCTAAAGATATTCCAGCTCTTTGGGGCAAGTTTATGACGGAAAACTTACTTTCTAAAATCCCCAATAAAATAGATGATACCTTATATTGCATCTATACCGACTACGAAAAAGACCATACTAAGCCATATACGACCATTTTGGGTTGTAAAGTTTCAAATTTAGATATAATTCCAGAGGGAATGGTTGGTAAAACTTTTGAAGGAGGAAATTATCAAAAACATACCGCCAAAGGGAATATCATGGAAGGAATGGTATTTGGCGAATGGCTAAAAATTTGGAATTCAGACATTCCAAGAGCCTATTCAGCAGATTTTGAAGTCTATGGCGAAAAAGCACAAAATCCGACTGATGCAGAAGTGGATATTTTTATCGCAGTTAGTTAAAAATGAAAGAATTAGACAATTTTTATTTGCAATTGGATGAACCAAACAAAGCTGTTTGCTCGCCTTGCATAACATTATTCTTTCGTTAGACGAACATATTACGGCCAAATGGATATACAAACTACCTTTTTTCTGCTATAAAGACAAGATGTTTTGTTATTTATAGATTCGTCTAAAAACTAATCAACCATACCTCGGAATGGTTGAAGAAAAGCGTTCAAGAATAAAGATAATGTTATTCGACCCCAACGAAGATTTGCCAATCGAAACCATCGAAATGATTATTCAAAAAGCCATTAATTTATATAAATCAGGGCAAATAAAAACTCGTAAATGAGGTGTTTGATTTTTCTCACACCTCATTTTTTTTTCAATTCTTAGCCCCTCTTCTCAAAAAATCAATCATCTCTTCTAATTGTTTCTTGTATAAAATCATAAAATAGTGTAAATATTAATGAAATTAGTTATATTTTTTGTAAGACATTTTAAAATATTTCACTAATTTTAGGCATGAACAGAAGAGATTTTATCGGAACTACCTTGACTGGTACTATTTTAGCAAAAACTAATTTTCTTTTTGCAAAACCTGCTGCTGGTATGAAAATTAGTGTGTTTTCAAAAACACTTCATTGGATTGAAGACTACCAAACTTTGGCTAATACTATAGCCGAAATGGGATTCGATGGTATCGACCTAACGGTGCGTCCTGACGGGCATGTGCTGCCCGAAAATGTTGAAAAAGATTTGCCAAAAATAATGCAAGCGGCAAAAAAAGCTAATATCGAAATCCCAATGATGACTACGGCTATTTTGCAAGCTGATGCACTTTCTGAACGAGTGCTGAAAACAGCAAATGCTGTTGGAATTGAGCATTACCGCATGGGTTGGTATCATTTTGATATGCAAAAAGACATCATGCAACAAGTCGATTCTTTTGGACAACAAATGAAAGGATTGGATGCTCTTAACAAAAAATATAAAATTTCAGGTGAGTACCAAAACCACGGTGGCCAATATCTCGGAGCAGCCGTCTGGGATTTACAACCAATCTTCAAAAATATCAATTCGCCTTTGTTGGGTTGTCAATATGACGTAAACCACGCTACAGCCGAAAGTGGAACAAACTGGGAAACTGGTTTTAGGCTTATTGCTCCATACATCAAATCCTTAGCTATAAAAGATTTCAAATACATTTTGAAAGATGGAAAACTTACAAAAGTTGGCTGTCCGCTTGGAGAAGGCATTGTTGATTGGAAGAAATATTTGCCATTATTGAAGCAATACAATATAAATGTGCCTATTACGATGCACTTTGAGTATGATTTGGGTGGAGCTGAAAATGGTGCAAAAACCATTAAAATTGATAAAAAAGAAGTTGTTTCAGCCATGAAAAAAGATTTGGCTTTATTGAAAACATGGCTGAAAGAAGCTGGTTTGTAGAAATATTTAAGTTTCATTCACACATTAATTTCAAATGATTAAAATAGATTACAACTTTCAACCCTCTGATTTAACCGCAAAACTCCAAACTTTTTGGGAGCTTTCGGGACAAAAAATCCATTCAATTGAGCAAAATTATGATGTTTCACACGGTTCGCCAGTATTTACCAAACAAGGAAAATATACGACTCGTGGTTGGACAGAATGGACACAAGGTTTTCAGTTTGGCTCGGCAATTTTGCAATTTGATGCTACTGGCGAACAAGATTTTTTGGAAATTGGTCGCAAAAATACCCTAAAAGTAATGGCTCCGCACATCAGCCATATTGGTGTACATGACCACGGATTCAATAATATAAGCACTTATGGCAACCTTCTACGCCTCATGCGTGAAGGAAAAATTGCTTTTAATGAATGGGAAAAAAACTTTTATGAATTAGCCCTTAAAATTTCGGGAGCAGTGCAAGCGAGTCGTTGGACATCAATAAAAAATGGCGGATATATTCATTCGTTCAATGGCAGTCATTCGCTTTTTGTAGATACCATTCGTTCTTGTCGTGCATTGGTTGTGAGCCATCAATTAGGTCATGTTTTTCAAGGCGAAGGCGATGTGAAAATCAATATGTTGGATAGAGCTTTGCAACATATCAAAGCCACTGCCGACTATTCAGTTTTTTACGGAGAAGGGCGAGATTCTTATGATATTTGGGGCAGAACTGCCCACGAAAGCATTTTTAATGTAAAAGATGGCAATTTTCGTTGTCCAAATTCGCAGCAAGGTTACACAGGTTTCACAACTTGGACTCGTGGTTTGGCTTGGGCAATGTGTGGTTTTCCTGAGGAATTAGAGTTTCTTGAAACTCTTAAAGATTCCGAACTCGAAGCCTTTGGGGGGCGTGCATTTATCGAAACTTATATGCTAAAAGCCGCCCGTGCGACTTGTGATTTTTATATCGAACATACACCAATTGACGGCATTCCTTACTGGGATACTGGAGCTCCAAACTTGCATAAATTAGGTGATTATCTTGACAAAAAAGCTAATCCATACAATGATTTTGAACCTGTTGATAGTTCGGCAGCGGCAATTGGTTCGCAAGGATTGTTGAGGTTGGGCAAATATTTAATCAAAAAAGGCGAAATCGAAGCAGGTCAAAAATATTGGCAAGCAGGCTTAACGGTGTTAAGCTCGCTTTTAGAAGAACCATATTTAAGTAAAAACGAAGCTCATCAAGGCTTGCTCTTACATTCGATTTATCACCAACCCAATGGCTGGGATTACGTGCCAAAAGGCAGTAAAATCGCCAATGGAGAATCAAGTATGTGGGGCGATTATCATTTCAGAGAAGTAGCACTTTATGTTCAGAAAATGATTAAGAATGAGCCATATTATACTTTTTTTAATTGTTTGTAAAATACATAAACTACTGACTATCAATTGGTTATAAAAATATCTTGATAGTTACCAACATTATTCCTTTATAAATTATACATTATTCATAAACAAGTAATGGCCGAGAAATTCAAACCAAAATATACAAGAGTAGCTCAACTCAAAACCGCCCAAGATTTAAGAAATTATCTTGCGGCTAATCATGTAAAATTGGATTTTGATGATGAATTAATTACTGGGGAAGCATCTCCTTTCAAAAAAAGTATTACCCTAAAATCGGGCAAAAAAATTGGTAATGCTTTATCGATTTTACCAATGGAAGGATGGGACGGTACAGCCGATGGTCGTCCAAGCGAGTTTACCAAAAAACGCTGGGAGAATTTTGCTATCAGCGGAGCAAAATTACTGTGGGGCTGTGAAGCCGTTGCAGTTACGCACGAAGGAAGAGCAAATCCACGTCAATTGGTGATGAACGAAGCCAATTTTTCTGAATTTGTAAATCTTTATCAACTCATTATTGATAAGCACAGCGAAAAATTTGGCTCGACAGACGACCTTGTAATCGGCCTACAATTAACACATTCAGGAAGATTTTGCAAGCCAAACGATAACACAAAATTTGAGTCGAAAATATTATACAATCACCCAAAACTCAACAAAAAGTTTCATTTGGGTGATGATTATCCTTTGATGACCGATGAAGAAATTGATGCTTTGATAGAAGACTTTGTCAAGGCAGCAGTTTTGGCACAAAAAGCAGGATTTCATTTTGTGGATATTAAGCATTGTCATGGCTATTTGGGACACGAATTTTTAAGTGCTTACGACCGAAAAGGCAAATACGGCGGCAGTTTTGAAAACCGTACAAGATTTCTCAGAAATATCGTAGAAGGCATCAAAAAAGCAGCCCCAGGTTTAGAAATGGGCGTAAGACTTAGTGCCATTGATTTTGCTCCATTCAAGAAAAGTGCAACGGGCGAAGGTGAACCAGATTTAGCTCAAAACCAAACATATAAATATGCTTTTGGCTGTTCAGATTCAGGCATAAATATTGATTTAGACGAACCAAAAGCATTTCTCGAAGTAGCACAATCGCTTGGTATTCAGTTGATTTGTATAACTCTTGGCAGTCCCTATTATAATCCTCATTTAACACGACCCGCATTGTTTCCGCCATCCGATGGCTATCAACCGCCCGAAGAACCATTAGTTGGCGTTGCTCGCATGATTGATGTGGCAGATGGACTGAAACAAGCATTTCCTGACTTAGTAATTGTTGGTTCGGGCTACTCGTATTTGCAAGAATGGTTGCCAAATGTTGCTCAAAATGTGCTACGAAACAACAAAGCTGATTTCGTAGGATTTGGCAGAATGGTGCTTTCATACCCAACTATGCCCGACGATATTCTGAACTACCGACCGATTCAACGAAAACTTTTGTGCCGTACTTTCTCCGATTGTACGACCGCCCCACGCAATGGTTTGTATTCGGGTTGTTTTCCATTAGACCCAGTTTATAAAAATCATCCGCACGCCGAATCGCTCAAAATTTTTAAAGAAGGATTATGAAAAAAGTAGCATTCGTAACTGGTGGAAGTCGGGGCATTGGCTTAGGAATTGCCCAATATTTGGCACAAAATGGCTTTGATTTAGCAATAAATGGCATTAGAGATGAAAGTTCGGTAGCTGAAGTTTTAGAGTTTTTACAAATTCTTGGAGCTGATGTAATTTATTGTCAAGGTGATATTGCTTCGAGCGAAGACCGAAAATCAATGCTCGAAAAAATCAAAAATCATTTTGGGAGATTGAATGTTTTGGTCAATAATGCGGGCGTTGCTCCCAAAGAACGCAACGATATTTTATCAGCCACCGAAGAAAGTTTCGATTATGTAATTTCAACAAACTTAAAAGGAACATATTTTCTGACACAAGCGACTGCCAATTGGATGATTGAGCAAAAGGCTGATAGTCAGGGCTTTACTGGAATTATTATTACAATTTCATCAATTTCGGCAAGCATTGCATCGGTCAATCGAGGAGAATATTGTGTATCAAAAGCAGGTTTGGGAATGATGACCCAACTTTTTGCTGCTCGATTAGGAGAATTTAATATTCCAGTTTACGAAGTCAGACCTGGCATTATTAAAACCGACATGACCGAAGGCGTAACTGCAAAATATGATAAACTTATTGCCGAAGGACTCACGGTTCAAAACCGTTGGGGTTTCCCCGATGATATTGGCAAAGCAGTAGCGGCCATAGCCAAAGGTGATTTCCTTTATTCAACAGGGCAAATTTTTATGATTGATGGCGGTCTGACTATTGCGAGATTATAATGGTGAATGTTTAATGATAAATTTTATTTTTGAATAAGTTCATTCAACATTCACCATCAATCATTAACCATTAAAAAATATTCAACCTTTTAAACTATTCAACAAACGATGAAAACTTTCACTCGCCGAGATATACTCAAGGCAACAGTTCCGAGTTCGCTTGCAATGATGGCGATTCCGACCATCATTCCATCTTCTGCTTTTGGTGCAAACGACCGAATGCGGGTGGCTGTCATTGGCATCAATGGTCGAGGAAAAGACCATATTTCAGGTTTTATGAAGCAAGATAATGTGGAAGTTGCCACTATTTGCGATGTTGATAATGTAGTGCTACAAGCAGGAGCAAAGGCTTTTGAAGAAAAATATAGCAAAAAAGTAAACACCGAAGGCGATTTACGCAAGGTTTATGAAGATAAAAGCATTGATGCCGTGAGCATTGCAACGCCCAACCATTGGCACGCATTGGCGGCAATTTGGGCATGTCAGGCAGGAAAAGATGTTTATGTCGAAAAACCTGCCTGCCATAATTTATTTGAAGGTCGAAAATTAGTTGAAGCAGCAACAAAATACAACCGAATCGTGCAACACGGTGTGCAGTTGCGTAGTTCGGTGGCAATGCAAGAAGCAATCAAACATTTGAGAGATGGACTTATCGGAAAAGTTTACATGGCTCGTGGAACGGTCTATAAATGGCGGCCAGATATCGGAAATCTCGGAAAATCGCCAGTTCCCGAAGGTTTGAACTGGGATTTATGGCAAGGCCCCGCCCAAGTGCGTGATTTTAGCAAAAACTATGTGCATTATAACTGGCATTGGTTCTGGGACTATGGCAATGGCGATGTTGGCAACCAAGGCATTCACGAAACCGATTTGTGTATGTGGGGTTTAAATGTAGGTTTACCAGAAACTATTACTTCGGCAGGTGGAAAATATTTGTGGAACGATTGCAAAGAAACACCCGAAGTGTTGAGTACAACCTATAATTATCCAAAAGAAGGAAAAGTGATTCAAATGGAAGTGCGTCCGTGGATGACAAATAAGGAAGATGGCGTAGAAGTTGGCAATATTTTTTATGGCGACAAAGGCTATATGGTCATTAACGGTTATGCAGATTATAAAACATATTTAGGCAAAAATCGTGAACCTGGCCCTGCTCGCAACGCTGGTGGCGACCATTACAAAAACTTCGTAGAGGCAGTTCGTGCCAAAGACAAATCTATATTGAATGGGCCAGTAGAAACCGCTCATTTGGCGGCAAGTATTGCTCATTTGGGTAATATTTCTTATCGTTTGGGCAGAACGCTTCACTTTGACCCAACTAAAGAAACCTTTGTTGGAGACAAAGAAGCAAATGCCATGCTAACTCGTAAGTATAGAGCACCTTTTGTAGTTCCAGATAAAGTTTAAACTACTGATAATCAACATATTATAAAGCCGAAGAAAGATTTTCTTCGGCTTTTTTTGTTCCTTTCTCCTACAAATCCCTCCCTAAGATTAGGGATTTACATGCCTTATTTTTCTTCTCACCTTTGTTTCATAAAAAGAAATATTGAAAATACTGTTGGTGCTTTTCAATATTTTTCGACTAAACTATTAAAGAAATTTTTATTGAAAATGGTGTATTTATTACCGTTAAATAAATACACCTACCGTTAAATAAAGTTTGAAAGATTTATCTGTTTTCTCCTTTCATCTTTCGAAAAAAATTTAAACTCAAAAATAAAATGAAAAAAACAATCATCTCAGCACTCTGCTTTTTAGCAGCCATTCAGTTCTCTTATGCACAGTCAAATGCCGAACAATCAATAAACAAATTACTCGACGAATACCGTCAAGACCCAGCTTTGGTTGTCAAAAAATATACACCCGAAGATTATGTTTTTATTACAGCAGAAGGAAATTTTTGGGATAAAAACCGTGCTATCCAGTCAGTATCAAGTGCCAAATTAGAAGAAGTAACAATAAGCAATCAAAAAATCAAAACCTATGGTGATTTAGTCGTTGCAACTGGTATCAATCAATCACGATGGAGTAGAGGAACTATGATTATCAACTACAAAGATGCTTTCACTTATACTTTTCAAATCAAAGGAAACGACATCAAATGGCTTTCAGCTCAACACTCGTTGGTTACTCCCAAAGACCGCAACAAAGCTATTTATAGTGAAATGAATAAATTAGCCAACTCAGGAAAAGTAGATTATTCAAAATATTATGCAGAATCGTTTGAGATTAAGGGCTTAGGCAAAGGACCAGCAGCAGCATTAGCTAACTCGAATCGTTATCTCAAAACATTTCCAGATTTACAAGTCAGAATCATCGAACTTATAGCCGAAGGAGATTTAGTAATGGCACGTTGTGAAGCAACTGGAACGCAAAAAGGTGAAATGAATGGAATCCCAGCAACTGGAAAAGTAGGAACAATTGCTCACTGGACAATCAATCGCTTTAACGAAGAAGGTAAAATTACCGAAAGTTGGAATCTAAATGATAGTCTTTCCATGATGCAACAATTAGGGGTTTTAAAGTAAATCCAAAAATAAATCAATTTTATCTAAACTTATCTAAAAAAATGACACGTAAAACATTTCTCCTCCTCGCCAGCATTTATTCAACACTAATCGGTGTTGTGTTAATGTTTGTTCCTAATGCTATTTTTCAAACTTACGGCTTTCCTACCATTGACCAAATTCCGCCCGAAATATTAATTGGTACTGCCAAAGATTTTATCTTTTATTCAGGTGCAAATGCTGTTGCTTTGGGCGTTTTATACTATTTATCGATCAAAGGAGCTAACAATAAAGCTGTCCTTTTGGCTGGTGCAATCGCCTTAACTATCTGCGGAATATTTGCCATTTATCGCAATGGCAATGCAACTACACCCATTATAGCTTGGGTAGATTTGTTCATTCGATTGGGCGGTGGATTGGGCTTTCTCTATTATTATTTTACTGAAAAAGAGTAATAATCAATCCATTTCAAATATTCAGAATTTTTAATAGAAAATCTATTTGGGTTATTTAGTTCTCATCTAATCAAGATTTTCTATTGGAAAAGACCTTGTTTTTAATAGAAAAAAGTATCAAACCGACATAATGAGCCTGTTTAAACTTTTCAAAAATATCCCCAAATAGGCGTTAATTTTGAGGTGCGAACCAAAAACTAAACGCCTAATGGGAATACTTAGCAAAAGTACAATAGAAACATGGATTTTACCACACTTGACAGTAGGAGAACG
>JANNDY010000091.1:0-10830 GCA_031378345.1 Emticicia sp. | reverse complement strand
CGAAAATCCTGATTTTGAAAGAAACAAAAACTTAGGAAATAATATTTTCAACCTTACCTTCGGAATCATTGGTCAGGTATTATTGATGTTGCTTCCCATGTACTTGATATTAAACAAATGGACTGGTTTTGGTGTAGTTTTGGCAGGGATTATCATAATTTTTGTAGTAATGAAACGCACTTGGTGGGACCGCTTGGCTGACCATTGATCACTAAATAATTTTTCCTAAAAAGCAATCGGGGAAGTCTGGTTGCTTTTTTGTTTACTGACACCCACCCAATATTTTTGCCACAAAAACGCTACCGCTATTTGCTTTAAAACCTGGATTTAGTCGCACATAATTCCCGGCTTGATATATGACATTTGAAGCATTTGGAATTGTATTTATCCCTGTCGAAATGACTGTTGTTACTGCTTTTTGATTTGTAGTTATTGTACCTGTAGGAGTGAGGGTATTAGGGCAGTTTGATGTGCCGTATTTCAGAATTGAGCCAAAATTTCCAGCAGCAAAAAATGTGTTTTGACTCAAAATAAAGTAATCTTTGATAAATGAACTTGTAGGAGAACCTCCCAAAATTGGCAAATAATTGGGAGTCCAAGTTGTGCCACCGTTGCTTGTTGTAAAATAAATTCCTCTAAAAGTATCAAAACCTAATGCAATGCCATTATTTGTATCAAAAAATTTGATGGTGAGTAAGGTAATTGTGCCGCCTATGCTACTCGAACCCAGGTTTTGAGAAGTCCATGAAGTACCTCCGCTTGTTGTTTTTAAAATATTGGTATTATCAGCAATGGCGTAGCCGTTGTTGGCATCTAAGAAAAAAATATCTCTAATATTTGAGGTAAATCCGCTTGTTTGTTGCGACCAAGAAGTGCCGCCACTAACCGATTTTAAGATTTTCCCATTGGCAGTTGTACACCAAGCAGTGTTTATATCTAAGAAAAACACCGATATGATATTGTCTGTAATGCCACTTGCTTGAGCATTCCAAGAAGTGCCGCCGTCGGTAGTTAGAAATATTTTACCATTAGCACCCACTGTCAAGCCAGTAGTGGCGTTTGCAAAATAAACATCATTTAAGGTAGTAACCGTAATGCCAATAAGGGTTTGCTCCGTCCAAATTTCTCCTGCGTCAATTGTTTTAAAAACTTTTCCTACCGCAGCTCCATTGTCGCCAACTGCCCAACCTGTGCTTGTATTCGCAAAAAAAACTTTGTTGAGTTGCAAGTTGGCATTGCTTAATTTTGCCGTCCAAGTGCTGCCGCCGTTGGTGGTTTTCAATACTTTTTCGTTGGTTGTGCCTCTATTTACTGCCCAACCGTTGTTGGCATCAATGAAAAAAATGCTTTTGTTGTCATTAGTTATTCCAGTCGTTACAGCAGACCAATTGCTTCCTGCATTGCTTGTTTTTTGAATATTTCCGCCATTTCCTACGGCAATTATATTATTAATATCCAACATCGAAACTGCCCCGAAGAAAGGAAAAGCTGTTGAAAGATTTCCAGTCAGAACCGTTGCCCAATTTGCTCCGCCATCAGTAGTTTTGAAAATAAAACCTCTTAAATCTAAGGCAAAACCATTGGTTTGGTCTAAAAAAGCAATGTCTACAAGGCTATAAGTATTCGTAAGTCCTCCGTTTGAGGTAGTCCAAGTTGCACCACCATCAATGCTTTTCAGAATCACGCCAGCAGTTCCTGCTATCCAGCCAATCAAAGGGGTTTTGAATTGAACAGCCCTTAAAGTAGAAGATGTACCACTTATTTGGTCTTCCCATGTAGAGCCTCCATCGGTTGATTTGGCAATTCGACCAGCAGTGCCAACTACCCACGAATTTCCCAAATTATCAGAAAACAAATCGTTCAAAATCGGATTTAACGAAACAGCACCTCCAAGCGACCAATTTGCTCCACCGTCTGTCGTACGCAAGGTCGTTCCTAAATCTCCGACTGCAATTCCATTAGAAGCACTTGTAAAATGTACGCCAAAAAGATTAGTTTGAATACCAGAATTTTGAGCCAACCAAGTTTGCCCGCCATCGGTAGTTTTAATAATTGTTCCATAATAACCAACTGCCCAACCTACCAAATTGCTTACAAAAAACACTTTATTTAAGCCAATGCAAGTGGCATGATTTGTTACTGACCAATTTGTGCCGCCGTTGGTGGTTTTCAAAATAATACCGCCTTCGCCAACTGCCCAGCCTGTATTGGCATCAGAAAAGAAAATATCGTTCAATTTATTTCCTTGCGGCAAAGGGTTTTGCCAAGTGGAGGTTTGGGCAAATAGATTGCTATAAAATGACAAACAAATTAGTATGAAGACAATTTTTTTCATGAGAATTTTTTTACAACTTGTTGATAATCAAAGGTTCTCTGCTCGATAAGTTATTGACAATTTGCCAAAATTTTAGCCGTAAAAACACTACCACTGTTTGCCACAAAACCAGCATTTAGCTGCACATAATTTCCAGCTTGATAAATGACATTTGCAGCATTCGGAATGGTATTTATACTTGTTGAAATGACAGTTGTTACAGCTTTTTGGTTAGTTGTTACTGTGTTTGTTGGCGAAAGGGTAGTTGGGCAAATTGTAATAGTTTGGGCGGTTCGGGTACTTACGCAATTAGGTGAAGTTCCTGTTTCACAAGCTACATAATAAATTGTATTCACTGCTAAACTTGGCGTTGTATAAGTACCTGTTCCGAGTAATGTTCCACCAGTATTTGCTGTGTACCATTTGGCAGTTGAACCCGTACAAGTAGCTGAAAGTGAGGTACTTGTATTTTGATTGATGGTTACCCCTGTAGCCGTAGGAGCATTCACAAGTGGATTTACTGTAACTACCACATCAGTAGCAAAAACTCCTGTACAATTTGGTATTCCCCCGCTTTCACACCGAACCTTGTAGGTAGTATTTGTGGTAAGATTTGGTGTAACAAATGGCATACCTGTAAATTGCAAAACCGTACTCGAATTATACCAATTGGCTGTTGTTCCGCTTTGACAAGTGGCTGATAATGAGGCATTTGTATTATAACAAACCATTTGATTTGCCGTTCCTGTCGGGGCAACAACATTCGAAAAAACAGTTACAACCACATCGGTAGCAAAAGCTCCAATGCAATTTGGCACTCCGCCACTTTCGCAACGAACTTTGTAAGTTGTATTTGCAGTTAGATTTGGTGTAACAAAAGGTGAGCCAGTAAACTGCAAAACCGTACTCGAATTATACCACTTTGGAGTAGTATTACTTTGACAAGTTGCTGATAATGAAGTAGTTGTATTATAACAAATTGTTTGATTTGCGGTACCTGTTGGTGCTGTTATATTTGGAAAAACTGTAACAATCACATCCGTAAATGCTCCCAAACAATTAGGTATTCCACCGCTTTCGCAACGCACTTTGTAGGTGGTATTTGTTATAAGGTTTGGAGTAACAAAAGGCGAACCAGAAAATGGAATAGCTACACTACTTGCATTATACCAAACTGGCGAACCATTAATACAAGTAGCTGATAATGAGGCAGTTGTATTATAACAAATTGTTTGACCTGGGGCAGTTGGAGCAAAAAGTGGTAGTTTTACTGTTACGGTTGAAGTATTACTTGCAGAGCAACCGTTCAGAATAACAGTAATTGTATAAGTGCCAGCCATTGTGGCTGTAGCCAAATTACTAACCGTTGGGTTTTGAAGAGCTGACGTAAAAGTATTTGGTCCATTCCAAGCATAAGTCCCTCCTGCAGTTGTATTAACTCCCAAAGTCAAAGGGAAATCTGTACAAACCGTAATGGGAGATGTTGGCGTAACAGTTGGCAATGGTTTGACAGTAACTGAAGCCGTTGCAGTAGCAACACAACCTGCTGCTATCGAGGTAGCTGTTACTGTATAAATTCCTCCGCCATTTACTGGAATATTGTTTCTGATAGCATTCTGATCTGTTGAAGTAAATGAAGCAGGACCAGCCCACGAATAATTTGAAGCCACAAAAGTAGCACTGTTTAATAACAAGTTATCGTTGGTACACAAAATTGGGTTTGTTGTATTTGCCGTAACCGAGTTTCCAATCGTCAAGATTGTTGCAGAGGTTTTTCGTATCAAAGGCAGTGTCGTAACTGCTCGAATCCTGTACCCTGTCGCATGAGATAAATTTGCTGGTAATGTACCTGTCAGTATATCTTGGGCGAGGTTGATAGTTGTCGGAATTGGTACGAAGTTAGTGCCGCTACTATTGCTCAATTCGAGTACAAATTGATTTCCAGTAGGAAAAACACCTGTTTTCGTAATCGGAACTTTGATTGTTCCACCCAGACAAAATTCGTTGGCTGCAATACTTCCTGCATTTAGTGTATTTCCTGCTATCAATGAAAAGCTTGGGTCGTTGTTAAAAACCTTTTGGTACAACCCTGACCATTTGTTTTGAGCATCTTTTATTCTGAAAGTAATCAGGTTTTCTCCATTGGGCAATCCTGTCGTAGATGGTTCAAATTCGGCAGTTACATCTGGGCTACTTGCAGGCGTAAAACTAACAGAAGTTGCCAAATCATAACCTGGGTCGGTGGTCATATCTCCTATAAAATATTCGATTTTGGCAATATTATCGCCAGGGGCATTTCCATATACAAAAACCGTATATTTATTTGTTGAACTCCACACTCCGTAAGCATCTTTCATTCTGATTGACAAAATATGGCTTCCTTCTCCGAGCGAAGTGGTCGGAATAGTTTGTATAAACTCAAAATTCACAATTCCCGATACAGTTACTTGTACGGGCGTTTGCGAATCCCATACATATTCAAGCACTCGAATATCTTGTGGATGCGTTCCTGGATTATATGTTTCGGGGGCAACGAGTACGACTTTGGTTAATAACTTTGACCAAATGTTGTTCGCATCTCGTACCCTCACATTCAAAACATGGTTTCCGACCGAAAGCCCAGTAGTACTTACGTTAGTGGTCAAATCCAGATTAGTTGTATTCACCGAACCGAGCGAAGTTGCTAAACCCAATCCTGGGTCGGTATCCCAATAGTATTCTGCATAATTTATGGGGCTTTGGGCGTAGCCAGTGCTACCGAATACCAATAATCCGACCATTAGCCCAATCAATTTCAGTATTTTCATGGCTAATTTTAATTATTAGATTTGGCTTTTACTGTTATCTGAATATTACTATTATTGGCAGCAACATTGGGTACGGTAAGTTGGTAAGCATAAGGACCAATCGGGATTCCAGAGGTAATATAAGGCTCTGCACCTCCATAAGCACCTGCATCAGTTGCTGTTGAGCCTACTAAATAAGGAGCCAATCTGCCATAAATTAAAGCAGGAGAAGCACTTTTCAAAATATTTCGAGCATCATCGGTAAGTGCTTGCGGATTTGTACTCCATCCTGCATAAATATTATTGGCAGTCTGATTGATGAGGTTTGTTGCCGAAGGAGCATTCATTTCGGGTACGCCATTACCTACCAGCACATTGAAATGAAAATTTGTAGGTATATAAGCTGCCGATGCTAATAAATAACCTCCTGTTGTATTAAGGGTTTTACCGAAAATATTATTATAAAATGATACATTGGTAAATGTACTGGTACTCGAAGTAGTAATGTTAGCATTGCTTGTCAGATTAGCACTAAAACTATTATTGATAAAAACACCTGATGATTCGCTGTTGTGAGCTAAGGATATATTTGCAGAATCAAAAAGGTTATTTAAAAACTGATAATTACTTGCTGCTACACTCCCTGTTGCACCATAAATATTTACAGTTGACGAAGCCGTAGTAAACTTGCATTGTTTGATAACTACATTGTTGGTGTTGGCATAACCAGCCGAGTTGAAGCCCAGATAAAAAGTAGGACTATTTACCAAATTTCTCGAAAAAGTAAGATTATTTGAACCAATTTGAATTAAACTCCCAGTGATATTAAACCCAGTAAAAACTGACCCATCGGCTGCTGCCAAAAAGTTAAGAGTTCCTGAAATAGTAGAAACACCCATACTTGGGGCATTGGCAGGAAATAAATAGCCAGTACCAATCAGCGTAAGCCTTTTGTTAAATGTAATACCAGCTGCACCATAAGTGCCAGCCGATACAATTAGCACATCGCCGACGGCTGCGGCATTCATTTTTGCTTGCAAATCGTCTCCTGCATTTACAAGTATGATTGCTCCAAATGAAGAGAAATTGAGCAAAAACATACAAATTAGAGATAAAATTCTTTTTTTCATGTCTTGATAAAAAGTTTAGATTTGAGAATTAATATTTTTGAAATTATAATAATCGTTTTTCCTGAAAAAGGATACTATTTTAAAGGCACCCATTCAAAATTTTAGCAGTAAAAACAGCACCACTTTTTGCTTGAAAACCTGTATTTAATTGTACATAATTTCCGCCTTGATAAATCACATTTGAAGCATTGGGAATTGTATTTATTCCAGTCGAAATGACTGTTGTTGCAGCTTTTTGGTTCGTAGTTATTGTTCCTGTTGGAGAGAGAGTATATTGGCAAGCATTTGAATATTTAAATAACAATCCGCCAGTTCCACATGCCCATCCATGATTTGCATCTGAAAAAAACAGCTTAGTAATAGCTTGGTTTGAAGGAAAATTTAGTTGCAACGACCAATTTATTCCTTGATCGACAGTCTTATAGATTCCTGATGTACCAGAAACCCAGCCTGAATTTGAATCTGTGAAAAAAAGATTATCAAACCATTGACCAGATATTGCAATAGGATTAGACCATGAAATACCACCATTAATTGTTTTAAATAGTCTTCCACCGTTAGAAATAAATCCAGTAGAGGCATTAATGAAATAAATTTCATCAAAGACGGAACCTATTAAATAAAATGGATCTGGGTTTGATATTATAGACCATGTGATACCACCATTTATTGTTTTTAGAACTTGTGGTTCGCTTGGAAATAGATTAGCTACTACAAAACCAACATTACTGTCCACAAAAAATAAATTATTTAGGCTTCTGGCTGTTCCACTCGTTTGTAATACCCAAGAAGAACCACCATCAGATGTCTTATAGATTATTCCATTTGCTCCAACAGTCCAACCATTGTTAGAGTCAGTAAAAACTATATCATTTAATTTATTATAAGGAAAAGTTGGTGACGGCCCTGGTAATACGTCTGTCCAATTTGAACCACCATCAACGGTTTTACGAATATTAATACTTCCATCTACTATCCATGCAGTGTTAATATTTAGAGCAGCGATTTTTAAATTATTGTTGTAATAACCAGTATTCTGCGAAGTAAATGATGTACCCGCATTGCTTGTTTTTTGAATTAGCCCATATTCACCAATATTTATACCTGCATCGCCAATTACCCAACCATTATCAGCATCTAAAAATTTTATATCTCTTAAAGTCTTGGTCGAACCTGTCGCTATTTGCGTCCAAATTTGGCCATTTGACGAAAGAGTTTGAAAAATACAGAGTAAGAAAATAATTTTCTTCATTGGAAAATTCGTTTTGAACGCTACAAATTTCCAACAAAAAAAACGCTTTGTAAATCGGTAAAAACCTGTATTTTGACTAAGTAAAAACCCTTAGAAGGCATCAGTAAAAAACTGTATTTATGGATGAAAATTTGGAAAAATCAATATTTAACATCAATTTTCAGTCTATAATTGGAATATTTATGAAAAAAATATTTATCATTCTGTTGCTGGTTTCAACTAATTGTCTGGGGCAAAATACGAAATCGGATAGTCTTAAATTAGTCGTGGAGAAATTATTTACTACAAGTGCTTCCATTGAAAGAGATTCTCTTTTAACGATTTCGTTGTATGAAATTTGTTCAACTGTTTCTTTGACCGAACCCGACTTTCGACAAGGTTGGACAGATTCATTGAGCAAATTCAGTAAAAATTCAGCGTGGGAACAAAGTGAGGCGTATAGTCATTTTGCAAATGGGAGAAACTACCATTTCAAAGGTTATACAACGCTTGCTTTAAAAGAAATGGAACTTGCTGGAAAATTATTTAAAGATTTCCAAAATGAAAAAATGTATGGAATTGCTTTTTCTGCTTTAGCTGTAAGTATTACCAATTTTCTTTTAGTTAAACCCCTTGCAGATGATGCAACAGAGAAAAAATACCTAAATTATCTTTTAGATGCTTTGGAATTGGCAAAAAAACAAGGAAATCCCATACAAATTGCTAATATGAATTTGTGTTTAATGCAATATTATTTAAAGCACAAAAATTATGAAGAGTCAAAAAAATGCGGCATAAATGCTTCGGAAGTTACCAAAAGCGACACCGAAAAATATTTTTATTATTATCAAAGTGGTAAATTTAGTGAAGGCTTAAATTTACTCTATTTGGGAAAAGAAAAAGAAGGTTTTAAATTAGTCAATGAGGCTAAAAAAGTAAGCCAAACGCCAAGAAAAGATGGAACTGAAAAATTCCTTTTGGCAGCAATAGGGCTGTATCTCCCCAATTATTATTTGCAAAAAAAAGACTACGAAAATGCACTTATTGAAGCTAAAATTGGAGAAATTGCACTGAAAAGCATGAAAATACCATCTTATGATTACCTTTTGAACAAGATTTTTTATCAAGCCTTCAAAAATTTAGAAAAACCCGAAAAAGCATTGACTTATTTTGAAAAAGTACAAGCTTATGACCAAGAGGAGCAAACCAAAGAAACGATGAGTCAGATGTTGGATTTACAGCTAAAATACGAAGATGAAAAACAAAAAAACCAAATTCAAACCCTTGAAAATCAACAACTTACACAAACTCGCAATTTTCTTTTGTTGGCAGGTTTGTTTAGTTTAGGAATTATTGGCTATGTTTTTTGGAGCAATAGAAAACTTAAAAAGAAAAACGAAGAAATCCAGATTGCCTTGCTACAAGGGCAAACGATGGAACGCAAACGCATGGCCTCTGAGCTTCATGATAATATTTCAAACAAGATTCTGGGTGTAAAAATGAGGGTAGAATTACTTGAAAATGAGCATTTTACAGCAAAAGAACGCACAAATTTTGAAGCAACTTTGGGTTTTATTGACGAAGTTTATTCAGACATTCGATTGGTTTCACATAATCTACTTCCCGTTGAATTAGAAAAAGAAGGCTTAAAAATTGCAGTTGAAAACTTAGTAAAAAAACTTAATTTGATAGGAAAAACAAAGTTTGACGTCCAAATTCAGACTAAGCAAGCAAGATTTTCTCCAAGATTAGAATATGAAATTTATAGTGTTATTCTCGAATTAGTGAATAATATTTTGAAACACGCCCATGCGGAAAATGCGATTATTTCGATTTTTGAAGATGAAAAAAACTTGAATATTTCAGTAAATGACAACGGCAAAGGATTTGATATTCAAGCGATTAGCTTTGATAGCGTTGGTTTGAAAAATATCAATTCAAGAGTAGAATCTTTGAGAGGGAATATTGAGATTTTGAACAAAGACGGAACGGAGGTGAAAGTCGTTGTTCCTGTTTGAGTTTATTCAGCCAAACCATTTTTTATGGCATATTTGATGATTCCGACCGTATTTTTTACACCTAATTTCCTGAGAATATTATGCCGATGTGTTTCAACGGTTTTGGGTGCGATAAACAACTTTTCAGCGATTTCGAGCGATGATAGCTCTTTGCAAATTAGTCTAATAATCTCAATTTCCCTTTCGGTTAGTTGCATAAATTCAGTCGGGATTTCTTCTTTCGGAATATTGTCGGTAAGCCCCAAACGCATCAATTCAAAGACAACTGATTCACTAAAATATTTTTGTCCGTTTGCAATCGATTGAATCGCTTTTTGCAATTCGGCTCTTCCAGCCCGTTTCATCATATAGCCCCACACACCCGCCTGAAATGCCTCTCTTATCATCTCAGCTTCTTCCGATACCGATAACATCAAAACTTTAATTTTCGGGTATTTTTTTCGTAGAAGAACAGTCAGTTCAATACCCGTCATTTGAGGCATTTTATAATCCGAAATCAATAAATCAACGTCGTTATTTAATAGGAAATCAATTACTTCGCTTGCATTTTTACAGTTTCCAACCAATTCAACATCCGAGAAGGTAGCCACCAAAAGCGAAAGGCTATCCAAAAAAATCTCGTGGTCATCAGCAATCAACACTCGCATAAGATAATTGTTATGAGTTTTTGTCAAATTTAAGAAGATTTGAGAATTTTATACCTTATTTCTTCAAAAAACCTTCATCGCTCAGCTATTCTACAAACCTTTGTGTCCATAATGACGAACCACTTTTATTAGTTTTTCTGACACCAAAGCTATGCCCAACTTTTGAATAAATATGTAATTCGTCAGGAATACCAGCTTTTTTGTAGCTGAGAAAAACCCGTGCAGGCAACGTCTAGATGGTCATTATAGCCGCCACCAAAAACACATATAGAGAATTTTTCTTAACTTCAAATGAAGAAGACCTGCCAGGATAACCAAGATAAATTAATGCTTGAAATGCAGGTTTTGGGCTAAATTGTTCAATTTTGTCGGTGAGTGGCATCAGCAACTTTTTTGATGGAACAAATATGCTTTATTTCTTCCTTGTTTTCTTGATGATTCAATTAATTGCTTGCATAATTGGCACATATTCAGCACCTCCAACCAACCAAGAAACCATACTTTCGTTCTATAAAAATGTTCGCCCTTGGAGTTTTTGGAAACCAATTCACGAATTAGCTTTGGACGAAAATCCTGATTTTGAAAGAAACAAAAACTTAGGAAATAATATTTTCAACCTTACCTTCGGAATCATTGGTCAGGTATTATTGATGTTGCTTCCCATGTACTTGATATTAAACAAATGGACTGGTTTTGGTGTAGTT
>JANNDY010000090.1:0-32421 GCA_031378345.1 Emticicia sp. | reverse complement strand
GAATTATTTTGTTGTTAGTTTTATTGACTTTTGAGCGGTCCGCCGCAGCGGGCGAATAGCACCGCTACTTTACGAACAAGTCGATAAAAATGGCGGCAAAAGAATCATATCAAATGACCAAGTTATTATTTACACGTTACTAAGTTGATTCTTGCACACAAAAGCCTCTTTTCTACGAAGAAAAGAGGCTTTTGTGATAAAACTTAAATATCAATATAACATTCTAAACCTTATCGTTTCGTCAATATCTTTGATTTCTTGCACAAACTCGTCGGTATAGCCTTTGTTAATATCCATGATTACATAGCCAATAGTTTCGTCGGTTTTGAGGTATTGACCAATGATATTGATGTGGTGTTTGGCAAAAACGTTGTTGATTTTAGCCAAAATTCCAGGAACATTTTTATGAATATGTAATAATCTATGTGATTCTCTGAGCAATGGCAATTGTACTTCAGGGAAGTTTACACTGCCTGTTGTGCTGCCATTATTCATGTATTCAAGCAAACGCTCAGGTACGTAAAGACCGATGCCTTCTTGAGCCTCTTCGGTGCTTCCACCGATGTGTGGAGTCAGAATTATATTTGGTAAACCACGCAATTCGTTTTCAAAAGGCTCACTATTGGTTTTTGGTTCGTAAGGAAAAACATCCACGCCTGCACCTCCAACTTTACCTGATTTAATGGCTTCAACCAAGGCTGGAACTTCAACTACGTGTCCACGAGCAAGATTCATAAAAATTACACCATCTTTCATCATTTCAAACTCACGCTTGCCAAAAACATTGGTGTTTTCTTTGCGACCGTCAATGTGCATACTTACCACGTCTGATACTCGCAAAACTTCTTCGAGTGTACGGCATTTCTTGGCATTACCGATTGGCATTTTATCAACAATATCATAGAAATAAATCTCCATTCCAAGTGCTTCACCGATAACCGAAAGTTGCGTACCAATATGTCCGTAGCCAATCAAGCCTAATTTTTTGCCACGTACTTCAAAGCTATTATTTGCCGATTTGTCCCATTTTCCTGCGTGCATTTGCGTACTTTTTGTGAAAACATTACGAATCAACATAATCATTTCGCCAATTGCCAATTCTACCACCGAACGAGTATTACTATATGGAGCATTGAAAATCGCAATGCCTTTTTCGGTACAGGTTTTGATGTCAATTTGGTTAGTTCCTATGCAAAAAGCTCCAATTGTGATCAATTTGTCGGCATTTTCGAGCACTTTCTTAGAAACATTTGTCTTTGAACGAAGTCCCAAAATCGAAACGCCTTTGATACGTTCCATCAATTCGTCTTCGTCCATTGCTCCTTTGTGGGTTTCTACATCAAAACCTTCTTGCTTAAATGCCTCAATCGCTACCGAATGAACATTTTCAAGCAATAAAACCTTGATTCGACTTTTTGGATACGACTGACTTCGAGGCAATTTATTCAAATACAAAAACTCATCTAACGACGGTACAATGTGGTCGGCCTTTGAGGTAACTTTCTCACGCTCAACGTTTTCGGTAAAAGCATAAAAACGATTTGCTAAACCTGACGAACGAAGTTCGTAGTCAGTATAACCATCGCCGATGGCGTAAATATCTCCATCTAAATTCAACGAAGCCAACAGTTTTACTTTACCTTTTTCGTGAGCAAGCACATTATTTTCATCAACGCCAATAATATTATCTTCACTATCGAATACAAAAGTATTGGCATAAATATTGGCTTCTTTTATGCCCATTGAAGTAACAATTGGCACAATAAACTCCTTGAATCCACCCGAAATAATCAAAATATTGTCAGCATATTCACGCAAAAATTTCTCGTTTCGTTGAAACGAGTCCGAAACTTTTGTATAAAGTAAATCAACTAATTTGTCAATATGCGAGCGATTTGCCTTCAAAAGTGCAATTCTCTTGCTGAGAGCTTCGGAGAAAGTTATTTCTCCATTCATGCCTTGCTCTGTCAGGTTTCTTATTTCCTGAACAATTTTTTCTTGGTTAGCACTTCCTGCCAAAGCAATATTCGCCAACTCGTCTAAGCCTTCTACTTTCGTAAAAGTGCTGTCGAAATCTATAATAAAGTATGTGTTATTCATAAAACTACAACCCCCAACCGACCCATCGGGCTGCCCTAAAGGGGAGTTTATTTTTTTTAGTAGAAAAAATATTTAGTTACTTCAATGCAATTTTTATATGCTCAAAATGATGTTTTGAGTGCCATGCAGCAATACTTAGTGCTTGGGCCAAAGTCAAATTAACTTGACGAAATGGATGAAAAAATGTTTTGTCGAAATCGCTTACTGACATGGTTTTCATCAAATGCACCCATCGCTTGTGTGTAGCTTCGAGTAGCAATAAAGCATCGACTGGTGGCGTACTGGATATTTCTGGCGTAGTATTCCAAGCATTGGTATTTGCTATAAAACCCACAGGGTTTTCGTCGCAAAGTGCTTGTTTGAAGCGTGCATAGTGCAAGATGTGCATATCCGAAATGTGCGTCAATACCTGACGAACTGTCCAAGCACCTTCACGGTATTGCTTTGCCAAATCTTCGTCCGAAAGTTTTTTGGTCAAACGTTTATATTTCGCAGGATATTTTTCAATAACAGCGATATTTCGTTCGAATTCTTTGGTGGAATAGTTTTTTTTAACTTTCCATTTTCCGATAGGATATTGGCGTTGTTCAAGAGTCATTGCCGAGGTCGTTGACGAGGTCATTGACGAAAAAGGTTTTGTTGTAAAACCAAATTTACGGACTATTTTACAAGAACAAATCAGAAAGGGATTCGATTTTGAATAAATAAGCAAATAGTGAAGAAAGTTCTTTGAATAGTGATATAAATGTAATGAAGTTTTGAATTGCCCGATGGCTTTTGTGTCTTGTCCTGAAATAGGTTTACAAAAAAATATCTAAACAAATGGCAAGAACCAACCGAACCGCCGAAGCGGACAAATAAGTACGAGAGTAATTGACTCAAGAAACAGACAAAGAAATAACTAAACTCCAAAACAGTAAGGCTGAAAGTCTTCTTTTTAATTTCTCAATTTCTTCAATTTCTCCACATTCACAATTGCTATTTTGCCCGATTCGATTTCAATTAGTTTTTCTTCTTTGAAATCAGAAAGTGTGCGAATGGCGGTTTCGAGCGAAGTGCCTGCAATGCCTGCGAGGTCTTCTCTACTAATTTTCATTGGGGTTTGATTCTCTTGATAAAAACGCAAAAGTGCTTCCGAAACTCGCTTTCTGACTGAATTATAAGCTAATTTCAGTAGATTCTCCTCATTTTCCTTGATATTTTTAGATAAAAGCTGAATGAATTTTTGGGCAACTTGTGAATTTCTATTCAATAAATTATTAAAATCCTTCTTCGGAATCAAACATATTTCGGTGTCTTCCAAAGTTTCGATGGTTTCTGTGAAATTAGTTTCCTGAATCAAATCTACATAACCAATAAAATCGCCTGCTTTATAAAGATTCACAATCAATTCTTTTCCATCGTCATTTGTTTTGAAAGACTTTACTTTTCCTTTCACAACACAATAGAGATATAAAGGAAAATCGCCTTCTCGATAAACTTCCGTTTTCTTTTTATAGTACCTAATTTCTCTGTTTTCGGTCAATTTTTGTAGTTCAATTTCACCATTTGCATCAGAAACCAATTGGTCAAGTCCAGACAAATCTTGCTGATAATTCTTTTGAGAAACTTCTTTTTTGCGTAAACGACTTTCGATGGCACTCAAAAGTTCAACATCATCAAAAGGCTTGGTTATATAATCATCGGCTCCCATTTCCATGCCTTTTCTGAAATCAGAACGTTCGGCTTTTGCAGTCAAAAAAATAAAAGGAATATCGGCAGTTTTGGCTTGTTTTGCAAGCAAATGTAGTACGCCATAGCCATCTAAAATGGGCATCATGATATCACAAATAATCAAATCTGGCGTTTCTTTTAGAGCCAAATCTACGCCAATTTTGCCATTTTCAGCAGTAAAAACCTCATATCCGTCCAATTCGAGAATTTCGGATGTATTTTCTCTGATTTCGGCATTGTCTTCTATTAAGAGAATTTTTTTCATGATTCGAGGTATACAAATGAAAGATTTTGTGGCAAATAAAGGACAAATTCAGTGCCTTTATTTTCTTGACTGTTTACTTCAATTTTTCCTTTCAAAAGGTTTACATAATGCTGAACAATGCTCAAACCAAGACCAGTTCCTTGAATTTCTCCTGCATTGCTCATGCGATAAAATCTTTCAAATAAATGTTTTTGTTCAGCTTCGGGAATCCCGATTCCGCTATCTTTTATTTTTATAATTACTTGATTATGCGGTTCGCCTGCTTCGGTGTACCGACCCGCAGTCAGTTCGCCAGTGATTTTGATTTCAGAATCTTCTGGAGAAAACTTTATGGCATTTGAAATAAGATTAATCAGAATATTATTGATGAGTTTTGGGTCAAGTTTCACCTCAAAATTTTCTCCAAAATTTATCCATTCGAGCTTAATTTTCTGTCCTTTTTTAGCAATTCCTTGCATTAATTGAGTAATTTCTTCTAATAATTCATAAATATTGAAGATTTCTGTTGAAACAAAAACTTTACCTTCTTCCAATTTATTAAGCGATAAAAAATCATTCAAAATATCAGTTAAATTTCTAACCGATGATTTGATTCTTGTAATATGTTTATCTCGTTTTTCATTTTCGTCTAAATTTCCATATTTTTCAACCAACGAAAGCGACGAAAGTACCGTTGCCAAAGGCGTTCGAAATTCGTGCGAAGCTATCGAAATAAAACGAGATTTCATCGAATTTAATTCTTGTTCACGTTTCAAGGCTTGGTCGAGTTCGTCTTTGGTTTTTTCGAGTTTTTGTATGGCTTCTTTCAGCACCATTGTACGCTCTTCTACCTCTTGTTCAAGTTCATTTTTGTAAGAAATTAGTTTGTTTTCAGCTTTTTTTCTGACAGTAATATCAATCACAAAAGCAATTACAAACTCGCCCTTGCTATGATTATAAGGACTCAAACTGACTTCTACAGGAAACTCCGAGCCATCTTTCCGCATGGCAAACAAATCTCGCCCAATGCCCATTGAGCGTGCATGAGGGTGGTTATTGAAGCCTTCACGAAGTTTTATATGGTTTGTACGAATACGATTTGGAATCAAATTTTCGATGTTTTTCCCATCTAATTCGCCAGTTTCATAGCCAAACAAAGCCTCTCCATTAGGATTTACCCTAACAATTTTCCCTTCTTTATCGGCAATAAAAATTCCTTCGGTAGCAAACAAAAAAATAGCTTCGGATTGGTTCTGAATATCCATTTCGGCAATAGTAATCTGACTAAATTTTTCTGAAACATTTTGTATTTTCATTGCAAAGAAGAGGTGTTTTAATTTCAAAAAACATGATAAAAATCATATTTCAAAAAACTGAGATATGAGCAAAGTCATAATGATTTGGCAGAAACTTTATCAACTTTGTTGCATCAAAAATAGGTAAATAATTTGATAATTTGGAGATTTGAAAATTTGAAAATAAATACTTCTAACTAATTAATAATCAGGTAGTTATTGGATTTTTCAAAAAACATTTACAAAACTATAAACAATGAAAACATTTCTTTTTCCAACAGATTTTTCAAAATCGGCACATAAAGCTGCCAATTTTGCTGCACAATTGGCTTCAAAGCAAAATGCCCGACTTGTATTATTCAATTCGTATCATTTTATTATTCCAAATGACTCAGATTATAGTGTTATGCTTGATTCAATAGAGTTTTTGGAGAAAATAAGTCAGCGGAAATTAACAAATTTGAAGAAAAGATTACATCAAAAAGTGGACAAAAACCTCGAAATTATTACGATTTTGAAGCAAGGTTTTGTAAAAGATACAATCAAGGAACTCATACCAGAATTAAAAGTTGATTTGTTGCTCATGTGCATTTCTGGAAATACCCCAAGTGGAGCAAATTATTTTGGAAGTTTGGCAATTGAAATGGTGAACAAAGTGAAAATTCCGTTGCTATTACTTCCGGCCAAATCTAAAATTGCAAACATTGAAAATGTTGTTTTATCGGTAGATTTGAGCTTGCCAATTGATGCTGTTGCATTAGCAAAAGGGCTACATTTGCTTCGAGAATTGAACATTATTTTGAATGTTATTTATGTTGCAGAAACCGCAAAAATAGCACAAAGCAAAAGTGTAGCCGAAGCAAGTTTGATGATTAGAGAATTATTGGGAAAAATACCACATACTTTTCAGAGTATTGTTGGGGAAAATCCTGTGAAAGAAATTATCAAATTTTTGCGTGAAAATAAAGCTCAAATGCTGATGACTTTGCCAAAACACCATAATTTCTTTGAAAAACTTTTTGTGGAAAGTAATACACATCAATTGGCTTTTGGTGCAGACGTACCAGTTTTGGTTGTTTCATAAATGCTTAAAAAACTAACAAAATATCATGGAAATGATTGTCTATAAAGACCTTACTGTCAGTCAATTAACTCATATTTTTAGTGAAAATTATCCTTTACTGAAAATTGAAATCTATCATTGTGGAGAAGAAATGAGTCATGATTGTTTTCATACATTGCATGAAATTTCGAATATGAAAAACCCTCAAAATTTTACAATTTTACCTGAAATGAGTTTTTCGAATATTGAAGAAATTTTTTGGGAAAAATTAGGTTTACAAGTCGTTGTTTTTCGTAAGATTAGAAACGAATGGGTGCCAACTTCGGTGATGGGTAATTATACGCTTGAACACCAGAATCAAGTAACCGAAGGCGTCTTCTAAAAAAACACTACGCTCAAAACTATTTTCAAAATATGATAAATATCAACTTTTGTAGAGAATTTGGTCATATTCTCTACAAAAACTGAAACCTAATTTTGTGCTTTCAACAAAAAATAATCATAATGATAATCATAATTTTTTTTCTTGCTCATTGGTATTTGTCACTGTTTTCTCAAACGTTTTTTCTTCACCGCTACGCCGCACATAAGATGTTTACGATGTCGAAAAACTGGGAAAAGTTTTTCTACTTTTTTACTTATATTACGCAAGGTTCATCGTTTTTGAGTCCAAAGGCTTATGGCATTATGCACCGAATGCACCAGGCTTTTGCCGATACCGAAAATGACCCACATTCGCCAAGTTATTCACATAATTTGTTTGATATGATGTGGAAAACCAAGAAAAATTACAATGATTTACTATATGACAGAGCTGATATTGAAGCAAAATTCAAGAAAAATGTGCCAAATTGGATGTTTATGGAGAAATTAGGAGCTTCGTGGATTTCGAGAATTGCCTGGGGAACATTTTATACATTATTCTACATTTATTTTGCTACAAATCCTTGGCTATTTGCCTTGTTGCCGATTCATTTTTTGATGGGTCCGGTGCATGGTATAATCATAAATTGGTTTGCTCATAAATACGGTTATCGAAATTTTGAGGTAAACGACACCGCAAGAAATCTACTTCCATTTGATTTTTTGATGATGGGAGAATCTTACCATAACAACCACCATAAATTAGGCGGAAGAGCAAATTTTGGCATCAAATGGCATGAATTTGACCCTACTTACCCTATTATTTTGATGCTAAATTGGTTTAAAATCATCAAGTTGAAACTCAATAACGACTTGATATATATGTGATTCGGAAGTATTAACAAAAAAACCTATGACTCTAATAGATACAAAAATCGCTTGTTTTCACTGTGGTGATGATTGTCCCGACAATCAGATTACCATTGAAGACAAGCATTTTTGTTGTAATGGCTGCAAAACTGTCTTTGAAATTTTGCAAGAAAGTGACCTTTGCAACTACTACGATCTCAATCTACACGCTGGTACGAGCCTGAAAGCCAAGAACTTTAATGGGAAATATGATTATTTAATTGACGAAAAAATCCAATCACAATTGCTTGATTTTCAGAGCGAAACTATCAATAAAGTTACGCTTTATATTCCTGCCATTCATTGTAGTTCGTGCGTTTGGTTGTTAGAAAATTTCAATAAAATTCAAAAAGGTGTTTTTACGGCAAGGTTAAATTTTCTAAAAAAAGAACTTTCAATAAGTTATAATCCTCAACAAGTAAGTCTTTTAAGCATCGTCGAATTACTCACAACTTTGGGTTATGAACCAAATATTAATTTACAAAGCACTGAACATCAACCAGTTACAAATAAAATTCAACGAAAACTAATTTTACAAATTGGTGTAGTTGGCTTTTGTTTGGGAAACATTATGTTGCTGAGTTTTCCTGAATATTTCAAATTTGATTTAAAAAATTCGTCAGATTTTGCCTTTCAAAAAGTTTTTTTGTACCTCAATTTTTTCTTGGCTTTACCTGTTTTCTTTTTTGGTGCTTCCGATTATCTCAAAGGAGCGATACTTTCATTGAAAGAAAATTTCAAGAAAAACACCAATATTTTGAGCGTTGATATTCCAATTGCTATGGCAATTACGGCACTTTTTGCAAGAAGTTGTTACGAAACTTTCATCAATCAAACTGCGGGTTATTGGGACAGTATGACTGGCTTGGTTTTCTTTTTGTTGGTCGGAAAATGGGTGCAGCAAACAACCTTTAATTACTTGTCTTTTGAGCGAAATTATAAGTCTTATTTTCCTTTGGCTGTGAAAATAGTGGGTGAAAAAGGTATTTTCAAAAACATTTCTGAACTCAAAGTTGGCGATATTATCGAAATTCATAACCAAGAAATCATTCCTGCAGATGCTTTATTATTGTCGCACACAAGTTTGATTGATTATAGTTTTGTTACAGGCGAATCTCAGCCCGTAGAAAAAGAGAAAAACGACTTGATTTTTGCAGGTGGGAGGCAAATTGGAGGCAAAATCGAACTAATTATTCAGAAAACGGTGTCGCAAAGTTACCTTACTGAGCTTTGGAATAATGATAGTTTTAAGAAAGAAAAGAACATTCCGACGACCGAATTAGCCAATGCTTTTAGTAAATATTTTACTTACATCACGCTCATAATCGCCTCATTATCAGGTATTTACTGGTATTTTAACGAACCAAATTTAGTTTGGAAAACCGTTACGGCTGTTTTGATGGTCGCTTGTCCGTGTGCTTTGACTCTCTCGTTACCATTTACAATGAATGCCACTATGAGCATTTTTGGCAAGAATAAGTTTTTCGTAAAAAATCAAGGAGTAATTCAACTATTGACTGAAATAAATGAGGTTGTTTTTGATAAAACAGGCACTTTGACAGAAAATAAAAATGGTAAAATTCACTTTGAAGATGGTGTTTTGTGCGAAGAAGAAAAGTCTTGGATAGCACAATTAACTGCACAATCGGTTCACCCGATGAGTAGGATTATTGTTGAGAACCTCACCCCAACCCTCTCCACAGGAAAGGGAGTTTTGAACCCTCTCCTGTGGAGGGGGCAGGGCGACCGACGCTTCGGTGAGGTTACGAAGGAAATTACTTATTTCTCCGAAACAAAAGGCTCAGGTATCGAAGGAATAATTGATGGAAATTTTATTAGAATTGGCAGCAAAGATTTTATCGGGATTTCTGAGAAAAACACTTCATCAAGTCAAGTTTTTGTAGAAATTAATAGAGAATATCGAGGTTTTTTTACAGTAAAACCAAGTTTTCGTGAAAATTGGCAAGGAGTTTTATTGAAGCTAAAAACGACTTTCAGGTTAGCACTTTTGTCGGGCGATAATGAGTCAGAAAAAGAAAATTTGCAACCTTTTTTTGAAAATAATAATTTAAAATTTCATCAAAAACCACAAGATAAACTTGATTTTATTGCAGCCGAACAAGCAAATGGAAACCATGTTTTGATGATTGGCGATGGACTAAATGATGCAGGTGCTTTACGTCAAAGTAATGTCGGAATCGCTCTCAGTGAAGATATACAAGCATTTTCGCCTGCTTGTGATGCGATTCTTGATGCTTCAAAATTCTCAAAATTGACTGATTTTTTGAGTTTTAGTAAAATTTCTCTTAATATCGTGAAGGCGAGTTTTGTGCTTTCATTGGTTTATAATTTTGTTGGTATCGGCTGGGCAGTTTCTGGAAAATTATCACCTGTGATGGCTGCGATTTTTATGCCTTTAAGCTCGCTTTCGGTAGTGCTTTTTGCTGTAGGAATGACTTATTTATTTGCAAAAATCAAAAAACTGACATAACCATGAGCATATTAATTTATCTAATATTCGCCGCCCTCACTGTCGCAAGCGGATTTTTGATTTCATTTTTTTGGGCAACAAAAGATGGGCAATTTGATGATACCTATACCCCCGCTGTCAGAATATTATTTGATGACGAAAAACCTGTCGAAAATCATAAGGAAATATGAGTTTTGATGAGGTTTTGGAGATTTTGACACACTACTTTTGATTCATCAATCAAAGCAAAGCAAGATGAAAACTTCAAAGAATTTTCACTCATATTTTCAAAATTCAATCAAATTTATTACTGAACATTACATCATTATTTCGGGAATTCTTTTGATTGCATTGCTTATTATTCCTCGAAATTGCAATGCCCAGATAGATTTTAGCAAGATTCCTACAAGTCAGAAATTTACTAATAATGCAGCTGCGATTTCTGTCAAAAACATTGCTCTGACGCAATACGACAAAGAATATGACTGTACTTGGAAAACTTCTCATGCTCAAATTGATGGTTTGCTTGACACAAAAACACAAGATTTTTTGAATGATTGGCTTTCAGGGATGACCTATTTTGGCAATTGTGAAGGCGATAAAGAGTGTTTTGACTTCCTCTCGTTTCATTATTACTATAAAGTTACTCGTATAAGTCTTGTTCGAAACGATTTACTGGGGTTTTATCTGCACGAAGGCAATTGTAAAACATCGAGCGATAGTTGTATGGAAACCCAAGATTGGGAAGTTTATGATTTAAGAAACAAGCGTTTTCTGCAAGAAAGTGATTTCTTCAAACAAGATGAAAAATCTCAAAAAGTTTTTTTTGCTTTGATAGAAAATAAGGTAAAAAAACAAAGATATAGCTTAGTAAATGATTGGAAAGCCTATACTCGACAGTTTGGTTTAGATGGCAATAATGTAGTGATTTATTTGAGCAATGATATTTTGAATGACAAAAAAGGAGTTGTTTTACGGTTCAGTCCAAGTGAAATTTATACGCTCCTTGAGCCTTGTATCGAAAAAAGATTGTACTTCAAAAACTGTGAAACCGACTTCCAAAAACTAAGCATCAACAATCAAATAAAGAAATAACTCATAAGGTTAGGGTTTAAATAGATCTGGAAAACGGCAGGAGAATCTTCTGCCGTTTTTTTTTGTGATTATTGTCATATTCAAATTTGCTAATACTCATAATCTGCTTATAACCAATGAATTACCTTTACTTCATCAAAAATAACAAAACGATTTTTTACAATGAAAAAGATACTCATCGCTACCGATTTCTCGAAAGCATCAGAAAAAGCAACTGACTATGCTTTCTATTTATTTAGCAATACTGAGTGTGAATTTACGCTTATGTATGCCTACGACATTGTTCCGAGCGGTTCTCCCGAAATGGATTTTTCGCTTACTGAAGAAATGTATAGTCGCTCCAAAAAAGAGTTACAAATACGTTTGGATGAAATCAAAAATAACAACACAAAGCAATACCATACTTTCAAAATTGAGTTGATGCCAACTTCGCCTTCAAGTGCGATTCAGATTTTGAACCGAAAACATAATTATGACTTTGTTGTAGTTGGAGCAACGGGCAAAGGTGATGATGTTTTGTTTGGCAGTACAGCCACCGATGTTGTGAGAAATGCTCCTGTAAATGCCCTTGTGATTCCGGTTGAAACCAACCTCGAGCCTATCAAAAATGTTGTCTTAGCGGTTGATTATCAAGCAATTAGCTCATTCAATGACTTTGATGGCTTAAAGGATATTCTTCAAAGAAGAAACGCTTCTCTTACATTATTGACTATTTTGAAAGATGGACAACAACCTTCTGATTTAGATGGTTTGATGAAATTTGAATACCATGATTATTTTGAAGATGTAAAAATCACAGATTATTATATCCACGAAAGCACCGCCGAGCAAGGTATTTTGGAGTATTTATCTTATCATAAAACAGACTTAATGGTCATGCTTACTCGCCATCATTCATTTTTTGATGTGCTTTTCAATCGTTCGGTTACTCGCAGATTTGCCTTCAATCCAACAATTCCATTGCTGAGTATTTTCTGTAATGCAGATGTGGAAGTGCCTGAGCATGAAGTAGTTACGTTTTGAAAAAATATAAATTTGACAAGAGAAATTAGACAAAAGACAAGAGATTTTAAACACTATTTGTCATTGCCTAAAACAGAAAATTTAAAAGAAGGTTTTCTCTTGTCTTTTGTCCGCTTCGGCGGTCCGATAAAATCTCAAATCTAATAAAACAATGACAAAATATTATCAACTAAGCCATGCTCATTTTCAAAATAGACTTTGGCGAAATGAACTCGAAATGAATCAACAAGAAGTTGAATTCTTTTTGAAAATTATTGAAGAATTACCAATCGAGTCCGAAATTTTTCGGGGGGCAGAAAAAAAAGTGTTTATCAATCAATTTCATCATTTTCAAAGGCTTATTCAAAAATTATTGGAGGAAGTCAGTAAGTTCGAGAAGGAAATTGCAAGTGGTGTTTTGAATGACAATATCATGGATAAAGAACAACGCCTCGACCACCAATATTTGCAAGAAGAAATGGATTATTATGAGCAAGATTACAGAATCACAAAGGCAAAATTCAAGGCATTTTTGGTGTCAGTTGAAGAGCCGATTATAGATTGAAGTCTGAGGGTGCCACGCCTCCTCGTGAACAATAAAAGGGCGTGACACGCATAGGTAAAGCAAAAATTATTTGTGCTTTTACCTGTTCATAAGCAAAAACATTTCATAAACACCTGATTATTAATTAGTTAAAAACTTTTTAAACAGCAAAAACATGAAAAAGAATCTTGGAAAACTTGATGGAAATGTAAGAATTGGCTTGGCAATTTTCTTGGGCATATTATTTTTTAATAATAGTATTTATGGCACGTGGGGCATCGTTGCAATTATTGCAGCAGTCATTTTGCTGATTACATCATTCACAGGGTTTTGCCCGATTTATTCAGTTTTCGGTTGGCATAGTAATGAAAAAAACAATGCAAGGCTTCCTAAAAAAAGCATAAATCACCAATAAAAATGGAAACTCAGGCAGATGAGGCAGTGAAAGGTTTGACGAAACTTTCTGAAATAAATATCGCTCGAATGGAAGGCTATGGCAATGCCATTTCGAGCATTTGCAAAGGTGATAGGAAGGCATATTTTGTTAAAAAAATACAAGAAACCTCTGATTTGACAAAGCAAATAAATCATTTTATCGAGGAATCTAATTTGGAAGAAAACGAAGCAATAAATGAAAATAAGAAACTTCAATGCTCCAATTTTTACTTCACAATGGCAAAATCTTCCAAAAACCCAAGAACTGTGATTTTGTCTTGCCAACTCGGAGATAAATGTGCTGTAACTGCCTATAAAGACATTCTGAAATCAAAAACTGTCAATCTTCTGCCTTATTTAAGAGATATTTTACAAAAACAATTATCAAATCTCGAAGATTGCTTGACAGCAACTCAACAAATTCTGTTTGAAACAACTTTTGCCTAAAAACATGACGAATGTCATATTTCCAGCCAATAATCCTCATGTTTTGCACAAAGCATGAGGATTAATTTTGCCACATCAAAGATTCTAAAACTAATCATTATATGCAGTCAATTACACAATCTGAACCTGTCGGAAAATTAGAACGATTTGAGTATGATAACAAAATCGTTAAAGCTTTTCTTATTGCAACGGTCATTTTTGGTTTGGTTGGAATGTTGGTTGGGCTAACATTAGCCATTCAACTTTTTCTGCCAGGAGCAAATTTTTCAAATCCTCATACATCTTTTGGTCGACTAAGACCGCTTCACACCAATGCAATAATATTTGCATTTGTGGGCAATGCAATGTTTGCAGGAATTTACTATTCTTTGCCCCGCCTGCTCAAAACTGCCATTTTCAACAAAACTCTTTCTTGGATTCACTTTTGGGGCTGGCAACTAATCATTTTGGCTGCCGCAATCACTTTACCTCTCGGAATGACAACCAGCAAGGAATATGCCGAATTGGAATGGCCGATTGACATCGCCATTACACTAATTTGGGTGGTTTTTGCTATCAATGTGTTTGGTACAATTATCAAACGTCGTGAGCGACACATGTATGTAGCCGTGTGGTTTTATATTGCCACAATCGTTACGGTAGCAATGCTTCATATTGTCAATTCGATGGAATTACCTGTTTCATGGACAAAAAGTTATTCCCTTTATGCAGGTGTACAAGATGCCCTCGTGCAGTGGTGGTACGGACACAATGCTGTGGCGTTTTTCTTGACAACCCCTTATTTGGGTTTGATGTATTATTTTGTGCCAAAGGCTGCCAACCGCCCTGTTTATTCTTATAAGTTATCAATTATACATTTTTGGTCACTAATTTTTCTTTACATCTGGGCAGGGCCTCACCATTTACTATATACATCTTTGCCAGATTGGGCTCAAAGTTTGGGAACAGTTTTCTCGATAATGCTTATTGCACCTTCTTGGGGAGGAATGTTGAACGGACTTTTGACTTTGCGTGGAGCTTGGGACAAAGTGCGTGAAGACCACATTCTGAAATTTTTCGTGGTGGCAATAACCGCCTACGGAATGGCAACTTTTGAAGGTCCGATGTTGTCTTTGAAAAATGTAAGTGCCATTGCACATTATACCGACTGGATAGTTGCTCACGTACACGTTGGGGCTTTGGGCTGGAATGGTTTCATGATTTTCGGAATGTTGTATTACCTCGTTCCTCGAATGTGGAAAACTGAAATTTACTCAAAATCTTTGGCAAATACCCACTTTTGGTTAGGCACTTTGGGCATCATTTTCTATGCTTTGCCTATGTATTGGGCAGGTTTTACACAAAGTTTGATGTGGAAAGAATTTACCAAAGAAGGATTTTTGGCTTACCCAAATTTCTTGGAAACCGTTACTCAAATTCTTCCTCTTTATATGTTGCGAGCAGTTGGCGGTACTTTGTATTTGATTGGTACTTTAATTATGGTTTATAATTTGCTAAAAACCGCTTCACAAGGAAGCTTCGTAGCTGCCGAATATTCAGAAGCTCCTGCATTAGAGAAAAAAACAAACATTATTGGTGGTGGCTGGCATGCTGTTTTGGAGAGAAAACCAATCATTTTCTCAGGTTTAGCACTTATTGCTGTAGCAATTGGGGGCATTATAGAATTTGTACCAACTGCCATGATTGAGTCAAATATTCCGACAATTGCCGCAGTAAAACCTTATACACCACTCGAACTCGAAGGGCGTGATATTTATATTCGTGAAGGTTGTGTAGGCTGTCATTCGCAAATGATTCGACCTTTCCGTTCTGAAACCGAACGATACGGCGAATACTCAAAAGCTGGAGAATTTGTTTATGACCATCCTTTCTTGTGGGGGTCGAAACGTACAGGTCCAGACTTGCAGCGAATTGGCGAAAAATACCCCGATAGTTGGCACTTCAACCACATGATAGACCCAACTACGATGTCGCCTGGCTCAATAATGCCACCGTATCCTTGGCTTGCAGAAAATGATTATGACAAAGAATTATTACCGAAAAAGATAAATGCCATGCGTACTTTGGGCGTACCATACCCCGAAGGTTTTGAAGACATTGCAGTAAGTGAGGCAGAAAAACAAGCTCAAATGATTACAAAAAACCTTTCTGATGCAAAAATAAAAGCAAATCCTGACAAAGAAATTATCGCCTTGATTGCCTATTTGCAAAGAATGGGAACAGATATAAAACACTAAAACCCCACCGAAGCGTCGGTCGCCCCACCCTCCCCAGGAGGGAGGGCTTTAACAGCACTTAATGAAACTCCCCTCCCTATCGGGGAGAGGTTGGGGGTGGGGTTATTCGTCGAATCTTTTAAACCTAAATAACCATGTTTAAGCACTATTTTGAACAAATCGAGGGGGTTAGTACATACCCGATAATCTCTTTATTAATTTTCTTTTTTTTCTTTATTGGTTTGAGTTGGTATGTTTTCAAATTGGATAAGAAAAAACAAAATTATATTGAAAACCTTCCTTTGGAAGACTAATCAGAAGCCTTTTTCAAGAAACTTCAATATTAAAAATTCATTTTTATGGAAAAATCAATAACAACTGTCGAAGATATTACACTTATTATAGTGGCAATTATTTTTGTACTCACCTTATTCATTATCTTGATTATGGTGCTGAATATTTTTAAAAACGTTAATCAAATTATTGCTAAAAAAGAAGGAAGAACAGCAAGCTCATTTAGCCTGAGCAAATGGTGGGAATCTCAAAAAGGAATAATTCCTTTGGAAAAAGAGGCAACAATTTTGCTACATCATAATTATGATGGAATCCAAGAACTTGACAATCACCTGCCGCCTTGGTGGAAAAACCTTTTTTATGGCTCAATTATCTTCGCATTTGCTTACCTTGGTATTTACCATGTTTGGAATACAAGCCCTTTGCAAGATGAAGAATACCAAATTGCGATGAATGACGCTAAAAAAGAAGTTGAAGCTTATGAAGCAAAGATGGTCAATTCAATTGATGAAAAATCAGTGAAACTTTTACTAAATGATGAAAAAGTTTTGGCAAACGGAAAAGAAATTTTCGTTTCAAAATGTGCCGCTTGTCATGGACAAAATGGTGAAGGAATTGTTGGTCCGAATCTAACTGATGAATATTGGCTACACGGAGGAACAATAAACGACCTTTTCAAAGTCATCAAATATGGTGTTCCCGAAAAAGGCATGATTTCGTGGAAAGCAACTTTGAAACCTAACGAAATGCAAGATGTTTCAAATTATATTTTATCTATTGTAGGTGCAAATCCTGCAAATCCTAAAGCTCCTCAGGGCGAAAAATCAGGTTCAAAAACCGATTCGACAGCTACGCAACCCGTGGCGATTTTGTAAAAAAAACAATTAGTAAAATATTGATAGTCAGAGTTTTATATTTGAAACACAGCAAAATTGAGCAATTTAGATTTCATAGACGAAGCATACCGCGATACTATCGGCACAGTTGATAGTTCAGGAAAACGTATTTGGGTTTTTCCAAAAAAGCCAAGTGGTCAATTTCACAATTACCGCATCATTGCTACGATTATTTTTCTGAGCATATTTTTTGCTGGACCATTCATCAAAATCAATGGAAATCCTTTGTTGATGCTCAATGTTTTTGAACGAAAAATAGTTCTTTTTGGGCAATTATTTTTACCTCAAGATTCCCTGATTTTCGGACTTGGCTTGATAAGTTTTTTTGTTTTTATTATACTTTTTACAGTAGTTTATGGGCGTTTTTGGTGCGGTTGGGCTTGTCCTCAAACTGTTTTTCTGGAAATGGTTTTCCGAAAAATCGAATACTTTATTGAAGGCGACCGCAAACAACAACAAGCACTCAATGCAGCACCCTTATCTACCGAAAAAGTATTAAAAAAAGGAGCAAAAGCACTAATTTTTCTCTTAATCTCTATCCTTATTGCCCATACAACCATGGCGTATTTGATAGGAATTGAGGAAACTAAAGTTATAATTACAGAATCTCCGAGCAAACATTTAAGCGGTTTTATAGGTATTTTGGCATTTACAGGCATTTTTTACTACGTTTTTGCTCATTTGCGTGAACAAGTTTGTATTTCGATTTGCCCCTACGGTCGCTTGCAAGGAGTTTTGATGGGGCGAAATTCGATGAGCATTATTTATGATTGGGTACGTGGTGAACCACGAGGAAAATTGAATAAAAACGAAGTTGATAATACAAAAGGCGATTGCATAGATTGTAAATTATGTGTGCAGGTTTGCCCAACAAATATTGATATTCGCAATGGCGGGCAAATGGAATGTGTCAATTGTACTGCCTGCATTGATGTTTGTGATGATGTAATGGTAAAAATCAACAAGCCAAAAGGCTTGATTCGATATGGTTCTGTTGAGAGTATTGAAAAACGAATCCCTTTCAAATTATCGGCAAGAGCGTATGCTTACTCGGTGGTTTTGTTGTTGTTGATTGGCTTAGAAAGTTTCCTATTAATGAGCCGTTCTGAAATCGAAACGACCATTATGCGAGTGCCTGGACAAATGTATCAGGAACAAAAAAACAACAAGCTAAGCAATTTGTACGATGCCCAAATTGTAAATAAGTCTAACAAAAACATGGATATATATTTACAAGTAGCTGATAATCAGGGAGTGATAAGATTGATTGACGGTAAAAAGAAAGTACAAATTATACAAGGTGGAAAAGTAAATATTATATTTTTCTTGGACTTAGATAAATCAAAAATCAAGAATGTTAAAACTGCCTTAGAAATCGAAGTTTGGGAAAAAGACAAAAAACTGGAAACGATTAAGACTAACTTTTTGGGATACGTGAATTAATTCTGAGTTATGAGTTATGAGTTAACAATAACGAAACTTTACACTTATAATTCTCAGCACTGTACACTCATAACTCTACACTCTAAACTTAAAAAACAATGAACTGGGGAAAAAAAATAGGCATTCTTTATGGTAGTTTCGTAGTCTTTATGATTACGATGGTTTCGCTTTGTTTCAAGCAAAAAGATATTTCGTTGGTAAGCGAAGATTATTATAAAAAAGAAATTGCTTACCAAGCAGAAATCGAAAAACAGCGAAATACAAATCAACTTTTGCTGCCTGTGAAAGTTTTGTATCTATCTGATGATAAAGAAGTTACGATAGATTTTCCTGAAAATTTGAAAGGCTCAACAGGCAAAGTATTATTTTATCGCCCATCTGATGCGAAGAAAGATTTTATTGTAGATTTAGCAATTTCGGACTCAAATTCCCAAAAAATCTTGGTCAATAAATTGGTCAAAGGGCTTTGGATTGTAAAAATTGAATGGCAAAAAGATGGGAAAGAATACATGAAAGAAGAAAAAATTGTGATTTGAATTTTAAAAAAATGTGCCGAGCGACGGTCGCTGATGTACTGATTTTTGATTAAAAAAAACACTAAAATTAGACCATTATTGGCACATTATCACATTGGCACATCAGCACATTGACTATGATTTACACGGCATTCATAATGGGACTAATTGGAAGCTTGCACTGCATCGGAATGTGCGGACCAATCGCCATGTTGTTGCCTGCCGACAAGTCGAAACGTAGCCGATTTATCATCGGCAGAGTCCTTTATAATTTTGGTAGAATTGTAACTTACAGCCTTCTCGGACTTGCCATTGGACTCGTTGGCGAGCAAATTTCTTTCATAATTCCTCAAAAATTCCTATCAATTTTCATTGGTTTTTTGATATTATTTATCTTCATTATTCCCTCAAAATGGAAAAGTCGGCTTAGTTTATTTCCTGTCATTAGCAAGTTTAATAATTTCATAAAAAGCTCATTATCAAGTATTTATAAGAAATATTCACTTGTTTCTCAATTTACGTTCGGACTTCTCAACGGTCTTTTACCCTGCGGAATGGTGTACGCAGCATTAAGCGGTGCTTTCTTGATGAGCCACGCTTGGCAAAGTATGCTTTTCATGACATTATTCGGAATTGGCACTTTGCCAATGATGCTAAGTTTTAGTTTTATGGGAAATGTCGTGCGTAAATTCTTCAAATTTCAACCAAAAACTCTCTTCACTTTTTCTTACATAATTTTGGCATTTTGGTTGATTTTTCGGGGAATAAATCTTCCTTCAAATGACCTAAAAAATCTACATTCTCACTCAATTCCGATTTGCCGAAGCTGAGTTATTCATATTTTTTTTCTTCAAAAAACGTTTCAAGGACAATTTTCATAATACAGCAAAATTTCCTTAGTTTTGTTTTGAATATGAAATTAAACTCCCTAAAAACTGTGAAAAAAATACTTTTACTATTCATTGCCAACTGTTTTCTACAAACCGCTTATAGTCAATCACTTACGGTAGAAAAAATCATGCAAGACCAATCTAAATGGATTGGTACTTCACCAAGTAACCCTTTTTGGTCAGAAGACTCCAAGACGATTTATTTTTCGTGGAATCCTGATAAAAACAAAGGCGATTCGCTTTATAAAATTGTTTTGCCTGAAAAAACTGCGATTAAAGTTTCTCCAAAAGAACGTCGTGCATTGCCTCCAATTTCGGGAGTTTATGACATGAATAATTCAATGAAAGTTTATGAAAAACAAGGTGAAATCTTCTTGATGTATCTTAAAACCTTGAAAATCAAGCAATTAACCAATACAATCGAACGAGAATCAAACCCCTATTTTAGTGGTGATGAAACAAAAATTATCTTTTCAAAAACAGGAAATTTGTTTAGTTTGAGTTTAGAAGATGGTTCGATTTCGCAATTATCAAATTTTATCACAGGAAGCAAAAAGGCAGAGGCAAAAGCTGCAAACGATGAAGAAAAATGGTTGAAAGCAGACCAATTGGCAATGTTTGAAGTTTTGAAAGAAAGAAAAGACAAAAAAGACGAAGCCGAAAAAATAGCCAAAGCCGATTTGCCCAAACGTCCAAAAGAGATTTATACAGAAGATAAAACTTTGGAACTTCCAAGAGTAAGTCCTGATTTGAAATATATAACCTACCGTCTTTCAACACAGCCAAAAAATGCCAAAAACACCATCGTTCCAAGCTATGTAACCGAATCGGGTTTTACCGAAGACTTGCCTGCCCGTACAAAGGTTGGTTCTCCCCTACCGACTTACGAAAATTTTATTTATGACATCAAAAAAGACACTACTTATCAAGTCATTACAAAAGATATTGTGGGCATAAGCGACCAACCAGAATTCTTGAAAGATTATGCAAAAAAAGATACAACAAAAAAGAAGGCATTACCTCGAAAAATTACTATTTCAAGTCCAACATGGTCAATAAATGGCACTTATGCTGTAGTTACGGTGCGTTCGTTTGACAACAAAGACCGTTGGATAATGCTCCTTGACCCAACAACTGGTAAGCTCAAAAATCTCGACCGCCAGCATGATGAAGCATGGATTGGTGGACCGGGAGTTAGTGGTTTTGGTGGCGGAAATATTGGTTGGATAGACGACCAAACGCTGTATTTTCAGTCGGAAGCTGATGGATATTCTCATGTTTATACAATAAATGTATTGACAAATGAGAAAAAACAACTCACCAAAGGGAAATTTGAGGTGCAACAAGCACAACTTTCCAAAGACAAACAATCGTTTTATTTGACCACAAATGAAGTGCATCCTGGCGAGCAGCATTTCTATAAAATGTCGGTGAATGGTGGTGAAAAAACCAAACTCACAAGCATGATTGGTGCAAATGACGTGACTATTTCGCCTGATGAATCAAAATTAGTTGTGCGGTATTCGTACATTAACAAGCCTTGGGAGCTGTTTTTGCAAGAAAATACACCTAATGCCAAAGCCGAGCAGCTCACTTCTTCTCTTACCGACGAGTTCAAAGCCTATCCTTGGAAAGATGCCAAAGTGATTTCGTTTACAGCACGTGATGGCGTAGAGATTTTTGCAAGAATTTATGAGCCAAATATAAAACTCAAGAATAAAAAAGCAGTCGTATTCGTACACGGGGCAGGTTATTTGCAAAATGCCCATAAATGGTGGAGTCAATATTCGAGAGAATATATGTTTCATAATTTATTGGTGGACAAGGGCTATACAGTTTTGGATATTGACTACCGAGCAAGTGCAGGTTATGGGCGAGATTGCCGCACAGGAATTTATCGTTTTATGGGTGGAAAAGACCTGACAGATAATGTGGACGGTGCAAAACTTTTGGTCGATAAATATGGCATTGATGCTAAAAAAATAGGCGTTTATGGTGGTTCGTATGGTGGATTTATTACCTTAATGGGAATGTTTACTACGCCCGATGTCTTCGCCGCAGGTGCCGCACTTCGCCCTGTAACCGACTGGGCGGCATATAATCATGGCTATACTGCCAATATTCTGAACGAACCACAAACCGATAGCATAGCTTACCGAAAAAGTTCACCAATTTATTATGCAAATGGTCTAAAAGGGCATTTATTGATTTGTCATGGCGTTGTTGATGTCAATGTTCATATCCAAGATTCATATCGTTTGGCACAGCGATTAATTGAATTGAAAAAAGAAAATTGGGAAATGGCAACTTACCCAATGGAAGACCACGGGTTTGTTGAGCCAACTTCTTGGATGGACGAATATAAGCGAATTTTGAAATTATTTGAGGAGAGGTTGAAATAGACTACATGAAAAATTGATTGGCGTATTTGAGAGAAAATTATGGGTTTTAAAGAACGGTTTTTCTCTGAAAATTTAGTAATATTCTCACAAAGCACACATTAAGTCAAGATTATGTGATTTTCTACACATTTTTCTTATTTATTGTGTGATTTTTCTATTAGCTGTAAACTTCCCAAATGCTAAAATTAAGGTGAATTCGACACAAAATAGCAGAAATATTTTTAAAAAGCGTAAGCAAGTAAATAAGAAAAGTACCTTAAATGAATATTACACGCCGTTTGAAAAATTGGGTTCAATAAAATTCAGAAAATCTTTTGATTTTTAGCCCAATTTTTCAAGAGGCGATTGTAAGATTCGTGTTTTTTTACGGTCCGCCGCCGCGGTTACTTTTTTTCAAAAAAAAGTAAGGCAACTAACTTGTAATCAGCCAATTAAGCCATGCTGATTTGAGAAATTATTTGCCAAATTTACCATTTTCAAGCAAAAATGCCTAATTTTGTACTTTAATCATTCATTTCACAATATTATATGACTACCGAACAATTGAAGGAGTTAAAGGCCAGATTAGCGGCTTTGAGGGGGTATCTTTGACTACGATAGCAAAAAAGAACAACTCGAAGATTTAGAAAACCAAACTGCACAACCAGAGTTTTGGACTGATGCCACAAAAGCCGAAACCGTAATGAAGCAAGTTCGTGCCTTGAAGGGCTGGACGGGGGGTTATGAAAATGCTGATGCGGTCATTGGCGACCTCGAAACGCTTTATGAATTTTATGAAGCTGGCGATGTTACAGAAGAGGAAGTGGACGAAGAAGGCAAAAAAGTAGAAGTAGTTTTGGAAGATTTGGAGTTGAAGCGAATGCTTTCTAACGAAGAAGACCAATTCAGTGCTATTCTCGAAATAAATGCTGGTGCAGGTGGCACAGAAAGTCAAGACTGGACAAGTATGTTGATGCGAATGTATTTGATGTGGGCAAACAAAAAAGGGTATAAAGTTTCGGAGCTTGACTTTCAAGATGGAGATACGGCTGGTGTAAAATCGGTTTCGTTGCAAATCGAAGGACCAATGGCTTATGGTTTCCTGAAATCTGAAAATGGCGTGCATCGCTTGGTCAGAATTTCGCCTTTCGACTCGAATGCTCGCCGACATACGTCGTTTGCTTCGGTATTTGTTACGCCTTTGGTTGATGAAACCATCACGATTGAAATAAACCCTGCTGATATTGAAATTCAAACTTCTCGCTCAGGCGGTGCTGGAGGGCAGAATGTCAATAAAGTAGAAACAAAAGTACAACTAACGCACAAGCCTACGGGAATCGTAATCGTTTGTCAGGTTGATAGAAGTCAGCTTGGAAACCGTGAGCGTGCGATGCAAATGTTGAAGTCGAAACTCTATCAGTTAGAGGTGGACAAACGCAATGCTGCAAAAGCCGAAACCAACGCTGGGAAAATGAAAATTGAGTGGGGTTCACAAATCAGAAGTTATGTTTTGGACGACCGAAGAGTGAAAGACCATCGAACCAATATTCAAACTTCAAATACTGAGGCAGTGCTGAATGGTGAAATTGATGAATTCATCAAAGGTTTTTTGATGGAAAATTAATAAAATAAAAGGAGTTGGCTCTATTTTGATGAAAATTTCAGAATATATCCATCTCCTTTTTCTCCTTCCGACGAAATATACAAATCACCGTTGGGGGTAAAACAAATTCCTTCTGGTTGTTGAAACAGCAATTGGTTTAATTCGACTAAAGCTAATTTCTCACCTTTTTCTGACAAAATCAATAGTTTTTTTCCTTGTGAAGAAATAACATAAATCTCGCCTGTGAGTGGATGCACGGCGATTCCTGAAGGAGCAAATACTTTTTTTCCGTTGCTGTCTTTTATTATATCCTCCGAAATGCTTATATTTTTAGAAAGCTTTTCTTTCTCCAAATCGTAGGCAAAAATAATTTTTTTATCATTTTTGTCTTTTTTAAGCTCTTTTGTTACCAATAAAAGGCTTTTTGTCTTAGGATTATAGCCCAAACCTTCGTATTCTTTTACGTCGTCGTGGGTACAATCAATTTTTCTTTCTTCGCCTCCATTTATCTTGAATCCATTTATTTTGCCATTACTTTTCATGATAAAAATTTCCTCATCAACAACTTCAATGCCTTCATAATCGGCATTTTTGCCAATTTCTATTTGCTCAACAACATTTTCTTGCAATAAATCATAAATAAAAACTGTTCCTTTTTCGTCATTCACACAAGCCAATTGATTTTCTTTATAAAATGACAATCCCGAAATTTCTTTTAGGTTTTTAGGAAGGTTTATGCTGTGTGTCGGATTTTGAAAATCATACGAAATGTTATAATCACTTGCTTTTTTCTTTGGAAAACAAGCAATAACAACCAAAACAATAATGACAACGACTCCAATAATTTGTAGAATATTCATAAATAAAATTAAGTTTTGAATCTGCAAAAACAACAAAGCAACAATTAGAATTACTTAATTGTTGCTTTGTTTTGTAATGAATAATGTTTTGCATGAATTATAAACTCATGCTCAGTCTTTAATATTCATCTTCATTAAAGAAAAAATCATCCTTGGTTGGATAATCGGGCCAAATCTCTTCGATGCTCTCATACGGCTGTCCGTCGTCTTCAAGTTCTTGTAGATTTTCGATAACTTCAATGGGTGCTCCCGAACGAATCGAAAAATCTATCAACTCATCTTTTGTAGCGGGCCACGGAGCGTCTTCCAAATACGACGCAAGTTCGAGTGTCCAATACATAGTTTTTAATACTTATTTAGTGTTACAAAAAATTTAGGCTGCAAAAGTATAACAAATTTTTACTTCTCAAATGAAATATCGAAAAAATCTATTTAATTTCAAACGTTTTTTTAGGAAAATATTGTGAATTGATGAAAATTTATTCATTTTCTTTTAAAATAAGCTGATTATCAGGTATTTAACTTTTAGCGATTAGCTGTTGGCTTTTAGCTTAAAATGTTTAGATACGTTACCTTTTATTATTATTATTTACATTTCTCAGTAGCTAAAAGCCAATAGCTAACAGCTAATTGCTAAAACCTCCAATAAAATGAAACGCTTCACGCTCGCTCTCGACCTTGTTGATGACCCAATTTTGATTGCTGAATATGAAAAATACCACGAAAAAATCAAGGAAGAAATAGCCAAAAGCATTAGCGATTCGGGCATTATTGTTATGGAAATCTACCGAATTGGTAATCGTTTGTTTATGATTATGGAAACTGAAGATGATTTTTCTTTTGAGAAAAAAGCTGAAATGGATGCCAATAATCCAAAAGTACAAGCATGGGAAAACCTCATGTGGAAATATCAGCAAGCTTTGCCAATGGCAAAAGAAGGCGAAAAATGGTTGTTGATGGATAGGATTTTTAAATTATAATTTTGAATGAGTGAATGATAGAATGAGTGAATGAACGGCACCAATTCTATCATTCACTCATTCTATCATTCAAAATTTGTTTTACTCCCTACTTATCTTACTCGCCCCATTTGTGTCCGAATTGAGGTTTTTGACTTTCCCGAAACTTGCACGACTTGCTCCATTTGCCTGAGCTCGCACTTGGTTGAGTTCCATTCGCTTGGCATCAATTTGGCAAGCTCCCGAAATATCTAAGTCCATTTTGTCTGCCGAACCTCTTAAATCTGCCCTTGAAGCTCCCGAAGCATTGAATTTAATGCTTTTTACTTCAACATCAATTGCTGCTTTTGAAGCACCGTCGAGTTCAATTTCCAAATCCTGGCTTTTATCTTTAAATCCAATGGCTTTTACAGTTGATGCTCCCGAAAAATCAAGTGCTGTTAAAGTTGGCATCGTAATATTAAACCTAACCTTTTGATGGCGATTATTAAAGCTAAACTTATCTCTATGACTAATTTTGAGGGTATTTCCATCAACATCTACCTCCAAATCATCTAATTCGTCTTGGTCGTCGGAGTCGGCAGTGATGCTGTAAGTTTCTCCTTGACGAATCGTTACAACAAATGCACCGCCTGCTTCAATTTTTTTGAAGTCTTTTCTGTCAAATTTCTTTTCGTGCTGACCTTTTTCTTCAAAAACTTCATAATTAAAAGAAGAATTATCTTCATCTGAGTAGCTTCTTTCATTCAGAGCTTCTCTTTCATCTTTGCTCAAAACAGGACAATCTCTGCAAATCATTCCCGAATCACGCTTCATCACAAATGTATATTTGTCAATATCATCGCCGTCAATGTCAAAGTTTTTGTTATTCCAATCGCTGCGATAAACACTGTGATAGAAGCGTTGCGTAAGTTTGAAAGGTCTATCATAGGGAATCGAAAGTGTCATATCAAGGTCTTGTCCACGGAAACGAGCTTTCTCAGCCAATGCAATTTTCATGTCAAAAGCAAGCGTAGAGTCTTTCTGAGCAATATTATACAAAATATTCTTGGCATTGGCTTCGGCTTCAATTTTTGTACGACCCGATGCTTCAAAACGTTGTTCGAGTTTCAAATCTGTGCCTTCATAACCTTCCAGATTTACATCAACATCATTTTTAAGCTGCATTTCATCAAAATCATCATCTTGGTTATTGTTTGCATCTAAAAGTAAGGTTTTGCCAGAAAGAGTCAAAGGGAAGTTTTTTATTTGTTCAATTTTTCCTTTTTTCTTGAAATTTAAAGCATATTTTGTTGCTAAAATTCCTGTTCCCATCAAACCTGCCAACCAAAGTCCAAGCAACGAAATCCAGAAGTTTCGAGTGCCAATACTACGATTACTCACTAAAATCAGACCAACCAAAAGTAAAGCCAAGAAAGGAGTAAACATTGCCAAGAAAGCAAAAAAGCCTGTCATTGGGTGAATGTCTTGCGAGAAAAATCTGAAAGGACTATTATCAAAAAAATGTACATTATCCATGCCCGAAACCACACCAAAAAATGCCGCAATTGAAGCCACCACACCAACCAAAATTCCCAATGAAAATAGCATCAGAATTATTCCTGCCAACACTCTTGCTACTGGACCAAGATTCTTTAAAATCTCACCTAAACCTTTGATAATTATTCCAACCAAACGGAACGGAAATAACAAAATTTTTGTCAAACCATTCTCTGGAGCATTTTTATCAACATTGATGCTTTCTTTGATATTAGTTTCGATGTTTGAAAGTGTAACTGGTTCGCCTTTCATTTCCATTTTTTGAGTAAGCGTTTTTGCTTTCGGAGCAACAATCCAAAGAATAATATAAGCTAAAAATCCTGTTCCAAATAAAAATACGCCCAACACAAACAACAAACGAATAACGGTAATATCCACGCCAAAATAAGCTGCCAAACCACTACAAACGCCGCCTAAAACCTTGCTGTCATTATCTCGGTAAAACTTCTTGATTTTTTTGTCTTCGGTTAAATTAGCATTGGGTGGAAAAACTATCCAACAAACAAAATAAGCCAAAAATATAAAGCCAGAAAGTGGACCTAAATCATCATCAATAGGAGGCAAACCCAAGAAAAGTAACAAGAATATAATTCTGACCCAAACTACATCAATATTGAAATGGTGTGCCAAACCAGCCAAAACACCACCCAAAGCCTTGTTTTTTACATCACGATAAAGGCGTTTTGGTGCTGCATTAGTTTCTTGCTCATGGTTGGTAGAAGATTGAGAATTGTCCGCCTGTGGACTGCCCATTGTAGGCTGCTCATTTTTCAAGTCTTCTTCTTCTTGAATCGCTTCAAAGTCAGAAACTGTACCCATTGATTTTATGAGTTCGTTAACACCATCAATGCCTATAACTGGTTGATTATCAGACTTTTGATTCGTCCAAAATTTTTCAGCGATTCGAGCTTCAATGTCCGAAACGATTTCTTGATTACCTTCATACGATGCAAAATATTGCTTAATCGATTGAAGATAATTGCTGAGTTTTTCGTAGGCATCATCCTCGATGTTGAAAACCATGCCAGCGATATTTATTTGTATAGTCTTTTTCATTTTCTTAATGAATGATTATCAAAGAGTTTTGAATTGTTCAAAATCAATCAAATTTATTTTACTTTTTGCTTATAATTGTAGTAACAGATTCCGAAAGGTCAATCCATGTATTATTCAAGTTATCTAAAAATAACTGTCCTGTTTCTGTCAAAACGTAGTATTTACGGGGAGGTCCAGAGGTAGATTCTACCCATTTGTAATCTAACAAACCCGAATTTTTCAATCGAGTAAGTAGCGGGTAAAGTGTGCCTTCAACAACCATAATTTTAGCGTTGATAAGCTCATAAAGAATTTCGGAGGCGTAAATCTCACCCCTCGAAATGATGTGAAGAATGCAGTATTCCAAAATTCCTTTCCGCATCTGCACTTGGGCATTTTCTAAATCCATAAACCCAGTCCCCAAAAGGGGAATTTATATTGTAAAATATTTATTTAATTAACCCTTTCGAGCTTATTATGCAACAAAGATATAATAAGGTACTATGCAATGCAAGATACTTGGTGAAAACTTTTTGTAATTTTGGATAAATGGTAAAAATTATTGATAAATATAGTATTTTTGATGATGGAATTTTTTATAGCTACTTTTTTTAGCTTATTGTAGATGTTCATTGGTTTTGTACAATTTTCAATCCATGAACTCAAAACCCATTATGTTTCACTACATCACTAAACCACAATGCAGATGCTTTGGGAATACGATTTAAAGTATTTTCTTCAATATAAGTTATACCAAATTTTTTGGAATAGCCCGAAGCCCACTCAAAATTATCAAGAAAAGACCAAATAAAATAGCCTTCTACATTTACGCCACTTTCAATGGCTTCGTGAATTGCCGACAAATATCCTTCAAAAAACTCAACTCTTTCTGCATCATTGCAAGCACCATGTTCTAATTTATCATCAAAAGCACAGCCATTTTCAGTGATATAAATTGGTGGATTGTCATAACGATTGGCTATCCATTGCAGTAGTTTTTTACAACCCCACGGCACTATTGCCCATTGCATATTGGTCAATTTCCAGTCGGGCGACACGCTCAAATTTACGTCTTGATCTTCGCTCAAACCTCCATTTCCATAGACAAAACCCACTTCAAGGCTATTTGAGGCATCGGAGGCATACATAGTTGTATAATGATTTAGTCCAAAAAAATCGGATGAACCTTTGATGAGTTTTTTTTCTTCGGGCGTAAATTTTGGTAGTCGTTTTCCCAAACGTTCTTTCATACTTTTGGGATAATCGCCTTTGTAAATTGGGTCGGCAAACCAAGCTAAAAAGAACTCCAAAGCTCTTTCGGCAGCCATTTTATCTTCAAGATTTTCGGTCAATGGTTCTCGCCAATCGCAGTTATTTGTAATGCCTATTTTGCCTTTTTGCTGCGTTTGGTAGCTTTTTCGATAAATATCAACGGCTTTTGCATGAGCAAGCAATAAGTTATGTCCTGCCAAATAAGGCAAATCATTCGATTTTTTCCCGGGAGCAAAAACACCCAAACCATAACCCAAAATTGCTACTACCCAAGATTCATTAATTGTTATCCAGTTTTTTACACGGTCGCCAAAATGCTTGAAACAAACATCGGCATAAGTAGCAAAAATATCAGAAATTTCAGCACCGAGCCAACCATCTATTTCAAATTCTAAGGCAGCTGGCAAGTCCCAATGATAGAGCGTTACGCAAGGTTCGATGCCCGTTTTTATTAATTCGTCAATCAAATTATTATAAAAAGCAATGCCTTCAAGGTTGATTTCTCCTCGACCTGCAGGCAAAATTCTTGCCCAAGCAATCGAAAAACGATAAGATTTTATGCCCAAAGACTTCATTAGAGCAACATCCTCCTTGAAACGATGGTAATGGTCGCAAGCAATATTACCATTGTCGTTGTTGTGAACCTTTCCCGGAATCATGCAAAACACGTCCCAAATAGATACCCCTTTTCCACCTTCATTCCACGCACCTTCTATTTGATAAGAAGATGTGGCACTGCCCCATACAAAATTTTCAGGAAACGTTTTTTTCATTGATTTTTATTTTTTTAACAAGAAGCAAAATTATCGGATTTATTCGGTAGCTCTAAATTTCATTGAAAGAAAAACTAATCTTATTTTATCTTTGAATTGTACAATTTTGCGTTAAAAAGTTTTTTTGTGAAGAATCTGATTTTTTATGAATATTTTTATGAATTGCTAACCCTCCTCAAAACATTTTATTAAACCAAACACCATGTATAAACTCACCACGATTGATTTATCTATCATTCTTGCTTATTTTCTGATGATGATAATGCTTGGCATTTATATGAAAAATGAAGCCAAGAAAAGCAAAGATGCCTATTTGATGGGTGGAAAAAAACTTCCTTGGTATATGCTCGGACTAAGTGATGCCAGCGATATGTTTGACATTAGCGGCACGATGCTTTTGGTAAGTATGGCTTTTTTGTATGGCTTCAAAAGTGTTTTTATTCCTTGGATGTGGCCTGTTTTCAACCAAATTTTCTTGATGGTTTTTCTGAGTCGTTGGCTACGTCGAAGCAATGCAACTACGGGGGCAGAATGGCTGCAAACTCGCTTTGGTATGAGTGATGCAGGCGTAAAAAATAGCCATAAAGTAGTTGTAGCTTTTGCTCTAATCCTTTGTATTGGCTACATGGCTTATGCTTTTGTAGGCGTAGGTGAGTTTTTACAAATATTTTTGCCTTACGAGAGAATTAACTCATTTTTTCCATTTTTAAGTCATGGTGAAAGTGCTTTCACGCCAGGTAGTGCCGAATTTGATGCGGCATTGCAAATTTCTAAACACAATACTGCACAATTTTATGGCATACTTATTTGTTTGGTGGCTACTTTTTATAGTATTATTGGCGGAATGCACGGCATTGTTTTGGCAGATTTTATCAAATATATGATTATGATTGTTTGCTCTGTTTTTGTTGGAATAATTGCAATGAATCATTTGGCTGGTTCGCCCGAAAAAGTTTTGAATAATGTGCCGTTAGGTTGGGACAGTCCATTTTTTGGAAATGAGCTTGGCTTAGATTGGACAAATCTTTTGAGTGATGCCAAAGTGAAACTTGACCAAGATGGCTACCGTTTTTTCTCTGCAATTATGGGAATGCTGTTTTTTAGTGGCGTGATGAAAGCCTTGGCGGGACCTGCACCAAACTATGATTGTCAGAAGATTTTGAGTACACGCAGCCCTGAAGATGCCAGCAAAATGAGTGGTTTTATTTCGGTGATTTTGATGCCAGTTCGTTACTTTATGACCATGGGATTATGTGTTTTGGGTATCCTTTATTTCAAAGATTTAGACCTTCATAAAGCAACCGACGGCATCATAAATTTTGAAAATATTATGCCCGCAGTTATTAGTAAATACTTACCTGTGGGCTTAATTGGCTTAGTTTTGGCTGGTTTTTTGGGTGCATTTATGAGTAATTTTAGCGGTACTTTAAATGCCGGTCAGGCGTATTTGGTAAACGACGTTTATTTGAAATACTTCAACCCAAATGCCGACCGAAAAAAGATTATCAATATGAGTTATTTGAGTGGAATTTTGATGGTGATTTTTGGCATTGGACTTGGTCTATTAATCAAAGATGTAAACATGATTTTCAACATCATAACAGCTGGACTTTATGGCGGTTTTGTCTGTGCCAATATCTTGAAATGGTATTGGTGGCGTTTCAATGCCAATGGTTATTTCTACGGAATGTTGGCAGGAATCATTGCAAGTGCCATTCCACCAATTTTGTCGGTGAGTGGCATTAGCAACTTTTTTGATGGAACAAATATGCTATATTTCTTCCCTGTTTTCTTGATAATTCAATTAATTGCGTGCGTTATTGGCACATATGCAGCACCACCAACCAACCAAGAAACTTTACTTTCGTTCTATAAAAATGTTCGCCCTTGGGGTTTTTGGAAACCAATTCACGAGTTGGCTTTAGACGAAAATCCTGATTTTGAAAGAAACAAAAACTTAGGAAATAATATTTTCAACCTTACCTTCGGAATCATTGGTCAGGTATTATTGATGTTGCTTCCCATGTACTTGATATTAAACAAATGGACTGGTTTTGGTGTAGTT
>JANNDY010000072.1:0-6929 GCA_031378345.1 Emticicia sp. | reverse complement strand
TGCAAATTCAAGTTGAAAATAAAGAAGAAATGCCGTTACTCTCTGTACCTGATATTAAACTCGTTTTTGCCAAAAAATTACTAAATAAACTCAACTCTGATGATGGTTTGTTAAACGCAATACAAGTTAGACACCTGCAAATTCTAACTGATATTGATAGGTTTTCCTGTGTGCCAAAGTAGAACTACTTATCTCTTAAATTTAACAAATTCTCAGCCGAGCAACAATATTTCCGATGATATGATTTTTTCTATCACAGAAGACAAAGTGGGCAACTTATGGTTCGCTACCAGAAGGCATGGAGCTTGTCGATTTGACGGAAAAACGTTTACCAGTTTCAGAGAAAATGAGGGCTTTGTAAGTTATGGAATATCTTCAATTTTGGAAGATAAAAAGGGAAATATTTGGCTTGCTACTGATAAGAATGGTGTGTTTTCTTATGATGGAAAAACTTTCAAAAATTTTACTACAAAAGACGGGCTAATTAACGATTCTGTTAGAAGTATTTTAGAAGACAAAAACGGAAACCTTTGGTTTGGCACAAGAGGTTTTGGTTTAAGCCGTTATGATGGAAAAATCTTTACCAATTTTTCGGAGTAGAACACGAACTTAAATAATAAACAAAATTATGAAAAAGCATTATTTACAAACTCAAATCTCCTTATTCCTACTATTATTTGTAGGGATAATGTCCTGCAAAGGACAAATCAAAACTGAAAAACAAGTAGTAATAAACGCCAACGAATCACCTAAAATCTTAAAACCTCAAAGCATTTATAAAGATGCTGCCATTGGTACAGGCGTACAAGACAAAACAGGCAATATTTGGTTTGTTAGCAATGGAGAAGGCGTTTATCGCTACGATGGTAAAAATTTTACCCATTTTACGACGAAAGAAGGACTGGATAATGACATTGTTTATTCGATTTTGGAAGATAAAGCTGGCAACATTTGGGTCGGTACAAAAACTGGTCTCAATCGTTACAATGGAAAAACCTTTACTCAAATGCCCATTATTGTAAATCGTGGTAATCACACATCAATGCTAAATGGCGTTTGGAGCATGATGCAAGATAAAAAAGGAACAATTTGGCTCGGTACAGATGAGGGCGTTTATTGTTACAACCCTTCGACTCCGCTCAGTGCAAATAGCATCTCCTTTACTCGTTTTTTAGATGATAGTAAAGTCTTCAATAAAGATACGCTGAAACTGAAAGCTATATTTGCAATCTTAGAAGATAAAACAGGCAAAATTTGGTTTGGTTCGTGCGTGGATGAAGGCATTTCTCGTTTTGATGGAAAAACCTTAACTAAGATTGTTCCTTACAAAGATGTTTTAAGGGTTAATAATATCATTGAAGATAATTCTGGAAATCTTTTGTTTGCAACTTCTTTCAATGGAATATGTCGCTACGAACCCTCTGCTTTGCTCAAAGTTGGTGAAAAAGCTTTCACCAAAAATGTTTTCATGAGAAAAAAAGGCTATCAAGGTAACATTTTAAAAGATAAAGCTGGAAATATCTGGTTCGACGAAAACGAAGGGGTTGGCTATCTCGACACCTCGGCTGGAAACAAAATACATAAAACTCTTACGATGAAAGATGGTCTTCCTAATAATAATTTGTATCCTATTTTAGAAGATAAATCAGGAAATATCTGGTTCAGTAGTGTAGGTATGGGCTTATACCGATATGATGGAAAAGCCTTTACCAATTTTTCGGAATAGTGAATTAATTGAGCTATAGATTTCATTAAAAAAATCAGTGTGAACATTCGCACTGATTTTTGTGTTTTTTAACTAATAGATTCATAAATTATCTATTTAAAAATATGTCAAAAACAACCTTTCTCAATGCCAAATGGAGTAATCTAATCATGGCAAACTATGAAGTTTCACCTGAAATTTTAACAAAATATTTACCCTACAAAACCGAATTAGATTTTTGGAATAATCGCTGCTATGTAAGTTTAGTTGGTTTTATGTTTTTGGAAACGAAAGTGTTGGGCATCAAATTTCCATTTCATACAAATTTTGAAGAAATAAATTTACGTTTTTATGTTCGTTACAACGACAACGGAACATGGAAAAGAGGTGTAGTTTTTATCAAAGAAATCGTTCCAAAATTTATGATTACTTTGGTTGCAAATTCACTTTATAACGAAAATTATGCAACACATCCTTGCAAAAATAAAATACAAAGCATTGATAATCAGCATTTTGTAAAATATTCTTGGAAAAACAAAGGCGTTTGGAATCACATTGAACTCAATGCAGATTTGGTAACAATTCCAATTTTAGCAGGAAGCGAAGAAGAATTTATTACCGAACATTATTGGGGTTATGCCAAATATTCTGATAAAAAAACCAATGAATATCAAGTTCAGCACCCACGCTGGAATATACATCAAGTAAAAAACTACGACATCAAATGCGGTTTTGAGGAACTTTACGGCAAAGAATTCGCTTTTTTAAAAGACACAAAGCCAACTTCTGTACTTCTTGCCGAAGGCTCAGAAGTGTCAGTTTTTAAAGGAAAAGTAATTATATAGTAAAACAAGTTTCCAACTTGTCTGATTCATAAAAAATAAATGGGAGAATTAACAATTACCAAAGAGAAAGTTTTACAAGCCCTCAGCACCGTCGAAGAGCCTGATTTGAAAAAAGACCTCGTTACGCTCAACATGATTCGTGATATTGAGGTCGGCATCAATCAAGTTACATTTACGGTCGTGCTGACAACGCCCGCTTGTCCGCTAAAAGAATTAATCAAGAAAAACTGTACTGATGCTATTCACAAGCATCTTAGTAGAGATATTAAGGTAACAATCAACATGACTGCCGATGTTACTTCGATACGTAATAACGCTCCAGTGCTGGCAGGCGTAAAAAATATCATAGCGATTTCGTCAGGAAAAGGTGGTGTTGGAAAATCTACCGTCACAGTTAATTTAGCAATGGCTCTCAAAAATTCAGGAGCAAAAGTAGGCATCATTGATGCCGATATTTCAGGACCTTCTATTCCGTTAATGTTTGGTGCAGAAAACATGCAGCCACTCATTACCCAAAAAGATGGCAAAAACATGATTACTCCAATCATGCAATATGGCATTAAAATGATTTCAATTGGCTTCTTGACTCCTGCCGACAGTGCCGTAGTTTGGCGTGGCCCAATGGCAAGTCAAGCTTTACGTCAGTTTTTTGGAGATGTCGATTGGGGCGATTTAGACTATATTCTCATAGATTTGCCACCTGGTACAAGCGATATTCACCTTACATTGGTGCAAACCGTACCATTGACAGGGGCAGTTGTGGTTACAACCCCTCAGAAAGTTGCATTGGCTGATGCCACTAAGGGTTTGGCAATGTTTCGTCAGCCACAAATCAATGTGCCGATTTTGGGAGTTGTCGAAAACATGGCATATTTTACTCCTGCCGAGCTTCCCAACAATAAATATTATTTGTTTGGAAAAGATGGCGGAAAAAACATGGCAGAAAAATTTGGTGTGCCACTTTTAGGGCAAATTCCTATCGTACAGAGCATCAGAGAAGGTGGTGACGAGGGGCGACCAGTAATGATGGACAACGAACCAATTACGAGCGAAGCCTTCAAATCAACTGCAGAAGCATTGGCACAGCAAGTTGCGATTCGAAATGCTTCGGGCGAAAAAACTGTACGGGTAGAAATTAGACAATAAATATTGTTTGAACTTTTCCAGTTTTTTCTTTACTTTTACAAGCATATTTCAGTTTAAAAAGCTTAAATGGAAAAAGATAATTTGATACAAAGAGTAGAAGCCGCCTTAGATAGCGTACGACCTTACCTAAAAACCGATGGTGGAAATGTAAAAGTCGTAGAAATAACCGATGATTTTATTGTAAAATTAGAGCTTTTAGGAGCGTGTGGCACTTGCCCAATGTCTTCGATGACATTTAAAGCTGGCTTGGAAGAAGCTATCTTAAAATCTGTTCCTGAAATAAGGAAAGTTGAAGCACTGAACTTGGTTCCTACTTATTGATAAGAAATTCTTTCATTTCGGGAGAAATTTCGCTTAAAAAATACCGCCACTTGCTTTTGCAAGTGGCTTTTTTATTAACTTGCAGAAAAAAACAGATTCGAGATAGATGATTTGAGATTAGTGATAAAAATGAATTTATTTTTTGTTCTCGAATCTCAAATCATCTATCTCAAATCTAAATTTGGAATACTATTTGCAGACCAAAACCTGTGAACTAAATATATAATGGCAAACAAAATCAGAGTCGGCATCTTCTTCGGTGGACAAGCACGGGAAAGAGAAATTTCATATTTAGGCGGAAAAACCGCCTTCGAACACATTGATAAGGCGATTTTTGAGCCTATCCCTATCTTTGTTGATAGTTTGGGGCATTTTATTCAGATAAATCCTGAGTTGCTTTACGAAGAATCTATTCGTGATTTTTTTCCTTCAAAAAACCTCAATCGTGGCTTTCGAGTTTATATCGAATCATTGGGAGAGTTGAACGAAACCCAACTTTACAAACTTATTTATAAGGTTGGCAAGCAAATTCAACCTGCTGATTTTTCACAAATAATGGATTTTGCCTTTACCATCATGCACGGCCCACAAGCCGAAGATGGGGCGATACAAGGTCTGTTAGAATGGTATGGCATACCTTATGTCGGTCCGGGTTTGATGGGTTCGGCTATTGGCATTGACAAACCAATGCAAAACAAACTCATTTCGCTTGTTACAGGCCAGAAAAAGAAGATGCACACCTTCACTCGTGAAGAATGGCAGGTGGCAGACCGCTCAAAAATGTTTACTGATTTAATCAACAATATTGGTTTTCCATTTGTCGTAAAAGCTCCGCATCAAGGTTCGTCTATTGGAGTGGCAATTGTTCGGAAACGTAGCCTCGAAGAGTTTACAAGGTCGGTGCAGCAATGTTTTTTTGAAACAACATTTTTGAAACGTGATTGGGAGAAAATGACCGACCGCCAAAAACGTCATTTGATGGAAAAAACATCGAATTTGGACGAAGGGATAGGTTTTCCGCTAACAATCAATGGCAAAACACTCTATCATCCTGTTGAGTTGATGGAAGAATTGGACGCTCAATTGTTTACTTTAGATGCTATAACAGCCATTTCTGCCAATGCAGAAGACCATGTAATGATAGAAGAATTTGTGGTTGGACAAGAGTTTTCTTGCGGCGTTATTCAGCAAGAAGACGGCACTGCGATTGCCCTCCCTCCGACTGAAATCTATGGCGAAATTCAGACTTTTGACTTCAAATCTAAGTACAAATCTAACGTTACCAAAAAAAGAATTCCTGTTGATACGACCTTTGAAAATTTGCACAAAATTCAAGATAGTTTGCTCAAAACTTTTAATAGTTTAGGCTTTTGTGTGGTTACTCGTACCGATGGTTTTCTGACCCCCGATGGTAGAGTTTTGCTTCATGACCCAAATACGATTCCCGGAATGTCGCCCGCATCTTTGATTTTTAAGCAAATGGCAGAAATCGGCTTGACTGTTACGCAATCTATTACTTATTTTATTCGTCAGTCAATTCGTGAGAGAATCAGAAGTGGAAAAAATACCGTAGCTCTTCGACAATTACTCGAAAGATTAGACAATGACATTGAAGCACGCTTGGCTTCTTCTCGCAAAAAAGTTGCCATTATTTTTGGAGAAACTGATGAAGAATACAAAATTGCCCAAAAGAAAATGGGAGAATTTTCGTCTTCGCCAACTTATGAGCCTGTTCCGATTTGTGCTGCACGAAATGGACAAATGTATAAAATCCCTATCAATTTGATGTTTAAGGCAGATATTCAAGATTTTGGACAAAATATTGGCAAGCCCAAACATTCATTTATTGCTGAAATTATGAAAAAAGCAGAGAAAATCACTCAAAAATATGCAGGAGGTTTTGACTGGAAAGTAGCCAAGATTTCGGAGTCAGATTTGGCAGAAACAGTTCAGTTTATCTTTAAATGCGATGGTGAAGCATTGGTGGAGTTGTAGGACGTTTCAAAATTTGAGACTTTGCATTTGCCTAAGCAATTGCAAAGTCCATTTTTTCAGAAAGCTCATTTTTCATTTCCTGAACATTCTTTTTATGTTCAAAAACTTCTTTTTGAGTCAGAAGAATATTCTCATCAAGTGCCTTCAATTGCCTTAAAAGTTCTTTTTTTAACTCTGCCGAAGCTATTATTTTTTCTTCGTTTGTCATAAATCTAAATTGTTTAAGCGACCAATCATAAAAGAACAATGTTCTATATCTAAATCAACATCATCTAATTCTGTGCGAAGTAATTTTAAATGATTCATTTGATGATTCATCATGTTTTTCAGAACTCTAAAATCAGGCTCATCAGTAAGTCCCATCATTTCGCCCTTTTTAAAAGTTTTTTTGAGTTCATAATGTGCAAACTCTCTTTGAAAAATGATGAAAACCAAATCCATCTGTCGGCGTTGAAGTTCTTCAAGCCACGTCTGATAATATCCTTTGCTATACATAATTCAAATTTCACAAAAAAGATTCATAAATACAAATCTTTTCAATCTTGTGATTACTACTGCTCTCGCACCCAAATATCAACCCAACCATCGTAACCATCTTTCAGTACCTTTTCTTCATATTCATTCAAGGCAGTTTTACGAGCTTTTATATCATTGAGTTTGGTAATATTCATTTGCATAATTCGCTCCGTAGGATATTCGTTGGCAGTTTTTGCATCAATTATCTCTCGATTTTTGCCTACTTTTAGGGTATAAAGTTGTTTTCCCGTTATAGTAAATTTTGGGTACTGAGTTATTAATATATGTTAAACATTAAGGGTTTCATCATTAGGAGTTCTTCCAATGGATAAATCCTTTTGACAAGCCCTTGTTTCATCGCAGGAGAGACTTTCTTATATTTAGTTTCAAAGCGTTTTGCA
>JANNDY010000029.1:0-33274 GCA_031378345.1 Emticicia sp. | reverse complement strand
AGGTTTTTGTGAGCCTTCCAATTCAAAAATGGCATCAATGATGAGTTTTGCTCCGCTTGGCTGCATTTCCTCAACTTCTTTCAAAGTTGCTTTCATGCGAACTCGACTATTCACAGGCACGGGCGAGATAAATCGAACTTTATTTGTGCCATAATTTAGTCCCATTTGGGCAGATTCTACCTTGAAAAGTTCGTACATAAATTTTGGTGAAAGTGAAAGCGACAAAAATCCATGAGCAATTGTACCTCCAAAAGGTGAAAGTTTAGCTTTTTCCAAATCAACATGAATCCATTGGTCGTCTAAAGTTGCTTTAGCAAAATCATTGATTTTTTCCTGCGAAAGTGTCTGCCAACTCGAAGTGCCTAAACTCTTGCCAACATGGGCTTTCAAAGCTGCCAAATCTTTGAAAACCAACATTCCCGATTGCTCGACTTTAGGCATTTCTGATGCTAAAACCACTTTTTCTTTAATTTCAGTAGCAGTAAAACTTGGCATCTTCACATCATCTGACATCACCACAACTGCTTTTCCCACAACTTTTCTATTCATTAAATCATGCAAAGAATCTGCGGCATTTTCGAGCGAATATAATTTATGAATATGCGGACGTAAATTTCCTTTCATAAAATGCCCTGCCAATTCTTGTATATTTTTGAAGTTTTGCGAAGCTTCTTTTTCGGCAAATTGCCCCCAAAATACGCCTACAATAGAACAGCCTTTTAATAAAGCTAAATTTAAAGCAATTTTTGGGATTTCGCCAGCAGCGAAACCTACTACCAAATATCGCCCTTTCCAAGCAATTGAACGTAGGGCTGGTTCGGCAAATTTATCGCCAACGGCATCATAAATTACATCAACGCCTTTGCCTTCGGTGAAGGCTTTTATTTTTTCTCGTAAATCTTCTGTTGTATAATTTATGACAAAATCGGCTCCTTTTTCTTGGCAAATTGCCAGTTTTTCGTCAGTCGATGCCGCTGCAATTACTTTTGCACCCATCAATTTGCCTAACTCAACGGCAGCCAAACCAACGCCGCCCGCTGCACCAAGCACCAGTAAAGTTTCGCCAGCTTTTAGTTCGGCACGGTCTTTTAGTGCATGATAAGATGTGCCATAATTATACATCACCGAAGCTGCCGTAACGAAATCCATCTTGGGCAACATCGGGAACACTCTTCGGGCATCAACCAGCACTTCTTCAGCCATTCCGCCCCAACCTGTCATGGCAAAAACTTTGTCGCCAACTTTGAAGTTTTTCACCCCCTCTCCTACTTCTTTTATAATGCCCGAAACTTCGCCGCCTGGCGAAAAAGGCAGTTGTGGCTTAAACTGATAGAGATTTTGGATAATTAGAGTATCAGGAAAATTGACACTACAAGCCATCACGCTGATAACAACTTTGCCAACTTCGGCGTGAAGAGGCTCAAGTTCTTCTAAAACTAATGTATCAGGCGTACCAAAATGTTTACAAAGGAGTGCTTTCATAGGTTTTTGTTTGGACAAGACAGTGTTTAAGAATTATAAATATTTAAGTCTAAATAAGCATTGCGAAATTTGCCTTTTGGGTCATAGTTCTTAACTAATTGCATAAAATCGGCATATTTTTCGTAGCGTAAATGTAAATCTTTGGGAGCAATTGAAAAGAGTTTTCCCCAATGCGGACGGTATTTGAAAGGAGCAAGTTCTGCCTCAATCATTGTTATCAATTTCTGCACTTCGGGCGTGTGTTGTTTCCAAGTAAAATGAATCGCTACCGAATTTTGTTTGTAGGCTGTACTCATCCAAAAGTTATCGGCAGCAATGGTGCGGATTTCAGTTATCATCAATTCAGGAAAAATCAAGTTTCCTTTTTTCTCGAGAGCAAGTATGGCATCAAGAGCATTTTCACGAGCTACAAAAAACTCTGATTGCAATTCTTCGCCGCTACTTGGTGTAAAGCCCATCTTGAAATGTGGCAATCGCTCGTACCAAACTCCCGCAACGCCCATTTGGTCGGTGCAGTTTTCGGAAGAAAGTGCCGTAATTGGGTGAAGGTTTTTGGTTGCTGCTTTTGCTCCAAAAAAATCTTTATCCATATCTTTTGTATTGGCTTCTACTTTTCGTTTTACCCAAACTTGACTTATATTTTGATTTTGCCAATCCGTAAATAGACTTACACTATATCCACTCGACAGAATTTCGTCAAAATGGTCTTTCAATGAAGCTAATGGTAAATCTTGAAACAAATCTTGGCGAACTTGGTAGCTTTTCTGAATATCCAAAGTTACTTTGGTAATGATACCCAAAGCTCCCAAACCAACCACCGCACCGTTGAAAGTTTCGCCATCTTTTTCACGGCTTAAATTTACGATTTCTCCATCGGCAGTTACCAATTCTATGCCTGCCACTGCCGAAGCCAAATTGCCATTTCCAACGCCCGACCCATGTGTGGCTGTCGCACAAGCACCCGCCACCGAAATATGCGGAAGTGATGCCAAATTGTGCAAAGCATAGCCTTTTTGGTCTAATTCAGAGGCAAATTGCCCATATCTTGCACCAGCTTCTACCGTAACTGTGTTTGCCTTTTCATCAATAGAAATGATTTTATTGAGATTTTTGGTAGAAATTTGGTTCGTAGGGCTATCGGCAATATCATTAAAACAATGGCACGAACCGAGTGCTTTTTGCTTGTCCAATTTCTTGACAAGGGCTTGCACTTCGGCTACGGTACTTGGTTCGTGAAGGTTTTCGGCTTTGTATTGGTAGTTTCCTGCCCAGTTTTTACGAACAGTTTTAGGCTTTTCTTGGCAAGAAATTATTGGTGATAACAGGCTACATGCAATAAACGCAGAAGATGTTTTTAGAAATTCTTTTCTTTTCATTTTGGTTAAAGATAGAGTTGGTAAGAGGTCGTTATTAAATCTTCGTCAAGTGCATCAAAGTTGCTAAACCTCTGATAGTTCGTCGAGAAGTGCCTTTGATATAAACTTCGCCTGTAATTTCGGCAATGTGTTTTTCTCGGTCAATGCTCATTACTGTAAAAATAACTTCGTAGTCAGTTTCAACAAACATCGGGAATAAATACTCGGTTTCTTGTTTCATATAAATCGAACCTTCGCCTGGAAATTCCATGCCCAAAATACGAGTAAAAACACTGCTGCTCAAATGTCCATGAATAATCGGACGCTTAAAACGAGTGGTGGCGGCATATTCAGCATCCAAATGCAATGGATTTTTATCGCCTGTAACTTCAGCAAATTTGATAACGTCTTCTTGCGAAAAACGAAATTCATGGCGGTGCGTATCACCTATTTCTAAAAGCATAATTTGAGTTTTATAAAATAATTCAAACAAAAATATAGATTTTTCCTAACTTAGCAAAGCAAAAACTATTCAATCTAAAACTACGAAAAATATTATGTCAAACTTCAAAATGCTTGGTGTCTTATTAATTTACTTGTTTCTATCTAAACAATCTTTCTCACAAGAAAACATTCCACTTCCCGAACACCCAAGACCAGATTTTGAACGCTCCGAATGGGTCAATTTGAATGGCAATTGGGCTTTTGAATTTGATAAAAATGACGAGGGTGAAAAGGCAAAATGGTTTTCAGGAAAAAAGGCTTTTACCAAAACTATTTCTGTGCCTTTTCCGTGGGGTTCGCCACTTTCATGTGTGAAAGATGAGGCCGATATTGCTTGGTACAGCAAAAGCATCACCGTAAAACCTGAGTGGAGAAGCAAGCGAGTTTTTGTAACTATCGGTGCATCTGACTGGAAAACGACCGTTTGGCTTGATGGAAAAGAACTCGGTAGCCATCAAGGTGGATACACGCCTTTTTCATTTGAATTAACAAATTTGAAGCACGGAACAAAGCAAAATTTGGTGATAAGAGTGGACGACAAACGTCGTGATTTTACACTTTATGGCAAGCAAGGCTACGGCAATGCACGTGGACTTTGGCAAACTATTTATTTAGATGCTCGTGGTCAAAATTTCTTAGAAAATCTCCATTTTACGCCAGATATTGACAAAAATCAAGTAAAAGTAACAGCTTTTCTAACAAATCCTGCAAGCAAAGACCTTGATTTGGAAGTAATTGTTGCTGGAAATCAGACTGTTTCTGTGCGTGAAATTTTCCCGAAAGGAAAGACAGAACACTCATTTGTGATTCCAATTACTTTTCCACATTTGTGGTCGCTTGATGACCCTTTTCTTTATTCGGCAACTGCCAAATTAGCTGACGATGAAGTAAAATCTTACTTCGGCATGAGGAAAATTTCGACGGTGAATTTGCCCAATACAAATTATAAATATGTGGCAATAAATAACAAACCAGTTTATCTGCAATTGGCTCTCGACCAATCTTATCACCCGACTGGTTTTTATACTTTTCCGACTGATGAATTTATGAAAAACGAAATTCTTTTGGCACGTAATATTGGTCTGAATGGCATTCGTACGCACATAAAAGTTGATGTGCCACGCAAACTTTATTGGGCAGATAAATTGGGCGTTTTGGTGATGTCCGACTTGCCAAATTCTTGGGGCGAACCCGACAAAAATGCTCAACAAGAGTCAGAATATACACTCTGTGAAATGATAAAAAGAGATTATAATCACCCTGCGATTTTTTCTTGGATAACATTCAACGAAACTTGGGGCTTGAAAACAAAAAAGGAAATTGATGGCAAAAAACAAAGCATTTATTTACCCGAAACTCAAAAATGGGTGGCTTCAGTTTATCGTTTGGCAAAAACTTTAGATGCAACTCGTTTGGTTGAAGACAATTCGATTTGTTGCGGGGCGGGGCATACCGAAACCGATATTAATTCGTGGCATGAATATTTGCCAGGCGAAGGTTGGGAAAAACATTTGAAAACGATTGATGAAAAGACTTTTGTAGGTAGTGATTTTCACTACGAAAAAGGGTACACTCAAACCGATGTGCCAAATATCAATTCGGAATGTGGCAATGTTTGGGGCTACGAAGGCAGCACGGGAGATGTAGATTGGAGCTGGGATTATCACCGAATGATGAATACTTTCAGGAAATACCCAAAAATTGCGGGTTGGCTTTATACCGAGCATCACGACGTGATTAATGAGTGGAATGGCTATTTTAGATTTGATCGAAGCGAGAAAGAAACAGGCGTGGGTGAGTTGGTAGAAGGCATGGCAATCAAAGATTTTCATTCGGATATTTATCTTTCTACTGGCAACGAGATTAGTAGAAGTGTGAAGCCAAAAGCAGAGGTTTCAGTGCCACTTTACTTGTCGGTAATGACCGATAAAGATTTAGGAAAAAGCCTGAATCTGAAAGTACAAATGTACGGTTACGATGCTTTGGGGCAGAAAAAAACTTGGGAAAACATGACGAAAACTATTCCTTACCAAGCATGGTTACAAAAAGAAATCGAACCTTTGAAATTAACAATGCCTGACGAAAAATCGGTGGTAATTGTAGCCTTGGTTTTAGAAGATAATGCGGGAAATATTGTTCACCGAAACTTCACTACATTCATCGTAGAGGGCATTCCTCCTACGGAAATGACACTTTTGAATGGCAAAAAGGCAAAATTGATAAGTATTGAGCCAAAGAATTTTAGCGATGCAAAATGGTCTAAAAAGCAATGGAATGTGTTAGATGGCTTAAAAGTAAACGGTGCAGGAAGTGGCTATTTTGAATATAAAATCAAAGTGCCGACTGAGGCAAATTTGGCAAATGTTGTAAGTGCCTCTTTCATTGCAGAAGTTTCGGCAAAGCAACTTTTTGTGAAAGACATGGAAAATTCACAAATAAAAAATACTGATTATATGTTGGGTGCAAAAGCCGAACCAAGTCAAAACAAAAATGCCTATCCAATGACCGATACTTCGAGGTATCCTACGGCAGTTTTGGTAAAAATTAATGGTGTTTTTGCAGGAAGATATGACTTGCCCAACGACCCAGCCGACCACCGTGGAATATTGTCGTGGCATTATCAAATTCAAGACAAAAAACTCAGAGAAGCTGGTTCGTATGGCTATCGTTTGGGCGTAAATATTCCACAAAAAGCTCTTGAACTTGCCCAAAATACAGGCGAATTAGTCATCAGATTAGAAGTTGATGAGAGTTTGGCAGGAGGTTTGGCAATTTATGGAGATAAATTTGGTCGTTACCCGATGAATCCTACGGTGGTGCTGGTTTATTAACCAACCATGTAAGAATAAGTACATTTTTTACCTAAAACACCTCTAAAACAAGGGGTGTTTTTTTATTTTTTTAGATTTTGGCACAATTTTAGTCCTTTCATGCCAAAGCCATTCAGAACTATCTACAAGTAAGTTTTATTTTGTTTTCTCCTATCAATAGTGCATCAAAATATCATTTTTTATTAAACGGCTACGGAACAAGGTTTGGCACAGTTTTGGATACTATGTTCTTGGATAAAAGAATGTGTTCGTTTGAACCCAGTAGAATATCCATATTATTGGCTGTGCAAATCGTACTCAATAAAATTAGATTAAGCTTATAAAATGAACTTGCAGATGAGAAACAATTTTACACAAAGTGAGGCTGAAACACTCGTAGAGAAGCACTCACAGACACACGCACAAGCATCAGATAGTAAAATATTGATTTTTGTACAGAAAATTGTCAGCGTAATGGGTATGTTTTTTAAAGATAAAAACGTACAAAAACTTTCTGATTCTACTCAAAAGAGTGTTTTTGGGGAATATTCCGCATTTTCAATAAAAGGAAATACACTACAAGAATATTTTATAGACGAACACCACAAACAATTAAGTAATAATGTGCCTGATTTAATACCAAATCAAGATTTAACCATGGATAAGCTTTCCTTTAACAGTAAATCAACGGTCAAAGAGTACCGCCTCGGTAGTCAATTTGATGCAAATTTGAAGCGATGGATACCCTCATTTTCTTCCCCAATTCGGACTTATGAAGAAAATGAAGTGAATAGCCCTCCACAAAATTCTTTATTTAAAGGATTCGCAGCAACAATTATGTTGGTGCTTTTTACAGTTTTGGGGCTATCTGCTCAAACATCCATAGATTTATCTCTCCGAAAAGAGATTGATAATTCTATGCCCGCTTTAAATGGAACTGTGAAATATACTTTATGGTTGAAAAATTCTGGACCAAGCACTGCCAACACAATTATTGTGCAAGACAATTTCCCAATTGGAGGAGCAAACCTTGTAAGTCATACTGGAGGTGCAAGTTTCAGCTATACAGCTGGTACAGGCATTGGACTTTGGAGTGTGGCTTCTTTGGCAACAGGTGATTCTGTAAGTTTGGTAATTACGGCAACTGTTTTGCAAAGAGGTGTATTTTTTAATACAGCCGAAGTGAAGTCAGTTGGTGCTGGACAAAGTGATATTGACTCTACACCAAACAACTCATTACTTTATGAAGATGATTTTGCTGCAAGTTGTTTTTCTGTGCCACTTTATTGGTATCCGGGAGAAGAATATACTGTGTCAGTTCCTGCACCTTATAAATATGGAGCAACTATCAAATGGTTTAATGGCTCAACTCAGATAACTCAAGGCTCAAATGTTGCTGTGGTAAATGCTGATAGTTCTTTGACTATTAAAGCCCCTGGTAATTTTACTTTTACTACAAACGTAACAAGTTGTCCAGCACAAGGCTGCTGTGCAGTTCAAATCATAGAAGGACCTTATGGTAGCCTTGGCGATTATGTTTTTGCCGATAATAATAGTGATGGTATTCAAAATGCGGGCGATAGCCCTATTTCGGGTATTAAAGTTTATTTATTAGATGCCGCAGGAAATAAACTTGACTCGACAACAACAAACGTTCTGGGCAAATATGAGTTTGATAGTTTATTGACAGATAATTATAAAGTAAAATTTGTTTTGCCAGCAGGTAGCGAAGCAACGGGTAAATTTTTAGGTGGAAATACCGCAACAGATAGCAATATCAATCCTGATGGCACGACAGACCTTATTTCGATAAATACCGACCTTCCATTTGGAAATATTGGTAGAAATAATCCTACTATTGATGCGGGTATTAAACCTTCTTATGGTTCGATTGGCGACTACGCTTGGACAGATACAAATAACGACGGACAACAAGCAGGAGAATCTCCGATTGCAGGTGTGAAAGTTTATTTGTTGAATGCTTCGGGAACAAAAATAGATTCAACTACAACCAATGCTCTTGGTAAATATCTATTTGATAGTTTAGCAACGGGTACTTATAGAGTTCAATTTATAGCTCCAGTAGGTAGCATTGCTTCAAAATCAAATACTGGTAATGACCTCACAGATAGCGACCCAAATAAAAATGGCTTGAGCCATTTGATAACTATTAATACTACAAAACTACCAAGCGATACTTTACGTAATAACCCAAATATTGATGCTGGATTTGTTCCAGTAGGAAGCATTGGTGATTATGTATTTTCGGACAATAATAGCAATGGTATTCAAGACGAAGGCGATAACCCTGTGTCGGGTGTAAAAGTATATCTTTTGAATGCTTTGGGTGCAAAAATAGATTCGACAATAACCAATGGTTTAGGCAAATATGAATTTGATAGCTTATTGACAGGCACTTATTCAGTAAAATTTGTATTGCCAGCAGGTAGCGAATCAACAGGTAAATTCTTAGGTGGAAATACCGCAACCGATAGTAATATCAACCCTGATGGTTCAACTGACCCAATTACTATTAATACTACACTTCCTTACGGAGATGTTGGTAGAAATAATACTACTATTGATGCAGGAATCAAGACATCTTATGGCTCAATAGGCGATTATGTTTGGGAAGATAAAAACAACGACGGTATCCAAAATGATGGAAATACAGGCATTAAAGGTGTAATTATGGAATTATACGCTTCAGATGCCAATGGAAATCCAATCGGAAGTCGTTTGTCAGCAGATACTACTGATGCAGATGGTTATTACTTATTTCCTAACTTAATTAAAGGAGATTATGTGGTAAAAATCGTAACAAGTAGCTTGCCAGGAGGTACTGTAATTACTGCTAAAAAAGATTTAGGTGGCGATGATGCAAAAGATAGTGATTTTGCACCAAACACAGGTTTAAGTCAAAAAGTGAGTTTAGACCCATCTAATACTGGAGGCGACCCATTGAAGAAAAACAACCTTACTATTGATGCAGGAATATACACTACTCCACTTGGCTCAATCGGTGATTATGTTTGGAAAGACTTAAATAACAATGGCTTACAAGATGATGGAAATACAGGTGTAAGTGGCGTAATTATTGAACTTTATGCTTCTGATGACATTGGTTTACCTATCGGACTTCCATTGAAAAAAGACACAACCGATGCCAATGGCAAATACTTATTTACAGGTTTACCAGCAGGAAACTACGTGGTAAAAGTTGTTACAGGCACTTTGCCAGTAGGTTCTCAACTAACATCTAAGCAAGATATTGGCTTAAATGATGCCATTGATAGCGATTTCAACCCAAGCACAGGTTTGTCTGATAAAATTGTAATTGACCCAACTGACGCTGCCAAAAAAGATATTTTGAAAGTTGATGGAGGTATTTATAGCCCACTTGGTTCAATCGGAGATTATGTTTGGAAAGACAATAACAATAATGGTATCCAAGATGACGGAAGCACTGGCGTTTCAGGCGTAACAGTAGAGCTTTATGCTTCTGATGCTTCAGGAAACCCAATTGGTGCAGCCATTCAAACAACAACAACTAATGGCGTTGGATACTATAATTTCGGAAATTTAGCTAAAGGCGATTATGTAGTAAAAATCGTAACTTCTACATTGCCAGCTACATATTTACTTTCAACAAAAGTAGATTTGGGCGGTGATGATACAAAAGATAATGATTTCAATGCAACAACAGGACTTTCTCCAAAAATCAGCATTGACCCATTAGTGCCAGCATTGAAAGATAATCCAACTATTGATGGGGCAATTTATATGCCAGTCGTTTGTTCAGAATTAATAGCAATGACCCCTGACGGAGATATTTGTGTTGGTGATACAACTTATATTAAAGGTACAGTTTCAAATGGTGGAAAAGTAAAATGGTTCTTGACACCAATCGGTGGAACAGCCTTTGCTACAACTAATAGCGGTGCATCATATCAAGTTTTCCCAACAACAACAACTGTCTATTATGCCGAAATCGAAAATGCACCAGAAAATTGTCCAAATCCTCGTCAGCCAGTAGTTATTACGGCGAATGCAAGACCGTCAGTACCAAGCTGTGCTGGTGCGGTTGAAGAATGTTTGGGCAAAACTGTTAATTTGAATAGCTATATTATCAACGGAGCAACAACTCCAGGAGGTGTTTTCGAATGGCATACAGGTTCAAATCCAAACTCGCCATTGGTAGCAAATCCTACGGCAGTTGGTGCAGGAACATATTATTTATTTGAAAAATCAGGTGCAGGATGTTACAGTAATCCAGTTATCTTGAAAGTTACTTTGAAGGCTTGTGATAAATTGATTGATTTAAGTTTAGTTAAATCAGTTGATAACCTTACACCAAATGTTGGAGATAATTTAACATACACAATTAAGGTAACAAATGCAGGTCCTGATGCAGCAACAAATGTTGAAGTAACTGATATTTTGCCTGCAGGTTTACAATTTGTTTCAAGCTCATTCTTTACAAATACAGCAGGAGTTTTGACTACAAACATTGCAAACATTGCAATGGGTCAAACAATTACATTAAATTATGTAGTGAAATTGACAGGTACAAGTCCACAAACAAACTTTGCTCAAGTAACAAAAGCTGACCAAAAAGACATTGACTCAACTCCTGGTAATGGAAGTACAACAAAAGAAGATGATGATGATAAAGTAACTGTTACACCAAAAGTAGTTGTAGTTATTGCAGATTTAAGTTTGAACAAAACTGTAAGTAACTCAACTCCAAGCGTTGGCGACATCATTACTTATTATATAGATGTTACAAATAGCGGCACTTCAAATGCCACAAATGTAGAAGTATTAGACATAGTTCCAGCAGGATTAGTAGTAGAATCGGCACTTTATGGCGATGTGATGACCGTTGTTGGAAATAGCGTTACAGCGAAATTCAACCAAATCACAGTTGGACAAACTGTTTCATTCAAAATTACTGCTAAAGTAACAGCAACAAGTGGAACAATCAAAAACTGGGCTCAAATAACAAAATCTGACCAACAAGATGGTGATTCTACTCCAAATAATGGTACAGACAAAGGTGAGGACGACGACGATGATGCAGATATTATTATCAAGCAAACAACATGTAGCCCAATTACGCCATTGATAGCTTGCTCAAACCCATACATTTGTTTGGGAGAAAGTGTATCAATCGAAGCAATTGGTTGTAATGGTACAATCGTTTGGTCAGATGGTCAAACTGGAAACCTAATTACTGTAACACCAAGTGCAACAACAATTTATACAGCACAATGCAAAATAAATGATAACTGTATCAGTCCAAAATCAAACTCAGTTACAGTTGTTGTAAATGTTATTGCAGCACCATTGATTTCGTCAAGTTCAACTACAAATGTTGTTTGTAATGGTGGAAGTATCAAATTGACAGCAAATTGTACAGGAATTGTTACATGGAGTACAGGTGCAACAGGTGCAACATTAACAGTTTCACCAACAACAACAACTTCTTATACTGCCATTTGTAAAAAAGGCGAATGTGTAAGTGGAAAATCAAATGTAATTACCGTAACAGTTGGAACACCTTCAAATCCTCCAACAATTACAGCTAATAATAGCAATATTTGTGCAGGACAATCAGCAACTTTAACAGCAAATGGTTGTTCAGGAATCGTAATGTGGTCGAATGCTCAAACTGGAGCAAGCATTTCGGTAACACCAAGTACAACCACAACTTATACAGCAGTTTGTAAAGTAGGCGAATGTCCAAGTGCGGCATCAGCACCAATAACAATTACTGTTGGAGCTGGTTCAACACCAACAATTACAGCAACAAAAGATGGTATTTGTTCGGGAGAAAGTACAACATTGACAGCAGGAAATTGCACAGGAAACATTTTATGGTCTAATGGTGCAACAACGGCTTCAATAACTGTAACACCTTCAGCAACAACTACTTATGACGTAACTTGCTCGTCAAATGGCTGTTCAGGAAAAGGTACTAAGGTTATCACGGTAACACCAAAACCAACAACGCCAATCGTAACGTGTGGTAAAGAAAGAATATGTGCAGGAGAAACACTAACATTCACAGCTCATGGTTGTGAGGGTGTAGTTACTTGGAGTACAGGTGTAACAGGTGCAACAATGACCGTAACACCAACAATAACTACTACTTATACAGCAATTTGTACTGTAAATGGTTGTGCAAGCGACCCATCGAAACCAGCAACAATTACTGTACTAAACCAAACACCACCAACAATCACAGCAACAGCAGAATCTGTTTGTATCGGAGGTGAAGTAACATTAACAGCATCAAATTGTGCAGGAACAGTTCTTTGGAGTACAGGAGCAACAACAGCAGCAATTACTGTAACACCAACAGTAGCAACTACTTATACAGTAAAATGTATTGTAGAAGAATGTGCAAGTTCAGCATCGAAAACAATAACAATAGGTGGCGGTCAAGCACCAAATCCTCCTGTTATAGCAATAACAACACAACCAACTTGTAATACAAATGCTACATTGACAGCAACAGGTTGTGCAGGAACAGTAAAATGGAGCAATGGCTCAACAGGTGCAACAATCTCGGCAAGTGCAGGAACATATTCTGCAACTTGTATGAGTTCTTGTGGAGAAAGTGGTATTTCTAACATAATTAATGTGCCAAGTGTATCAACAACTGCTCCGCCAACAATCACTGCCACAAAAGATGGTATTTGTGTAGGCGAAAGCACAACATTGACAGCAGCAAATTGCACAGGAACATTATTGTGGAGTACGGGTGCAACAACAGCATCAATTACTGTAACACCTTCAGCAACAACAACTTATGATGTAACTTGTTCATCAAATGGTTGTTCTGGAAAAGGTACGAAGGTTATCACAGTAACACCAAAACCTGCAACACCAATCGTAACTTGTGGTAAAGAAAGAATATGTGCAGGCGAAATGCTCACATTTACAGCTCATGGTTGTGAAGGAGTAGTTACTTGGAGTACGGGTGTAACAGGTGCAACAATGACCGTAACACCAACGACAACTACTACTTACACAGCAGTTTGTACTGTAAATGGTTGTGCAAGCGACCCATCGAAACCAGCAACAATTACTGTAATCAACCAAACACCACCAACTATCACAGCAACAGCTGATGCAGTTTGTAATGGTGCTTCGGTAGTGCTTACAGCAGCCAATTGTGCAGGAACAGTGCTTTGGAGTACAGGTGCAACAACATTTGCCATCACTGTTTCACCAATAGCAACAACTACTTATACAGTAAAATGTATTGTTGAAGAATGTGAAAGTTCGGCTTCAAAAACTATTACAATAGGTGGCGGTCAAGCACCAAATCCTCCAGTAATTACAGCAAATAAAGAAAGTGTTTGTGGCAACGAAACAGCAACATTGACAGCTTCTGGTTGCTCAGGTGCTGTAAAATGGAGTACGGGTGCAGCAGGCTTAACGATTTCGGTAGGTGCAGGAACTTACTCAGCAACTTGTACGAATGAGTGTGGCGAAAGTACTAAATCAAATGTCATTACTATTGGCAGTGGAAATGGTGCAGCACCAACAATTTCAGCAACAACAACAAGTATTTGCGAAGCAGGAAATGTAACATTAACCGCCGCAGGATGTTCAGGTACTACAGTTTGGTCAAATGGTCAAACAGGAAACAGCATCACTGTAAATGTAGCAACAACTACTACTTTCTCAGCAATGTGTAAATCAGCAACTTGCGAAAGTGGAAAATCTAACGAAATAACTGTAACAGTTGGCAAGCCAAACAAGCCAACTATCAGTAGCAATAAAACAACGATTTGTGCAGGTGATGCCGTAATACTTACAGCAGCAGGTTGTGCAGGTACAACAGTTTGGTCAAATGGTTTGACAGGTTCGCCTATCACGGTAAACCCAACTAATACTACCGACTACACTGCCGTTTGTAAATTACCACAAGGCGGTTGCACAAGTGACCAGTCAGATAAAGTAACTGTTACCGTAACAGGAAAGCCAGATTCTCCAGTAATTACATGTTCTGCAACAAGAATATGTGAAGGAGATACACTTACTCTTAATGCTTTAGGTTGTAGTGGAACTATACTTTGGTCAACTGGTCAGACTTCGGCGTCAATAAACATAAACCCTTCTGTTACAACAGTTTACACAGCTATTTGTAAAGTAGGTTCATGTGAATCAGCACCATCAGCAGCAGCAACTATCAATGTTGGAAAACCAATTCCGCCAGTAGTTTCTTGCAAAAATACGCAGATTTGTAGTGGTTCAAGCACACAAATCGAAGCGGCAGGTTGCACAGGAATAGTTAAATGGTCAGATGGTCAAATCGGTGCAGTAATTACCGTTTCACCATTAACATTGACAAGCTACTCAGCAATTTGTGATGGTGGAAGATGCCAAAGCGAAAAATCGAATATCATTACAGTACAGGTAACAGGCTCTGGTTTAACAAAACCAGTAACCAAAGACCTCGTAAATCTATGCCCATACACAACAGTTGATTTGACAACAGGCGTAACAAGCCAAGCCTCATCTCAAGGTGGCGTATTTGTATTCCGTACAGGAACAACACCTGGCTCGCCAGCAGTAAACAACCCATCAGCAGCAGGAACTGGTACTTATTATGTATTTGAAAAAGCAGGAAATGGCTGTTACAGTGCCGCAGGAAAGATAAACGCAAACATCACTTCATGTGAGCCTGTTAATCCTTCATGTGCAACAAATCCAGCAACTGCCAAAGCAGGCAAAGACAGCACCGTTTGTATAAGTGATGATTACTTCACATTGAAAGGTCAAATCGGTGGCTCGGCAAGCAGTGGCAAATGGACAACAACAGGAAAAGGTTCATTTGAAAATGCCCTTAGTTTAACAACAAAATATAAAATAGCTAAAGAAGATGTTATAGCAGGAAGCGTTTCATTTACGCTCACCACCAACGACCCAGATGATAATGGTTCATGCGTAGCAGCCACTTCAACTTTCAAAGTAACATTGAATGGTGTAACTACTGTGCCTACTATTGTTTCTGATAAATCGCCAAATATTTGCTTCGGAGATTCAGTAGTATTGACAGCAACCGAAGCAGGTGCTTATAAGTGGAGCAACGGTGCAACAACTAAGAGTATTACAGTAAAAACAACAGGCCGCTATTCAGTAAAATTATTGAACCAAGCAAGTTGTGCTTCTCTTAGCTCGAATGAAATAGTTGTAAATCTTGGTGGAGCAATTGCAGCACCAACAGTAGAGGCAATTACCAAAAATACTTGCCCTGCAACAACTGTAAACCTTAACTCGGCTGTTACAAGTCAAGTACAAACACAAGGTGGTGTATTTGAATTCCACACAGGAAGTGCAGCAAGCTCACCAATGCTTGCCAATGCAACTGCAGTAGGAGCAGGTACATACTATGTTATTGAAAAAAGCACGATAGGTTGCACAAGTCCAAGTTCGCCAATAATTGTAACGATTGACGAGTGTACACCAGTAAATCCTGCCGATACTTCAAAAACAGAGTTGAGCATCGTAATCATAGGCTCACGAGTTGAGTTGAAAATTGGCGACCCAATTACATATACAATTACTGTTAAAAATAACAGTACAAAAACAGCAACAAATGTAAATGTTGTAAATGTATTGCCAAAAGGTTTAGCAATCACATCAAGCACTCCAGGCTTCACAGCCTTCGGTATTGACTCATTATTGAGCGTGATTGGTAGCTTGGCAGGTGGTGCAACCAAAACATATACTTACGATGCCAAGACTACAAAAGCAGGTGTAATTGTCAATACTGCCAAGATTACAAAACTTGACCAGATTGACCCAATCACCAGCAATAATATTAGTCAATGGTCAGTAGAATGTAAAACTTGCCAAGAAACTTGCGTAGGATTAGCCTTCTCGGCAGATACAACTCGCCAAGCAAATGGAAGTTATAACATTACCTTCCGTGCATTAATCGAAGCCTGTGGTAATGTAAAACTCGAAGGAGTAAAAATTACTGAAAACTTGGCAACGATGTTCCCTGCACCAACGACCTTTACAATCGTTCAGAAACCAACAGCAGGTGTAGGTAGCAAATTGATTACAAATGATAGCTTCAATGGTTCAACAGACCTCAACTTGACAATTCCTGCGGGAAGTGAAATCGAGCCAGGCAAAGTGGATACCGTGAAATTTGTAATAAATATTGTTCCAAATGGCAAAGAAGGACCATTCAGCACCAATGCCCTTGCAGAAGCAGTAGGAAATACAATCTTTGGAATTCCTCAAGATGTATCTGATGTGTCGAATGATGGCAAAACAGTTGATAAACCAAGTGCAACACCTACAGTTGTCAAACTTTACAAATCACCAAGCATTGGTCTTGCAAAAATAGTTTTAGATACAACCAAAAAAGCAAACGGTTCGTATGACATCACTTACCAATTACTTGTCAAAAACAATGGTTCATTAACCTTGAACGACGTAATTGTAAGAGATACGCTTTCAAAAGTATTCAAAGCACCAGCTACATTTACAGTAGTAGGTACACCAATGAAGAACGCAAGTAGTCAATTGGCTATCAATGCAGCCTTTAATGGTAAAACTGACAGCCGCTTAACATTGGCAGGAAGCACCATCGCAATTGGACAAACAGATACCTTGAAATTTGTAGTGAATGTTCAAGCAGATACAGTAAAATCATTTGCTAACACAGCCGTTGCAAGTGCTTCAGGATTACTTACAGGTGGCTCATCAGAAAGTGTTACCGACCTTTCAAATGCAGGAAACAACCCTGATGCACCTGGTAGCAACCCTACAAACTTGAATATAGGAGCAGATGCAGTTTCAATCGAAGTACCTTGCATAGGCATTGCTCTTTATGTAAAAGATACCCTGAAACAACCAGATGGAAGTTATAACATTACCTATAATGCAGTCATCAAAAACTGTGGTAACTTAAACTTAACAAGCGTACAAGTGTGCGATACATTGTCAAGAACATTTAATACTCCAGCAGTAGCAACCATTATACAAAAACCAACTGTTAGTGCAGGTAGCTTATTGAAAGTTGATACAACTTATAATGGTGTTACAAATACATGCATGTTGTTAGGAAGCAGTCAAATTGCACCAAACAAAGTTGATACCTTGAAGTGGGTGGTAAATGTTCAATTAAACGGCAATAAAGGGCCATTCAGAAATACAGTAATCGTAACGGCAAAAACCCCAAGTGGTCAAGTCATCAGCGATGCCTCGAATGCTGGAATTGACCCAAATCCTGTCGGAAGTACACCAACAGTTATCAACTTCAATAGCTTGCCAGAAGCCCTTATCGGTATCTCAAAAGATGCAGGTGAAGCTGTGAAAGTAGCAGGAACATCTAATACTTATGATGTAACCTTCACTTTCAATGTCAAAAACTATGGTAAAACCGACTTTACAGGCGTTCAGGTGCAAGATAACCTCTCTGTAACATTCGGTGATAGCGTAAAAATTGATTCAGTAAATGTAAAAGCTGATACTGGTTTCAAAGTTAATCCTGCCTTCACAGGTCGTGGAAGTTTGATTAACCTATTAGTTGACTCATTAAGCACATTGCCGAAAAACACTTCTCGTAAAATAACTTTATTTACTCGTGTAACTTTGGCAAATAGCAAAAACGCTTTCGAGAATCAAGCATTAGCAATTGGTAAATATCCGTCCAGCAAATCAGTTGATGACCTTTCAACAACAGGTGCTGACCCTGACCCAGATGCTGATGGTAATCCAAAAAATAACAGTATCCCAACTCCTGTGAAAGTTGGCTCGGTAACACCGCCAGAACCAACATTTACAACAACATTGGGTATTGCAAAAGCAGCCGTACTTGATTCAGTTAAAAACGCTGATGGAACTTACAATGTAACTTATACCGTAATTGTTAAAAACTATGGTATTCGCAAATTGACTAATGTTCAATTAAGTGATAGTTTAGGGCAAGTATTTGCCGACAGTGCCGAGTTTGTATTGGTAGGAAAACCGACCTTGAACAAAAACTCTAAGTTGAAAATAGACAGCACCTTCAACGGTCGCACTATCTCAACCATATTGAAAGCAGATAGCAGTACATTAGCAGTGGGTGCAAGCGATACCTTGACATTCAAACTTAGATTATTGAGTAGCAAACAAGGTGATGCAATTTATTCTAATACCATCAATGGTACAGCAAAAGACAGCACAACAAATGTGAAAGACATTTCGCAAGCAGGTCTGAATGCCGACCCTGATGGAGATAAAAATCCTGGAAATAATAACCAGCCAACTGTCATTACCATCAAAGGTAAAACAAACATTGCAGACTCGTTGGTAGTAATTCCGGGAGGATTCTCTCCAAATGGTGACGGAAACGGTGATAAGTTCGTCATAACAGGAATAAATGGCACTGACCGTCAAGCAGAGATTTTCATCTATAACAGATGGGGTCAGTTGATATACCAAAGCACCGACTTCGGTAAAGAAACAGGTTGGGACGGTACAGCCAACAATGGCTTACTTATCGGAAGCAAAGCAGTTGGAGTACCTGATGGCACTTACTACTACTGTGTGAAAGCAACAGGTTTGTGGGAAGAAAAACCAAAAGTTGGTTTCATGACCATTGCAAGATAAAATAAGAATAGTGATAAACTTCCCGAAGAGTAAAATCTTTGGGAAGTTTTCAAAAACATAAATGTTATTTTTTATATAAAAAAAATATTGACATTTTAAAATTTTAATGTAACTTTGTTTGCTATTGAGTATAAAAAGGCTTACGAGGTTACATCAATCTAACGAATGAACCTTTATAAGCACATTAATCTTTACTATTTAATTTGGTAAAAAATGAAGAACTTTACACACCTGAAAAACAGGTTAGCTACGCTTTTGCTCATCGGAGCATTATCTAATAGCTTCCAAACTTTCGCTCAACAAGAAGCGATGTTCTCCCAGTACATGTTCAATACATTGGCAATAAATCCCGCTTATGCTGGTAGTCGTGACGTATTGAGCCTAACCACCCTCGGACGCTACCAATGGGTAGGCGTTGACGGAGCTCCAACCACTTATACATTCTCGTTGGATATGCCCATCAAGAATGAAAAAATGGGAATCGGCTTGCAAGCATCTTATGATGGTATTGGTCTTGCCAAAAACACAGGACTTTATTTGACCTACTCTTACCGTGTGAAAGTAGGACCACGCTCTACACTCGCTTTCGGAGTAAATGGTGGTGCAACAAATGTCCGCTGGGCTTTATCAGATGCACAAAATGTTGGAAATGACCCTGTTTTTGGAGGCACTCTTGATGTAAATCGTTTCTTACCAAATGTTGGTGGAGGTATTTACCTAAGCAATGACCGTGGTTATATAGGTATTTCATGTCCGCAAATCATGCAAAACTCAATCTCAAACTACAATTTTGTTAGCACTGATAGTCTTGCCGCAGGCAAAAAATCTACCGATGGAAAAACCCGTCGTCATTATTTTGCAATGATGGGCTTCGTAATTGGTAAAGGTAGTTTCAAAATCAAGCCTTCAACCATGCTTCGTTATACGCAAGGAGCTCCTCTTGGCATTGATGGCAACATTAACTTTTGGATAAAAGACAAAATCTCTTTCGGTGTTTCAGGAAGACTTTCTCAATTCCAAAATTTCAGTCAAGAGAATGGCTTTGATGCCGCTATCGGTATGATGGAGCTGCAATTAACTCCTCAGTTGAAAATGGGTTATGCTTATGACTTTACTAATAGCAAGCTTAACGATCAATCTAAAACGGGAAAAAATCGTGCCATCGGAATTCCAACACATGAGGTAATGCTTCGCTACGAGTTTGGTTTTGGCAAGAACAAAATTCTTACACCAAGGTATTTCTAAAAAAATCTTTCCTACAAAACATACTTCCGCCCCAATATTGGGATTGGTATGATGCTTGTAGGATAGGTTTTAAATTACGCATATTAAGTTTGTCAAAATATAAGAGTGAATATTAAATTCAACAATAATGATTTTCAGGAAAAAAATAATCGGAATGTTGGTAGTAGCAGCTTTACTCGGTGGAAAAGTACAGGCACAAGAAGCCTTACTCAAAACTGGTGAGCATCACTACGAAAGTCTTTGCTATGTAAAAGCAATTGATGCTTTTGAGGCAGCTCTAAAGAAAAAAGGGCTGACCGACCAACAAAAAATGGCTGCCAAAATCAAATTGGGTGATAGCTATTGTAAAGTGAAAGATACGCAAAATGCCGAGCGTGTTTATGCCGAAGTTGTTGGTGCAAATGCTGACTTATCTGGCGAAAACATAGGCGTTTGCCTCAAATATGCACAAGTGCTTGCCAGCAATGGCAAATACCGTGAGGCACAAGAAATGTACGATAAATACACTCGTAAAGTAGAAGACGACCCTCGTGGAAAAGGCTTCTCAAAACTTTATAACGATGTAAGTGTACTTTCAAAAAATGCCAATTGCTATAAAGTAGATTACCTTTCTATCAATACCAATTCTGCAGATTTTAGCCCTTCTTACTACAAGAACGGCATGGTTTTCGTTTCAAATCGCCACAATACCGTAGGTGTTCGTCGTGTATTTAACTGGAACGAAACTCCTTTCCTTGACCTTTTCTTTCTTGATGATATGTCGGCAATTGGTGGACAAGCAGCAGGTTTGGGAACTGGTTCGGGAGATATAAAATCTCGCAAAAGAGGTGGTGGAAGTGGTGGTGTTATTGGTTCAGATGAATATACTGCTCCAACTGCCAACGATTCTCGTACAATTGGTACTTATGGAGGACTGAACGCAATGGCTGGACTTGGCTATGGCGACCGCCCCGTTACTGAATCTGAAAGATTTGGAGGCTCAATCAATTCAAAATACCATGAAGGACCAACTTCATTTTTTAAAGATGCTTCAAAAGTAATTTTCACAAGAAATAATTTTAATAATGGTAAAGTTAAACGTAGTTCTGACGGCATCAATAAATTGAAATTATACATGGGCGATGCCGCCAAAGATGGCTGGAAGAATATCAAAGAATTACCTTTCAATAGTGATGAATATTCAACAGGACATCCTGCACTTTCGCCAGATGAAAAATTACTTTTCTTCGCTTCTGATATGCCTGGTGGCTTTGGTGGAACTGACATTTATGTTTCTCGCTTAGATGGAGCTAACTGGTCTGCACCTATCAATTTGGGCAAAACGGTTAATTCAAAAGGCAATGAAATGTTTCCTTTCGTGGATGAAAAAGGCAATCTTTATTTCTCTTCTGACGGACACGCTGGATTGGGAGATTTGGATATTTTCTTTAGCCAAATGGATGGAACAACATCAAAAGGTCGTGTAATTAATCTTGGAGCTCCTATTAATTCAAGCAAAGATGATTTCGGTTTTGTTTCTGACGGCTTGCGTAAAGCTGGTTATTTTAGTTCAAACCGTAAGCGTGGTGGTGCAGATGATGACATCTATAAATTCGATAGGGAGTGCGAACTCAAAGAGGGTTGTGATTTAATCATTGCCGTTTATGATGCCGAAACAAAAATGCCTTTAGATAATACCAAAATTGTTTATGAAGACAAAGATGGCAATATCAAAGAAAAAATGAGTGATGCTGACGGTAGTGTAAAATTGGAAGGTCTTGACCAAGATGTTGAGTTTGCTTTCCGTGCTACTCGTGATGGATATAGTGCCAATACAGTGAGTTTTTCAACAAAAGATTGCGATAATGAGGCTTCTCGCTTAGAGATTCCGATGAGCAGACCAAAGGTTGATTCTACAGCTTTGGCTCAAAGTAAAAATAACTCAACGACGACTGGTCAAACAGGTGGTCAATCTGGTTATTCTGGCGAAACAACCACACAAGGACAGCAAGGTTCAAGCACTAATCAGCAAGGCTCAACTACTTATCAACAAGGGTCGAGTGGCACTGTTCTTACTGGCAATACTTGCTCGATTCGTGGACGTGTAATGTCGCAAGGTAGCAAGCAAGCGGTTGATGGTGTACTTGTAACTTTACGTAGTGAGTGCGACGGCACAACTCAAACGGCTTATACAGATGCTACTGGAAATTATGAATTTATTGTAATGGAAGGTTGCGATTATACGGTTGAAGGCTCGAAAGATAATCTTGGTTCGAAAGGCAAACGTATTCGTAAATTGAATTGCAAAAAAGGTGGCGTAACTGCCGACGTATATATGTTTGGCACAGGCGACATCGTACAAGTTGATAATATTTATTTCGACTTTGGAAAATGTAATCTTCGCTCTGACGCTCGTGCCGAATTAGATAAATTGGTAGCCATGATGCGTAAATATCCAAAAATGCGTATCGAATTGAGAGCTCACACAGACAGTCGTTCGGAATCTGATTTTAACCAAAAAGTTTCGGAAGGACGTGCTAAGATTTCTGCTGGTTATTTATTCAAAAGAGGTATTAGTCGTGGCCGAGTAGAGTTTGCAGGTTATGGAGAATCAATGCCAGTCAATGGTTGTGTTGATGGCGTAGAGTGTACTGAAGAACAACACGCTCAAAACCGTCGTACAGAAATCAAGATTTTACAAATGAATTAATAGAATCGCTCAAAAACTCCAAAAAGTAAAAGTAGGAAGCTGTCTCGATTTTTCGGGGCGGCTTTTTTATTCAAAACCACCTACTGAAAATTTCTTGACAAAGCTGTGAACAGAAAGTAATTTATTTAAGCTGTTTAATCACATCTACTTTTTCTATAAAACCTACATTCGTCCAAACGAGAGTTTTGTTTTTATAGAGTTGTAAAACTGGCAAAGCATCGATTTGTAGTTCTTTGCACAAAGCCTGATTATCGTCGGCATTTACACGAATTACCACAACTTTATCGGCCATGTCTTTCGTGATTTCGTCTAAATATGGCTTCATTTTCAAGCATGGAGCACACCAATCGGCATAAAAGTCTATTAAAACCATTTTATCCGAATTCAACATCTCTTCAAATTGTTGCTTGGTCATTCCAGTTGATGCCTCAGTGTTGGCAGTCATTTCTGGCAAATTTGCACCTCGCCATTTCATTATTCCACCTTCCATTTCATAGACTTCTTTAAAGCCACTGGCACGCATGGCACTCGCTGCTGATGAACTTCGTCCACCACTCAAACAATAAACAAAAACAGGTTTTGATTTATCAAGCGATGCTACTTGTTTGTCAAAATCATTGCCTCGCCAATCTATATTTTTGGCATTTGGCAAATGCCCTTTTGAAAACTCTTCGGGTGTACGAACATCAATAATTGGAGCTGTTGGAGTAGCTTTTATTTTCTCCGAAAACTCGCTTGCAGGAAGGTTCTTTTTTGTATTTTGTGATTGTCTATTTATGCAACTATTGAGCAAAATAGTAAAAGTTGCTAAACCGATTATGATATATTTTTTCATTCTAAAATTTTATGGTTGTTGTCATCGAGACCTTCGATTTGATAGAATTTGAGATCAAACAAGCTGCTTCTGATTTTTGTAAAATTCTTTCAGCTCGGTCTTTATCTGCTTCTTTTGTAATCACCAAAGTTGGTTCGAGCAATACTTCGGTCATTAGGTATTTCCCTTCAATTTGTTCCAATTTTCCTTTGGCATTGCAATCGAAACTTACAAATTCAAGTTTAGAATTTTCGGCAACTGCCAAAAACGTTGTCATAAAACAGCTATTTACGGCAGCCGTCAACAAATGTTCGGGAGACCAAATCCCTTCGATTCCTTTCGGAAAAGTTGGAGGAGTAGCTACTTCAATTTTATCATTCAATTCGGGCGATGATATTTCTCCTTTCCGGTCAGTAAACCAACTAAGGTTTACATTAAAATAGTGTGGTTCCATTGTTATTTTGTTTTCAATTCTTCAAATTCAATATCTTCAACTTTGCCTTTGTTTCTTTTTGATGAGGTTGGCACAGCACAGCTATTTGCTCCGCAACAACCAGTATTTGTTACTGCTTGAAAAAGAAAAATGGCTGCAATGAAACCCGAAAGTGGGTCGTGTAGTTGAAAAGCTACTGTTGCGGCATAAAGTCCCATTCCGAGTCTGAGCCAACGCATAAAGTGCCAGCCTGTCAATATTGTTTCTTTCGTTATCATAATTTGTATTGGAGGCCTCCCCAACTGCCGCCGTTGTGTACCTGTGTATAACCATTTGAGGTTAAAATATTTTTTGCCGAAGCACTACGCATTCCCGAAGCACAGCACGTAATAATTGGTTGATTTTTGTCTTTGAGTTTGCTCAAATTATTGGCCAAAGTATCAACCGAAATATTGGTTGAACCTTTGATGTGTCCGCTCGCATATTCGCCTTTGCTTCTGACATCCAAGATAATTGCTCCTTGTTTTACTAATTCGGCGTAATCTACTTTTGGCCCGAAGCCAAATAAACTTTTGATTGTATCTAACATTTTATGCGAGTGCTTGAGATTTAAAATAATTTACGTCTAACCATGAGCCACCATTATAGCACTCAATGCCTTGTTGTGATAAATAACGGTGTGCTTGTCCACTGCGGTTGCCCGATGCACAGCATAATATCAATGGCGTTTTAAGGTTTTTTAGTTCCTCAACTCTTTGAATAATTTCCTGTAATGGAATATTGATTGCACCAGCTACATGTCTGCCGTTGAACTCTTCGGGTGTTCGCACATCTACAATTGTGCCTTTGTTTTCTTGAATTATTTGGTCGATATTCATAATTAAATTGCTGTTTTATAAATTGTTCATTCTTCCAACCATGCAGCTACCGTAGCTTTTTATTTGTAAAAGCAAACCGTTTTTCTCGGTAGCTTCAGGGTAACCCAGCGAATGGAGTTTATTAATGATAGTTTCTCGTCCGATATTGTCGTAAGTTATATTCACAGCATCTTTTTCGACATCAACTTCTACATTTTGTACGCCATTGAGCAATGATAATTCTTTTTTGATTGTAGTGGCACAGCCATTACATTTCAAGTTGGCGATGATAATTTCTTCGGTTTTCATGTTTCTTTTTTGAAAATATTAAACAATAAACTTCCCATCACGGCACCGTACAGCGTGCTATTGAGCGGCTTTGAGGTAATCGGACAAGTGCCACTCGCACAACCTACAAAATGGTAATATAGATAACCGCCAATTGCTCCAATTGTGATTCCGATGATGGTGAGTTTATGTTTGTTGATAAAATTCATTGTTTTAAAGGCAATAGTTATTCGACCCAAGTAAAAAAACAAGGGTATTTATACGAATAAAAACAGGTTTTTATTTTTCTTTTTTTCTGGTCGAAATACCAAACGGCAGATACAATGGGCAGAAACTCATAAAACTTGTGATAATAAAAGCACCAGCCAATACTAAAAGTACAATGGCTACTGTGCCTGAAATTTGATTGGTAAAATACAATCCTGTGATAACAATTGCGACAAGTATTCTTACTACTTTGTCAACAGTTCCCATGTTTGGTTTCATTTTTTTTATTTTTAGAGTTTGTAAAATCAATTTGATGATACAAATGTCAAACATAAAAAATTGCAGTACAGTTACTTTTGTTACACAAGCGAAATTTTATTTCGTCCGAGTTTCAGAAGTCCTTTGTCTTCCATTTGTTTGAGGAGGCGAGAAACTACCACACGGGCAGTTCCGAGTTCGTTGGCGAGGTGTTCGTGAGTTATTTGAAGGGTATTTGTTTTGGCTAATTCACATCTTTTTTTGATAAAATTGAGCAATCTTTCGTCCATTTTCTTGAAAGCCACATCATTTACGACCTCTAAAAGTTCTTCAAAACGTTTGTGGTAAAGTCTGAAAATGTAGTCAAGCCATTCAGGATTTTCTTTAATGAGCAGATTTACTTTATCAATGGGAATAAAAATAATTTCGGTATCCTCTTCGGCAATTGCTTTTACTTTGCTGGTGTCGTTGTGAATGCCGCCCAAAAACGACATGATGCAACTTTCCCCAGCATTGATATAATAGAGCAAAATTTCTCTGCCATCATTGTCGGTTCGCATGACACCAATGCAACCACTTAGCACAATCGGAATGGCTCGAATGTAGGCGTTTTCATTCAGAATAATATCTCCCACTGAAAATTTCTTGACAAAGCCATAAGCCGAAAGTTTTTGCCTTACTTCGGGCGATGATTTGAATTCTACTAAATTTTCTAATTCCATGAAATTTTTGGGGAAACAATAGTTTATACAAATATATAAAATTCCGAAATCACTTATGCTTTTTCATTTTCTTACTGTTTTCCAACTAAAGTAAACTATTGGTTCTCAATTAATTTTCAGAAACACAATTCCTAAAATCATTATTGAAAACTTTCTTTTAAAACTTCAATTTATTCTTGCTATTTTTACAACTCTTTCTTCAACCCTAAAAACCTTTTTTCGATGAAAATCTTCAAGAAAATCTTGCTTGGATTGCTTATTTTACTTGTTATTGCAGGAATTGGCATTTATTTCTGGCTACAAAGTACCAAACCTAACCTTAATGCCGAACTCCAAATCAAAGGCTTGATAGCACCAGTCGAAGTGCTTTATGATGATTATGGTGTACCACACATTTACGCCCAAAACGAAGAAGATTTATTTCAAGCATTTGGCTATGTTCATGCCCAAGACCGACTTTTTCAGATGGAATTGGTTCGCCGCTTGGCAGATGGGCGTTTGTCCGAACTTTTTGGTGATAAAGCCCTTGCTTCCGATAAGTTTTTCCGTACGCTAAGTTTCAGCAAACATGCTCAATGGACAATTGATTCGGTTGTAATGAAAAACCCTGACGCACCTTTCGTAAAAGCAGCTCAGGCTTATTTAAAAGGTGTCAATGAGTATATACAAAATGGTAAAACACCTGTCGAATTTTCAATCATTGGCATTAAAAAAACGCCTTTTGAAATGGCTGATATGCAAATAATTATGGGTTATATGGGCTTTACTTTTGCTGAAGCATTTCGCTCAGAATCCATTTCTACTATGATTAATAGCAAATATGGCCCCGAATATTTGAAAGATGTAATGGCAGGTTGGCCAGTCAATGAGCCAAAAATCCCTACGAATGTACAAGAATCTGTTGCCTCTTCTTTGGCTTTGGCGAACATGGCAAACCAGTTGGCGTCTATAGAAACGAATGCTCCTTTTCCACCTTATCATGGCTCAAATGGCTGGGTAATTGCTGGTTCGAAAACCAAATCGGGCAAGCCAATTTTATCGAATGATACGCACATTGCATTTTCTCAACCTTCGGTTTGGTACGAAGCACATTTGGAATGTCCAAACTTTAAGTTTTATGGAAATTTCTTGGCAGGAACGCCAGTCGGAGCGTTGGGACATTCGCAATATGGCGGTTGGGGCTTGACGATGTTTGAAAATGATGATGTTGATTTTTTTCGTGAAAAAGCAAATCCTGCTAATGCCAACCAAGTTTGGTACAAAGACCATTGGGAAGATTTGAAAATAAGGGAAGAATCCATCAAAGTAAAAGATGCGGCTGATGTAAAAATAAATGTGAAAACTTCTCGTCATGGCATTTTGATGAACGATAGTTTTGATAAAATGTCTGACCAAAAAGATCCGATTGCTTTGTGGTGGGTTTTCAACCAATTTCCGAGTTATCATTTGGAGGCTTTTTATAACATGGCTCATGCAAAAAATGCCGCCGAAGTTGGCAAAGCAGTAAGCAAACTCACCTCGCCTGGGTTAAACATCATGTGGGGTGATACCGAAGGAAATATTGCATGGTGGGCAGCAGGAAAATTGCCAAAACGCCCTGCACACGTCAATCCAATGTTGATTTTGGATGGTTCTACAGGCAACGACGACCCCCAAGGTTGGTACGATTTTTCGTTGAATCCTCAAATTTTAAATCCAAAAAGAGGCGTACTTTATACTGCTAATAATCAACCTGCCGATATGGGAAATGGCTTAGTACCAGGCTATTATGTACCAGGAAATCGTGCAAGTAGAATCGAAGAATTGATTTTTACTGATAAAAAAGATTGGACTCAAGAAAGCGTTCGAGCGGTTATCAATGATGTAACTTCGTCTTCATTCAAAGGTCTTTTGAAAGATATTTTACCAGTAATTCAAGCAGATAAATTGACTCCTTCGTCAAAAATTGGCTTAGGAAAATTAGCCAAATGGGACGGTTCGCATGATTTAGAAGACATCGAACCAACGATTTATTATCGTTTTCTATATCATTTCTTTGTCAATACCATCAAAGATGAGTTAGGCAATGAGGTTTTCAAGGCTTTTGAGCATAACGGAAATTTCAAGCGAAACATGGCTTCATTGATGCGAAATGATGCTTCGCCATGGTGGGACAATGTTTCAACAAAAAACAAAGAAACTCGTGCCGAAATCTTGACAAAATCAATGAATGAGGCAATGGAAAGTTTGGAAACTCAAATCGGAAAAGATATGGCTTCGTGGAAATGGGAAAAAGTGCATACGCTTACACATAACCATCCTTTAGGAATTTTGCCGGTTGTTGGAAAATATTTTAGTGTTGGTCCGCTCGCTGCCCCAGGTGGACGAGAAACCATCAATAATCTTGATTTTTCGGTAGATTCGAGTGGTACTTATAAAGTAACTTATGGCCCAGCTTTGCGTAGAATAATTGACTTTGCAGATACTGAGCATAGCAGAAGTGTACTTCCAACAGGGCAGTCAGGAAACTTTATGAGCAAACATTATAACGACCAAGCCGAAATGTTTGTCAAAGGAGGCTCTCGCCCAGAATTGATGAATCGTGCGGAGATTGAAAAAGTTAAAACAGGGATGTTGATTTTGAAGCCTTGAGGAATTTGGCTTTTTATGAAAAATAATTTTGATGTCATGTAGGGGCTATACGCCTCCACATGACATCAAAATTTAATTACACTTTATCTTTTTATTAAAATAATACCTTAATCTCAGACTTGTAGTCCAATAGGCATCGTTTCCTGCATCGCCACGCTCGGGAAAGAGATTTGGATAGCCAATGGTTGGGGGGAGGTTTTTGCCTGTCGAATAAGTAGGAAAGCCTTGTCGATTACTAATTTCATTAAAATTATTTGCTCGGCTTTGACCAGCTTGGGCAGCAACTAATTCGGTGCTTCTGTTTTCAAAAACATCATTTGCCGCACTATATGGGCCTTGAATAATATCATCAAGTGCATCGGTAAAAGTGATTCGGCAGGAAACTTCGGCCAGTAAATCAAGATTTGAGCTAAGTTTTGTTCTTATGCCAAATCCAATTGGTACGCTTACTCCAAATTTAGCATTGTTTTGAGAAATATTGACGGCCGTCCAAGCTCCTTTTTCATTTGTTTGCATATTAAATTTATCACGTGCCGAAAGCTGATTCATGAAAAAATTAATACCCGATAATACATAGGGTGTTCGGTTGGGTCTATTGGAAGTTCGGTTGCTAAAACCATCACTCAGATTAATAATGCCCGTAAATGAAACCTCTTTTAAATCATTTCTGAAATGCAGGTTCCTGAGAAACTGTAAATCAAAAGCATCAGATTGAGGCTTTAAAGCCATATTTTTTTTTGTAAACGTAAAATCATCCCCCGAAATTCTGACCCAAGCAAAGCCAGCCCTAAGAGCAAATAATGGCGAAAACTGCCAAGTTAGGTTAGAAGATATATTCCAACGAACAGTAGAAACATAAGAGAATACATTATTATTTGGGTGAATATCTCCTAAATAATGAGCTGTTCCGCCACCAAAATCTATTGAAATAGTTTTATTGAAACGCTCCCAAGGTGATATATATCTTCGTTGGGCTTGACAATTGAGTTGATTGAACAAAAACAATACTATCAATAGTTTTTTCACGATTTTATGAATAGTCATTCAAGGTTTTATTAGTTTGTAACCACTCTCATAATACATCTTTTGCCATTTTCGTCAATAATCACCAAATAATTGACATTTCGCATAGTATTTAAGACTTTGATTTTGTAAATATTACTTTCGGTCAAAGTTGAACTAATTCCGATTTCTTGCCCTATTGTATCGTAGAACTTAATTTCTTTCGCATTTATATTTCGGAAATATACACTAAAATCAACTCGGTTGGGAACTGGATTTGGGAACGCTGTACAAAATGGTGTCTTATCGAATTCTACTTGTTTAGGGTCTAAAACTTTTCGAGTACCATCTTTATCTACAAAAATTATTCGGTAACAATTTACGCCACCATTCGGAAAATTATCAATAAATTCATACGAACTTCCCACTCCTTTTCCAGCAACTTTGCCTATTTGCACGAAATTAACACAGTCTGTACTTCTTTCAATAATGAAATAATTACTTTCGACTTCGAGGTTTGTTTGCCATACCACAGATGCCGATTTTTCATCTCGTTTGCTTACATCATACTGAATAGTTGTCATGTACTTATTGGCAGTAGCACCGACTTCCGAGAAATGATTGAGGTCGAATTGTAGGTAAAAACTTTCTGAACTAAATACTTTACCAATGATATTTTTGTAAAGCACTTCGCTTATACCTTGTATGAAATTATCATTGTCTTCAAACCCGCAATTCTCTCGTATGCCATCATAATGAACGATATTAAAATCATCTATGGTTAGTAATGGTAATTTAACCGCTTTTTTATAGTCGTTCAATTCAGTATTCAAGAAATATAATCGAATCGAAACTTCTACATCGAATGAGTCTTTAAGCGAACTATTAATATCAAAATATCTACTCATCAGGCTTGTACCAAAACTTGTTACTGGGATATTTTTCTCGCCATTTCCATAATGTCTAATTTTTAAAGTTACTCTTCCTAAATTTTGACCATTAGGGTTAACCGAAGCATATAGTCTACCAAAATTATCATATAAATTAAACCATTTTTTGCCATTTACCGAATCGGCCGACGCTTGTAAACAATCAATACTGCCGACCACAAACATGGCTGGGTCTTCGTCGTCTTCATCGTTTTTGGTTTTTATTCCTCCAATTGCATCAAACCGGCCATCGCCATCACCTAAAATAGCATCATCAGTCGGAGAATTTTCTTTTCCACCAATATCATTATTTGGGTTTTTATCAAAACGGCTATCAACATCGCTATTAATGACAAATTTTGCAGCTTTATCTCGTGTGGCTCTGAAAATTTCTGATTTATTGATATAGGCACCTGCTGGGGTAGTAGGTTTTATTTTTAATAAAATCTCAAATTTGGTACTGTCGCCCCCTGCCAAACTATCTATTCTTGTAATTGCATTGGTATCAATTGAAATGACTTTGTTATTTGCAATTAGAGTATCAATTGATAAGCTCCAACGTTGGTTTAAGTTACTTGCTTTTAGAAGTGTGGCACCTTTTGGAATATAGTCAACCACATCAATATTATAAACTTTTTGGTTTTTACATTGATTGAAAACTGTTATTTCGAAACGAACCGAGTCGCTCGGCATATAAACAGCCGTTACGGGATTCGACAATAGCCTTTTACGAAGAGCTAAGTCTAAGCAAGTATCACCAATCGCCACTTTGATAAGTGCAGGGTCGGCATCATCTTCATCATATTTTTGAATAATTCCTCCAACAACATCGAATCGACTGTCGCCATCGCCCAAAATATAATCGTCCGTTGATGAATTTTCTTTTCCACCAATATCATTATTTGGATTTTTATCATAGCGACTATCAATGTCGGAAGTAACATGAGTTTTGGCCAATTTATCTAAATCAGCTCCAAAGATTTCTGCTTTGTTATTAAGATCACCTGCCTTAGTATCAGAAGCAATCTTTAAAGTAATTTTCATAGTTAGGCTATCTCCAGCAGATAAACTATCTATTCTACGAACACCATTGTTTCCATCAACTGTCCAATCACTGCTGATATAAGACATCCCCGTTGGTATGTAGTCTATTACATCAATATTATAAGCCTTAGTTTTGCCTTGATTGTAAACAGTTACATTAAAAGTAACTGATTCATTTGGTTTAAAGCTATTATTAGATGTAGAAAGTGTCTTTCTTAGAGCAAGATCGAAAACTGCTGGTGTACAGTCATTTACAATAATAGTAACCGGTACACGAATACTTTCACATCCATTTAGACTAACTTGACTGACAAAATAAACCCTTTGGCCAATAGTATTTGAGTTCGGCTCTTGTATAGCAGTATTTGATATATTTGAATCGAACCAGATTAGTTTGTTAACTGAGTCAAAATTAATATTTGCTAAAGAAATTTTATCACCGAAACATGTGGAAACATTTCCTGAAACTGAAGGAGAATTAACAGCTTTGCCATCTGCAATACCAACACTTCTATTAATTACACAACCTGCTGCATCACTGATCGTAACTGTGTAAACACCAGCTGATAGATTTGATATTGAAGTTGATGTTTGACTATTACTCCATGCATATTTATATGGAGCTATTCCACCACTAACTAATGAAATTATTGAACCATTATTTCCACCCTGACATTGAACATCTTTTATTTCAAAATTTACATTTATTGCCGTTGGTTGAGTAATAATTGCAGTTGTTGTTGCAATACATCCATTAGCATCTCTAACTATCAAAGAGTAATTTCCAGCAGAAAGACCAGAGAATATGCTATTAGTTTGGAAATTTGTGCCATCCATAGAATATTGGTAGGTAGTAGTTCCACCGTTGGCAACAAGACTAACGCTTCCTGAGTTAATGGAATTACAAGTCAAATTGGAAGCGTTAGCAACCAATGTCAAGATATTTGGTTGAGTTATGGTAGTATTTACACTTGCCTTACAACCCTTAGTATCTCTAATAGTCAATGTATAATTTCCAGCAGAAAGGCCAAAGAATGTATTATTAGCTTGGAAATTTGTGCCATCTATAGAATATTGGTAAGCATTAGTTCCACCATTTGCTGAAAGAACAATACTACCTGAATCATTGGCATTACAAGTTAAGTTCGTACCTGCGATGCTCGCTACTACTTTTGTTGGTTCGGTGATTATCACACTGGCTGTGGCGGCACATAGGTTTGCATCTTTGACGGTAACTGTGTAAGTGCCTGCTGATAAGGCTGTTAGGTCTTCGGTTGTTGCTCCGTTACTCCATAAATATGTTAAACTTCCTGTACCTCCGCTGGCGGTTAGATTCGCACTTCCTGATAAATCATTGTTACAAGTTAAGTTCGT
>JANNDY010000135.1:0-121693 GCA_031378345.1 Emticicia sp. | reverse complement strand
CTGATGCAAAACGCTTTGAAACTAAATATAAGAAAGTCTCTCCTGCGATGAAACAAGGGCTTGTCAAAAGGATTTATCCATTGGAAGAACTCCTAATGATGAAACCCTTAATGTTTAACATATATTAATAACTCAGTACCGAAATTTCGGTAGCCGTCAATATCCGTTTTGTTTGCAACATCGTAATAATTGCAGTCAATCGAGAAAGCCTTGAAGTTTCATTGTCGAGCATGCGATTGGCTAAAATGATGATGCAGAATAGATAATTCGTAAAAATTGTTATCTATTCTGCATTTTAAATTAACGTATTATCTATCAAATCTTAAACGTTGTCCTTTTACGCTTTCATCAAATTTGCCATTGGCAAAAACAACATTTCCTGAAACAATCGTATGCGTAATTTTTGATTGAAATTCTGTACCTTCAAAAGGCGACCAAGCACATTTTGCATAAAGGCTTTCTTTGGTAACCAACGTGCTTTGATTCAAATCAACCAAAGTCAAATCTGCCCAATAACCTTCACGAATATAACCTCTACGCTCAATTTGGAAGCAATCTGCCACAGAATGAGACATTTTCTGTACAATTTTTTCTAGTGAAATTTTGCCTTGTTTGTAAAATTCGAGCATCACATTAAGCGAGTGCTGCACCAAAGGAAGCCCAGCAGGAGCTTGCCAATAAGGTTGTTGTTTTTCTTCCCAGGTATGCGGTGCGTGGTCGGTTGCAACTACATCAAAATGGTCATCGAGCAATGCTTGAAGTAATTTTTCACGATGACCGTGCTTGATGGCTGGATTACATTTTATTTGATTACCCAAAGTTTTATAATCATCCGCATCGAACCAAAGGTGATGTACACAAACTTCGGCAGTAATGTTCTTCGGTCTTTCTTTAGTGTATAAAGAATTGCTGAAAAGAGGAATTTCATCAGCCGATGAAATGTGCAAAATATGCAATCTTGTACCGTGTTTTTTAGCTAATTCAACCGCCATTGAAGAAGACTTATAACAAGCCTCTTCGTTGCGGATAATAGCATGAATATCATAGGGCAAGTTGTCACCATATTGCTCTTTGAATTTTGCTAAATTTGCTTTTACGGTGGCTTCATCTTCGCAATGGGTGGCAATTAATGAAGAGAAGTTTGCAAATATTTTCTCCAAAACACTTTTATCATCAACCAACATATTGCCTGTCGAGCTTCCCATGAAAATCTTCAAACCACATACATTTTTGATGTCAGTCCGCATGGCTTCGTCATAATTGTCATTCGAAGCTCCCATAAAAAACGAGTAGTTTGCCAAAGAAGATTGTGCTGCAATTTGGTATTTATCTTCCAAAAGTGCTTGTGTAAGGGCATTTGGCACAGTATTGGGCATTTCCATGAAACTCGTTGTGCCACCTGTTACTGCTGCTTTTGCTTCGGTAGCAATGGTTGCCTTGTGCGTAAGTCCAGGCTCACGAAAATGCACTTGGTCGTCAATGATTCCTGGCAGAAGGTATTTTCCTGCGGCATCTATTACTTGATTTGCTTGTAAATGTTGCAAATCTGGACCGATTTTTTCGATGATGCCGTCTTTTACAAAAACATCAAGATTTTGTATTTTGCCTTCGTTTACTACGAGGGCGTTTAATATTAAGATTGTTTGTGGCATTTTTTTAAGCTTTTAATAGAGCGTATTCTTTTGCAAAATAACTCAAAATGATTTTTGCTCCTGCACGTTTGATGCTCAAAAGCATTTCGAGCATGGCTTTGTCGTTGTCGAGCCAGCCATTTTGAGCGGCAGCCTTTATCATGGCATATTCGCCCGAAACATTGTAAGCGGCAATTGGCAAATCGAAATTATCAGCCATTGTTTTAATAACATCTAAGTACGAAAATGCAGGTTTTACCATTAAAAAATCTGCTCCTTCATCCATGTCGAGCTTACCTTCGATGAGGGCTTCACGAACATTGGCAGGGTTCATTTGATACGTTTTTTTATCACCAAATTTTGGGGCAGAATCAAGAGCATCACGAAAAGGGCCATAGAAAGCACTCGCATATTTTACTGAATATGACATAATGCTCACATTTGTAAAACCCTCATCGTCTAACAACTCACGAATATAACCAATTCGTCCATCCATCATATCTGACGGCCCTAAAATATCTGCACCCGCACGGGCTTGAGCAAGAGCCATTTTGCCTAAAATATCAAGCGTTTCATCATTTAAAATCTGACCATTTTCTACCAAACCATCGTGTCCGTCGCTGCTGTAAGGGTCCATTGCCACGTCTGTCATTAAAGCTATGTGCGGAAATTTGTTTTTTATTTCACTTAAAGCCTTGATATACAGCGTATTAGAATTATAACTTTCGGTAGCGTATTTATCTTTTTTTGATTCTGGATAATTTGGAAAAAGGCAAATAGATTTAATACCCAAGTCCGAAACTTCTTTGATTTCTTCCAGCAAAGTATCTAACGAAAAGCGAAAAATATTAGGCATAGATTTTATTTCGCTCTTAATCCCTGAGCCTTCCATGACAAACATCGGAAAGATAAAATCATTGACCGAAAGGCTTGTTTCCTGCACCAAATCTCTGATGGCAGCACTTTTTCTATTTCTACGTGGGCGATTGATTAGCATATAATTAATTTGAAAATTTGGAGATGCGACAATTTGGAAATTGAAAAAAATGTAATCAATTCACAAATGATATTATACCACAAAGTTCGGCAAGAAAATTTGTTTTTGGAGGTAAAACATTCAAACATTTTATAAAAAAGAAAACGCCTTGATTTTGGTCGAGGCGTTTGGATAATCTGTGTTTTTTCACGCAAAACCTTCAAAAGACACAAATCAATGCCTTCAATCATATTCATTTTTATGCTTTTTTCTTTCTAAAGCCATCAAAAAACTCATTTATTTTCTCTAAATCCGCATTTTCTGGAATATCAGTATTTGTTTCGATAAAGGCAATATACTTCTCTATTTCATTAAAACTGGTCGGTTTTGGAGTTAAATTTCCTTTGCCAGCAATACAAATAGGATAATTTGTATTCTTTTTATCTTTGTCGTTGATGGCTTCACATTTGACTCTAAATTTCCATGCGTACAAAGGCATATTGCTATTTACTGCTTCGCCTACAGTCATAAAAAATTCGTTCAGTTTTATTGTTGAGTCGTCATAAACTCCCGAAGGAACTTTCTTTTGCATTGCAGGACTATACCAGCCATTGAAAAGAGAGGCTTTTCCAAATTTTTTACCATCAATAGTAAAATAATAGCCCATATCGGTATTTGCATCTAACCAACCAAAAGATGCTCGAATAAGCTTCATCAAATCTCGAAATTTAATCTTAGATTCTACTTCAATCGTTCTTGATATTTCGGGCTTTATGCCTTGAACCGAAATTTTCAATGTTAAAACTTTACCAACAGCACTCAAACGATTCATTTGTTTCTGGAAATTTTGATTCCCCGAAATCAATGAATTCATGAAAGATGAAATATCCAAACCACTGTCGCCACTATTTCCAGCAAAAAGCATATCTCTCATCATATTTGCCTCTGTCATTGTTCTGCCATATTCAATATCATGGTTTGCTTTTTTGAGATTAAACTTCTCAGGATTATATGTTTCTCCGAGCCATTCCCTTAATTCTCTTGCTTCTTGACTTTTTGGTTTCTTCATAGCTTCGACTAAGTCAAGATAGCCTGGCAGTCCTCCGCAGTCTTCGGGTGGGCAATTTCTTTCTCCATCAATACAAGCTGGTTTTGAATCTTGAGCTGTTTCAATAATAGCTTCTAAGCGAATCGAATGTTCCCAACCATCGCCAAAATCATACTCATAAAACATCAAATCATCTATATTTTTGAAAATATCTTTGATTTTGAAGAGTTTATCATCTTTATAATCTAACTCACCTTCCATGAGCCTAACATCGGCATAACCGACATTTCTTCTGTCAGGATGTTTTTTTGATGAATCTGCATGATAATACGCATACAAATGCGAGCATTGCCACCCCATCGCCCCTTGAATAACATAATGAAGGTCAAACAAAGTTTTTTCACCATTGATCGTTACTTTACGCCAAATTGGAGGTTGAATATAATCTTCGTGAAGTGATATTTTGAGTTGATAAATTTTGGGCATCGTATTGACGGGTTAAATTTTTCTACAAATAAACCAAAAAAGCTCAACAATTTCATCAGAAATCATTGAGCTTTTTCAAACTATATCTTAACTTTCCTACAACATCTTCTTAATAATATCTTCCACCGAAATATTTTCTGCCTCTGCCTTAAAGTTTCTTACCAAACGATGGCGTAGCACCGAAACAGCAACCGCTTTTACATCTTCAATGTCTGGCGAATATTTTCCATTAATAAGGGCATTACATTTTGCTCCCAAAATCAAGTTCTGAGAAGCTCTTGGTCCTGCACCCCACTCCAAATATTTATTGGTGTCGGTTGTTGCCAATTCTGTATTTGGGCGAGTTTTATGCACCAAACTCACTGCATATTCTACCACGTTATCAGCCACTGGCACACGACGAACTAAATGCTGAAAATATAAAATATCTGCTCCTGAAAGCACTTTATTGACGACACTTGTGCGGTCAGATGTAGTGTTTTTTACAATATCAACTTCTTGTTTGTAAGATGGATAATCTAAATTTACCATAAACATAAAACGGTCGAGTTGTGCCTCAGGCAAAGGGTATGTTCCTTCTTGCTCGATGGGGTTTTGAGTTGCCAAAACAAAAAATGGACGACCAATGTCATGCTTTTTTCCTGCAACAGTTACTGCAAACTCCTGCATGGCTTCGAGCAATGCCGACTGGGTTTTTGGAGGCGTACGGTTAATCTCATCGGCAAGAATAATATTGGCAAAAACTGGACCTTTGATGAATCGAAAATTGCGTTCATTGTCCATCGTTTCTGAACCCAAAATATCAGAAGGCATCAAATCGGGAGTAAACTGAATTCGATTAAAATCCAAGTCTAATGCCGAAGCGATGGTTTGAATCAACAAGGTTTTTGCCAAACCCGGCACGCCAACCAAAAGGCAGTGTCCTTGACAAAAAATAGCTGTTAATAATAAACGAACTGTTTCGTCTTGCCCGACGATTACTTGTCCGATTTCATTTTGTAAATTGTGAAAAGCTGCTTTAAGGGCATCTGCCGCTTCTACATCTGAAGTAAATTTTACTTTGCTCATTTATATTAATAATCCTAAGAATATATTTTAACCTATTATTTATTATGAAAACATAAACGACTGATTATCAGTTACTTATAATGAGCTAATTTAAGTGAAATTTATAACTCATAATTCAGAACTCATAATTCAGTACTCCACTCCTCCGCTTATTCTATCTTTTCCAAAAATATTGCAAGATTCAAACTCTGGGTCTATCTTGATATATACATCGGCAGTTGCTTTTTTGAACCAACGTTCTATCTCTTTGTTACGCTTTTCCATCGTTGCGTACTCTTTCAATTTTTCAAAATCGTCTTTCAAATTGGCTTTATGAGGTGGGTGTTTTGCCTTATAATAAATGATTCTAACACCTGTTTTTCCATCCTCACTTCTGTATTGCATGGGTACAGTAATCGTGCCAACTTTCATTGAATCTATGGTGAAATAGAGTGTTGGTTCCATCGAAGCATCTAATGGAAGTCGTGATGCACCACTCTGTGGGTCTTGCAAAACTCCGCCTCCATCTTGGGTTGCTTTATCGTCTGAAAACTCTTTGGCTGCCTTCTCAAACTTGATGCTATCTTTTAAGATTTCGGTACGAATACTATCTAAAAAGTGCATTGGCTCTGTAATCTCCAACCTGTTATAATCGGGACGCAACAAAATGTGTCGGGCATGGTATTCTTGTCCACGAATTTCGATGGTTTGAATCAAGTGCAAGCCAAAATCTGACTCTACTACGTCCGACATTTCGTTGGGTTTCAATTTCATGGCAGTTGCTTCAAACTGAGGCACCATTTGTCCACGTTTTGCCCAACTCAAATCTCCACCATATTGACGTGAGCCTGGGTCTTCCGAAAATTCTTTTGCCAAATCTTCAAATTTTTCACCTGCCAAAACACGGCGTTTATAATCTAATAACCTTTGAGAAAGTTCTTCTTTTTGTGCTTTTGTAACTTTCGCCAAGCGTACAATATGTCCAATCTCTACTTCAGTAGGAATTTCGGGAATACTATCTTTCGGAATCAGGTTAAAAAAGTTTTTTACTTCGTTTGGCGTAACTTTCAAATGTTCCGTAATTTTCCCTTGCATTTTTTGAGCTGTCAATTGCTCTCTAACTTGCGAGCGAACTTCGCTTTTCAAAGTTTCTAAGGTTTTGCCGAACTGTTCAATGATATTTTTTTCATTGCCATAAAGCTGTACCATTTGCTGCATACGAGCAGTTAGTTGTGCATCTACGTCTTTGTCTTCTACAAGCACAGAGTCAATTTCGGCTTTTGCTACCAACAATTTATTGACAACCATGCTTTCTAATGCTTGACATTTGGTAACAGGCTGCTGTTGCTGCTGCCCTCTAATATAAAGCTGCTCAACTTCCGAACGAAGAATGATGTAGTTATCAACTTTTGCCACAATTCGGTCAATATTGATAGGTGCTTCTTGCGACAATGCCAACATAGGTAGGCAAATCAAGAGTAATAATTTCTTTAACATTGCATTTAATTTTGAATGAGTGAATGAGTGAATGAGTGAATGTTTTAAAATCTAAATTTACACTGACGAGAAATTTATTCTATAATTCATTCATTCTATCATTCAGAATTGCTTTTATTGCCTCTTGCTATTCAAAGCCTTTTGAATTTCTTCGTTATTGAGCTTTATTGGATATTTACTTACTAAATCATCATTGAACTTCTTTTCCAACATTTTCTGATACTCCGACAGCACCTGTCCACGTGCCTCACGGAGGCTTTTGTATCGAGCTGGCTCTACTTTTTCGATAATTACATCTGCAAATCTACCATCTTTCACAACTGAGTGCGTACCAACTTCCCACTTGGCAGCATCTGCAAATTTATTATCACCTTTTTTGAAATAACCTTCATCAATAACTACACTGTTTGGCTCTTTAGTATTGAAAATTTTCTCAACGTCTTTTTTTGAATTGCTATAAAATTTGAATGTTATTTTTTGATTTTTTGTCCAATCAAAGCCAACAACTGGACTTGTTTTTACATAATCTTTTTCAATAACTCTTTCAATCGGTAAGCCATTAGTCAAAATAAAGGTTTTTACTTTCTCGATGCGTTCTGCTGAAACATTATCACCTTCGGCTTGGTCGGCATAGCCAGCAATTTCAACCACATAACCTTTATTGCGACGCATAATTTCAAGCACAGCAACCAAAATTGTCTTGTGTTCTGGTGTCAAATCGCTCAGATATTTAGCGTAATATAATGATTTTGGATAAAGTCGTTTGAGGTTATAAGGTGTGCCTTTGGCAAAAGCATCTTTTACTTGATAAACCGTTTTTGCATCTTTCGAAGCTATTACCGTTGCCAAAATTCTTTCAGGCATTCGGTATTTTTCTTTGTTTTTTTCGTAAAAAATCCTTTGTCCAGTAGTGTCTGCTGTTGATTTCTCATAAACCAAATCATTGAGCAATTGCATTTTCAAGATACTCGTTGAATACTCGTTCAACAATAATTTAAAATCTGCATTTATCTCTTCCAGATGCTCTTCTGCGTAGGTTTTGACAGTATTATCAACAAATTTTTTATAGAAACTTCGCATTGCCATTGTGGGTGTAAAACCCGCAGGAATACGTTCAAAAGTTTGTCTATCTACTGCAAATTCATAAAACAATTTGGTTGGAAATTGAGTTTTTCCTATGCTAAAAATCGTTTGGTTGGTTACTTCATCATTAAGAATATAGTTCCATTTTTTTCTTAATAAATTAGTATCTGCCGCAGCGAGAGCTTTTTTGATAACCTCCTCATTTTCAACGAATTGCATTTCTTTTTTCAAGCGTTTCGATGCAATTTCTTTTACAAAATCACCTCTTGAATCGGTAATCATCTTATCCTTTATTTTTGGATAAATGGCTTCAAAAGATTCTAAGGGTAATTTTTGGGCAAGTTTGATAATATGCCAGCCTGCAGATGTGCGAACAGGTTGCGAAGTGCCTCCTTCTTGCAAAGCAAATGCTGCTTGTTCGAACGCTTTTTCTTCTCTTGTACCAATGCCAAAAGCTGGTAAAAATCCACCGAAATTTTTTGTTTTATAATCGTCCGAATATTTTTTGCACAACTCCTCAAAAGCAGAGCCTTTATTTAATTGAGTATAAATCGAATCAATTTTTGCCTTAGCTTTTACATTTACAGAATCTGGTGTATTTAAAGCTGCCATTTTCAAAATATGCTGTACTCGAACATTTCCACTAAACGGACGACGGTCATTTACCTTTATAATGTGGTAGCCCCCTTTGCTCCGAACTGGCATCGAAACTTGACCTATGGGAGTATTGTAAGCTGCTTTTTCGAGTGGATAAATAAATTGTAGGGCTTTGAACCAACCCAAATCTCCACCAATGCTACTTGTTTTTTTATCTTGAGATAATTGTTGAGCCAAAGCTCCAAAATCTTCTCCAGCTAATGCTCTATTGCGAATATCTATTAATTTTTGATAAATTGCCGCAGTATCGGCAGGGTCAGCAAATTCCGAAATTTGGTACATTATGTGTGCCGCATGCACTTCCTCTTTCATCCAATTGTATGTTTCTTTCAACAAATATTTGATGGTCGAACTGTCGGTCAAATATGCTTCGGCTAAAATACTTCGGTAAGATTCTATTTCGTCTTTGAAATCTTGTGTTTTGTCATAATCTCTTTTCTTGGCATCTGCAATGATTCGTTGCTCATAAATGACCTCCTCTAAAGCACTTTTAGGCGAAATCGAATCATCCATCATTCGTTTTTCAACTTCCAAAGCTAAATCTGAAGTTTTCAGCTCGTTTGTTCCAACAGTCATTGCCACTGGTTCTGGCTTTATTTCTTCGACTGGCTTACTAACAACTGAAGGAGACGCTTGAGGGATGTCAAAAATATCAGGTGCAGATTTCTGAACAACCTTTACTGGTGGTGTAGGCTTTTTTGAAATCTGGCAAGCAAGCAAGGACAGGGAAAAGGCTATATATAATAATGTATGTAATCGCTTCATAAAAAACACGGGACAATCAACTACAATAAAAAACTGATAAGGTTAAAATTTATTGTGATGAATATAAACTTTGTTTGGGTAAAAAATACCCACAAATGATTATTTGAGGGTATCGGGTAAATTTAATGCTCAAAATTACGTCAAAAATCTCCGTTTTGCGAAGTTTTTGTAATAATTTCTTCAATTATTGATTCTCCTGACGAAAAATCACCGCTTGTCCATTGCCATTTTTCGTGCAAACGTATCAAGCCATTAGGCAAGATTTCGGGCGTAGAATGGCAAATTCCCGTCATCAATTCGCCTGATTTATTGATATGTTCGTAACGCATTTCTAAGGCATTGTTTTCCAAGACTTTTGCTAACAAAAAGCCTTTTATGATAGCACCACCGCTATATTCCGCCCAAACTACTTTGTCTTTTTGTTGGTAATAAAAAAGCGTTTCTTCACCAACTTCGCCATTAGAAGTATTGGTAATTGACTTGAAGGTTTTGTTGTTGTAGTTGAGCATTTCAAACAATTGGTTCTTGCTGTGAAAGGCAATGAAAACTGCCCAACCCCCAAATGATTTCGGTGGCATCAATGCCTACGATTTTTCTTTCAGGAAAACATCCTTGAATAATTTCTAAAGCTACCTCATCTTTATCGCAACGATAAGTTGGCACAATGACCGAACCATTAGTTATCAAAAAATTTGCATAAGATGCTGGAAGTCTGATTTCGCTATCATAAACGGAATTTGGCATAGGTAACTCCTTGATAGTTAGTTGTTTACCATTCAGCAAACGCATTTTTTTGAGGTCTTTTAGGTTTTGTTTCAAAGGCTCATAATTGTCGTCCGACTTGTTGTGTTCGATAACTGTCAGCACCGTATCTTCATTTACGAAGCGAGTTGTGTCGTCAATATGTCCGTCGGTGTCGTCGCCAACTATGCCTTCGGTTACCCACAAAACTTGTTCAACACCATAATAATCACAAACATATTTTTCGATTTGTGCTTGATTCAAATGTGGATTTCTATTTTCGTTCAAAAGACAAGATTTGCTCGTCAAAACCGTGCCTTTGCCATTAAATTCTACCGAACCGCCTTCCATGATAATTCCGGGAACTACGTAAGGTAAGTTTAAATAATTGGCTATTTTTACAGGAATTTTATCATCATCATCATAAGGTGGATATTTTCCGCCCCACGCATTATAGCCCCATTCTACAATCATTCTTTGCTTGGTTTCAGGGTTTATCAAAAACGCTGGGCCGTGGTCTCTGCACCACGAATCATTGTTGGCATGAATCGGTATTTCTATTTGATTTTCATCAACGCCATATTTTTCTAATAAACTCATTATCAATTTTTTATGAGCTTCATCGGTAGCGTTAATACATACTTTTTCGCTTTCGGCAATTGCCTTAATGAAAGCTAAATAAGCAGGATATATTATCTCTAAACGGTCGCCATAGTCCCACGAATCTGAACTTTGTGGAAAACTCAACCAAGTAGCTCGGTGCTGATGCCATTCGGCAGGAAAGAAAAAACCTTGTTGTTTTGGAGTCATTTTTTTTGGGAGTAATCCTTGAATCCGTGACACGCAGAAAATGCGTGCCACGGAGATTTATATTACAAAGGTAAAGCTAAATTTCAAAACAATAAATCCAAACTTTTAGATATACCGTAAATGAATGAGAAAGGCAATAATTTTAATGAAATTTGGAAAAGTGCTCATAAACTAACATCTTTGAGGAAATATTTCATTTAGTCCGAAATCCAAGAAAACGTTTGGCACGACGCATAAGCATAGCAGAAGAGGAATTGGTGTCTTTGTTGAAAAGCAAAGACCAGAAAGGCTTTAATATCCTGTATAATAATTATTCAGGTGCGTTGTTTGGTGTACTCAATAAAATCATACAATCAGACGACGATGCCAATGATTTGCTTCAAGATACTTTTTTAAAGATTTGGAAAAACATTGACAATTACGATGCCTCGAAAGGAAGTATTTTTACTTGGATGATGAATATTGCCCGAAATCTGGCAATTGATAAAATTCGCTCGGCAGATTTCCGAGATTCATCAAAAAATATTTCGATGGAAGAAAATGTTATCTTCCAAGTGGATAACGAATATCAAACCGTGCAAGATATCGATGCCATTGGCTTGCAAAAAGTAGTAGAAAAACTAAGGCCCGAATACAAACAATTAATTGATTTGGTGTATTACAAAGGTTATACTCAAGCGGAGGTTTCGGAAGAATATGGCATACCTCTCGGTACTGTTAAGACAAGAATAAAAGCGGCAGTTAGTAGCTTGAGAGCGATGTTGTAATTTACGAGGTATGAATATAAGGTACAAATATCGGTAACCGAGCGTATCGGACAGCCGACGCTGTCGAAGTTATAATTTTAAAATAAAACAAAAAATAAATTCCAGAGTGAAATAATCACTCATTTAATAAAAAAATGAACATTCAAGAATACATAGCATCGGGGGTTTTGGAGAGCTACGTACTTGGTTTGGCTAATGAAAAAGAAATAGCCGAAATCGAGCAATTGGCACTACAATCACCTGAAATTAAGGCTGAGATTCGAGCTATCGAAGATGCCTTAGAAAGCTATGCTTTTGCCAATGCCGAAGCCCCTCCCTCTCATTTGCAAGGTCAGATTTGGGACAAAATTATGGCGGAATCTGAGGTAAAAACGACAAAAGTAATAGCTTTTGATAGTGGTAAAGAAATTGAAATAAGCGAAGAATTAGCACCAAAAATTACTGGTTTTTTTGGGAATTATCTCCGAATTGCAGCATCAATTGCATTGTTGGGTAGTGTTTTAGCCAATGTATATTTGGGAAGTAGGTGGAAAGAAAGCAAAGAAAATCTTTCTTTAGCTATCAATGAAAATATAGAATTACAGAAAACTGCAAAATCGCAAGAAGGTGTAATGATGCCAAGCGAAGTGAATATGCTGATGAATCCTGCCATGAAAATGTGCAAACTAATGGGGCAAAAAGGTTCGGAAAACTCAACAGTGATGCTTGCTTGGGACATGAAAACCAATAAAGTTTACTTAGTGCGACCAAATTTGCCAGCCCCACCCGACGGAATGCAATATCAGCTTTGGGCAATTGTGAACGACAAACCAATGGATGCGGGGGTATTTGACATAAAAAATAATACGCAAGAACTAAAAACAGTCCCATTGCCAAAAGCATTTGCCGTAACACTCGAAAAGAAAGGTGGGAATTCTACTCCAACTTCTGATATTAAGGTAATGGGGATATAAAAAATAAGTTTTACTCAAAAAAACGCAACATTATCAAATTGGTAATGTTGCGTTTTTTTTGCTATTTGCTTCTGAAAAGCTACCCCTAAAACACAAAATTATGAAACGAATCAATTCTATTGACTTTGTGAGAGGCTTGGTGATGGTCATTATGGCATTAGACCATGTGCGAGACCTCATGCACGTAAATTCTTTGAGCCAAAATCCTACTGACTTGACTACTGCTACGGCAGGCGTTTTCTTAACTCGCTGGATTACGCATTTAGCTGCTCCCATATTTGTTTTTTTGTCGGGAGCTTCAGCATACATTTCTTTCAAAAACAGTAATAATTTGAGCGAAAGTAAGCGATTTTTACTCAGTAGAGGTATTTGGCTCATTGTGCTTGAATTTACAGTTATCAATTTTGCGATTTGGTTCGATATTCACTTCCGAATATTGATGTTGCAAGTTATTTGTGCCATCGGCGTGGGTTTGGTTGTACTTTCGTTTTTGCTAAAAATCGCTCCACGAAATATTGGTATTGCTGGCTTGGTTATTATTTTTAGCCATAACCTTTTGCAAGGAATCAGTTTTCCACAAAACCCTGCTTTGAATTTTGTTTCGTCGGTGCTTTTTGGTCCAAATTTCTTTCAAATTATACCTAATTTTGCTTTTTTAGTTAGCTATCCACTCGTTTCGTGGTTGGGTATTTTGCTTCTTGGCTATGGTTTTGGACACTTTTTTGCCATTCCTGCCGAAAAACAGAAAAGGCTTTTTCTGCAATTTGGTGGAGGTGCATTATTGCTTTTCATTATCCTCCGATTCATCAATATTTATGGCGACCCAGCTCCTTGGTCTGCCCAAAAAACGCCGCTTTTTACTTTCTTTTCTTTTATCAATGTTACCAAATACCCGCCCTCGCTTTTATTTACTTTGGTAACTTTGGGTATCATGTTTTTGATTTTAGCTTTGGTTGATGGCATGAAAAACCGAGTTATTGATATTTTTTCTATTTATGGAAAAGTACCGTTGTTTTATTACCTCATTCACTGGCACTTAGTGCATAGTCTTATGTTAGTGATGCTTTTTATGCAAGGATTTAGCTTGAAAGACTTAAATTTTGCTCCGTTTAGCTTTGGGCGACCACAAGCTGGGTCGGGCGTTGAACTTCCTATTATTTACTTAATTTGGTTGGGCGTAGTCATTGCTTTATATCCTTTGTGCTTGTGGTATGGAAAATACAAAGCCAAACATAAGGATAAGCAATGGTTGAGATATCTATAGGTTCTATAACTCAATTCCAATAAGTCAATAAAATGTCATTTTGACTTGTTTTATAGTTATTTCCGAACGTAATCCAAAAATATCATAGTTATTTTGGATTACGTTCGAGAAAAATGATGCTTTGAATAAAAACAGCATATAAATCAAAACTTTCCATCTTTGAAAAATCTCTAAAAACTCCATCTTTCTTCCTATATTTACCCCACAATTCTATTCAAAAAACATTGGTATGCTGACCGAAAAATCAACCGAAGAACTTTTATTTGACATCGAAAAACTGGAATTTCAACTCGCCCAAACCGAAGCACAGAAAGGCATTGACCAACTCCAAGATTTGATTGATAATACCTCCGAAATCATTATGTTGCTTTCGCTCGGTGGGCGTTTTTTGTTTGTAAATACTGCTTGTCGAGAGATTTTTGGTTATTCTGATGATGAACTATCGCATCTTTCTTTGCGAGATATACTGCATCCCCAGTTTGCCGATGATACCTTAGAAACCCTCCAACGAATCAAAGAAGGCGAGCAAGTTGTTGATTATCAGACAGTTATACGAAACAAAGAAGGAAAACGAGTGTATCTTTCGGGCGATATTAGTTGCCGTTTTGAGAATGGAAAAGCCGTTGCATTTCGTTGTTTGTTTCGAGATATTACGCAACGACGACGTGCCGAAAAAGCCCAACAATTATATTATACCATTGCTCAACTTAACTTAAATACGCCCAATCTTCAAGAGTTTTTGACACAAGTTCACATTGAATTACAGAAAAATATGTTGGCAAATAATTTTTTTGTAGCACTTTTTGAACCCGAAGAAGGCACAATTCATTTTCCCTATTTTATTGACGAACATTCGGAAACAGAAGAAAATTACCACCGCAGAAAACTCGGAAATGGCATTGTAGAATATTCTATGGTGCAAAACAAACCGCTCTTTTTGTCGAGCGAAGACATCAAGAAATTGGTTGAAGTTGATAAGATTTATTTCTACGGTTCATCGCTTCCCGAAGTCATGCTTTGTGTGCCACTTCATGTAGGCGAACGCACTACTGGCGTGATTGGTGTGAAGTCGTATAGTGATGCTAACAAGTTCAATATCAGGGACTTAGAACTTTTAGAATTCGTTTCTGGACAAGTTGCAGTGGCATTAGTTAGGAAACAAAAAGAAGAAGATTCGCTTCGCCAAACCTCTCGTTTGAATGCCGTTTTTGATAGCAGTTCACACTTAATTTGGACGGTAAATTTAAAACGCCAACTAAGTTCGTTCAATAAAAACTACGTTGATTTGTTGCAGTACAAGTTAGGTATGCCACCCGAAATCAATATGAGTATTGAAAAATTAGGTTGGAAACTAATTTCGCCCGAAGACCGCCCAATTCTTCGTGAAAAATACAATGAAGCGTTCAAAGGAAAACCTCAATATTTTGAAATGCACTGGGGGAATATTGATGGTGGTGATGATTGGTACGAATTTTTCTTGAATCCAATTTTATCTTCGGAAAGCGGGCAAGTAGAAGAGGTTTCGGGAATTGCACAGAATATTACCGATAAGAAAAACTCAACGATTACGCTCCAAAAAAGCGAGCAGAAATTTCGAGATACCATCGAGTCGTTTATTGATATTTATTACCGCACCGATTTAGCAGGAAATATCAGCATGATTTCGCCTTCGGTGCTGACGCATACTGGTTATAGCGTGGCAGAAGTGATGGGTAATAAGGTTGATAAGTTTTTTGAAAATGCCGTTGATAGCTCAAAAAACATCAAAGGATTGCTAAAATCGGGCAGTATTACCAATTTTGAGGTGATTGTGAAGCGAAAAGATGGCGAACTTCGTCAGTTTATGCTAAACATTCGCATGATAAAAGATGCCAAAGGTATTCCTGTGGAAGTGGAAGGCGTTGCCCGTGATATTTCGGAATTGAAACGAGCCGCCGAAGAATTATTGATTGCCAAAGACGAAGCCGAACGCTCGCTGAAAGTCAAGGAACGTTTCTTGGCAAACATGAGCCACGAGATTCGGACACCGATGAATGGCGTAATCGGTATGATTGATTTGATGTACGAAACGCCTCTAAATCCTGAACAAAAAGATTATGTGCAAACCATCAAAAAATCGTCGGAAACTTTGCTTACAATTCTAAATGACATTTTAGATTTGTCGAAAATCGAAGCGGGCAAAATGGATTTGCACAATGCTCCGCTTGATATTAAGGAAATATTGGAACGATTGGTGGCACTTTTTCGTCAACGAGCGATTGAGAAAAACAATAAGTTGATTTATAAAATTGCCGAAGATGTTCCTGCCTATTTGATTGCCGACCAAACTCGTTTGTTACAAATTTTCTCAAATCTGACTTCCAATGCACTGAAATTTACCGAAAATGGCAACGTAACTATCTCATTATCAAGGGTTTCGTCGAATGGGAAAATTCATGTATTGAAAGGAGAAATCACCGATTCAGGCATCGGAATTTCGGAAGAAGACCAGAAATTATTATTCGGAGCTTTCCAACAAGTAGATAATTCTACCAAAAAATCGTTTGGTGGAACTGGACTTGGCTTGGCAATTTCAAGAGAACTTTGCCGCTTGATGAAAGGCGATATGGGCGTAGTTTCTGGTCATGGACAAGGCAGCACTTTTTGGTTTACTATCGAAGTTCGCTCCACAACCATTAGCCCGAGCATTGCAGAAAATGCAGAATCAGAGATAAAACTCACTGATTTTTTCAAAGTTTATGCACCAAAAATCTTGTTGGTAGATGATAACCAAGTAAATAGAAAAGTTGCTTCCGAAATCTTGCATAAGTCTGGCTGTCAGGTGATTACGGCCGATAGCGGGGCAAAAGCCATTGAAGTTTTTGGGGCAAATATTGGTCATTTTGACTTGATTTTTATGGATATTCAGATGCCCGAAATGGACGGCATTGAAACTACCAAACGTTTACGAGAATTGCACGGCCATAAACTTCCAAAAGTCGTTGCCATGACCGCCTACTCAATGCAGCACGACCGTGAAAGATTTTTGAGCGAAGGCATGGACGACTACGTGCCAAAGCCTATTCGTGCAGCAGTTTTGGTGCAAAAAGTCAGAGAACTGGTTAACGACCCAGAAGCAATTGTTGAACCTAAAGTCGAAAGTATTGCAAGTCAAAATCCAGTTGAAGGCACTATTATAAAGCCTGAGCTACCTATTTTTGATATGGAAGTGGTAAATCAGCTTCGAGAAATGGTTGGTGATGAAACTTTGATGTCGGTTTTTGAAGATTTTGAAAATGAGGCACAGGAGCAAATTTCGAATGCCAAAAATGCCTACCCTGATGATGTAAAAACGATTCAACGAGAGTTACATACGCTCAAAGGAAATTCAGGAACAATAGGCTTGGCACGCATCCACGAAATCACGGAAATTATAGAAGTTCCTTCAAAAACAGGCGATTTGACACATTTTTTGGCAGGAATGAAGGTTTTAGAGAAAGAATTTGTGGATTTTCGAGAGAAGTATCGGGGGGTTATTTGAAAGCATAAAACACTCAAAATCATTTTATTGTGCCTTGTTCGATACGATGTTTTTTATATATTTGTAGAAAGAAAACATACTTTGATTTGCTAAAACAACCCTATGACACCAGAAACTGCCCTCATAAAAACCACCCCACAAAGCCTACAAAAAATCAGTGCAGCTTTGGCTATTACGGAAAAACTACTACATGACGACAACCCACTTGGCTTACCCGACCTCATACCCTACCGCAAAGGTAATAAATGGGGCTTTTGTAATCGAAAGAAAGAAATAGTGATTGAGTGTGTGTATAGTTCGGTTGATACATTTAGTGAGGGCTTGGCAAAAGTATCGAAAGATAGGAAAACAGGTTTTATCAATAAAGAAGAGATTGAGATAATTCCTTGTATTTATGATGACATCCGTTTTTTTTCAGAAGGTTTAGCAAGCGTTAAAAAAAATGAAAAGTGGGGCTTTATCAATAAAGAAGGCATTGAGGTTATTCCTTGTATTCATGATACAATTAATTTTTCAGACGGATTAGCAAGGGTTATTAAAAATAAAAAATATGGTTTTATCAATACAGGAGGTATTGAGGTTATTCCTTGTGTTTATGACTTTGCCGATTCTTTTAAAGAAGGATTAGCATCGGTTAAAAAAAATGAAAAATATGGCTTTATCAATAAAGAAGAGTGTGAGGTAATTCCTTGTATTTATGATTATGCCGATTCTTTTTCAAAAGGTTTGGCATTAGTTAAAAAAAATGGGAAGTGGGGGTTTATCGATAAAGAAGAGTGTGAGGTAATTCCTTGTATTTATAATTATGCCAATTCTTTTAAAGAAGGTTTAGCAATGGTTAAAAAAAATGAAAAATGGGGCTTTATCAATAAAAAAGGTATTGAGGTTATTCCTTGTGTTTATGATGAAGCCTATTATTCCTTTTCAGAAGAATTAGCAAGGGTTAAAAAAGATAAAAAATGGGGCTTTATCAATAAAAAAAGTGTTGAGGTTATTCCCTGTATTTATGATGGTATCGGTTCTTTTTCAGAAGAGTTAGCATCGGTTAAAAAAAATGAAAAATATGGTTTTATCAATAAAGAAGGCGTTGAGGTTATTCCCTGTATTTATGATTATGTCAGTTCTTTTTCAGAAGGATTAGTAAGTGTCAATAAAAATGAAAAATATGGTTTTATCAATAAAGAAGGCGTAGAGGTTATTTCGTGTATTTATGATGATATTTTCCTCTTTTTAGAAGGAATAGCAATGGTTGAAAAAAATGAAATACAATTTTACATAGACAAAAACGGCACAGAATATTATGAAGATTAAAGATTGAAACTCAAATTTCGTCAAAGATAATACCATATTTTCCAGTTTTGGGATGTGCAATTTTTGCTTTATAGAATTTTAGATTTGCTTCATACCCAATAATTTTCAAAACTCTCTCTTTGACTATTTCAATGTCCCTTTGATTGGTTTTAGTACCAAATTTTATAGATTTTAAACACTCTTTATTATACTGTATTATTTGAGGTTGGCTTTTAAGATAATGCTCTTTGAATTCTAAATTTTTCACAAGTCTAATCTCTTTTTCATAAGCCCATTTAGAAGATTTTAAATCAATAGCGTGTTGAAACCTCCGAATTTCTAAATCATTGCCAAACTTATTTGGTTGTATAAACTCAAACTTTGGAATATCATCACAATATTCAATTTTATAAAGAGCATTTTCAAGATTTTGATTTCCATTAAAGAATGTTTTGTCAAAATTACAATCAAATTCAAGACACATACCCTTATGAGCATCAGCATAATGTGCCCACATTAACATTTCATTATCTACCTCAGAAAAGCATTTAATACCTATATTGTTTAATACCTTATCAAGGCTTTTTTTTATATACTTTCGAGGATTCTTATCAAAATTAGCTATCTCATTATTTGCTTCAAGCCAATTTAAACAGCTATTTCTATAATTCTGAATATCTACTTTACTTAATGATATTTCATGATAGGGGTAACAATCATAAGGGTCATTAAAATCTTTTGGTTTACTAAACCATAAATAATTATTCAATAATCCATCTATTGTATAACTATCAATCTTACAATAAGTGTATAAAATTGGGTCTATTAATGTGTATTGCTTAGAATAAATAGTTGTTGGTATTTTTTGCATTGTGTAATTTTGTTAAATTATGAATTCAAATATACTAATTTCCTATTTGTCAGGTATCTTTAAAGTTTATAACTTAGGACGATTATATAGCATTTAACGTTTTTCAATTTCCAATAATTTAACTAAATTGCATTAAAATCAAGCAACATTCATACTCACTCAAAACCTTGAAAACAATATAGTTTAGTGTAATTTTGTATATAAATTTCAGCAATATGAGTAGTTATGTCGCCTTCAATCATTCCGTTCTAAACAATGTTGTTTCGATGGTAAGCCTTTATGGTTTTATTCATTCAGAAGATGCCATTCAAGTATTCAAAGAAATGAGTAATAATGACTTTGACCTTGATTTTGCGACAATGACTAAACCCGATGCCGAAGTTTTAGTAAGGCTAAGTGCCATGTCAGATATTTTTATGCTTGCCTTACAGTCAGAAAATGCCATGCGAACTGCCTTTCCTGATGAAATTATTGCAGGCGTTGAAAACATCAATCAAAAACTAAAACCTTTTGAGCAATATATCAAGGGCATTGCTACTGGCAGCATGAGCAACGCCGAGGTAGAACACAAACTTTTGTCTTGGGGCGTAAAGCAACACGCCCGACTAAGACGTAACAGCAGAAAAGATTTGATATGAGGGTTTCTCAAAGTGATATTGTCGAGGTAATGTTTCCTTTACTAAATGGGCAATTAAAACCGCATCCTGCCATAGTAATTTCTAACCGTGAAGTATTTGAAGCCGAAGGTGTTTATATAATGGTGATGCTTTCGACCAAAAATTATAACGATGAATTCATCTTCGAGATTCATCCAAAGATGGTCAATTATCAATCTGATAGAGTTTCTTATGCCAAACTTCAATTGATTGAAACTTTTGATGCTGATGAAGTCATGCAAAGATTTGGTTCGCTTAAATCTGAACATTTCAAAGAATTGCTCACAAAACTCAACCAATCGGTTTTTTCATTTGGTCTAAATCCTTAGTTTACTACAAAACCCTCCCCAATGAAAACTCACGCCTACTTTGAGAATATCCAAACCGAAATCATTGAGGTACTTCAAACAACACAGCATAGCATCCGAATAGCCGTAGCGTGGTTTACAGATTATCAATTATTCAATATTTTGCTCTCAAAAGCTAAAAAAGGCGTAAAAATCGAACTTTTATTGGCAAATAACTTCATCAATCACGAATCTTCGATTGATTATCAGCAACTTACACAACATGGCGGAAGTGTAGCATTTATAGGCGATGATGCCGAAAAAGCACCTTTAATGCACAATAAGTTTTGTATCATTGATAACGAAATCTTGGTTTTTGGCTCATATAATTGGACACGCAAAGCACAATCAAACCACGAAAGTATTACCATTATTGAAGGTAATAAAGAGTTAATTGCTGATTTCAACGAAGAGTTTGAGAAGATACGAGGCAAGCAAGAAGAAACTGCCATTGATTGGGGCAAATTGCTCATTCGGCTTGAAACTTTGCTCAATGTCATTCGCCTCGAAGATGAAGACGATATTTTGTATCAAGCTAAAAAAATCAAAGGCTTATTGTCTGCAACGCCACCGCCCAAAGTAGTAGCGATTTTGGCTTTGGTTGATAAACAAAAATACCAAGAGGCGGTTATTCAACTTAATGTTTTGCTCCAAAAACTTCGCCAACTAATTATTTGGGAAGACCCCGAAATTCCAGCATTACAATTAGAAATCCGTTCGTTAGAATGGCAACTATCAAGTTTAGAAGATGAAAAAGCAGACATCGAAAAGCAGATTTATACTTTTGATATTCAGCACAATTTAGAACTGGGAGAGTTGATTATCAGCATTTTACGCTTGAAAAAGCAATTAGCTGAATTGGAACATGACCAAGAAAAAATTGAAGAAGCAAGCCAAGATTTTAAAAACTATCAGCAAAATTTTGAAGAAACAAAAACTAAGAAATTAGCAGTTTTGAACGAAGTTGAGCAAAAAGAATTGAAAGATAAATATCGTCAAGCCTCCAAACTTTGCCACCCCGACAAAGTTCCTGATGAACAAAAAGCATTGGCAGAGCAAACATTTATTGCACTCAAAACTGCCTACGAAGCCAATGATTTAGCAACAGTAAATCGTATTTTGAATGATTTACAGCAAAATATTTTTTCTTCAAATTCTAACATTCTTCAACAAAAAGAAAGGTTACTTTCGCACCTAAACATCTTGTTACAAAAACGCCAAGAATTAGAAGAAATGCTTTTGAGTTTGAAAAACAGCGAAGTTTTCCAGAAAATCGCAAAAATCAAAGATTTTGAAATCTATTTTGCTGAAACAAAAGAGGCTTTAATGAGAGTAAAAGAAGGTTTGGAAAGTCAATTTTAAAAGCCTATCAAAAACTTTTTTCTAAGAAACTTCCTTCAAAAACAGGCAATTTGACGCATTTCTTGGTAATAATGGAGGTTTTGGAGGAAGAATTTGAGGATTTTCGGAAAAAATATAAGACTATGCTTTCAAAGAAAAAATAGTAAATTATTCGTCTTTCACTACACTATTATAGCAATTCTGTAAAGTATTTAAATTAGAATATCCTCCAACCTCTTAGAATTCTCAGCAATGTTTGCACTACCATTCTCTAATGGTAGTGCTATAACTTTCTATTGAATTAAAATTATCCTAAAAACGTCTTTTTATCTAAGAAATAGAGGTCTGTAGGGTCAAAATACCGTTGATACCACACATTATCGGTTTTCAATATTAATGGTGTTGTATCATTAGATGCTGCTTGAATGTTTCTGAATTGGTAATGGTCAATAAGTCGGATTGCTTCAATGGCGAAGACGGTTACAATATCTGGGTCTGAAATCATCAAAAGATTATCACCATTACTTTCTTCGCCACCTTGAGCTAAATTAGAAGAACCACAGAAAACGGTGGCATTTGGAGTATTAAAATCTATCACTACAAACTTATGATGTATCTCATGTCCTAAACCAATTCGAAATTCTTTTGCAAAAGGAGGTGGCATCACAGCAGGCGAATTTTTGCCATTTATCAATACACCTTTGGTGCTTCTGGGTTCATATAATTTTATTTTCACATCACCAGTTCCACTTTTCAAATCTGTAATTCCCATTGTTAGTAAATTAGCGTTTTCATGGATATTTCTCAATGTTTCGGTAACACTACCACCACTACTCAATTCCATTACAGCAAAAAATACAGACTGTTGGGCTGCTAATATTTTGTTATTAACGATAGCCAACATTTGTGTGGCAACTGCAGTAGTATGAGGTGAAAAACTAACGGACATATTATCATCAATTTTGTTCATACCTTGTGCCATTGTTGAATCTTTAAATTTACGTTTTGGTGATTCTAAAATAGATTCTTCAAAAAGTTGTTCATATAATGCTAAGGCTTGGGGTTGGGTCAAAACCAAAATATGATTAGCATTGATATTGATTCCGTTGGCTGTAAAGTTGGTTGAGCCAGTCAAAACCTTAATTGCTTTACCATCTTTATCACGCTGAATCAATATTTTGCAGTGAGCCAAGCGAGCAAAATGTTGCCTCACAAGCTTTGATTTTGTGGTATCAAATTGATTGGCAAATTGTTGCTTGAAAACAGGGTCTTTCTTTTTGGTCAAGTCTGCTGCATCTTTTATATCATGGTCATCTAAAAACATTCTTATCCGACCTTGTTTTGATAAGTCAATAAATATTTTAGCTATTGATGGCTCACTAAAATCGTAAGCCAAGACATCTAAGGTTTTACCCTTCGTTGTGTCATTTACCACCTCATTGATAAAATCCATAATAGCTTTGCGAGCATTGAAACCCATCCAAGCGTACTGCTCTTCGTAGGTGTAAGGAGCGATAGTTGTTGGAAATCCTGCGGGCAATTGCGGTTTATTGAAGATGTCATTTTTTGTAATTTTTGGGTCAAAAACTACCTCAGCAGCGGCTGGACGAATGTTTCCGTTAGGGCCAAACCTATCTGTATAGGCTTGTGAAACCAAAAATCCTCTGGTAAATGAAATTTGAGTTTCACCTTTTTTGAATGGACCTACCTCAATGGCAAGCATGATGTTATCAATTGGATTAGTGCTATTAAAAGTATCTAATTGGCCGCCCCTAAAATAACGGGGTGTGATTCTATATTGATATGTTCCAAAAAAAGGAGCTCCAGCATTTTTAGAAAAATTCCGAAGTACGTGAAGCCACCTAAATTTTTGGAAAGGGGCTTCCGTCGAAGGATGCGTTTTTTTCTCTGCCGTAAAACCAATTCGGTTGTTTAGAGCTTTGAAAGCCGGCATGGTTTCATTTTTAAATTCGATAGTAAAACCAACAAAATCTTGTTTGGCATTGTCGGTTAATAAATCGAAAACGAGCATTGTCATAGCATCTCCTTGATAGGCTCGGGCAGCGATTTTTGTGTTTTTTACAATTTGTGTTTTCATGGTATTGTTGTTTAAAAGTTAAATTATACTATTCTCAAATTTTATTCTATACTTATAAAAGCACAATACTCTATAAGTATAATGGGCTGATTATAAATAAGTTACAAAATATGTTTTCCAATTTCACTTTACAATAGTATCAATATTTTAGCGAAATTCCAATATTTGAATTTTATTTCGTTTTCAAAAATAGGTGATCTAACACAATTTTTGAAAGTCGTGGTGGTTTTGGAAAAAGAATTTACTAATTTTAGAACGAGGTACAAAACTTTACTTTAAGTAGGAAATCAATTGTAAGTTTTGAAGAACGAAAACTATATTATGCCAAAATTTCATCTTGCTCAAGTAAATATTTCCAAATTATTGCAGCCAATTGATAGCCCACTTTTGGCTGATTTTGTTGCACAATTAGATGAAATCAATACACTTGCCGACCAAAGCAAAGGTTTCGTTTGGCGACTAAAAGGCGAAAACGAAAATGCCACAGCTCTCCGAGTATTTGAAGATGAGATGATGATTATTAATATGTCGGTTTGGGAAACGGTCGAAGATTTGAAAGAATTTTCTTATAAAACTGCCCATAGCGGCGTTATGAAAGACCGAAATAAGTGGTTTGAAAAGCCCCAAGCGGCTCATTTAGCTCTTTGGTGGATTCCTGCGGGGCATATTCCTTCACCCCAAGAAGCAAAAGAAAAATTGGCAAGTATTAATAAAAATGGTTCTACTTCTTTTTCGTTTACATTTAAAAACGTATTTTTACCAAACAATTACTAAGACTTTATTTCCCAATTATCCTAAATGCCAAGATTTTGCCTCATAATTACCCTATTATGCTCAATGGCAAATCTTGACTTATTCGGTCAGCAAAGTGATTCTTCTACATTTAAAGCTAAATTTTCTCGTGTCGAGATTGCTGGTCGAGATGTAAAAATCCAAGATGCATATTATATAGGTTATGAAGATAATGCCTTGGAATTTGATTTGACAACCGAACCTCAGCTACCCAATATTAAATATAAATTTCGAATCATTGAAAGTAGTTTTGAAGGAGATATACCATCTCAATGGTTTTTTATTAAAAAACCTAATTTCAAGATTGATACACTTAGCCCAGCCATCTATAATTTTGAAGTGGTTGCCATTGCCCCTAATAACAAAGAAAGTATTCACGCATTAGTAGAATTCAAAATAGAATATCCTTGGTGGCGGTCATGGTGGTTTTGGGGGGCATGTTTTGTTACTCTTTTTGGGGTTTTCTATGGAAGAGAACGTTTTTTGAAATTTTGGTCTGACGAAGAGCAAAGGCATTATCGTCAAGTAACCGAATTGGAACTGCGGACACTACAATTACAAATGAATCCTCATTTTGTGTTCAATGCCCTTAATGCTGTTCAAAGTTTTATTTTAAATCGTGATAGTATCGCTGCCAATAATTATCTTTCAAAATTTGCAAATCTCATACGCCTATTTTTAGATTCTTCACGTAGTAAATATATTGTTTTATCTGACGAAATAAAGCTTTTAAGCCTTTATATTGAGATGGAAATGCTGCGATTTGAAGATAAATTCGAATTTCACCTAACAATCACCCCAGAAGTAAATCGGTATGTAGATATTCCAACGATGATTTTGCAGCCCTTCATCGAAAATGCTATCAATCATGGACTTCGATACAAAGAAGGGAAAGGTAATCTGTATGTCAACTTCTTTGTAGAAGGCAAATACTTAGTTTGTAAAATTGAAGATGACGGCGTTGGACGAGAGCGTGCTAAACAAATTCAGTCGAAATCAAGTAAAGGTTATAAATCGCAAGGCTTAAAAATAACAGAAGAGCGACTTCGTACTTTCAATATGATTGCCAACGCAGATATTCGATATTCGATAGCTGACAGAATTAAAGCGATTGATGAAAAAACCGATGTTGGTACTTTAATAGAAATCAAATTTCCAAAATTCGGATAAAAAACCCCTCCGTTTTACGTATAAGTATTAATGCTTAAAAGATACATAGGGATGACTAAAAAATAATAGCTGTTGTTGAAAATTATAAAACAAAAACATTATGTACAAAGCAGTAATTATTGATGATGAAAATCGGAGTGTTGAAACCCTCAAAATTATTATTGAACAATTTTGCTCTACTGAAGTCGTGGTTGTTGGTACTGCCAATTCTGTACAAGAAGCCTATCCACTTATTCAAGCAACATCACCCGACATCGTTTTTTTAGATGTTGAAATGCCACATGGCAGTGGTTTTGATTTATTAGAAAAATTTACTAAGCCAACATTTGAAGTTGTTTTCACCACTGGCTTCGACCATTATGCCGTTACTGCAATAAAATTTAGTGCATTAGATTATCTCCTAAAACCTATTAATATAGAAGAAGTAAAAGAAGCAATTTCAAAAGCAAAAAAACGCATTGAAGGCAAGCATACCCAACAAAATTTGGAGCATTTAATTAAAAACCTTCGTCACCCAAGAGATAAAACCAATAAAATACCTATTTCGATTGTCAATGGATTTCAGTTTGTGCCAGTGAATACAATTGTTTATTGTGAAGCAGATGATGATTATACCTACGTTTATTTGACCGAAAATCAAAAATTAACAGTATCCAAAAACATCAAAGAATTTGAAGAAATACTTTCCAACTATGATTTTTTTCGCATCCATCATTCTATTCTTATCAATCGAGATTACATCAAACGCTATATCAAAGGTGAGGGGGGAACTATTTTAACCGAACAAGGAAAAGAACTTCCAGTATCTCGTCGCCGTAAGCAAGAGTTTTTGGAATGGCTTAGTAATTATTGATTTTAGTGATTATCTACAAATGTATCCGTTTAATAATTTGTTCTAAAAAATTAATAAAAACAAAATTTTCTACTGTATTTAAGTATTAAACAAAATATTTTACGGAAAAGCTACCGTTTAAAAATATACCTGCCACTTACCGATTTTTTGCTACCACTTACCGATTTGTTGTTGTACCGCTTAATTATGGAACGTAAATTGCTTTCATTATTACAACAGCATATTTAAGCTTTCCTTTATAATCGTATGAACAAACTGCTTTACTCTACTCCGTTTAGCCTTGAAGGCTTTACCGTAGTAAAAAATGTGGTGAGCCAACCCACTGGAACAAATTTGGCAATGAGAGTCGCTGGAAAGCGTAACATGATTCAACTCGGTGATATTTTGTATCTGAAAAGTGCAAAAAATTACACCATCTTTAAGCTCACTGATGGACGAGAAATTATCAGCTCAAAGACATTACGAATTTTTGAGGAAGAACTCCTTGAAATTTCAAACTTTGTAAGACCTCACCGTTCTTACATCATCAACCTTGAATTTGTTGATGACTTGTATTTCAACTGCCGTGGTGGTGAAGTTTTAATACATGACCAAAAAATTTGTATTTCTCGTAGAAAAGCAGCCGATTTTCGTCGTAGTTACCGCAGGTATTTACGCACAACAGGTCAGAATGTTTCATCTACGATTAAACTGAAGACTACAATCCGGGTTTCGTAAAAGAACCCGTTGTTAATTTTTACTTTTTGGGTTACGAGGAATAAAGTGCTGGTGCAATCCGGCACTTTATTTTATTTATTGGGGTCTGCATCGAAAACCTGAATATTTTCTTCTTTTTTATCAAACTTTTGTCGGTATTGCAACAAAATATTCGCCTTTGCAGTAGCGAACCGCTCAAATAACTTCATCATTCTTATTTATATACAGGTGAGTACATGAAGATTCTTAATAGAAAATCTCGTAGTTTTGTAAATAAAAAATGAATTCCTGAAAAGAAAATATATTATTTATACATTATGAAAAAAACACTAACATTCAATCATGTTAGCTACTTGTGGGACGAAACCAAAGCTGCGGAATTAGCTCAAAACGAAGTAGATTTATTTATTTATCGCTCCAATCTTTTGGGTGCAGACTTACGCCTAACCAACTATGCAGGTGGAAATACTTCTTGCAAAATTACCGAAACTGACCCTGTTACAGGTGACCCAGCTGAAGTAATGTGGGTAAAAGGCTCTGGTGGAGATATTGGAACATTGACAAGAAAAGGCTGTGCAAACCTTTATGTAGAAAAACTTCACGCCCTAAAACGTCGCTACAGAGGCTTGGCTTTTGAAGACGAAATGGTGGGTTTATTTGACCATTGCTTGTTCGACCCAAAATGTGCAACGCCATCTATTGATACGCCGCTTCATGGACTTATTCCATTCAAACATATTGACCATTTGCACCCCGATGCACTTATTGCTATTGCTGCCAGTAAAGATGGTCCAGCCATAATGAAAGAAATTTGGGGTGATACAATGGCTTGGCTTCCTTGGCAAAAACCAGGTTTTGATTTAGGTTTACAATTAGAAAAAACAGTTCAAGAAAATCCAAATTTGCGTGGCGTAATTTTGGGCGGACATGGTTTATTTACTTGGGGTGAAACCTCTTATAGTTCTTATATGAACACTTTGGAAGTCATAGAAATGGCTTCTGAGTATTTGGAAGCTAATTATGGCAAGAAAAGCCCTGTTTTTGGTGGAGCAAAATTGACATCAAAATCAGTCGAAGAACGTAAATTGGTATCAGCCGAAATAATGCCAACGTTACGTGGTTTGGCATCAAGTTATCGCCTAATGGTAGGGCATTTTACTGACGATGCACGAGTTTTGGAATATGTAAATTCGAATGATTTGGAGCGTTTGGCCCAAAAAGGAACAAGCTGCCCCGACCATTTTTTGCGTACCAAAATTCGCCCAATGGTGCTTAAAGGCACTTCTAAGGAAGAAATCGAAGCACAATTTGATGCTTATCGTGCCGACTACGCCGCTTATTATGAGCGTTGCAAACATAGCAATAGTCCAGCTATTAGAGATTCAAATCCTGTCGTGATTTTATATCCAGAAGTTGGAATGTTTACTTTTGCAAAAGACAAACAAACAGCCCGAGTTGCAGCAGAGTTTTATACAAATGCCATCAATGTAATGAAAGGAGCTGAAGCAGTTTCTGAATATGTTGGTTTGGCGGAGCAAGAAGCATTTAATATCGAATATTGGTTATTGGAAGAAGCAAAATTGCAAAGAATGCCAAAACCAAAATCTCTTTCAGGAAAAATTGCTTTCGTAACAGGTGGAACTGGCGGAATTGGTAAGGCGATTTGTGAAGAATTACTGAAAGAAGGTGCTTGTGTAGTTGCTGCCGACCGAAATTTATTGGACGAAACACAAGCCGAATTATGCAAAAAATATGGCAAAGATTCAGCCATTTCGACAGGCATTGACGTAGTAAGTGCCGAAGCAATTGCAGAATCGTTTCGTAATACAATTTTAGCTTTTGGTGGCGTTGATATAATTGTCAATTGTGCTGGACTCTCAATCTCAAAACCTTTGGAAGAGCATACAATTGCCGACTGGGATATTCTGCAAAATGTATTAGTGAAAGGTCAGTTCTTGGTTTCACAGGAAGCTGTAAAAATCATGCGTCAGCAAGCAACAGGCGGCGATATTGTGAATATTGCAAGCAAAAATGCCCTTTTTGCGGGACCAAACAACGTTGGCTATGGTACAGCAAAGGCTGCACAAGTTCACATGAGTAGGTTATTGGCAGCCGAATTGGGCAAAGATAAGATAAGGGTAAATACCGTAAATCCAGATGCGGTTTTGCGTGGAAGCAAGATTTGGGAAGGCGATTGGGCAGAAGGTCGTGCAAAGGCTTATGGCATAAAAGTAGATGAATTGCCAAAAATGTATGCTGCAAGAACCTTACTTAATGAAGAGATTTTGCCAGAAGATATAGCCAAAGCCGTAAGAGTTTTTGTAGATGGAAGTCTTGGAAAATCAACAGGAAATATTCTGAATGTTGATGGTGGCGTAGCTGTCGCTTTCGTGAGGTAAATTTCGATCATAACCCCAAGGGCTGACTAATATTTTGATGAATGAGTGATATTTTTTATTCACTCATTCGCTCATTCACTCATTAATTTTAATGTACAAACTCCAATTCAATCCTAACGAAAAGACACCTAAGTATAAGCAAATTGTACAGTCAATTGTTGCGGATATTGAGCGAGCAGTTTTAAAGAAAAATGAGCAATTACCCTCTATCAGTGAGTTAAGTGAAGAATATTATTTAGCAAGAGATACCGTAGAAAAGGCTTACAGAGAGTTGAAAGAGCGTGGTTTTATTACGTCGGTTCAAGGAAAAGGTTTTTATGTCAATGGAACGGAAAATAATAAAATGCATATCTTATTGGTTTTCAATAAGTTGAGTTCATATAAAAAGATAATATACTACGCATTTTTGAAAGTTTTGGGCAATAAAGCAAGTGTAGATTTGCAGATTCATCATTACGATGCTCGAATTTTTGCCGAAATTATTGATAAAAACTTGGGAAAATACAATTACTACGTTATAATGCCGCATTTTTTTCCTGAATCAGAAAAAATGTTGGCTTTGAAAACCATCGAAAGAATCCCTTCAGAAGAATTAGTTTTGCTTGATAAAGATTTTCCCGAATACACAAAACCATGCTTGAGTGTTTATCAAGATTTTGAAAAAGATATTTTTGATGCTTTAGACGATGCCAAAGATTTGTTGAATAAATACAGTCGAATGGTCATAGTTTTTCCGAGTGATGGCAATTACCCTTCAGAAATTGTACGTGGATTTCGACAATTTTGTGTCAATTCTCAAAAAGAGTTTTTCATTAAAGAAAATGCCCATGATGAAATTCTTCAAGCAGGAACAGCTTATTTGGTAGTTGAAGAAACCGATTTGGCAGAATTGGTGAAGAAAACCCGACAGTCAACTTTTATTTTGGGGCAAGAAATAGGCATTATTTCTTTCAACGAAACCACCCTCAAAGAATTATTAGAAATCACGGTAATCACAACCGATTTCGAAACAATGGGACGTACCGCCGCCGCCCTTCTTCTCGACAAAAAACAAATCAAAGTCAAAAACCCTTTTTATACAATTCGTAGGAGTAGCCTTTAGTTGGTGCTTTTTCATAAGTTTTAAAGACTAAAACCCTAATAAATTAGGATTTTGACGAGTATCAACCATTGAAAGCAATGTGATTTCTTCATCTAAAACGCTGTAAATCAAGGAGTTATGACAAGTAATGAGTAGTCTTCTGATATTTTTTCTCTTTTCAGATTTGATACCAACTAAATGGCATAGATTCTAATAAATCAAGTTTATGATAGAAGATTTGAACAAAACCTATTGCTTTTTCGGGAGACCAACGCTTAGAAATGTATTCGATGGTATTATCAAAATCTTCGTTGGCAAATTCAGTCCAAACTATTTTGTAAGCCATTTTTGATATTTTGCTTTTACAACATTATTTGAAACAACTTCTCCACCATTCATCTGAGCTATTGATTCATCTAATCGCTTTAATTGGTTTGGCGATAAATCATCTAAAACATCCTTTTTATGATTATCAAACAATTTTATAGAGTCATATAAATCATTCAGATATTCGGTATCTTCAATTTTATCAATCAATTGATGTAGGTTTTTTCGTACAGCGACTGCTTCCATAAGAGTAATTTTATAGACACCAATATAAAAATAGTTAGGAAAGAAATGAGGTTTTTGTTTGAAAAAATATTTTTACCCAACTCTCCAATGATGTTTTATAGAAGGATTTCAAATCCTTTGCTTATGTAGTTCGAGGATGCCCTTCGGAACATCCCGAACAGCGGGGATTTTAAAGTGAATTTTCTTGGATTTTCTTGGATTTTCTTGCAATTTCTTCTACTTTTACATCAAAAAATCATTCTATACAAGATGGGAACGATAACAATAAATCCTACTAATCAGGCAGATTATAAGTTATTTATTAGTCTTGCTCAACGCTTGAAGGTTTCTTATGTGGAAGAAAAAGACACCTATAAACCCACTACCAAGAAAGAGTTTTTGGAAGGTGTTGAGCGTAGCGTGCAAGAAATAAAGCAACACCTAAACGGTGAGATAAAACTTCAAGATGCTTATGCGTTTTTAGATAAAATTTGAGTAAATTAAATAAATCATTTTATGCAAACAATACCAATAAATATACCTGACAGTCTTTATTTAGTTTATCAAACTGTACCAAATAAAGAGAAGGTCTTCATCGAAAATGCTATGTCTAATTTACTAAAAAGCATTTTTAGGGGAGAATTAAGTGAAAAATTCAACGAAAGTGTCTCACAAATTAGGCAAGAAGCCATAAAAGGACTTACTGATGAAAAATTAGACCAAATTTTAAAAGAAATTGATGATGAAAGTAACCCATAAAACTTATTCAACGATTAAATTCTTGCACCTTTCTGCCTGTTTGGAGTTCGGTGAGTAATAGAAATATTTTCTATTTCATCTTTTCCTCCAATAGCTAATGGAATTGTATGGTCTGGCTCTATATCATCTCCTAAAAATATTGGTGCTCCTGATATTCCACATTGGTTATTCTGCTCCTTTATCAATTCTAATTTTTCAGATTCATTAAAGTGTAATTTTCTCTTTGAAACTTGATATTTCGACTTAAATTTTTCGAGCAATATCATATAATTATCAAATCCTTGGTTATTTTCTAAATCATTTGTTGGAATATTTTTTGTGTAATTGAATATTTCATTTAGCTCTTTTTTCATATCTAATCTATGAAAACTCACCATTTCTAAATTAATATCTCCTAAAAATTGCCATAAAATGTAAAAATCCTGTAAGGTTCTTCGGAGTTGTGTAGTTTCTTTGCCTCCAATTAACAAGATTTCTAATTCTGAATTTAAATATGAAAACAGCTCACTTTTTGTTTTATCAGCATCTAACAGAACCAATTTAAGTTTACGGATAAAACCTTCAACATTTTTAATTGAAAGTAAAAATGCTTTTTTAGTTTCTTCATTTTCAGAAACTTCTTGCAGAAGTTGGCTTACATATTGTTTATTACCAATACTGGCATTTATCCTATTTGATTTTTGATAAACAATAAAGTTTTTACGAGAAGAATCTTTTTTGAAAAAATCTAAAAAAACAAGCGAAGTAAATAATTCTTCATTTTCCATTCTATCTCTATCGTTGGGTCTATTTGTTTGTTTAAAATAAAACCATGATTTATTCTCCTTACTACTGTTTTTTATTTTGTTGATAATATCATTGTCTGCCCACGAATTCCACATTTCAAAAGAATGTTCTCTGATTGGATAAGGTTTGTCATTTAAACGAATAAATAAATCTACTGGAATGAAATGTTCGTTACTTTCTTCCTTAATCTCAACCATATATAGAGGAAAATCTAAGATTTTATCTTTATCGTCATCTGATAAATCTTCAAATTTTTTGCCTTTTAACTCTCTTAATATTTTGGGACTTCTTAATGCGAATTTGTGATTTATTGAAACAGTAGATTTATTATTCTCATCAATATATTCAGAACCTATAAACCCAAGAATTGTTAATAATCTTTGTTGCCCATCAATTACTTCAAAAACTCCGTCATTTCTTTTAAAAACAAAAATGGCAGGAAGAGAAATTCCTAATAAAATTGATTCAATTATTGCAGTTGCTTTTGAAGGATTTATGACTTCTTTTCTTTGATAACTTGGACGTAATAAAAAATTATGTCTCATTATTATTTTTTGAATATCATCTATTGATTTTCTAACAGGGTCAGGTTTATTCACTCTTAAAGTTTCTAATTGACTCAATTTATTTTTTGAATCCTCCTTTTTTTGGACTTTCTTTAAATCAGTTATAGATTTTGCACTACCATTCATGTAAACTGATAAATCTATATTGAATTTCTTAGAAAAAAATGTTGCGGTTGTATTATATCTTGCAATTACTTCTGCATAATAATGATAATCTTTAGCATTAAAGTAATAAATATTTTCAGAAGCGAATTGGGCAAATTCAATCAGTGTTTTCTCATCTTCAAATTCAATTTCTTCAAGCTCACACAAACTCAAAGCCCAAAATAAGCATTCACTAACTAAATAATTCCTGTTTAACTTATTATCAATAGCATATTGGTGTGACTTTTCAGTAAGTCTAACTTTTTTAATAAATGAATCAATCAGTTCTTTTTCATTTTCTGTTTTATCAGTAATGAATTCGTACAGTTTTCCTACTAATTCTACACGAATATTGCTTTTTGCATAATAATTGATTGGAAACATTGGTAATGCAATTAGTTTTCTGACTAACTGCATAATCTTATGAAGTGGTGGATTTTCAAGTTCATTTTCTTTTGGAATAAAGAATGTTCTGTAAAATAATTTTTCTAATTCAGGGTTTTTATTAAATAGGGTTTTTATTGACGTTGTAATTGAATCATCGTTATAAATTGCATTTTCTATCTCATATTTTTTTAATGGTGTAATGCCAGTATTATATCTTGAAAAAATTTCTTTTTTTACTCTATCTTCTAAATTTTTATCTAAACGTGGTTCATTTACTAAAGCAAATTCAAAAATTCTAATATTTGCAGAAAGGAAAGTATCAATTATTGATTTATCTTTTTTAATAAGTTCGTCATAATTTTTCTTAGCTAAATCGGTAAGTACGGTTAGACCTTTTGAAGAAAGTGAAAATTTATTTTCTTTAAACCTCAAAATTGTTTCAAACCTTTGACGACCATCAATAACTTCAAACTCTTTATTATTACTGAATAATATCAGAGGAGGTATTTCTGTTCCTAATAAAATGCTTTCGATAAAATAGGTTGCTTTATGGGTATCCCAAACATAGTTTCTTTGATAATCAGGTGAGAAATTCAACCTCATTAAATATCTATCACTTAATAAACTTTCGATAGGTTTTGAATAATTTTCTACTTTCAAATGATGTTTAAAAATTCTTTCAAAGTCATCTTGTCCAATACTTGCATTCATAAATTGCGTATTTTAAAATAATGTTAAGATTCCAATATTGCAATTTAGCTGTTTTTAGCTGTGGCAACAAAATAGTATTACAAAATTCTCCGTTCGGCGAAGTATCCACTTCGTCGGTATGTCAGCCGTTCTCTGAACGGCAGCAAGATATTACCAAACAATTTTCATTAAATCTTGATAATTTTCAAACTTTTCATCTGCCGTAATTATTTGGAAGTTTTCGGCAATAGCTGTAGCTATGATAAGTCTATCGAAAGGGTCTTTGTGATTGGAGATTTGCGGTAAATCGACATATTTTTCTAAATGCTTTACAGTTATTGGTAACAATTCTAAGCCAACTTTGTCAATTTCTTTCTGAAAGGTACTAATAGAATTTTTAGTATTTAGCTTACCAATATTTTTTTTGATAGCGATTTCATAGAGCGAAATGATACTTATAAAGCATTGATTATCAATGTTCTCAATAATATTTTTCACATTTTGAGGAATATTATCACTCTCATCAAACATCCACAACAGCACGTGTGTATCTAATAAATACCTCATTCACATATAATCTTTTAAGTCGTCTAATGGTTCATTGAAGTCATCGGGAACAGTAATTGTTCCTTTTAAAGTACCAAAAGGACGCTTTTTCAGTTTTGTAGTTGCTTCTGAATCTTCCAAAAAGGTTATAAATACTTTAGCTTTTTTCTTAAAAGGCGGTATTTCGTTGAAAATTACTCGCCCATTTTCGTAAACTCCTTCGATTGTTGTCAGCATTTTTCTGATATTTTTTTCAAATATAGTAAATTCTTGGTTCTTTAAATTTTCTGTTTAAAAATATTCCTTGAACAAAAAAAAACAAGGTCAAGCAAATGCCTGACCTTGTTTTTAAATTTATTGGAAGAAATGTAGAACAAAAAACATTCATCATTCTACATTTATCATTCTACATTATCAAACATACTCTCTACGTTGCTTTGCTGCCTCTTGAGCTTTCTTCTTTTCGGCTGCTGCTTCGAGTTCGGCTTTGCTACCAACAATAATGTTTTGGTATTTACGGTTACCCGTTCCAGCAGGAATCAAGTGTCCTACGATAACGTTCTCTTTCAAACCTTCGAGTGTATCACGCTTTCCTCTTACGGCAGCTTCTGACAACACTTTTGTGGTTTCTTGGAACGATGCAGCCGACATAAATGATTCTGTACCCAACGATGCCGAAGTAATACCTTGCAATGTTGGACGAGCTACTGCTGGCATAGCATCACGCACCACGATTTGTGCTAAATCGGCACGCTTTAAGCGGCTATTTTCGTCACGCATTTCACGACCAGTGATAATTTGACCGGGCTTGAATTTATCAGATGCACCAGCTTCCATTACTACTTTTTTGTCTAAAATTTTGTCGTTTCCTGCACGTACCAACCACTTGTCAATCATTTGATTATCCAAGAAAAGTGTATCACCTGAGTCAATAACCTCTACTTTTTGCATCATCTGACGTACAATCGTTTCGATATGTTTGTCTGAAATCTTCACACCTTGCTGGCGATATACCGCTTGTACTTCGTTTACCAAATACTCTTGCACCGCAGTTGGTCCTTTGATACGCAAAATATCTGCTGGCGTAATCGCACCATCTGAAAGTGGATCGCCTGCCAATACGAAATCACCATCTTGTACCAAGAATAATTTCGACAAAGCAACCATATATTTCATTTTGATACCGTCTTTTGCTTCCACAAAAATCTCACGGTTACCACGCTTGATAGCACCGTATTGTACGATACCGTCAATTTCCGAAACTACCGCAGGATTTGAAGGATTACGAGCTTCAAACAATTCAGTTATACGAGGCAAACCACCTGTAATATCACGGTTCATGTTGATAGCACGTGGAATCTTGGCTAAGATTTGTCCAGCTTTGATAACCTTTCCATCTTCAACTGTCAAACGAGCCAAAACTGGCAAGTTATAGGCTTTTTCTTCCTCTCCGTTGCCAGATTTTACAATGATTGAAGGGTTTTTTGCACGGTCTTTCGATTCGATGATAACTTTATCACGGAAACCAGTTTGCTCATCGGCTTCTTCTTTATATGTTATATTCTCTTCGATTGCATCGTATTCGATTACACCATCAATGTCTGAAAGGATAACGGCATTAAATTGGTCCCAATGGCACATTACATCACCTTTGTTTATTTTTTGCCCTTCTTTTACTTCCAAAGTAGCACCATAAGGTACGTTATTGACAATAAGTACGTTGTTTGTGCCTGTTTCGATGATACGAATTTCACCACGACGACCCAATACAGTTGTAATTTCATTACCATCACGGTCAGCCGACTGTACGGTACGAACTTCTTCTAATTGGATAGTTCCTGCAAATTTTGCCTTCACGTTTGCTTCCGAAGCAACGTTTTGGGCAGTACCACCCGTGTGGAATGTACGAAGTGTAAGCTGTGTTCCTGGCTCACCGATTGATTGTGAGGCAATTACACCAACTGCTTCTCCACCATCAGCCATTCTACCTGTTGCCAAGTTACGTCCATAACATTTTGCACAAACACCCGTTTGAGTTTCGCAAGTCAATGCCGAGCGAATTTCCACAGTTTCGATAGAAGTTTCGTCAATTTCAGCGGCAATTTCTTCCGTGATTTCTTCGCCAGCTTTTACGATAAGTTTCTTTGTCAATGGGTCTATCAAGTCATAAACCGAAGTACGTCCCAAAATACGCTCAGAAAGTGGTTCAACGATGTCTTCGTTGTCTTTCAAAGCTGAAACCTGAATTCCACGTAAAGTTCCGCAATCTATTTCATTCACAACTACGTCTTGAGCAACATCATGCAAACGACGAGTTAAGTAACCCGCATCGGCAGTTTTCAAGGCTGTATCGGCAAGACCTTTACGAGCACCGTGAGTTGAGATAAAGTATTCGAGTACGTCCAAACCTTCTTTGAAGTTAGACAAAATTGGGTTTTCGATAATTTCTCCAACCGAACCTTGAATGTTCTTCTGTGGTTTCGCCATCAATCCTCTCATTCCACCCAACTGACGCACTTGTTCTTGCGAACCACGAGCTCCAGAGTGCATCATCATGTAGATTGGGTTGAAACCAGCTTGGTCTTCTTCTAATTGTTTCAAAAGAATTCCACGCATATTGCTATTTACACGACCCCAAATATCAATGATTTGGTTATAACGCTCACGCTCAGTAATGATACCAAACATATAATTATTCTGAACCTCTTCTACTTCTTTCTTCGCATCTTGTACCAATTTTACTTTTTCGGGAGGAACAATAATGTTGTCCAAACCAATAGATAAACCACCTTTGAAGGCTGTTTGGTAACCTAATTCTTTGATATCATCTAAGAATTTAGCAGTACGGGCATAACCTGATTCTTTGAATACAAGTCCGATGAGTTGTTGAAGTCTTTTCTTGGTCAATAATTCGTCCAAATAACCTACTTCTTCTGGTACGCATTGATTAAACAAAATACGACCTGCAACTGTATCAACTACTTTATAAACTAATTGTCCGTTTTCGTCTTTTACTTTTACACGACATTTGATGTGGGCGTGTTTTGAAACAGCACCTTCATTAATACCAATGATTACTTCTTCTGCCGAATAGAATGTGATTCCTTCGCCTGGTTCTTTGTTAGTAGGTGTCGATTTACGCCCTTTTGTAACAAAATAAAGACCCAAAACCATGTCCTGAGAAGGTACAGTGATTGGAGCTCCATTGGCAGGATTCAAGATATTGTGCGAAGCCAACATCAAAACCGAAGCTTCCATGATTGCTTCCTGACCAAGTGGTACGTGAACGGCCATCTGGTCACCGTCAAAGTCAGCGTTGAAGGCTGTACAAACGAGTGGGTGCAATTGGATTGCTTTTCCTTCCACTAATTTTGGTTGGAAAGCCTGGATACCAAGTCTGTGGAGCGTAGGAGCACGGTTTAGAAGAACAGGGTGTCCTTTCAAAACGTTTTCCAAAATATCCCAAACTACGGCATCTTTTCTATCAACTATTTTCTTGGCAGATTTTACAGTCTTAACGATTCCACGCTCAATTAACTTTCTGATAATGAACGGTTTGAAAAGTTCGGCTGCCATATCTTTTGGTAAACCACACTCGTGCAATTTCAATTCTGGTCCAACAACAATTACCGAACGACCTGAATAATCAACACGCTTTCCAAGTAAGTTTTGACGGAAGCGACCTTGCTTTCCTTTCAACATATCTGAAAGTGATTTCAAGGCACGATTACCTTCCGAACGAACGGCGTTTACTTTACGTGAGTTATCAAAAAGTGAATCAACGGCTTCTTGCAACATACGTTTTTCATTACGTAAGATTACTTCAGGAGCTTTGATTTCTAACAAACGCTTTAAACGGTTGTTACGAATAATCACACGACGGTAAAGATCATTCAAGTCAGAAGTTGCGAAACGACCGCCATCCAAAGGCACAAGCGGACGCAATTCTGGTGGAATAACTGGCACCATGCGAATAATCATCCACTCTGGTTTGTTTTCGATACGAGTGTTTGCATCACGCAAAGCCTCAACGATTTTCAAACGCTTCAAGGCATCAGCCTTGCGTTGTTGTGAAGTATCGGTAGCGGCAGAGTGGCGTAAATCGTATGACAACTGGTCTAAGTCAAGGCGGGAAAGCATCATTTCTAATGCCTCTGCACCCATTTTGGCGATAAATTTATTAGGGTCTTTATCGTCGAGCATTTGGTTATCACGTGGCAATTTGTCCATGATGTCCAAATATTCTTCTTCGGTCAAGAAGTCGTTTTTTGCAACTCCATCATCACCTTTTGGACCGGGCTGGATAACTACGTACCGCTCGTAATAAATAATTTGGTCGAGTTTCTTCGATGACATTCCGACTAAGTAACCAATTTTGTTTGGCAAACTACGGAAATACCAAATGTGAGCAACAGGCACAACCAATTCGATGTGTCCCATGCGTTCACGACGAACTTTTTTCTCAGTAACTTCTACGCCACAACGGTCGCAGATAATACCTTTGTAACGAATACGTTTGTATTTTCCACAATGACATTCCCAGTCTTTCACTGGTCCGAAAATACGCTCGCAAAACAAACCGCCCATTTCGGGTTTGTAAGTACGATAGTTGATAGTTTCGGGTTGTGTAACTTCGCCATAAGAGCTTTCCAAGATTGACTCTGGTGAAGCCAAACTAATGGTAATGCTCTGGAAGTCACTATTTAGTTTTTTATTTTTCTTTAAAGACATTTTATATGCTTTTAAAATGTGTCAGAAAACTGTTAATTTTTCTATTTTTAATACTTTGATCTTACTCTTCTTTTGATAACATTTTGCTTGGGTCTTGTCGAGTATCGAAGACTGAGATTACTTCAATTATGCCTCTATTTGCATCAATTTGATGAAATATTTTGTAAAAACCTTCAATTAGGAATCGAACTTTTAATGTTTTGTAACCTTTATTTTGTTCGATTGTTCCCATTTCTGGAAACCCTACTAATAATTGTGTTTTATCGAAAATTTTATCTACCACCCCATCTGCAAACTTTAAGCCCCTAAAAACTCTTAAATTTTCGTGAATTTCTTCGAGTATTATAATTGCTTCATCTGAAAAATCTACTTTCATCTTCCCCAAGTTTTTGCTAATTTTCTTGCATCTTCTATTGAAGTTACTCTGCCTTCAGCAATGTCTTTTTTACCTCTTTCAATGGATTTAAGAATTTCATCTTCCCACGAACTATGGTTTTTGACAATATAAACGATATTCTGAACAAAGCTTTCATCTTGTTCATTTGCAAGCCATTCTAAAATTTCTATTTTAGATGTTTGCATCGCTGGAGAAAGTGAATTTGCCATTTTCTGAGAAAAGTTTTAATGTTATCATCAAAAAACAAGGAAAAGGTCAAGGTTTTTAACCTATTCCTATAACAATATTTTACTGTAAAGTAATCTCCAATGCTAATCCACGAAGCTCGTGAACCAATACATTGAATGATTCTGGGATATTTGGTTTTGGCAAATTCTCTCCTTTTACGATGGCTTCGTAGGCTTTTGCACGGCCTATTACATCATCTGATTTTACAGTTAAGATTTCTTGCAAGATATGTGATGCACCAAATGCTTCTAATGCCCACACCTCCATCTCTCCAAAACGCTGACCACCAAATTGAGCTTTTCCACCTAATGGTTGTTGCGTAATCAGTGAGTATGGTCCAATTGAACGGGCGTGCATTTTATCATCAACCAAGTGACCAAGTTTCATCATATACATGATACCTACGGTTACTTTTTGGTCGAAAGGCTCGCCAGTTAAACCATTATATAGTTGCGAACGACCATAAGGTGGCAAACCTGCTTCTGCTAACTCGGCTGATACTTCTTCTTCAGTAGCACCATCAAAGATTGGCGTAGCATATTTACGTCCTAATTTTCTACCCGCAAGACCTAATACAACTTCATAAAGCTGACCGATATTCATACGTGAAGGTACACCGAGTGGGTTCAACACGATATCCATTGGCTGACCTTCTGCCGTAAATGGCATGTCTTCGTCACGAACAATACGTGCAACAACTCCCTTGTTTCCGTGACGACCAGCCATTTTATCACCTACTTTCAACTTACGTTTTTTGGCGATATAAACTTTGGCTAATTTCACGATACCTGCTGGCAACTCATCACCAACCTCTAATACAAAACGCTCACGTTTGAAACGACCGATTACTTCGCCACGACGAGCCAAGAAATTTTTGCAAAGAGCCACAATCAATTTATTGAAGGCAGTATCTTCTGTCCAACCGTCAAGAATAATATCTCCCAAAAGGTTTACTTCTTCTGGTACGTTATATTGACTTTCATCAACATAATTATTCTTATCTGGGAACAAATTATTAGTGATATTTGCACGATTGAATTTAACTCCTTTCGAAATCAATTCATCACCAAATTTATGTTTTACTCCTACTGATGTTTTGCCATCAAGAAGTTCAGTCATTTTATCAAGCATCAACTCACGCAATTCCAAAAGACCTCTTCCGTGTTTTTTCATTAACACTTTTAGTTCTTCTTTGTGCTTCGAGCGTTCTTCTTTGGTTGGGCGAGAAAATAATTTTGTATCAATAATTACACCGTCCATTGATGGCGGAGCTTTTTTCGATGCATCTTTTACATCACCTGCTTTATCACCAAAGATTGCACGGAGTAATTTCTCTTCTGGCGTTGGGTCTGATTCTCCTTTTGGCGTAATCTTACCAATCAAAATATCACCCTCTTTTACACGTGTACCTGTGCGAACAATACCATTTTCGTCAAGGTTCTTAACAGTTTCTTCCGAAACGTTTGGAATCTCAGCTGTTAATTCTTCTTCACCACGCTTTGTATCACGTACTTCAAGTTCATATTCTTCGATGTGAATTGATGTGAAAATATCTTCACGAACAACTCTTTCCGAAATTACAATTGCATCTTCAAAATTATATCCTTGCCAAGGCATGAAGGCAACCATAAGGTTACGTCCAAGTGCTAATTCTCCGCCTTGTGTTGCATATCCTTCTACCAAGATTTGACCTTTTTTCACTTCCTGACCTTTCAAAACTATCGGGCGAAGGTTGATACAAGTATCTTGGTTCGTACGGCGGTGTTTGATTAGTTCGTAAGAAGTAAGGTTTGAATCAAAACTTACCAAAGTTTGGTCAGCAGTCCAATTATAGCGAACTCTGATAACGTTTGCATCAACATATTCAATTACTCCGTCAGATTCTGCAACTACCAAAGTACGTGAATCACGAGCCAAACGACCTTCCAAACCTGTACCTACGATTGGAGCTTCTGGACGCAATAAAGGCACAGCCTGACGTTGCATGTTTGAACCCATCAAGGCACGGTTGGCATCATCATGTTCAATAAATGGAATCATTGAAGCTGCTACCGAAACGATTTGGTTGGAAGCAACGTCCATGAAATCAATTGATTCTGGAGCTTTCATCGGGAAATCACCTTCGTAACGACATTTCAATGTATCCACCAAGAAATTTCCGTCTGCATCAACGTGTGGAGTTGCCATGGCGATATTCTTGCCATCTTCCTCTTCAGCAGTTAAGTAAATTAATTCTTTTGTCAATTTACCATTTTCAATCTTAACGTAAGGAGTTTCGATGAAACCCATACCATTGATTTTGGCAAATGTACAAAGCGACGAAATCAAACCGATATTTGGTCCCTCAGGAGTTTCGATGGTACACAAACGACCGTAGTGCGTATAGTGAACGTCACGAACCTCGAAACCTGCACGCTCACGACTTAGTCCCCCTGGTCCAAGAGCTGACAAACGACGCTTGTGCGTAATTTCGGCCAATGGATTGGTTTGGTCCATGAACTGTGAAAGCTGGTTTGTACCAAAGAATGAATTGATAACAGAAGACAAAGTTCTTGCATTAATCAAATCAACTGGTTTGAAATCTTCGTTATCACGAACATTCATACGCTCTTTGATTGTACGAGCCATACGAGCCAAACCTACACCAAATTGTGAGTAAAGTTGCTCTCCTACGGTACGTACACGACGATTCGATAAGTGGTCAATATCATCAACAACTGCTTTCGAGTTAATCAATTGAATCAAAAACTTAACGATTTCGACAATATCTTGTGTTGTCAATACACCAGTTTCGAGAGGTGTAGTCAAACTCAATTTTGTATTGACTCGGTAGCGACCAACTTCTCCTAAATCATAACGTTTTTCGGAGAAGAACAATCCTTGAATAATCTCACGGGCTGTTGCTTCGTCAGGTGCTTCGGTGTTACGCAACTGGCGATAGATTTGCTCAACCGCCTCTTTTTCAGAGTTTGAGCTATCACGCTGTAACGTATTATATATAATGTTGAATTCTGAAACGTTGGCATCTTCTTTATGAAGAATGATTGATTTCTGTTCTGTGTTCAGAATAGTATCAATATCGTCTTCCGAAATTACCGAGTCACGCTCCAATATTACTTCGTTACGGTCGATAGAAACTACCTCACCAGTATCTTCATCTACGAAGTCTTCTGTCCATGTACGAAGCACACGTGCCGCCAAACGACGACCGATTGCTTTTTTCAAGGCTTCTTTTGTTCCTGGAATTTCTTCTGACAAACCAAAAAGGTTTAAGATGTCTTTGTCAGACCCAAAACCAATGGCACGCAAAAGAGTTGTTACAGGAAACTTTTTCTTACGGTCGATGTAGGCATACATGACGTTGTTTACGTCAGTCGAGAATTCAATCCATGAACCTTTCATCGGAATAACTCTTGCAGAGTATAATTTTGTACCATTTGTGTGCTTGCTCATTGAGAAGAACACACCTGGCGAACGGTGCAATTGCGACACAATTACACGCTCGGCACCATTGATTACGAACGAACCGCGTCCATTCATGTAAGGAATGTTGCCCAAAAATACTTCTTGCTCGATTGTTTCGAAATCTTCGTTGTCGGAGTCGTTACATATCAAACGTAGCTTTGCTTTTAAAGGCACAGCGTAGGTTAGTCCACGGTCAATACACTCATCTACTGAGTATTTTGGTGGGTCGATGGTGTAATCAACGAACTCTAATACGTAGTTTTCACGCGAATCGGCGATGGGGAAGTTTTCGGCAAATACATTGTAAAGCCCTTCCATTTTACGGCTTTCGGCAGGAGTCTCAATTTGGAAAAAATCCTGAAATGAGGTTACCTGAATATCCAAAAAGTCTGGATAATCAACGACTGCTTTAATCGTTGCGAAACTTTTTCTACCGGTTTCTGTCAGATTCAAGTTTTGAAAAGTTTTAAAGTGAAAAATCTTTTAGTGGCTGTTAGCTGTTAGCTGTTGGCTTTTAGCTTTTTTTAAAGTAAATCAAGCTAATGGCTAAATGCTAATTGCTAAAAGCAAATTATATCGTAGTGAAGCAAATAATCGACCCTGTTCAGCTGCCCTACGGAAACAGAAGTGTATCGGACGAATATCCTTTAATGAAAAGCGTATTTTTAAGGGGTATTTATAACGAGGTGCAAAATAACTATTTTAAAACGAGAAAAGCAAAGATTTATTGTGATTTTTATAGATTACAATAAAGAGAGGAGTCAGAAAGTAAAAAACAAAAATTAATCTATAAATTGCTTTGTATTCTGCCCGATATTAAAAATGAACTTTGCTTCTCAAAATTGGATTCTTGCCACAATACTATCTATTATCTTGATAGCTGCACTTATTTTGATAAATAGGTATTATACTAAATACTCACATTCGCATATCAATGACATAAAAGATTTAGCCAAACACTCAGATAAATATCGTTTGTATTTTTTGGTTACAGGTATTTTTTTTCCTACCAGCGAGGCAATGATGGACGTTTTTAAGGTGCGAGAAGAAAGCGAACTACTACATTATCTTATTGTGGGGGCTTTTTGTGTGAGTATGGCAATTATGAGTCAATATGTAAAAAAGGTAAGAAATAATTTACACAAAATATTTGTGGGCTTTTTCTGCACTTTAAGCATTTTGCTATTTTATAATATTTATACTGCAGCTGCAAACTCCGTCAATCTGATTGAGTTTACTATGTTTGTTATTTTGTCCTATTATGTTTTTTTCAATATCAAACATTTCTATACTTATATATTGGTTGCGATTATCTTTATAGCTATACTTTTATCTATTGATATCATTGATGCCAAACTTTTTATACTTTATTTTAATAGTTGTTTTGTAGCAATTGTATTTTTATATGGTATTTATATCATTGATGTTAATATCAAAGAAAACTTGTTTTTTGCTTATAATTTTGTCAATAAAGGGGCTTTATTGGTGGTAGGTGTGAATGAAAAAGGGAAGATAATCTTCATAAGTGAAAACATTAAGGCTATTCTCGGGTATAATAAAGAAGATTGTATAGGAAAAAATTGGCAAAATATAATACATGGTGCGGTTGAAATTGAAGATGTCGAAGGCTTAGGAAAAAAGGTTTTTCTACAAAAAATTATATTAGACAATGAAAAATACAAATTAATTGAGTGGCGAGAAGAATCTTCTCATAAAGATTTAAAGATAAAAGTTGGCAAAGATATTACTGAAAGCCAAAAAGCTGAAATAGAGCTAAAACGCACTTCCGAACTACTCGAACAAACCAGCCGAATTGCTCGAGTTGGTGGTTGGGAATTTGATTTTGGAAAACAAGAATTATATTATTCTGAAATTACTAAAGAGCTTTTTGGAGTGATGGAAGCATCAAGTTCAAATCGGCTGAAAATTCTTAACTATTTTGTGGAAGGAGAAAATAGAAACACCCTTATTAAAGCATTTGTGAATTGTGTGAAACTCGGAATTCCTTATGATTGCGAACTACAAATCATAAATGACAAAGGACGAAAACTGTGGATAAGAACAAAAGGAAATGCTGAATTTATCAATAATCGAACTAAAAGGGTTTATGGTACTATTCAAGATATTGATGAGCAAGTAAAACTCACGCAACTAATCAAAGATAATGAATACCAATACCGAACTTTAATTTCAAATATTTCGAGTGCGGCATTTCGCTGTATAAATAGCGAGCCATGGACAATGATTTTTATCAGTGATGCCATTGAAAGGATATCAGGCTATGCTGCCAGCGATTTTATTGATAATTTTAAGAGAAGTTATTCAAGTATTATTCATCCAGCCGACAAAGCGTTTGTCGATACTGTATTTAAAGACAGTGTAGATAAAGGGGAAGAATATACCATAGAATACCGTTTGCTTGATATTGATAATAATATTGTTTGGGTAAATGAAAAAGGAAAAGGATTTATAGAAGATAATGGGCAATCTTCTTTTTTAGATGGCGTAATTACCGACATTACCGAACGCAAAAATATCGAAGCAAAACTTGCTGAAAATCAAGCTCAGCTAATCTATAAAAGCGAAATGCTTGCTGCCATTGCTCAAATTACTGAAAAACTACTAATAAGTACAGATATTGAAAAAACCTTAAATGAGTCATTTATAGCCATTGGTGAAGCTGCAAAAGCCGATAGAGCATATTATTTTGAAAATGATATTAAAACTAATATAATTAGCCAAAAAGTAGAATGGGTACGGGAGTACATCTCTCCTCAAATTAATAATCAAGCAACACAAAAATTGAGTTTTGAGAACATTTATTTTTATACTGAGCCATTGCTTCAAAACAAAATATTTCAAAAAACAATTAGTGAAGTTGATGATAAAGTAAGAGAACGCTGGGCTAAACAAAATATATTATCGGTACTACTTTTGCCTATTTTTATCAAAAATAACTTTTATGGATTTATTGGTTTTGATGATTGTACAAATGAGCAACTATGGTCGGACGATAAACTAAACCTTCTACAATCATTGGCAACCAACATTGCCAATGCTATCGAGAGAATTAATAATGAGAAAATTATAAAAGAAAGCGAAAATAACTTTAGACAACTAAACGAAACAATCGACGATGTGTTTTACTTACTTGATGTTGTCAATGATAAATATATATACATAAGTCCTTCGTGCAAAGATGTACTTGGAGAACCCCAAGAATTCTTTTTTTCGGAACACTCCTATTTTCAAAAACACATTTTTGTAGAAGACAAGCATATTCCAGCTATTATTGAGAATCAATTTATTACCAGTAACTCAGTAGATGTAGAATATAGGATAAACGTTGCCGATAATCAAATCAGGTGGATTAGTGAAAAAGCATTTGCCATCAAAAACAATGAAGGAAAAACAGTAAGAATGTCAGGAATTTGCTCTGATATTACAGAAAAAAAACTTGCTCAAAATGAGGTAAAACAACTCTCATTGGTTGCTGAGAAGATAACCAATGGTGTTTTGATAACTGACCCAAAAGGAAATGTAATTTGGGCAAATCAGGCTTTGCTCGACATGATGGAAATTACATCTGAACTATTATTAGGCAAAAGACCACGAGATTTGTTTAATCCAGGAAGTACAGAATTTACAGAAAAAGCTGACATCATGGATAATCTTAATTATACTTTGGAGGTAGAGGTTTTGACGAACAAGAAAAATAAAAAATGGATTCAGATTAACAATAATGCTATTAAAGACGAAGAAGGAAATGTAGTGCAGCAAATTGAAATAATTATTGATATTACTGAGCGTAAAAAAGCCGAAATAGAGCTTTTAATTGCTCACCAACAAACCAATGCTGCAAATAAAGCAAAGGCAGAGCTGGAGCTGCGAGCATTACAAATGCAAATGAACCCACATTTTGTGTTTAACGCCTTAAACTCTATTCAGAGCTATGTGATGAGCCAAGATACGGCTTCAGCCAATAATTATTTAACCAAATTTGCCCAACTCATTCGATTATTTTTAGATTCATCTCGCAGCAAATTTATTCCATTAGAAGAAGAAATTAGACTCCTGACGCTTTATATCGAATTGGAAAAAATTAGGTTTGATGAAAAATTCGATTTTGAAATCGTACTTGATAAAAAAGTAAGCAAGTATTTCGAAATACCAACAATGATACTCCAGCCTTTTGTCGAAAATGCTATTAATCATGGATTGAGGTACAAAAAAGAAAAAGGACTTTTGAGTATCAAGTTTACTATGGAATCGAATTATCTAAAATGCAAAATTGAAGATAATGGCGTAGGACGAAAAAAAGCAGAAGAGATTAAAGTAAAATCAAACAAAGGCTATCAATCGCAAGGCTTGAAAATAACAGCAGAACGCCTAATGACTTACAACAAAATTAATGAGGCAAACATTGAGTTTTCGGTCAATGATTTGGTACAAAATTCTACCAATCAAAATGATGAGGTAGGTACGCTAATTGAAATAAAATTTCCTGAAAATTAACGCCCAATCGCCACACGTTTCAGTACATTATCAATCACTTCACGAGTGGTAAGTCCGTCGGCTTCGGCTTCGTAGTTGAGGATAATTCGATGGTTGAAAACATCATGTACCAAAGCCTTAATATCTTCGGGCAAAACATAATCTCTTTCATCAAAATAAGCAAGAGCTTTGGCGGCGTTATAGAGAGCAATACCTGCTCGTGGCGAAACCCCAAATTGTATGTAGCGAGCCTCGTCTTTCAAGCCATACTCCGCAGGGCGGCGAGTGGCAAAAACAAGCTCAATGATATAACGCTCAAGCATTTCGGAAATCGTGATGCGATTTATCTCTTGCCCGATTGCGGCAATTTCTTCTTTGTTTAGGATAGGTCTTGGTATATAATTCTCATTGAGATTGGCTATTTTTCGGACCATTTCCAACTCGTCATTTTTGCTCAAATAATCAACAAAAACCTTCATCATAAACCTATCAACTTGTGCTTCGGGTAGGGGGTAAGTGCCTTCTTGCTCCACAGGATTTTGCGTAGCCATTACCATAAACGGGCGGTCGAGTTGGTGCGACTCGTCGCCAATGGTTACTTGTTTTTCTGCCATAGCTTCCAACAAAGCCGATTGCACTTTTGCAGGAGCTCGATTTACCTCATCGGCAAGAATCAAGTTGGCAAAAATAGGCCCTTTTTTTACTTCAAAATCTCCAGATTTTTGGTTATAAATCATCGTTCCCACGAGGTCGGCAGGAAGCAAATCGGGTGTAAATTGTAGGCGATTGAAACCCAAATCCAAAACCTTTGCTAAAGTATTGATAGTTTTGGTTTTGGCAAGTCCCGGCACACCTTCGAGCAAGATATGTCCGCCTGTAAAAAGCCCAATCAACAAACGATTTATTAGGCGTTCCTGACCAATGACAACTTTGCTTGTTTCCGAAAAGACTTCTCTTATTTTTCTATGTAAAATTCTTGAACCTTCCATGTATTTGTGGCACGATTTGCTGAATCGTGTATATTTTAAAACGTGAAGTTAGCAAAAACCATTAAAAATATACTTTCTTTTTAATCTTTTTTGCGAAGCCATGCCCGCACAAACCTATCTTTTTGATAAATATCTTTGATAATTTCTACTTCTGAAAATCCTTTTTTTACAAACAAATCTGCCGTTTCTTGGGCCAATGATTCATTGATTTCTACAATCACTAAACCATTGATTATCAGGTTTTTATGTGCAATTTCTGCAATAGATTTATAAAAAACAAGTGGGTCATTATTTTCAACAAATAAAGCTAAATGTGGTTCAAAATCAAGAACATTTTTTTGCATAAAATCAATTTCATTCTTCGTAACATAAGGAGGGTTGCTGACGATGATTGAGAGTTCTGAACGGTTCGCCGTGCGATTCTGAGTTATGAATTCTGAGTAATCTATTACTGATGAATGATTTAAAATATCTGCTTTTTCAAAAATCACATTAGCATTATTCAGTTCTGCATTTTTTTGAGCTGTTTCAAGGGCTTTTTCAGAAATATCCCAAGCAAAAACTTGGAAATTAGGTAATTCTTTTGCCAAAGAAATAGCAATACAGCCACTTCCTGTGCCGAGGTCGAGAATTAGTGATTGGTGATTGGTGATTTTTTTGACCGTCAATTATGAGTTGCACTAATTCCTCAGTTTCAGGTCTTGGAATTAAAACATTGCTATTTACAAGAAATTTTCTTCCGAAAAACTCTGTTTCGCCCAAAATATATTGAATTGGTTCATTGGAATTTATTCTTTCAATGATATTTTTCCAGTTTATAAGTACTTGATTATCAATAGCTTTATCACTCAAAATATCAATTTTTTTTAAGCCAAGATAAAATTCCATCAACCAAAAAACAATTTCTTTTGCTTCTTGTGCTTCATACACCGTAATTTGTTGTAATAAATTATCAAAAAGACTTTTGCTTGAAATTTGAGGCATAAAAAAGTTTTTTTTGCAAAAATATTCACTAAATCGCTCATTCACTAATTTACTCATTGACTACCGACGAAAAATATATGCTTCGTGCCTTACAATTGGCAGAAATTGGTCGAGGAAACGTCAGTCCAAACCCGATGGTTGGCTGCGTAATTGTGCATAATAATTTGATTATTGGCGAAGGATTTCACCAAAAATATGGCGATTCCCATGCCGAAGTCAATGCAGTAAATTCGGTAAAAGATAAATCTTTGCTTGCCGAGTCAACAGTTTATGTAACGCTTGAACCTTGTTCGCACTTCGGGAAAACACCGCCTTGTGCCAATTTATTAATAAAACACCAAGTAAAAAAAGTCGTGATTTGTAATTTCGACCCAAATCCTTTGGTATCAGGAAAAGGAATTGAAAAATTGCAAAATGCTGATATTCAAGTAGTTACAGGTATTTTAGAAGAAAAAGGTAGAGGACTGAATGTAAGATTTTTTACTTTTATAGAAAAAAAACGCCCATATATCATTTTGAAATGGGCAGAAACAGCTGATGGATTTATTGCAGGAGAAAATTTCAAGCAAATAAAAATCAGCAATGCACTTTCGCACAAAGTTTCGCACAAATGGCGAAGCGAAGAAGATGCAATTATGGTTGGTAAAAATACGGCACTCTACGACAAACCACAACTCACCGTGAGAGAATGGACTGGGAGGAATCCTGTAATAATCCCACCCCAATCCTCCCCAATAGGGAGCGACCGACGCTTCGGGGCTTTTAGCTCCCCTCCCTATTGGGGAGGGGCTGGGGGTGGGATTCAATCGCTCATTGTCGAAGGCGGAGCAAAACTCTTACAAAGTTTTATGAATGAAAACTTGTTTGATGAGATTCGAGTTTTTCGTAGCAAAAATCAACTTTTTAAAGGCATTTCGGCACCAATTTTGCCCAAAAATATTATTATTACACATATACAAAATCTAATGGGAGATGAATTGACGTTTTATAAAAACCTTGTTTCGGTGTAATTTCCTTTTAATCTTTGCAAAATTTATAAATTTATTCCTAATGAAAATTGCCATCGTAGGCTGTGGAAATATGGGCATGGCATTTGCCCGTTCGTTCTTGCAGTATGACTTAGTAAAAAAAGAAGATTTACTTTTAATCGAAAAAAATCAAGAACGAAGCGACACTTTACGAGCCTCAAAAGAAGGCTCGGTAGTGAGCGTAATAAACTCGCAAATAGCTGATTATGAGCTAATTATACTTTCGGTAAAGCCCCAAGATTTTGCTTCGGTGCAAGACGAACTCCGTGCCGTGATTCAACCTCAACAAGTAATTTTGTCAATCATGGCAGGTATTCCGATGGCAAAAATCCAGTCTGTTCTTGACCATAAATTAGTTATACGAGCCATGCCAAATACGCCTGCAATGTTGGGCATGGGCATTACGGGCTTCACTGCATCGCCAGAAGTGGATGCTCCAAAACTTCGCAAAGTCGAAAATTTGATTAATGCCACAGGTCGCTCGGTTTATTTGGAGGACGAAAACATGATTGATGCCGTAACAGCTTTGAGTGGGAGTGGACCAGCCTATTTTTATTATATTGTAAAACACATGATTGAGGCAGGAAAACAGATGGGATTTGACGAAGGAATGGCTTCTTTGCTTGTCAAACAAACCATGCTTGGCTCTTATCATTTGATGAATACAGCCGAACAAAGCCTTGATAATTTGATAAAAGCCGTTGCCTCAAAAGGAGGAACAACCGAAGCGGCTTTAAAAACTTTTGAAGAAAATCAACTTTCGGAAGGTTTAATAAAAGGTATTTTGGCTGCCGAAAAGAGAGCAAAGGAATTGAAATAAGCAGATACCAACTTAAATCCCAAAACGCCCTAACGCACCTCCAAACTTCAAAAAAACCGTTTATCCATTTCTTGTAGCAAGCATATAAGAATGTTTCGTAAGATTGTTGTATCAAATATGTTCAAAGTCTTTAAGGCTTTGAATACAGCAATATAAATTCTTATGAAATTAGCTAAAATTTTACTTTCAACTTTTTTTCTTGCTAATACTTACACTTTTGCTCAAACTTCAGTTTCAGGCAATGGTGGCGATAAGGTAACTTTGCAAGATGCCATTGATTTTGCCTTGAAAAACAATCTTTCTATTAAGCAAAATAATCTTCAAGTTGAACAAGGAATCAATACCCTTGAGCAATCGAAATGGGCAAAATACCCAACACTCAATGGTGGTACTAACATTAATGTTTTTTCAGGTCGAAATATCAATCCCTTCACCAATGGTATCATTACAAATACTGTTGGCTCAAATGGTTTTGGCTTGAATGCTGGCGTGGTTCTCTTTGATGGCTACCAAACTCGCAATGGAATTTCCTTAAATCAATTGAATTTGGAGGCTTCTCGCTTAGATTTGCAAAACATGAAAAACCAGATAACGCTCAATATTGTAGTGGGTTATCTGAATGTACTTTCACAAGAAGATTTGCTTGCTATTTCTCAACGACAAGTGGAAGTTACAACGATTCAATTAGACCGAACTCAAAAATTGGTCAATGCTGGTTCGCTGCCCGAAACCAATCTTTATGACATAAAAGCTCAATTAGCCAATGACGAAGTAAGTGTAGTTAATGCCGAAAATGCCATTATTTCTGCAAAATTGACTTTAAAACAACTCATGAATGCAGGTGCCGACCGAAATATCGAAGTAGTGCGTGTGGAAGTGCCAAATCCAAGTATTCAGTCTTATCCTGCAACTCCTGCTCAAATCTACGAAATTGCACAAGGGTATTTGGCAGATGTGCAAGCTGCAGATATGCGAGTAAAAGCCTCTCAAAAATCAGTTGATATTGCCAAAGGTTTGAAGATGCCGACCATTTCGGCAAGTGCAAATTTCAACTCTTCTTATTCAACAGCTGCCGAAAATGTAAATGTTACGCAGAAAATTGTTGAAACAGAAGCAGGCTTTGTAAATATTGCAGGAACTCGCTACCCAGTTATTGGTTATTTGCCAACTTCGGTGGCTGAAAGAGAAAAAATTAATTATTTTCGACAATTAGGCGGTAATAGTAATGCCTCTTTAGGAGTTAATGTTAGAGTACCGATTTTTAATGGATATAGCACTAAATTTCGTCTAACGACAGCACAAATCAATCAAAAACAAACAGAAATACAAGCAGATAATGTGCGTTTACGCCTCCGTCAAGACATTGACCAAGCCTATGTAAATATGTCAAATTCTGCCAAACGTTATTCGGCACTTGGCAATCAAGTTAGGGCTTTAGAAGAATCGTTTCGTGCGGCAGAGTCAAGATTTAATGCTGGAGCTTTGAATGCTTTAGATTATAGCATTTCAAAAACCAATCTCGACCGTGCAAGAGCTAATCAGATTCAAGCAAAATACGATTATGTTTTCAGAATAAAAATCTTAGATTATTATCAAAATAGACCGCTGGCTTTTTAATGAGCGAATGAGTAATGCGGAACGCCGCCCGTTCGGAATGAGTGAATATTTTTTTCGACAAATGCTTCAACTTTTATTTATTATAAAACTTTCCCCATTAATTTCATATTATAAAAAATTTACAAATTATTTTTCTCAATGAAAAAATCAAATAGACTCTGGTGGATTTTGGGTAGTGTTGCTGCCCTTCTTGTAATAGGAATTTTAGTTGCAAAATCGCAAGGATGGATTGGCAAAGTTAAGCCAACCGAAGTAGATTTTGTGAAAGTCGGCAAAACTGACATCATCGAAACGGTGTCGGCTTCTGGCAAAATTCAACCTGAAATCGAAGTAAAAATTACGCCTGACGTACCCGGTGAAATCATCGGTTTGTATGTAAAAGAAGGCGATTCGGTCAAAAAGGGGCAACTTTTACTCAAAATAAAGCCTGAAAACTACCTTTCAGTAGTCGAACGCTCAGTTGCAGTTGTAAACCAAACCAAAGCTGGTGCCGAGCAATCGAAATCTGTGCAGGCACAATCGGAGGTTCGTTTGTTGAAAGCTCAACAAGAATATAATCGCCAGAAAAAATTGTTTGACGACAAAGTAATTTCGACATCTGACATGGAAATTGCAGAAACAAATTTGAAAGTTTCGAAGCAAGAAATCGAATCGGCAAAGGCAAATGTTGAGGCTGCAAACTTCAATATCAGAAGTGCCGAAGCGGGTTTGAAAGATGCCAAAACAAACTTATACAAGACAACCGTTTATGCTCCGATGAATGGCATTGTGTCGAAATTGGCAATCGAATTGGGCGAGCGTGTAGTTGGAACTTCGCAAATGTCGGGTACTGAAATGCTACGAATTGCCAATCTTAACAACATGGAAGTTCGCATGAATGTAAACGAAAACGACATCGTGCGAGTAAGTTTGGGCGATACTGCCATCATTGACGTTGATTCGTATGCCATGACAGGCAAAAAATTCAAAGGAATTGTTACCGAAATAGCCAATACAGCCAATGGCTCAGGCACAAATAGTGCATTATCTGCCGCCACCGATGCCGTAACAGAGTTTGAAGTAAGAATCAGAATTTTGCCAGAATCGTACCGTGAATTAATTGACAGAAAAGCAAGAAAAGTATATCCTTTCAAGCCAGGTATGACAGCAACCGTTGACATTGTTACGGAGAAAAAAATAGGTGTCCGCAGTGTGCCAATTGCTGCCGTTACCACTCGTGGGGCAAATGATAATATTGTAAAAGACGACTCACAAAATACTGATAATCAAACAAATACGAATCAAGGACCAAAGCCAACAAAGAAAGATAAGCCTAAAGAGGTGGTTTTTGTGCACGACAAAGACAAAGTAAAAATGCGTGAAGTAAAGACTGGAATCACAGATACTTCGGCAGGTACTATTGAGGTAATTGATGGCTTGAAAGAGGGCGAAGAAATTGTATCTGGTCCATTTATTGCAGTTTCTAAAAAACTAAAAGACGGTGATTTAGTAATTAAAAAAGTAGAGAAAAAAGAAGAGAAAAAGAAGGAGTAGGCATCCCTTGTAAAAAGCAAAAAAGAGTTTGTCGTGAGGCAAACTCTTTTTTGTTATGAATAACTTTAGGATTGATTAAAAATAAGTCCTTTCAAAATGTATGCAGGATTTTTTGCCAAATCAAGTCAAAAAAGTTGAAATTTAGCGAGTTAAATGAGCATTTTTTGATGCTGAGTTGGCGAAAAAGACAAATAAATGAACGGAGTTGTTTTTAATCAATCCTTAGCTGACCTGTGGCGAAGTTATTTTTTTTTCTAAAAAACCCTTTCAACAGTCCAATATGCACTTATAATTGTAATAAGAATAGAAAGAGGAATGACGATATTTTTTCGGTAAAAGATTTCAGAATTCCAACATTTTTTAACTAAAAGAAAAGCTACTAAAATGACAGTAATTTGCCCAAATTCTACCCCAATATTAAACATAATGAGTGATAGAAAATAAGAGTTTTGAGGAAGCCCCAATTCTCCTAATGCACCAGCGAAACCCATGCCGTGTATCAAGCCAAAGAAGAAAATAATGCCGATGCGAGAAGGTTTGAGGCGTGGCGAAAAGATATTTTCTAAAGCCACATACATAATTGACAAGGAAATAAGGGGTTCGACGATTGCAGGCGAAGGCGAAATAATACCATACATTGCCAAACCCAAAGTAACCGAATGTGCCACCGTAAAAGCAGTTGCTTGCCAAAGAATGGTTTTGAGTTTTGGACTGAGTAAAAACAAACTTAGGATAAACAAAAGATGGTCGAAACCCAGTGGTAGAATATGCTCATAACCTAATTTTAGGTAAGTAATAGCTGCGTCAGATTTAGACATTTTATCTAAATCTTTTACAATATCGTGAGCATAACAAAAGCCCCCCGACAACCAGAGAGGGAAAAGGCAGAGTAGGATTTTGGAGAGTTTAGATTTCATAGCATTATTCTCCTTTAGAGGTAGTCAATTTCAACATCATTTTCGGACTTAAATCATAGCGATTTTTGTAGGCTGCTTCAAAATAGCTTTTGGCATTATAGGCTTTATTACTTTCTTGCATCATCTGTCCCATATAATATAGCTCTAATCCTTCTAAGGGTTTTTCCGAAACAAAGTCTTCATAGACTTGAAAGGCTTTTTGTTTTTGATTATTTTTAAATGATGCCCATGCATACCAAGCATAAGTTTGTGGCATAGCTCGATTTTTTATTTCTTTTTCGGCAATGGCGAGCATTTTTTGTGGCTCATTCAAAATTTCTCCGTATAATTCTATCAAATATTTATTATACATATTGCCATAAATAGGTTTTGAGGCTTCATTGGCGAATATTTGAGCATACTTTTTCTCTGCCGTAGCATCTTTTCGTTGTTGAGCTACATAAGAAAGTTTCAAAAACATATCAGGCGATTTGGTTTTTGATTGAACAAATTGAAATATTTTTTCGGCTAATGTATCCTTTTTATCATGCACCAAAGCTATCCAGCCTAAACCCGCTAAACTATGATAATCGGCAACATCAATGCTTATACTTTGCTTATACAAATTGGCAGCTTTTTCTAATTCGCCCGAATGAAGATAAAGATCAGCTATATTTGAAATAGCAATTTGTTTCAAAAAATCATTGTTTCCTGCTAATTCTTGAGCTTTTTGCATAGAAATGATAGAACTATCTAATTTTCCTTCCCAATGTTGGTACTTTGATAAGCCAAAGAAATAGCCATAATTATTGGACTTGCGAAGACGATTTAGCTGTTTTCTAACAAATTCATATTGTCCAAGCTCAAAATAGGTGTCTGTAAGTATGAGTTCACTTGCATATTTTTCACTTCCAATATCTGCTGCTTTGTGTGCATAGCCACTTGCCTCTCCAAATCGGTGTTGTTGCGAAGCATTGGCTGCCAATGTTCTGAAAATCCCAGCATCTTTTTCTTGATTTTCTTTGTTCAGCCAATTCATTATGCTATCAGCTTTTATCAAGTCATTTATGTCACCATAAAGCCTAAATCTTGCTCCTAACGTTCCAGCATATTTTTGAGCATTTAGGTAGCTTTTTGGTAAAGAATCTAAGCGGTTTTTCCAGAAAATTAAGTCGGCTGCATTGATTTTTTCTCTTGTAGATGGCTTATAATGTGTAATCAGGCTATCAACGAAAGTCTTATCAACGATGATTTTTGCTTCTTTTTTGCAGGAAATGATAGTAAAAATGATAAATATTGATAGAAATAGATTTTTCATGGCTTTTATTAAAAAAACACAGCAAATTTTGCTCTAACAAAAAAAGGTGTTCCGGGTGTAAAATTTAGCTCAGTAATTGAGCTTCCGAGAGGCTCATTTTTTAGTCTTGATGTTGTGGCAAATTGTGCCTCGTTCCATTTTATGTTGAATAAATTTTCAGCAGCTAAACCTACATCATATTTTTTCCAAGAATAATTGATAGCCGCATCTGCCAAAAAATAGCCTTTTGCAATAATAGAATTATCTTCATTGGCTGGGCGGTTTTTGATATATCTATAAGAAAAACTGCCATTGAAACCGTACTTACTTTTATAAAAAATGCCACCTGTACTCGTAGCTGTGGGAGCTAAAGGAATATAATTTGCACCACTTTCAATGCCAATGGCACGAGGTTTTGTAAGGTTTAGGTTCATATTGGCAAAAATATTTTTTGAAAACTGATACCTTGCAATAATGTCAATTCCTTCACGGCGAGTTTTACCACTGGGCTCAACAATACCATCATCGCCCACATATACAAACTCTTGGTCGAGATACAAGTACCATGCAGCAAGATTCAGAAAAAGGTTTGGTGTTGGTTTCAAAATCAAACCAAAATCTACCCCATAAGCGGCTGGCAAAGTTTTTTCGGGTGGCGTTCCGTGAGCTTTTTTAGTCAAAACTATTGCCCTCGTATCATTTGAATGAAAACCTTTGCCTGCCTTAATGAATGCTTGGATTTGAGAATTGACTGTATATTGAATATTCAATTTTGGACTTAAAATAGTGTTCGATTGTGTAGGACTTTGTTGAAAACTTAATTTATCTAAATAATCAAAATGCAAATAATCTAAGCGAAGACCAGCATCAAAAAGCCACCTCCTTTTGCTGATTTGTTGCTGTACGTAAGCAAAAGCATTGTTTTCGTGAATATCGCCCAATTTAATGTTTTCCAAAAACTCCCTTTTTACGACATGAGCCAAAGTCGAATTTTGAGTAGCATCAGAGCGAATACCGATTCCGTAAGTTGAATTGATAGAAAAACCATTAAAATCGCTTTGCTTATTGATGCTTGACAAATAACCAAAAACTTGTCGATTTTCACGTTGATTTATTTCATCGCCATTGATGGGGTCGTTCAAGTAAAAAGTAAAGTCAGAGTATAAATTAAAAAAATACTTGCTAAAATAAGCCTGATTTTCCCAAACTACACCATTTTTGGAAGCATGAGAAAGCACTAAATTAGCATTATAGCGGTCAGTATTTCCGCCTTCGGTTGGATTTATTGAGCCAAATCTATCAATTTTTCCAGACTCAACTGCCCTTGTTGGTATTTGTCCAGATGCGTCCCATTTACTCTTAAAGGCTGATAATGAGGCAGTTAGCTGAGTATTTGAAGAAATGGATAAGTTGTATTTTCCAAAAACATTAAAGCGATTAAAATTTTGCTTGTTGATAGTCGGTCCGTCAAAATAATTATATTCAGAGGCAATATAGGCAGTCTGTTTCTCTTTATTCTTTTTGAGCAAATCAAGCATCAACAAAGCCCTTTTTGTATTAAACCTACCTACCTCCAACTGAACTCGGCTTTGCGGAATATTATTATAACTTTCAAAATTTATATAACCAGCGGTATTAAAATTGCCTTTCTGAGCATAATAAGGACCTACACCAAAATCAATATTATTGATTGTTTCGGGAATAATGAAATGAGCATCGGCATAGCCTTGTCCGTGAGCGTGCGAAACCATGTTTACTGGAATTCCATCCATACTCACTTGAATATCAGTGCCGTGGTCGCAGTCAAATCCACGCAAAAAAATCTGCTCGGCTTTTCCGCCGCCTGCGTGTTGTGCCACAAACAAACCCGGTACAATTCTTAATAATTCTTGGCTATTTCTGACAGGTTTCAATGCTAAATCAATTTTTGAAAGGCTACTAAAATTCGTTTGTTGGTTATTTTGCAAAACTACCACTTCTTGTAAATTTATGACATCAGATTGTAGCATAACATTGATTTTTTTGCTTGCCATTGAGTCAGAAATGCTAAGAATTTCTGACCTATAACCAATATACGTAATTGCCAAATTTGTATCAAAATCGTTGATTTTTAAAGAAAAATAACCATTTTTCTTTGTAAAAGTAGCTGTTTGTGTATTATTTACTTCTTTTACAAAAGCACCGTCCAAAGGCTGTCCGCTATTGGCATCAACTACTTTTCCAGAAATGATATGTTGGGTTTTTGTATAAAAATTTACACAAAATAGAAAGCCGAAAAGTAGGAATTTTGACATAGGAATTTTGACATAGGAATTTTGGAGATGATTTTGGTAGAATTGTAGTGCAATTTTAAAAATTGCACTACAAAAAAATCACCAAGGATTTGCTAAATAAGGAAACGATGCTGAGAAAGCTTTGTCATTTGCACCAACATTATCACTTGTCAAGCCGGGGTTGCTTTTGAAATCTGCCCCACCAAAAATGAGCAATAGTTCTACATCAATTACATCGTCTGTAAGGTTTCTACCTGTCAAAAGGTTTTTACCATCATAAAATGTGGTGGCTGGAGCTGTTGTCGAAGCGTTCAAAACGTCAGTCGCTAATAAACCTGCAAATGCTTTTCCGTCTTGTCCTAAAGCATTGGTTTTGTAGCCAAAAGCTGTCAATACCGCAGCAAATTTAGTTGCATAAGCAGCACCTTGTTGCGAAGGAATAGAGGTATTGAAGGCATCTTTGTCAGCAGCAGCATTAAACACAGTGTTAATGGCAGGTCGGCCCATTTGCTCTTGCTGAGCATAAAAATTCACTATTGGCGTAGCTGTGGTTTCATCTTTATTACAAGAAACCAACAGAGACGTTGCCAAAACGCTTAATGAGAGTACTTTTATGAAATTTTTCATTGAATTGTTTTTTTAGAAATGATAAATTAGATTTTCTTACGAGTAGTCATCCAAACACTGACAGCACCAGATGCTGGAGCATTGAGCATGCTTTTAGGAACCTCAACAACAACACTTAGTACGTTTGTTCCTGCAAATGCGTCTTTACCTGGTTTGTTAAATCCAGTTGCTGTTCCACCAATAACTTTCTTGAATTGGTCTAAATCAAAAAAGAATGGATCATCACGAGGTCCAGCAAAAACAGTGATTCCTCCCTGTGTTGCAGTAGTTGCAGTCGAGCCATAAGGCGTAACAGCAACCGATGCCGTAACTGTACCTTCCAGCTTACTTTGTGTACCTGTTGCCGAAGGCTTTACGGGACCATAAAAGTTCATTTTGTTTGCCGTAGCATCATAAAGTGCTTGAATAACCAAATCTTCGACATTGTCGCCAGTGTTATCAATACTAAATTGAATAAGGGTATTGGCATCGAATTTAGCACCAGAAGTTGATGCTGGACTTAATAAGCCTTGAGTATTCCCTACAAAAACCATGTTACTGGTATTTTGTCCTTGAAAGACATACACGTCTGTGATGTCAGTTGTTGCACCTGTTACGGTAGGCGAATCGGCATGATCTGCGGCATAGATAATTCCGCCAGTTGCTAATGCTCCGATAGTAAGCAATAGAAATAGTTTTGATGGTTTCATTTTTGTTTTTGTTAAAATTTAAAATCAAACATACCTACGTCAAAAAGTTTAATATGGATTTTTATATTAATCGCCGTTTCTCTTAATATTAACTTTAAATTCTATAAATCATTGATAATCAGTTGTTTATATTTGATAAATTTGCATATAAAAATATAAGATTGATTTATATAAAATCAAAAAAGCCAATTCTGTATCAACAGAAATTGGCTTTAAAAACCATTTGCTTAAAATCTATGAAGCTGTTTGAGTTAAATTTTATGAATAAAAATGAATAATTTTTTGACAAGACAAGGCGTTAAAACCGCAGTTTTGCAGAGCAAAATGAGGATTTTAACAACGAAGTATTGGCGAAAAAGTATAATTTTTAGCTTAATAAGATTAACTCAAACAGCTTTTATAATATTAGTTGATGTATCAAGAAGTGTTGCTTCGATCTTGAGGGGTTAAAAAATTTAACCACAAAAAAAGAGTACTTCATACGAAGCACTCTTTTTTATAATTGCCAAAATGATAGAAATACAAAAAAGCATAAGTTTCTGAATGTCAGTAACTTATGATTCTTTTATGTAAACTAAAACTTTAGATTAATATCTGTTGCGATCACCGCCGCCACCACCGTAGCCGCCTCTATCACCGCCGCCGCTTCCGCCGCCACGATTATAACCACCGCCGCCGCCACCACCGTAGCCGCCTCTATCTCCACCACCGCCGCCACCGCCACGGTTGTAACCACCACCACCGCCGCTACCGCCACGGTTATCTCTTTCTTTTTTCTCTTCAGCTTGATTAACTACTGCCGAACGTCCGCCAATGTCAGAGCCATTCAATGCATCAATTGCTTTTTGTGCTGAGGCATCGTCAGGCATTTCTACGAATGCAAATCCTTTGCTTCTACCGGTGTACTTGTCAGTAATGATTTTTACTGAACTTACTTCGCCATACTCTTCAAAATATTGCTTTAATTCGCTTTCTTCGATTTTAAAAGGCAGACTTCCAACAAAAATGTTCATGGTAACTTTATGATTTGAATGATAAATTTTTACAAAAGTATATTTATTTTATTAATTAACTACACTAATTTGATTTTTTGATAATAAAATTTGAAAAATAGTTGGAAACAGGACTTAGGTTTTAGGAATTAGGGTTTAGAACTTAATTTTTTTAGCAAAAACCATGATAAGTTTTAGAAATTTGTTTTTTGCCTAACTCCTAACTCCTACCTCCTAAAACCTGCCTTCTAATTAGCCATTTCCGACAAAAACTTGATTCTCATCAATCTTAATTCTTCTTCGCTTACGTCTTGGCTTTCAAATTCTTTTTGGGCAGCACCAATATTATCTGTTTCGGCTGCCATAAAGTATTCATAAATTTCGTCTTGGCGGTCTTCGTCAATGACTTGGTTGATGTAATAATCAAGGTTTAGACGTGTTCCTGAATAACAAATATGTTCGATTTCTTCTATCAAGTCGGTCATTGTGAGGTCTTTTGCCTCCACAATTTCGTCCAAATTTATCTTGCGGTCAATTTGTTGAATGATAAAAATCTTTATTTTTGACTTGTTTATTGCCGATTTCACAACTAAATCTTGTGTTGTTTCGATTTCGTTATCATCAACATACTTTATAATCAAATCTACGAATGGCTTGCCGAATTTTTGTACTTTGCCCAAACCCACGCCATTGATATTTGCCAAATCTTGCGAGGTAGTAGGGTAGGTTGTTGCCATTTCTTCCAACGATGGATCTTGGAAAACAACATAAGGAGGTACATTTTTTTCTTTGGCAATTTTCTTGCGAAGTGCCTTCAATAACTCAAATAATGCCGCATCAAAAGCTCCTCCGCCCGACGAATTGTTTGAACTAATATCATCATCGTCGCTACTTTCGGTATTTTCGTAATTATGGTCTTCCGAAATCGAAACTGGGTGAGAATCTGCAATAAAATTTTTGCCTTTTTCGGTCAAACGGGCAATGCCATAAGCACCTTCAATGTCTTTTTCCAGAAAACCTAATATCATTAACTGACGTAAAATAGAAAGCCACCATTCATTCGATGTCTTTTTATCTTGTTTTTTAGATGATTTTTCAACTTTCTTGGCAGGTGTAGCTACTTTTACAACGATAGATTTTACTTCTTTTTCATCATCATCATCATCGTCAGTTGTTTCTATTTCTGTTTCTTCTTCTTCCTCATCCTCGTCGTCGTCCTCTTCCTTCTGCACAAACATTCCTTTTCCTTTGCCATAAACCTCCAATTTATCATGCTCGTGGCTACGAATATAAGCATTTGAAGTATTGGCGGTCAAAATATCAGCAATGTGCTGTAAATCAAATCTTTCGCCAGCTTGCAAAACCGCTTTCAGACCTAAAACTGCTTCGTCTTCAATTTTTATTTTTCTGGTGGGTTTCAAACAGTTATCGCAAAAACCACAATCTTTGTCTGCATATTCACCAAAATAACTTAATAATTGTCTTCTTCGGCAAACGCCCAAGTTAGAATAAGCCACCATTTCGTTCAATAATGCACGGGCATTATCTCGCTCAGTAACGGTTTTATCCTTGTTGAATTTTTCTAATTTCAGAATGTCGTCATAGGCATAAAACATCAAGCAATTTCCTTCCAAACCATCTCTTCCTGCACGACCAGTTTCTTGATAATAACCTTCGAGCGACTTTGGAGCGTCATAATGAATTACAAAACGAACATCGGGTTTGTCAATGCCCATTCCGAAGGCAATTGTTGCTACGATTACGTCAGATTCTTCATTCAAAAATGCATCTTGGTTTTTCATGCGAGTATCAGAATCAAGCCCAGCATGATAAGGCAATGCCTTCACGCCGTTGACACTCAATAATCCTGCAATTTCTTCTACTTTTTTGCGACTCAAGCAATAAATAATGCCTGATTTGCCTTTGTTATTAGAAATGTAGCGAAGAAGTTGTTTTTTAGAATCAATCTTCGGACGAATTTCGTAGTAAAGATTCTTTCTATTAAAGGAAGATTTGAAGATATGAGATTCCTCCATGTTGAGGTTTTTCTGAATATCTTGTTGCACTTTTGGCGTAGCTGTTGCTGTGAGTGCTATGATTGGCAATGCTGGATTTATGTCGTCAATAATTCCTCTGATTCGGCGATATTCTGGTCGAAAATCATGCCCCCATTCCGAAATACAGTGAGCTTCATCAACTGCAATGAATGAAAGTTTGGCTTTTTTCAGAAAAATTAAATTGTCTTCTTTTGTCAGCGACTCAGGAGCTATATAAAGTAGGCGGCAAACACCATTTAGCACATCGTTTTTCACCCTCGTCATTTCTGACTTATTGAGTGTCGAATTCAGAAACTGAGCATTGATACCAAAAGCGGTCATTTGGTCAACCTGATTTTTCATCAAGGCAATCAATGGCGAAATTACGATTGCTGTTCCTTCCAAAACCATCGCTGGTAATTGATAGCAAAGTGATTTTCCTGCCCCAGTTGGCATTATGACAAAGGTATTGTGTCCACTAACAATATTATTGATAATGGTTTCTTGTTCGCCTCGAAAGGCATCAAAGCCAAAAATTTCTTTGAGTTTTTCTTTTAAAGATTGTTGTATTGCTGCTTCTACCATAAAAACTGTTGCTGTACGGAACTTGTATGTATATAAGAAATAGGTAAGTATGATGCTAAGATACTACATTTTTTGAATTAGTGTAAAAAAATAATTTTTGTTCAAGGAAGGCTTCGCTTTAAGCGAAGCCTTCCTTCCTTTAATAAATTCTTTTTTGTGTACTTATTAAACATCAGCTACTTTTGTGAAAAAATAAAGTTCTCAAAAGTGAAGACGAAGTTAGAAAAAAAAATACAAAGCGTTGCTAAAAAAGTTTTACAAGATGAGGCGGAGGCAATTCTTTCTTTGAAAAATTATATAAATGAACATTTTGAGGCTTGTGTGGAAGCAATTCTTGAAAGTAAAGGACGGCTCGTAATTACTGGTATTGGCAAAAGTGCCATCATCGCTCAGAAAATCGTAGCTACTTTAAATTCCACTGGTACAGCCTCTGTTTTTATGCACGCTGCCGATGCCATTCATGGAGATTTGGGCATGATTCAAGCTGATGATATGGTTCTTTGCATTTCAAAAAGTGGAGATACGCCCGAAATAAAAATTTTAGTGCCGCTATTGAAGCGTTATGGCAATAAATTAATCGCAATGGTAAGTAATATTGATTCTTATCTTGCCAAAAATGCCAATTTTGTACTCAATGCTCACGTAGAGCGAGAGGCTTGTCCACTAAATCTTGCACCAACAACTTCTACTACGGCAGCTTTGGCTTTGGGCGATGCCTTGGCAATGTGTTTGCTGGAAACAAGAGATTTTACGTCGAAAGATTTTGCAAAATATCATCCTGGCGGAAGTCTGGGGAAAAAACTTTATTTGAAAGTAAGAGATATTTTTCCACAAAATGCTGTGCCGAAAGTTTTTCAAAATGCTGATATTCAGACAGTTATATTAGAAATGACATCAAAAAGACTTGGAGCTACGGCAGTAGTAAATGAACAAAACGAACTTTTAGGTATTATTACTGACGGGGATTTAAGAAGAATGTTGAAGCGGGTTGCCCAAGATTTTTCGACCCTGCAAGCAAAAGACATTATGAACCCATCGCCAAAGATTATTTCAGCCGACGAATATGCCGCTAATGCTCTAATAATGATGCAAGAAAAAAACATTACACAGTTGGTTGTTGTCGATAATAATATAGTTGAAGGCTTTGTACATCTGCATGATTTGTTGCGGGAAGGATTGATTTGAGTTTTGCTTCTTACATTATTTGTTCCAAAGCTCCATAATTTTCTGTACTCGCTTGCTGAGCATAAAAATTAATTGATTTGATTTTTTCTAAATTTTGAACTTTAGCACTAAACAAAGAATTGTTAGCTTCCAAATCAAAACTTAATGTGTATTGTTGAGTAGAGTCATCTGTATAAACTACGTTTGCATTTACCATAAAATCATTTGGCGACCAAAAAGATGTTGGAAGCCCCACGCTTACTTTACAGCCACACATCATTTTTACAAAAATCGAAATTTCACCATCAATTTTCGCAGGATTGACCTCTAATAATAAGCCTGAAACTACAAGCGTGATTTTGTAAAATTCTTGCTCAGAAATCAACCTTACAGACTCCGAAATAGTCAATACTTTTCCCGTAGGTGTAGGTATTTTCGCTGTCAATGTAGCCATTTCGTTGGTTTTTGGCAAAACAAATACTTTGCTCAAAGCTACAATTGTATTAATATTTGTTGTAAGATAATTGACGCTTGGATTTTGCCCTGCCAAATCAGATGGTGTAAGAATTGGCATTGGGGAGCTATTTCCAGCAGAAAATACAGGTGAAATACTTCCATCGTTGGTACTCGAAATTACCCGATAAGGAAGTTCAAATTCCCCTCCAGAATAACGAAATATAATTTTTATTTCGTTACTATTATAAGCATTTGGACCCAGAAATTTTCCCCCAAGTGCTTGCAGATAAATAAAAAGATTGCCTGTTGTAGTTTTCATCGCTAATTTTCTCGAAAAACGTTTTAAAAAAAGTTTTGTAAAAATTAAAATTCTTCTTTAAAAATACAAGAAATGATTTACAAAAAATTTGTTTTTCATTTTGTAATAAATAACTTCGTTAAAGAAATAACTATACTTCTTATAAAATGAGTAAGAATATATTAATCGTAACGACCAATGAAAAGGTTTTTCCGGGTGGAAAAGCACCTTCGGGAGTTTGGCTCGGCACGGTTGCTCGTTTTGTTCGTGTGCTTGAAACCAATGGCTATCATTATACATTTATTAGCCCAAATGGTGGTGAGGTGAGGATTGATAAACATAGTCTATCTTGGATGTATGTAAAAAAAACTGATTGGGAATATTATAATGATGAAACCTTTCGAGATAAGTTGCAGCACACGCTTTCACCTCAGCAAATCAATCCCCAAAATTATGATGCTATTTATTTTTCAGGAGGGTATGGTACTTTAGCCGATTTTCCTGAAAATCTATTTTTTCAAAACATTGCAAAAATAATTTATGAAAATGGGGGAGTAGTTGCAGGAATTGCTCATGGTGTGAGTGGCTTACTAAATATTAGACTAAAAAACGGTTCGTATTTGCTTAATAATAAGCAAGTTACAGGGTTTTCGGACTTAGAAGAAACATTGGCAGGAAACAGAAAATACATGCCATTTTCACTCGAAAAAGAAATGAAAAAACGAGGAGCTATTTTCAAAAAAGCCATACTTCCTTACGCACTATTTGTAGTGTCCGACCGCCAAGTAATTACGGGACAAAGCACCTGTGCCGCAGGAGCAATTGCCAAAGAATTGGTTCGTAAACTACATAACATAACCGAAAGTTTGACAGAAGCTCAAAAGGTTTCGATTCAAGATAATTCAAAAACTCTCCGCCCTGGTTGCTGAAAATTTAAAAATTTTCAAAGAACTATAAAATTTTAGCAAAAATATTTTTATTGCTAAGTATTTGATAATCAGCTACTTAAATTCAGAATTCAGAGCTCATAACTCAGAACTCTCAAATTCTTTTTGTACTTTTCTCATTTCGGACTACTTTTACATAAAATTAAAAACAGACCAAAGAATGAGCGTTCTTGTAAATAAAAACTCCAGAGTAATCGTACAAGGTTTTACTGGCACGGAAGGAACTTTCCATGCAGGTCAAATGATTGAATACGGCACTAATGTTGTCGGTGGTGTAACGCCTGGCAAAGGTGGTCAAATGCACCTCGACTGTCCTGTTTTCAACACCGTTGAACAAGCAGTTTCTACCACAAAAGCAGATGTATCTATTATTTTTGTACCGCCAGCTTTTGCTGCCGACGCAATCATGGAAGCTGCCGATGGTGGTATCAAAGTAATTGTTTGTATTACTGAAGGAATCCCGACCAAAGATATGGTTATGGTAAAATCTTATTTACAAGGCAAAAATGTTACTTTGATTGGACCTAACTGCCCGGGAATTATCACCGCCGAAGAATGTAAAGTGGGCATTATGCCAGGTTTTATCTTCAAAAAAGGCACAATTGGCGTAGTTTCTAAGTCAGGAACACTTACTTACGAAGCTGTTGACCAATTAACAAAAGTAGGCTTAGGACAAACAACCGCTATCGGAATTGGAGGTGACCCAATCATTGGAACAACTACAAAAGAAGCAGTTGAGCTTTTGATGAATGACCCCGAAACCGAAGGTATTGTAATGATAGGCGAAATTGGTGGAGGAATGGAAGCCGATGCAGCTCGTTGGGTAAAAGAATTTGGTACAAAACCAGTAGTTGGTTTTATTGCAGGTCAAACTGCCCCAAAAGGTCGCCGCATGGGACACGCAGGAGCAATCATAGGTGGAGCTGATGATACAGCCGCTGCAAAAATGAAAATTATGGAAGAATGTGGAATCTTTGTTGTAGCTTCGCCTGCCGACATCGGAGCAACGATGTTGAAGGCTTTGGGAAGAGCATAAAAACAAAAATATTGGTAAACAAAAAAGGTCAGACTTGCTAAGTCTGACCTTTTTTGTTTAATTTTGCAAAAAAATTCCAAAGAGCGTTTGAAGAAAAGTCTTTACATACTTTTGCTATTAATATCATCAAAATTGTTTGCCACAACTGTTGGTCCAAACAATCAATACTTCTTGGTACATGACTACCACGACGATTGGCAGGTGTATAATGATAGAATGAAAGCCTATGTTCCATATATATTGGAGCAACATTTGGCTTACCCTTCGCATACACTTTTTTGCGATATTCAAAGCAATCGAGGCTATAACATACTTGTTTATTCAAACAAAGCCGATAATTTTTTATTTATCAATGGCTCACTTCGTCAGAAAATTCCCGTTGGTAAATGGATTGTATTAAGTGTAGATAGCCTCTATAAAGTGTATGAACAGCCAACCATCTATATTACGCTTTATGGCTCAAATAGCATAGAAGACAAAACACTTCTTCTTGGCTATAAGCGTTCGCTCGACCAAAAGCCTATTGTGTTAGCTCAATCGGGAGTTACTGCCAAGCCTCGTACACCAGCACCTTACCGCAATTATTTGGTAATGGTATCGATGTTTATTTTGGTGATGTTTTCATACTTATCAAATTCTTATGTGCGAGCCTTTCAGCGATATTATAATGTGCGAGATTTGGTAAATACATTGGTGCGAGAGCAATCTTTTCTCATTAATCGCCCTCTCAGTCGAATGAATATTATGTTTATCATTCTTTTGGGTTTGATTATGGGGCTATTTTATATGCTTTTGCAGAGTAAGGGAATCTATATTTTTGGAGGAAGGGCGATTCTGCAAGAAGGCGAAACTTTGGGCGTTTTATTGTCAAATTATTTTCGAATTAGCTTGGCAGTTTTTGTCATACTCATAATCAAATACTTCTTTATTAGCCTTGTAGGGCAGTTATTCAACCTCGAAAAAGTTGTTGATTTACACTATTTCAAAATCATTCAGTCGTCTATTATTTTCTTTACAGCATTGGTTTTGGTACTTTTGGTGCTATTCATGGGTTACTTTCCACACGATTTCAATTGGAAAGTTTATCTTTTTACGCCCATCATTGTTTTTTACTTATTACGTTTTTTTATATTATATTTTACTATTAATAGAAGTATCCCTATACAAAGTCTTTATTTAATTTCGTACCTTTGCATCGTTGAATTACTGCCCGTTATTTTGGGTATTAGGTTTGCTTTGTAAAAAGGCTTTTAGCTTTCACAAAAAGTGCGATATACAAAGAAATAATAAAATTAAAAGCCAAAAGCTTTTTGAAAACCTGCAATGTTGAATGAGTGATATAACAGAAAAAATGATTCAAGAACGCCTCCGTAAAGTTGAGAGCATTTTAGTTACTCAGGCAAAGCCAACCGACGAAAAATCACCTTATTTTGAAATGTCAAAAAAATATGGCATCAAAATAGATTTTCGCTCGTTTATTGAAGTAAAAGGCTTAGACCATCGAGATTTTCGCCGTCAAAAGGTGGATATTTTGGCTCATACCGCTATTATTTTGACAAGTAGAAATGCGGTAGATAACTTTTTTCGTATTGCTAAAGAAATGCGAATTGAAGTGCCGATTGACATGAAATACTTCTGTATTTCGGAGCAAACGGCTAATTATTTACAAAAATACATTGTTATCAGAAAACGAAAGATTTTTGTAGGTCAGAAAACAGCCGCCGATTTGGAAGCATTAATTATGAAACACAAAACAGAGAAGTTCTTGTTTCCGTGTTCAAATATTCGTAGCAATGATATTCCAAATCTGATGAATCGCAACGATTTGCATCTCACAGAAGCAATCATGTACGAAACAGTCCCTTCGGACTTATCAGATTTGACCGAAGTATTCTATGATATTATTTGTTTTTATAGTCCTTCGGGCATTACTTCATTAGATGCTAATTTTCCAGAATGGCAGCAAAACAATACCCGTTTGGCAGCTTTCGGTCCGACTACGGCAAGAGCCATTCGAGATGCAGGATATATTCTCGACATTGAAGCTCCCTTACCCAATGCACCTTCCATGACAGGGGCTTTGGAACTCTACATTAAGAAAGTAAACAATATTTGATAGAAGATTTAGGCTAAACCACAAGTTTAGCCTATTTTTTTTCGTTATGGTGTAGGAATTCAAAATTTTACTTAAATTGCCAATAGAAAACAGCTAAGGTAGAGTAAAATTTATCGCCTGTTGAACATTGACTAATTTCTTCGCCCATTATGAGAAAGATTTATTATATCATTTTATTGTTTGTATCTTTCAAGGCTTCGTCCCAACAAGATGCACAGTTTAGTCATTATATTTTCAACCAATTATTTGTCAATCCTGCAACGGCAGGCTCTGAAAACGTTACTCGTTTTCAAGCCATTTATCGTACACAATATTTGGGCTATCAAAGTACATTCGATGATGGCGGAGCTCCAGTTACACAAGTGATTTCTGCCAATATTCCACTAAAAATGATAAAAAGTGGCGTAGGTTTCACTTTCGTAAATGATAAAATTGGAGCAAGTATTCAACGAGATATGAAACTTTCGTATGCTTATCATCTACCAGTTGGTGAAAGTCAGTTGGCTTTGGGCGTAAGCGGAGGCTTTTTTACAAGAGGACTTGATTATAGTCGTTTGCGTGCAAGAGATGAAAGCGACCCACTTTTGGCAACAGGTAGCGTAAACCAGTCAGCATTTGATTTGGGAGCAGGAGCATATCTTTATAACCCAGGCTATTCTATTGGACTTTCAATGAACCACCTCAACGAGCCAAAATTTGGACTTGGTTCAAAATCTGCAACAAATACCCTAAAAAGAAGTGCGTATCTAACAGGAAGCATGCTTTTTGGAGTATCCTATACAATAGATATAAGTCCAATGCTAATAATAAAGTCAGATTTGAGTACAGTTTCGGCAGAATTTGGAGCAATGGCAACTTATGATACTCGTTATTGGTTAGGAGCAAGTTACCGAACAGGTGATGCAGTTTCGGCACTTTTGGGAGCAAACTTATTGAATGGAAGTATGCGTTTGGGCTATGCCATTGATGTCATTATAGGTGGAGCAAGTGCAAAAAGTGCTACTTCACACGAAGTTATTTTGAGCTATGCCTTAGCAGCCTTGCGTGCAGGAAAAAAATCAATTGTCAGAACACCAAGATATAGATATTAATAACAGTGAATTTTGAATGTTAAATGGTGAATGAAAACCATTTTTCACAAATATCTTTTACGTAGGCACAAAATTAATCATTCAACATTTATCATTAAAATTTACCCTTTTGGCACAATTTGTGCCGTTTAATAACAAAATAATAATTCTCCCTGCCCATTTACTCAATAGTTTATAGAAACACAGTGTTTTCTATAAAAAATCCTATAAAATTAATAAGCCGATTTGCGAAATACTGTTCTCAGACTTATTTTGGCTTAATAATTGTACTATCTGTTTAGAGTTATCGGAAAAACTTATTTTTTTTCATAACTTTGTGAGCTAATACAATATTATTTTCCTTAGCCACGTTTCTATATTATTGAATTTAGTACCCAAATTAATAGATAACCAACTTGTTTTCAACTATGAACAAGAGAATATTAAAGACCTTTTTGAAAAGTCTGTTAGTGATTGCCCCAATACTGATGATGCAAAGTTGCGGTTCTTCAAGTAAGAATCCATTGGGCAAAATTTTTGGTGGAAAGAAAAGCAGCAAGGGCGGCGGCAAAGGCGGCAAAGAAGTAGGCATGGACGGAATCCGTAATGGCGAAATCATTGCAACTTCCCGCAAAGGCTACAAGCAAACTGCTCCTGAGGGAATGGTTTTAATTCCATCTGGCTCATTAATGATGGGTCAGGCAGATGAAGACGTAATGTCAGCACGTATTTCAATGAACAAGCGAGTAACTATTGTTCCGTTTTACATGGATGATACCGAAGTTACTAACCACGAGTATCGTCAGTTTGTTAGTTCTATGACAACAGACTCAGTTTCGGTGCTTGGTGAAGAGTTTATCATGTCCACACTTTACCCTGACACAGCCGTTTGGAGTAAAGACTTTACCTATCATAATGGCGACCAGATGACAGAATATTATTTCTCATCACCAGCTTTTGATATGTATCCAGTAGTGGGCGTAAGTTGGGACGCAGCAGTTTATTTCTCAAAATGGCGTACAAAACTCTTCAATGATTATCGTACAGAACACACAATGTTTAAGTCGCCACGTTATCGTTTGCCTTCTGAGGCAGAATGGGAATGGGCAGCTCGTGGAGGCAAAGAAGGTGCAAAATACCCTTGGGGAAATCCTTACGTAGCTAATGGAAAAGGCTGTTTCTTAGCAAATTTCAAGCCTTATCGTGGAAATTATCGTGCAGATGGCTATCCTTATACAGCTCCGTCAAATGCATTCAATCCAAATGATTATGGTTTGTTTAATATGGCAGGAAATGTAGCAGAATGGTGTCAAGATGCTTATGCGGAGTCATATATGCCTGTAACTTGGGATTTGAACCCTGTATATAATGACGAAAATGAGCCACGCAAAATCATCAAAGGTGGTTCGTGGAAAGACGTAGCTTATTTCCTTGAAACAGGTACTCGAACTTATGAATTCCGTAACGAGCGTCGCTCATATATAGGTTTCAGATGCGTAATGGACCGCTTAGGAAGTGTTCCAGGAAGAGAATAAAAAATAAAGAATTGCGAAGTATGAATTTGAGATATTCAACAGAATGTCTTCTTTTTACTTCGCAATTCTTATGTTCAAAATATAGATAGCTATTGGCGATTAACAAAAAACTAACAGCAATAATCAAATTTCCACTTTCAATAAAATCTAATTCTTAAATTTTAAAAGCATATGGCAGCAAGTAACAGCGACACAAGTTTATTCTGGGACAAAATTATTCCTTTCTTTTATGGTGCAGGAGCATCAGTTGTAATTTTAGGAGCATTATGTAAAATCCAACACTACGAAGGATTTGGATGGATGCTACCTGTTGGTTTGGGTGTAGAAGCAGCAATCTTCTTGATTTATGCTTTTCAATCATTCCTTCGCCCAAGTGCCGAATATCAATGGGAAAAAGTTTATCCTGAATTATCAGATACTTATCAAGGCGAACTTCCTAAGAAAAGTAACCAAGGTGCAGGTTTAACAGCCAAAATGGACGATATGCTTGCCAATGCACGCATTACACCAGATATTTTTGAAGGCTTAAAAACAGGTATTCAGAGTTTGACGGGTCAAGTATCTAAAATGGCAGATTTGACTGATGCAACAGTTGCTACAAGCGATTATGCAAAAAATGTAAAAACAGCTTCTGGGCAAGTTTCAGCTATGAATAGTGCTTATGGTACCGCCATTACTGCCATGAATAGCATGGGCGATGCTACCAAAGATGCACAAGAATATCGCTCACAATTTGGTAAAATCACTCAGAATATGGGTGCTTTGAATGCCGTTTATGAACTTGAATTACAAGACACAAACAGACATTTGAAGGCAATGAACGCATTCTATGGTAATTTGACAACTGCAATGCAAGATATGTCGGAGGCTTCGAAAGAAACACAACAATTTAAGGCAGAAATGTCTAAATTGACTAATAACCTTAGTTCACTGAATAACGTTTACGGAAGTATGTTGTCAGCAATGAAAGGCAATTGAGTTCTGAGTGCAGAGTTCTGAATTCTGAGTGTTTTTTGCATTCTAATCAATTCAAAACTAAAATCTTAAAACTAATTTATAACTAAAAAAATATTACTAACTGTATAATATATAGAATATATGGCAGGTGGAAAAGAGTCGCCACGTCAGAAGATGATCAATATGATGTATCTCGTTCTGACGGCAATGTTAGCACTTCAAGTAAGTAATGCACTTTTGCAAAAGTTTCAACTATTAAATAATAGTTTGGAAAGAGCAAACTCGGCAGCTAACGGCAATAACGAGAAATCAGTTAATGCAATAAAAAAAGAAATTGAAAAACCCGGTGGAGCTCAATATACTGATGTACTTCGCCAAGCTGCAGAAGTAAGAAAACTAACTGGTGAAATGGATAATTACATCGGTGGTTTGAAGCAAGAAATCATCAATGCAGGTGGCGGACTTGACCCAGAAACGGGTGGCGTAGCAAACCCAGCAGAAGAAGAAAAAGTAGCTGTTTTGATGGTTGGCTCTGCAAATAATGGTAAAGGCTATGAATTGAAGAAAAAATTGAATGAATTTGCGGTTACTTTACAGAAATTTAATGACCCAAAAGCACCCAAATTTCCTGACTTAGCTATTGATGCCTCAAAAGACCCTGCTTTGTCAAAAACAGATGATATTACAAGAAACAAAGACTTTTCGGAATTGTATTTTGCCCAAACTCCTGTGCCTGCGGCATTGGCAGTTTTAAGTCAAAAGCAGTCGGAAGTTCGTCGTTTTGAAGGTGAAATTTTAGAATATTTGGCAAGTTTGGTTGGTTTGAAAGAAATCAAATTTGACGAAATCTTTGCTGTGGTTATTCCAGACTCGCGTTCGGTTGTTGCTGGTCAAAAATACAAAGCAGAAGTAGCGATTGGGGCGTATTCAAAATCTATTACGCCAAGAATCAGCATCAATGGCTCGGCATTGCCAGTAAAAGATGGCAAAGGAACTTACGAAATTACCGCCTCAGGTGGTGAATTTGATAAAAATGGACAATTGAAACGCTCTTATAAAGCTACTGTTTCATATCCTTCTCCTGATGGATCAATGAAATCGGTAGAAAAGGAAGAAACTTATACAGTTTTGAAGCCTTCGGTACAAATCGAAACAGCCTCAATGCCTGCTTTATACTTTAAATGTGCCAACCGTTTGGTTACTTATTCTCCAGGTTTAGGGGGGTTATATAGCCCAACATTCAGTGGTTCTGGTGGAGAATTTATTCCCGGAGGAAGTGGAAAAGTAACGATTGTGCCATCTGCAGCGAAAGTTGTAATGGACGTAGTAAATAGCGGGATTACTTTACAATCATTCCCTTTTCCAGTTCGTCGTGTGCCAAAACCAACGATTAAAATGATTGGAAATGGCTCACCAGTTGATGAGCGAAGAGGTGCTTCTGCTACTGGTTTAAGAACGCTTAGAGCCGCAGCTATTCCAGATGAGTCGTTTAAAGCAACAAACCCTGAAGATGCTCAATTTAGAGTAACAGAGTTTGAGGTAAATTTAGCTCGTGGTACAAGAAAAATAGATGGTAGAACATTTAATGGAGAGGCAAATATTTCAAGCTTTGCACAACAAGCACAAGCGGGCGACCGTTATGTAATTGTAATAAAAAGAGTAGAACGTAAGAATTTTAAGGGAGAAGTAGAATCAGTTGACGTAGGTGAAGTGTTCTTTACAATTCCGCTAAATTAATATAAAATAATTGTTAAAATTATGAAGAAATTTCAAAGCTTGGCATTTGGTATCGCATTGATTATCAGCCAGTTAGCAGTTGCACAAGAAAAGTCAAACAACTACTTGAATCCATTATCGCTTCGTCCAATACATGAGGAAAATGTCATGTATAAAACAACTTTATGGAGAAGAATTGACTTAAAAGAGAAGCAAAATCAACCGCTTTTTTCGAAAGGAAGTGAAATTACTAAGCATTTAATTGATGCAGTAAAAGCTGGCTTGATTGTACCTTATTCAAATGATTCTTTAACAACACAATTAACATTAGAGCAATTTAATGAGCGTCTTTTAATGAAAATGGACGGTGGCGGATTATCTCAAGAAGAGAAAGCCGCTGGTTTTTCGGCAGGTGGAGACGATGGTTGGGGTGGTGATAGTGGTGGTGCAAAACCCGCAGCTGGAACAGCAACTGCACCCGCAGCACCAACAGCTACCGAAGCAATGGCAACTGATGGTGTAGAGATTTTTGCTACACAATTGACAACATTGATGTTGAAAGAAGATTGGGTTTTTGATAAACAACGCTCACGTCAATATTTTGATATTCTGACAATGACATTGATTATTCCATCAGACCAAACGAGTTTAGGTTTTGATCGCCCAATTGCAACTTTTAAGTATAAAGAATTGGAACGTTATTTCCGTAGCAATGCAAAATGTATTTGGTATAATGCTGCCAATGTAGCACAACACAAAAACTTAGCTGATGCTTTTGAATTGCGTCTTTTTCACGGAAAAATCATCAAAAAATCAAATGCGTTAGATAATTTCTTAGATGATATTTACAAATCGCCACGTGAAGGTATGTTGAAATCTGAACAATTGGAACACGAATTGATGGAATTTGAACATAATTTGTGGGAATATTAAAAAGAATGACGAATGTAGAATGTTTTTCTTATTCAAAACTATAAAAAAAGGAGAGGTCGAAAGGCTTCTCCTTTTTTGTTTTTCAGTTCATCTACTAAAATTGGCACTTCACACCGCAATTAACACTGTTTAACTTTTTTTAACTGAAAATATATTTTATTAAGTGCAACTTTGTATCATCATTTTGCATCTTATTAGTAAAGCTATTTATTTAAACCGTTTATCATAAATATTCGCCGTTTATACAAAATTATTAAAATTAAAGGTACTATGTATTGCACAATACTAAAGAAAACATATATCTTTGTATAGTCAATCAGAAAAAATGATTTACACAAAAAAAACAGCGGTTCGCCGCCCACAAAATTATGAAAAAGCTACTCTTACTTCTTGCAATTACATTGATTAGCCTAAACTCGATGGCTATGGGGTTTCCACAAAATACTTACGAACAGCAGCGTATGCTGAGCAAAAATGCTAAAAAAAGTGTATTATCAAGTCAGCTACAAAATTTAAAAAACAATATTACGCAAACAATAGAAAGTATTGGGCAAGATGAATCTACGATGCAAGAATCATTTGTAGAAATGGTAGCGAATTATGTTATTCGATTTTTTACAGAAAGTATCTTGGAGAAAAAATCAATTTCAATAAAAGCTTTGAATGAAGGTCATTTGGAGTTTGTGGCAATAAAAAATGATTTTGATTACTACTTGATAGGGTAAAAAGATAATCAAAGTTTTATACGGTTTAGTTAGGGTTTAGACAAAAGGCATGGTTCAATGAACCATGCCTTTCTTATTTTCTATCAATTTCAAGATATAGGATTGTCAGTTTATTAACATTCTCATAAGGAATTTTTCGCTCATTGGATAAATAATTAACATAGAAGCAACAAAATTGCTATTTTTTCGATATTTTTGAAAAGTATTCATCAAAACCTAAACTTCATTATAAATATGTTTAATTCCCTATTTCGTAAAAAAGACATTGGTCAGGCAGTAAAAGATGCAGAAAATAGAGATGAGGCACATTCCTTAGCACGAGTGCTTGGTGTACGTGATTTGACCTTGCTTGGAATTGCAGCTATTATTGGTGCAGGGATTTTTAGTACCATCGGCTTGGCAAGTTTCAATGGAGGGCCAGCCGTTTCACTTTTATTCGTTTTTGTAGCTATTGCATGTGTTTTTACGGCATTGAGCTACGCCCAATTTGCGTCAATGGTGCCTGTAAGTGGTAGTGCTTATACTTATGCTTATGTTTCTTTTGGCGAAATGGCAGCTTGGATTATTGGCTGGGCATTGATTTTGGAATATGCCGTGTCTAATATGGTAGTAGCCATTTCGTGGTCGAGTTATTTTACTTCGATGCTCGAAGGTTTTGGTATTCATTTTCCAGCTTGGCTTGCCATTGACTATACTACAGCCCAAGAAGCCTATACAAAAGTTCATGCAGGTGGAGCAGAAATAAGCACAGGCACACAACGCCTTGCACAAGCCTTTCAAGATGCTCCAAGTTTGGGGTTTATGAAAATCATTTTCAATCTTCCTGCGGGAATTATTACTGTGCTTATCACCACGCTTTGTTATATCGGAATCAAAGAATCTCGTAATGCCAGCAATTTTTTGGTAGGTTTAAAGCTACTTGTTATTCTATTGGTTATTGTTGCTGGAGTTTTTTATGTACGGCCCGAAAATTGGACACCCTTCGCCCCCAATGGAGTAGAAGGTGTTTTGAGTGGAGTTGCGGCAGTTTTCTTTGCATTTATTGGCTTTGATTCTATTTCGACCACTGCCGAAGAAGCCAAAAATCCTCAGCGAGATTTGCCTCGTGCTATGCTTTTGTGCTTGGTCATTTGTACGGTTTTGTATGTGCTTATCTCGCTTGTACTTACTGGAATGGTCAATTATAAAGAACTCAATGTTGCCGACCCATTGGCGTATGTATTTACCAATGTAGGCTTTGATTTTGTGGCGGGAGTTATATCGGTGAGTGCGGTTGTGGCAATTACGAGTGCTTTATTGGCATATCAAATTGGGCAGCCACGTATCTGGATGACTATGAGTCGTGATGGCCTTTTGGGTAAAAAATTTGGTGAAATTCACCCAAAATTCAAAACACCAGGTTTTGCAACAATCATTACAGGAATTTTGGTTGCAGTGCCTTCTTTGTTTTTCAAGATGAGTTTCTTTGTAGATTTAACGAGCGTAGGAACATTTTTTGCCTTTATTTTGGTGTGTGCAGGAGTGCTTTATTTAGACACAAATGGCATGAGTAAAGGTGCAAAATTTAAGATTCCATATATCAATGCGAAATATATTTGCGGAATTTTGATGCTGGGAGCATTGTATTTTACTTATTCGCAAGGGGATATTTTGCAACATTTAGAAGCAAAACCATTGCTTTTTGTATTCTGGATTGTGTTTGCTGTACTAACGGTTTTGAGTTTTATTCATAACTTTTCGCTTTTACCAGTTTTAGGAATTCTCACAAATCTTTATCTAATGACCGAACTCGGCTGGACAAACTGGCGAATGTTTATTATTTGGATGAGCATTGGCTTGGTGATTTATTTTGCTTACGGTTATAGTCATAGTAAATTGGCGAAGAAATAAAATAATTATAACTCATTGATTAACAAACCCTAACTAAAATACTACTTTGGCAAATTTTAAAAAAGAAATCAAACTATACGATGCCGTAATGCTCGTGTCGGGTTCGATGATTGGCTCTGGAATTTTTATCGTCAGTGCCGATGTAGCTCGGCAAGTTGGCTCAACGGGCTGGTTATTAGCCTCTTGGCTTTTAGCTGGATTACTCACGATGGTCGGTGCATTGTGCTACGGCGAACTTACAGCCATGTTCCCACAAGCTGGTGGACAATACGTTTTTCTTCAAAAAGCCTACGGTAAACTCACGGGTTTTCTTTATGGCTGGTCTTTTTTTGCAGTTATCCAAACTGGTACTATTGCTGCAGTTGCCGTAGCTTTTGCCAAATATTCTGGTGTGCTTTTTCCTGAAATTATTAGTGATAAACACGAGTTTTTTAGTATTGGTGATACCAGTTTCAAACTTACTTCACAGCGATTATTAGCAATGGCGAGTATTATTTTGCTAACTTATGCCAATACGCGAGGCGTAAAAGAAGGCAAAATCATTCAAAATATTTTCAGTACAACCAAGCTTGGAGCAATTGCAATGCTCATAATTTTGGGCTTTATTTTGGGGGCAAATGCTGATGTAATTTCACAAAATTTCACAAATATATTCGATGCTTCGAGCACATCAAAGGTTGATAATCAATGGATTATCACAGGAATTGGCGGTTTCGGAATCATTTTGGCTTTGGGCGTTACGCAAGTTGGAACTTTGTTTTCGAGTGATGCGTGGAACGGTCTGACGTTCGCTGGTGATGAAGTTGTCAATGCCGAAAAGACGATTCCGAGAGGTTTGATGATAGGCACAATTTTGGTAACGGCTTTGTACATTTTGATGAATATTGCTTACCTCTGTATTTTGCCTTTGAAGGGCGACCCCAATGGTGCTGACGCTTTGAGTCGAGGCATACAGTTTGCTTCAGAAGACAGGGTTGCCGCTGCAGCTGCCCAAGTTATTGGCGGACAAGGTTTCTCTATTATTGTAGCTGTTTTGATTATGATTTCTACTTTTGGTTGCAATAATGGCTTGATATTGTCAGGTGCAAGGGTTTATTATACAATGGCAAAAGATGGTTTGTTTTTCAAGAATTTTGGAAAATTAAACGAAGCTGGTGTGCCACAAAATGCCCTTTGGTGGCAGTGTTTTTGGGCGTGTTTCTTGTGTTTGACAGGAAAATACGGTGATTTGCTCGACTATTTGATGGGCGTAGTTATTTTATTTTATGCATTTACGATTTACGGAATATTCATTTTACGTAAAAAAATGCCTGATGCAGAGCGACCAATTAAAGCTCCGGGATATCCAATTATTCCGATGCTTTATGTAATTGTGGCTTCAATTATTGTTTTGATTTTGATTAAAGAAAAACCTCAATTTACTTACCCTGGACTTGGAATTGTAGCTCTTGGTATTCCTGTTTATTATTGGTTTAATAGTAAGAAAGAATAAAAATTTACCACAAAGGCACAAAGTAACACAGAGTTTCACTGAGAATAAGCTTTGTGTTATTTTGTGGTAAATAACATAACGAATCACCATGAGAAAAATCCTCTTTTTCGATACTGAAACTACGGGTTTGCCTAAAAACTATAATGCACCAATCTCCAACAGTCAAAATTGGCCCAGATTGGTGCAATTAGCTTTTGTAGAATATTTTGAAGATGGTACATTAGCAGCAAATCATAATTATATCATCAAACCCGAAGGTTTTTCGATTCCAAATGAAGCCTCTCGCATTCATCGAATTACTACTGAGAGAGCGAATATTGAGGGTCAAGATTTGAAGCAAATTCTTGACATTTTTGATAATGCCGTGAAGGAAGCTACACTATTGGTTGCACACAATTTTGACTTTGATAAATGTATCGTTGGGGCAGAACTTTTCCGAAAATCGTTTGATACAAATGCTTTCTTAGCAAAACGTAATTTTTGTACCATGAAAAACAAAAACGTTATTGATTTTTGTAAAATTCCTGGCAATTATGGCTATAAATGGCCCAAATTAGACGAATTGTACTACAAACTTTTCAAAACCCGCATCATTGATGCCCACGATGCAAGCATAGATATTCAATCAACTGCTAAGTGTTTTTGGGAATTATTGAAACTTGGTGTGGTGAGAGCTTAGAAATTCAATTCGGAAAATTTTTCTACAAATATTTTTTTACAAAAAACAAATTTCTATCTTTGCCACACAAAATCTTCAAAAGCCCATGAAGTTGCTCGATATTGTTTGCTAAGTGCAAACTAATTTTTCTTCTTATTTCCTTTTTTACAAGAGATTATTTTCATAATTCTCAAAATTTCTTTTTTAAAATTTATACCTCTGTGGACTATAGTCTAATGACTGTGGACTACATAATACTTTTTTTCACATGCGAAAAATATACAATCTATTTATGCAAGCCATTCGTGGCGAAGACCAAAATTATACAACAATAAGTATCAATCGAGCAATATTTCTTCTTTCAGTTCCGATGATTTTAGAAATGATTGGCGAATCACTTTTTGCTGTTGTTGATGCTTTTTTTGTAGCAAGATATATAGGAACAGAAGGTGTTGCAACAGTTGGTTTGACTGAATCAGTGCTGACATTAATTTACTCCGTTGCCATTGGTTTAAGTGCTGCAGCCACCGCAATCGTTGCTCGACGAGTAGGCGAAGGGAACAAAACCGAAGGTGGTTTGGCAGTTGCTCAAGTTATCATTATTTCATTGATTTTGGGTATTTCAGTAGGGATTTTAGGTTTTGTTTTTGCCGAAGATATTCTACGTTTAATGGGTGGAAGCGAACATTTGATTACCAAAGGAGCGAGTTATACACGCATCATTTTTGCCAGTAGCCCGTCCATAGTTTTGCTTTATACATTGAGTGGTGCATTGCGTGGGGCGGGCGATGCTTCAACGGCGATGCGTTCGATTTTATTAGCAAATTTCATCAATATTATCATGGATTTTATCTTGATTCCTGTGATGGGCTTTGGTGTAGAAGGTGCTGCCATCGCTACAACTATTGGCCGAACTGTTGGTGTTTTGTATCAATTATATGCTTTGTTTGGTGGAAATGGCAATATTCAGGTTCTCAGAAAACAATTTATTCCTGACAAAGAAGTTATCAAAAGTTTGCTCAGTGTAGCTGCTGGCGGCACAGGGCAATTCTTGATTCAGTCGGCAAGTTGGATTTTCTTGACTCGAATTTTATCTTCTTTTGGTAGCGAAGTTGTAGCAGGATATACAATTGCCATTAGAATTATTATTTTTACAATTTTGCCTTCTTGGGGAATGTCGAATGCCGCGGCAACCCTTGTGGGGCAGAATTTAGGTGCAGGAAAACCCGACCGTGCCGAAACGTCAGTCTGGCGAACGGCTTATTTCAACATGGCATTTTTGCTTTTGGTCGGAATTATCTTTGCTTTTTTTGCCAAAGATTTTATTGGAATTTTTACAGATGAGCCAAAAGTAATCGAAATTGGTGTTTTATGCCTACAAATTGTATGTTTGGGCTATATTTTCTTTGGTTTCGGAATGGTCATTGGGCAATCGCTCAATGGTGCAGGAGATACACTTTCGCCAACGATTATGAATTTGATTTGCTTTTGGCTTATCGAAATTCCGTTGGCATATTACCTTGCTAAAAGCCTTGCGTGGGGACCTTCAGGCGTATTTTGGTCTATTGCTATTAGTGAATCAATTTTAGCAATTATTGCCATTTTTGTCTTTAAAAGAGGACGTTGGAAGACAATGAAGGTGTAAATCAATGAACATTAATTAAATGTGGCACATTTTTAATATGTGCCACATTATTTTATGAAATTTTCTCGAACTTTGCCCCTCAAACATTTTTAAATAATTCAATTGAAAAATTACTTTCGATTACTTTCTTACGCCAAGCCTCTCGGTGGTTTCATCGTGCCTTTTGTTTTGACTTCACTATTGGCAAGTATTTTTGGCGTTTTGAATTTTACACTCTTAATTCCACTTTTGAATGTGCTATTCGACCAAGTAGATACACAGCAAGTATCTAAAATGATGAATCCAACTTCAGGTTTTAGTATTATTAGTCAATTCAATTTTTACTTTGCAAAATTCTTTTCTGACTACGGAAAACAAGGTGCATTACAATTTGTTTGTGCAATTTTAGCTGGTTCTGTTTTTTTTTCAAATGTATTTAAGTACCTCAGTATCAGGCTATTAGAAAAATTTAAGTCAAATATGGTTGCCAATTTGCGGCAAGCAGTTTTCAATAATTCAATCAATTTACATCTTGGTTTTTTTAGTAATGAACGCAAAGGAAACCTCATTTCTCGTATCGTAACAGACGTGCAAGAAGTCGAAAATTCGATTGCAAATACTTTTTCGGCAGCAACCAAAGAAGTATTTTTATTTATTTCCTACATCTATATGCTATTTGCGATTTCATGGAATCTCACACTTTTTGCATTGTTGGTGATTCCTGTTTCGGGTATTTTTATTTCTACTTTGGTCAAACGTATGAGGCGAGATGCAGGTGAAGGACAACAAAGATTGAGTAATTTGATTAGTTTAATGGACGAAGCATTTGGCGGAATGAGAGTCGTGAAAGGCTTTGTTGCTGAGAAATATATCACTGAGAAATTCAAAAATGAAAATCAAGGCTACCGAAAAGCTATTTTTAGTCTGGCGGCACGTCGAGAAATGTCTTCGCCATTTTCCGAAATCATGGGGGTTTTGGTCGTTGTCGGTCTTTTGCTTTATGGCGGCTCACTGATTCTCAATAATCAATCTTCACTCACAGCTTCAGAGTTTATCGCCTATATAGTTACTTTTTCGCAAGTGATGCGACCAGCCAAAGACATTTCCAATGCTTTTAGTTCGGCACAAAGAGGTTTGGCTTCGGGCGAAAGAATTTTGGAACTTGTTGATAATCAAGCACTTATAAAAGATAAAACGAATTCTTTAAGTCTTACCAATTTTAAAACTAACATTGAAGTTCGAGATGTAAATTTTTCTTATGAAGGTGATATTGAGGTTTTGAAAAATATTAATTTTATTCTCGAAAAAGGAAAAACCATTGCTTTGGTTGGCTCATCTGGTGGTGGGAAATCTACCATTGCCGACTTGATTCCAAGGTTTTATGACCCAAATTCGGGGCAAATTTTGATTGATGGCATTGACATAAAAAACGTTTCGCAACATTCGCTTCGGCACTTGATGGGCATTGTTACGCAGGAAGCTGTTTTGTTCAACGATACGATTTTTAATAACATTGCTTTTGGCGAAAACGTAACTTTGGAAGAAGTAATGTCGGCAGCCAAAATCGCTAATGCTCACGAGTTTATTATGCAGCAATCATCTGATTATCAGACAGTTATAGGTGATAGAGGAACGAAACTTTCGGGCGGACAACGCCAAAGATTGTCCATTGCAAGAGCGATTTTGCAAAATCCCCCAATCTTAATTTTGGACGAAGCAACTTCGGCACTTGATACCGAATCAGAAAAATTGGTGCAGGAAGCCCTAACTAATTTGATGAAAAATCGCACAACTTTAGTCATTGCTCACCGACTAAGTACGATTCAGAATGCCGACCAAATTTTGGTGGTTCATCAAGGACAAATCATCGAACGTGGCACACATGATGAACTTTTGAAAATTGAAGATGGTTTTTATAGGAAATTAAGCACGATGCAAAGCATATAGAGTTCAGAATGTAAAGTGTAGAGTTCAGAATGTAGAGGCAAAACCAAATCACTCATTCACCAAATCACCAATTCTTGATAACCCGTCGTGATATATTAGTAAAAGCTGCCAACTTCTGTGCTTACCAAGAGCGTACGCATGCAGAAGTGCGTGAGCGTTTGCAAAAATGGGAAGTGTGGGGCGATGAAGCCGAAGAAATTATTTCGTTTTTGATTACCGATAATTTTTTGAATGAAGAACGTTTTGCCAAGATTTTTGCTGGAAGTAAATTTCGAGTAAAACAATGGGGTCGTCAGAAAATTCGGTACGAACTCAAAGCCCGAAAACTCTCCGAATATTGCATAAAAGTTGGCATGGCAGAAATCGAAGATGATGATTATTTCGAAACTTTGAGAGAAATTCTCGAAAAGAAAAAACACGAACTCCGCAACGAAAAGCAACCCTTGATTTTGAAGCAAAAACTCGCCAGATATGCTATGGGAAAGGGTTTTGAGGCAGATTTGGTCTGGGAAATGATTACAAAGATTATTCCTAAAAAAAGCTAAATCCTATTGTTTTGCAAAAACAAACCTCGTCGTTGTCGTAACAGCCCCATTTACGGTTGCCAATTTCCAAGTCATTGTTTTTCCACTAAAAGTTATGTCAAAAGTTGTTGAGGTCTTGTCTGTAATTATCAATTTATTATCTGTTACTTCATATTTACCTGAACCTGCTGAACCTACAAAAATATTGGCTGTGGACTGACAATCTGCTGAAGTTGTGGCTGTTACATCTCCACTTTTCTTAAAAATAAAAACAATTTCTTTCACACAAGGCAGTTGAGAAGCCAATGTCAAAAACTGGTCAGATTCTGCTTTTGTACCTTCTTTTACATAAATATTGGTAAATTTCCAGCTACCAACAATCTGTCCTGAAGGTGAATCGTCTTTTGAACAATTCATGACTATCAATGATGATAAGAGAAATAATATCGTGAGTTTGCTTAGAGCGAATGAGATTTTCATGGAAAAGAATTGATTGTTTTTTTTTAATCACTGATGTAATAATAACGAAGTTTCTACTAAAATAGCATAAAACCATTCCAAAACATCAAAATTAATTCTGCCTCAAACATTTTTTCTTCCGTTTCATTCATAATTTCTTGATGGTTCTATAAATTACACGCACTTTTGAAGAAAATTGAAAGGGCGAACACCTTATTCTGTAACAAATATGAAAAAAGAACATCTCATAATTTTAGCATTTGCTGGCATTTTAGTTTCCTGCAAGAAAAGTCAAAATACCAGCATTTCGCCCCAATATAAACCTCTGACCGAAGCAGTGTATGCATCAGGTAATATTTTCCCGAAAAATGAATATAAACTTACGGCAAATGCCGATGGTTTTTTGGTTAAACAAACAGCTTTTGAAGGCGATATAATAAGCAAAAATCAATTGATTTTTCAACTCGAAAGCGTTTCGCAAGATGCTCGTTTGGAGGCTTCGAGCAATATTCTTCGCCAATCAGAGGCAAATTTTAGTGATAACTCACCGATTTTAGATGAACTTGAATCTCAGCTCAAAAATGCTCGTAATAAGTTAAGCAATGATTCGATAAATTATAATCGTTACAAAGAATTGTATGACCGAAACGCCACAACTCGCATTGAATACGAACGTGCAGATTTGGCTTATCAGACTTCAAAAAATGATGTTTCGGCTCGTAAAAAAGCTTGGTTACGTACAAAAAATCAATTGTACGTTGATTTACAAAACTCAAAATCTAACTTCAAAGTCAATGCTCGTGAAGGCGATAATTTCAGAATTAGAAGTTTTGAAGCTGGAAAACTTTATGAAATTTACAAAAAGCAAGGCGAATTGGTCAGAAAAGGTGAAGCTGTAGCTTTGGTTGGCGATGCCGATGCTGTTTTTGCACAATTGGCTATCGACGAAGCTGATTTTGTAAAAGTACAAATTGGTCAAGAAATCTTGATAAAAATTGATGTTTATAAAGATAAAGTTTTCAAGGCACGAGTAAGCAAACTTTACCCAAAACTCAACAAAGCCGACCAGACTTTTAGAGTTGATGCAGAATTTGTGGACGAAAAACCAAATGCCTACTACGGCATGACGATCGAAGCAAATATTATCATTTCGCAAAACCCAAAAGTACTTACAATTCCGAAAAATTATATAGTTGGTAACGATTCGGTTTGGATTGAAGAAAATGGCGATAAGAAAAAGATAAAAATCATGAAAGGGGTAGAAAATCTTGATTTGGTAGAAATAAAATCGGGTGTTTCGGAAAAGACAAAAGTTCTTAGTGTCATAAATTAATTGAGTATACCCGTCGGCGAACTGGAAGTTCGCCCCACAAACAATGAACCTAAAAATCTCTTTCCAAATAGCCAAAACGCACTTACTGACCAAGAAAAGTCAGACGGTTATTGCGATGTTGGGCGTTACCTTCGGTATTGCGATGTTTCTCATTATGATTTCGGTCATTAGTGGTGTCAATCAATTTCTCGAAGATTCTGCTCTTGATGCTACGCCTCACGTCAGAATTTATAAAGAAATCACGAGCAATCACCCAAGTTTGATTGAAGAAGCAAATCCAACTGGTTTTAATGTGATTTATCATCAATTACCTAAGAATGAGCTATCTAATATCAAAAATGGACTCCAAATTGCCGCAAGTATTGAAAAAGAACCTTCAGTTTTGGGTGTTTCGCCGCAAATTAGTTCGCAGGTTTTCTTCAATAAAGGACCAATTCCGATTGCTGGACAAATTGCAGGTGTTGAAGTTTTGAAAGAAGATAAACTCTATAACCTCAAAAAACGAATGAAATCGGGTAGTATTGAAGCCTTGCTTTCTAACCCGAATGGTATTTTGATGGGGAAAATTCTGGCAAGAAACCTCAATGTAAAAGTAGGTGATAAAATCACTGTCACGACTCCGACGGGTAGCTTGAAATTGGTAAAAATCGTAGGAATTTATGGCTTTGGAATTCAAACCGTTGATGGGGTAAAATGCTACGCCAATATTTCGATGGTGCAGGAAATTCTCCAAAAAGATAAAAGTTATGTAACGGATATTCATATAAAAATGAAGGATTCGCAAGCGGCTCTGAATTATGCGAAGGTACTGAAAAACCAATATGGCTACAAAACCCAAGATTGGGCAGAGGCGAATTCGGCGTTTTTGGCAGGTGATAAAATCCGAAATGGCATGGTGATTATTGTTTCGATAACACTTTTGGTGGTGGCAGGTTTTGGTATTTACAACATTATGACCATGAATGTTGTCAGCAAAATGAAAGATATTGCCATCTTGAAAGCCACAGGTTTCGATGGCAAAGACATCGTTTCTATTTTCTTAATTCAGTCAATAATCATTGGTTTTTTTGGAGCATTATTAGGCGTTTTGTTTGGTTTTGGACTAAGTTATGCACTTTCCACGATGCCTTTTGATGCGGGTGATTTCTTGGATATTAAGACTTTTCCTGTGCTTTTTCAAGGCAAATATTATATAATGGGCATGGCTTTTGGCATTATCACTACCATTATTGCAGGTTATATGCCAGCCCGAAAAGCATCAAAAATCGACCCTGTGGCAATACTGAGAGGATAGTTTTTTAGTGTAGAGTTAAGAGTGCAGAATGTAGAGTTTAAAGTTTTTAGGGGTTCAAAAATTGCTAAAAAATGAAAGAAAGCATAATTCAAAAGAAAAGCTATCAGTTTGCGTTGAGAATAATCAAAATGTATAAGTTTTTGACAAAAGACCAGAAAGAATTCATTTTATCAAAACAAGTGCTAAGAAATGGTACATCAATTGGTGCGAATGTAAATGAAGCTCAATCTGCCGAGTCTAAAAATGATTTTATTCATAAAATGGCAATTTCATTGAAAGAAAGTCGTGAAACACTTTATTGGTTAAACCTCCTGCACGATAGCGATTTTATTGAAAAAGATGCTTTTGAATCAATTCATAAATACTGTGTAGAACTAAAAAATATTCTCAGTAGCATTATTCTTTCATCAAAAGAGAACAAAAAATAACTCTACACTCTAAACTCTACATTAATGAATAGTGTTTTGTCCGCCTCCAACATCAACAAATTCTTCTATGAACCCGAAAAGTTTCAGGTTTTGAAGAATATTTCTTTTCAGGCAAACAAAGGCGAGTTTTTGGCTTTGGTTGGAAAATCTGGCTGTGGAAAATCAACGCTTTTGTACATACTTTCTACAATGGACACCGACTACGAAGGCTCGCTCGTGATGAATGGCGAACGTCTTACTGGCAAAACGCAAAACCAATTAGCGGCTTTTCGTAATGAACATTTGGGTTTTGTTTTTCAGTTTCACTTTTTATTGCCTGAGTTTACTGTTTTACAGAATGTGATGCTTCCGGCATTGAAATTAGGTAAATATTCGGCAAAAGAAATAGAAGAACGTGCCTATGAAAAGTTAAAATTGGTTGATATTCATGAACAAGCACTCAAACAATCATCCAAACTTTCGGGCGGTCAGCAGCAGCGAGTAGCCATTGCAAGAGCTTTGATAAACGACCCAACTATTATCATGGGCGATGAGCCAACTGGAAATTTAGACAAGAAAAATTCAGACATAGTTTTTGAGATTTTCAAGCAAATTGCTCATGATAATAAGCAAACAATTATTGCCGTTACGCACGACCCAGATTTTGCCAAAGGCTGTGATAGAATTATAGAAATGTCGGATGGGGAAATAATATAGTTTGTTCATTTGTTGTTTAAGTAATTGATTATGAGTTATTTATGTTTATTATTGAAAATATAATATATTCAGTTTTATTAAAAATAAATGAAACAAAAAAATAAAATAGCAACCCTTGCTATATTTTTTATGGTGCTTATTTCCACTTTTTTAAGGTGGTATATTTTTCATATTGATTTAAAAATTAATCTTTTACTATCTTTTATCTCTGGAATCGTTCTGACTTTTACTTGGCTTTTCTTTGGGAAATTATATGCTTATTTGGATAAAAAAATGCCTTATGATAAGGGGATTTTTAAAAGACTTTTTATTCAAATTATTATTACACTAATATTTTTTTCGGGAATTTCACGAATGGTATTTGCCATTGGCGTTCATTTTATTCCTTTCCAAGAATTAGTTGCTAAACAATTTACTAATCTTGCTCAATTCGCAGGAGCTTTTGCTGAAATTGCAATAGTAGTTTTACTAAATGTGGCTCATTTCGCCAAATATTCATTAGAAAAATGGCGTGAAAATGCCCTTCGTGCCACAAATCTCGAAAAAGAAAAATCGCAAGTACAGTTTGATAATTTACAGAATCAACTCAATCCTCATTTTTTGTTTAATAGCCTAACCTCGCTTGATTCTTTGATTCACGAAAACCCAACGTTGGCGAGTGAATTTTTGCGTCAATTATCAAAAGTATTTCGATACGTTTTACAAAACAAAGAAAAAGGCTTGGTCAGCCTCGAAACGGAATTGAATTTTATCAAGAATTACGTAGCTTTACTAAAAACTCGTTTTGGCGATTCTTTGACAATTAATTTTAATATTTCAGACGAAGTTTTGGACAAACAAATTGCTCCTGTTACACTCCAAATATTGATTGAAAATGCGTTGAAACATAATATAACTAATAAAGACAATCCACTGACTATCAATATTTTAAATCAAGATAATTTTTTGATAATCGAAAATAAAATTCAATTGAAAAAACAAGTGGAAACGTCTAATGGGCAAGGTTTAACCAACTTAAAATCATTGTATAGTTTCTTAAGCGACAATGAAGTTTTGATTGAAGCGAATGGTAATTTTCGAGTAAAAATACCTTTAATTTAGAAAATGAAACCACTAAAAGAAGAAGTCCTTATAACATAATTTACTGTTTGAGCATGACTAAAAGTTGAGATATAATTGATGTTTAAATCAAAAAAATATCGAACTTTTAGTTGTGCGAGTTTAAATTATGCCTCCTTTTTTGACGGTTCGCCGTTGCGATTACTTTTTTTGAGGTAAAAAAAGTAAAGCCGTCCGCACAGGACAACAGAGAATATGTTTTTTTTACGCTCTCTATCTAACATTAAAAATCCATGAAAATACTATTAATAGAAGATGAGCCACTTGTTGCCAAAAATCTCGAAAATTTGGTCAAACAACTTGAACCAACTTCAACTTTATTGGCAACAATTGGTAGCGTAAAAGAAACCTTAGATTGGTTTAAAAATAACGTAGAACCCGACTTAATTTTGTCAGACATTCAACTTTCCGATGGTGTGAGTTTTGACATTTTTCAGGAAATTCAGCCACAATGTCCCATTATTTTTACTACTGCTTACGATGAATACGCCATTCGTGCCTTCAAACTTAATAGCATTGATTATTTGTTAAAACCTATTGATAAAGATGAGTTGAAAAATGCTTTTGGGAAGTTTAGGAACTTTAATAATTCTGCAAATAATAATTTTCAAGAACAATTGAATCATTTATTGCACGATTTGGAAAATCGCTCCACATTGCCAAAATTCAAAACTCGATTTACGGCTCATCACCAACGAAATATCGTGGCTGTAACTGTTGAGCGAATTGCTTGTTTTTATAGAGATGAAGTTATTTGGATTCAAACCACTGATAATCAGCGACTTATAACCGATTATAATTCATTAGATGAAATTGAAGAATTATTAAATCCTGAGATTTTCTTTCGGGCAAATCGTCAATTTATTGCCAATAAAAATACCATCGAAAGTTACCGAACGCATTTTACAGGAAAAATTGAGCTAAAATTAGTAGTTTCAACCAAAGATGAAATCGTAGTGAGCAAAGAAAAAGCCCATCAATTTAGAGGCTGGTTTGAGTTGGGGTGAAGAGAATGAGTGAATGAGCGAGTGATTGAATGAGTGAATATGAAGTTTTTTCTAACTTTCTCAATAAATTCATATCATCAATAATCGCCAAACGCCTGAAATAAGTAAAAGCACCAAACAGAATGGCGTGAGCACTTTCCAAGAAAGATACATGAGTTGGTCCACTCGCAAGCGTGGGAGTGTCCAACGTACCCACATTTGAATCAAAATCAAGAAATAGGCTTTTGAAATTAGCCAAAATGCTCCCCAAATATCGCTTGACCAATGTCCGATTATTCCGCTCGTCCAACTTCCAAGCGTGAAAGAACCAATATTCGGAAAAGGTGTATTCCAACTTCCAAGAAATAAAATTGCTCCCAAAATCGACACTAAAAGCATCATTCCATATTCTGAAAGAAACAAAATCGCCCAACGAAAACCTGAATATTCGGTGTGAAAACCACCAATCAATTCAGATTCGGCTTCGGGTAAATCGAAAGGTGCTCGATTACATTCTGCCAACGAAGCAATGAAATATATAACAAAAACTATTATCAAAAACGGATTTCGGAGGATATTCCAAGTCAAAATTCCACCGTATTGTCCAACTTCAATGCCTGTTGCTTTTACGCCAAAAAGGTAGTTTTTCTCTGGTGAAAAAAGCCCTTGTTGAAAGCTAATCTCCTGCAAATCAAGGGTTTGTGTAATTAAAACCACGCACAAAACCGACAAGCCCAAAGGAACTTCATAAGAAATAATTTGAGCCACCGAACGCATCGCACCCAACAAAGAATACTTATTATTTGACGACCAACCTGCCATCAAAATCCCCAAAATATCAAGCGAAACCACTGCCAAAAGCATAAAAACGCCAGTATTCGTTGCCGAACCGCGTAAACTTGGTGAAAGTGGAAACAAAGCAAATCCTGCAAAAATTGCCATAAAAATCATCAACGGAGCAAACTTAAACATTCGTCTATCCGCTACGGCAGGCACAATATCTTCCTTTTGAATCAACTTCAAAAGGTCGGCAATGAGTTGCAATACGCCCCATTTGCCAACTTCCATTGGTCCAGTTCGGTCTTGAATAAATGCCGAAACTTTACGCTCGGTATAAACCGCAATGACAACATTGGCGAAAATAAACGCAAGAAATATGAGGAGTGTTATGAGCATTTTTGGCGGCTTTAATTAATATAGAACGCAGATTTTTATGATTTGGCAGATTTGTTATGATACCATTTCGACATCATTTTTTATCATAAGTTTCATAAATATCAGCGTCCTATATTTATTTATTCAATTTTCGTGCCTAATCAAAACTCTGCACTCTTAGGTGTACGAGGAAAAGGAATCACATCACGAATGTTTGTCATACCTGTTACGAACAATACCAAACGCTCGAAACCAAGTCCAAAACCTGCGTGTGGAGCAGAACCAAATTTGCGAGTTTCGAGATACCACCAAATGTTTTCTGGGTCTATGCCAACTTCTTTTGTACGTGCCAAGAGTTTTTCGTAATCATCTTCACGTTGTGAGCCTCCGATAATTTCACCGATTACTGGGAAAAGTACATCCATTGCTCTTACAGTCTTCCCATCTTCGTCCAATTTCATGTAAAATGCCTTAATATCCTTCGGATAATTGGTCAAAATCACTGGTTTTTTGAAGTGCTTTTCTACCAAATATCGCTCATGTTCTGACTGCAAATCTATGCCCCAAGCAACATTATACTGGAATTTTTTCTCTTTATGAGGTTTTGAACGCACCAAAATTTCAATGGCTTCGGTATAAGTCAATCTTTGAAATTGATTTTCAACCACAAACTTCAATTTTTCTATCAAACTCAACTCACTACGCTCATTTTGTGGCTTGCTTTTCTCTTCTTCCAACAAACGTTTTTCCAAGAAAGCCAAATCATCGGCACAGTTTTCGAGAGCATATTTGATTACGTACTGTACAAAATCTTCTGCCAAAGCCATATTGTCTTCCAATTCGTAGAAAGCAACTTCTGGTTCAATCATCCAAAACTCTGCCAAGTGGCGAGTCGTATTTGAATTTTCAGCACGGAAAGTTGGTCCAAAAGTATAAATTTTCGATAAAGCCAAAGCTCCTAATTCGCCTTCCAATTGTCCCGAAACGGTCAAACTTGTCTTACGACCAAAGAAATCTTGACTATAATCAATGTTCCCATCATCGCCTTTTGGTGGTTTTTCCATGTCGAAATTCGTTACATGAAACATTTCTCCCGCACCTTCGGCATCAGATGCAGTGATGATTGGCGTATGAAGATTGAAAAAACCATTGTCATTAAAATACTTATGAACAGCAAAAGCCAAAGTATGACGAATACGAAAAATTGCTCCAAAAGTGTTCGTACGGAAGCGTAAATGGGCTTTTTCACGCAAAAACTCCAAAGAATGTTTCTTTGGTTGCATCGGAAAAGTCTCGTCGGCAGTGCCGTAAACTATGATTTTTTCAGCTTTAATTTCAACCGATTGTCCGCTACCCATCGAGGCTACAAGTTTACCAGTAATGGCTACACACGCACCCGTCGAAACCAATTTCAAAGTTTCTTCATCAATTGCTTCACCTTCGGCAACCGCCTGAATATTATGTATCGTTGAGCCATCATTAATGGCAATAAAAGTTACGGCGGCTTGTCCACGTTTGGTACGTACCCAACCTTTTACAGTTATAACTTGTTCAGTTGGCGTTTGTTGTAGTAATTCCTTGATTTGCATAATTTTCTCTTTATTCTTGAATTGAACTGCAAAAATAGGAATAAAACTTTGATTGAACTGATTAATCTGATTGTTTTGATTTGTTTTAAGCGTTGCTTTGCCTTTTTTGATTAATTTTGCAGGAAAATAGAAGTTTTGTGATTGATGAAAACCTTCATTAATCATTCAACATTAATCATTTAGCATTAACAAAATGGCACTTAGCGAACAAGAAATACTACGCCGTCAGAAAAGACAAGACTTAATGGCAATGGGAATTGACCCTTATCCTGCCGAATTATTTGAGGTAAATGTAACGGCGGCTGATATTGAGAAGAATTACGAAAACAACAAATTGGATTATAAATACGTGTCAATTGCTGGGCGTTTGATGAGTTTTAGAATCATGGGCAGTGCGTCATTTGTTGAGTTGCAAGACTCAACTGGGCGTATTCAGCTATACTTTCGTCGTGACGATTTATGTCCTGGCGAAGACAAAACTTTGTACAATACAGTTTTCAAGAAGTTATTGGATATTGGTGATATTATTGGCGTTAAAGGCTACGTTTTCACAACTCAAACTGGCGAAACTTCTATTCATGTAACCGAATTTAAGATTCTGAATAAATCGCTTCGCCCACTACCAATTGTGAAGGAAGTTGATGGAAAAACTTACGATGCGTTCTCTGACCCCGAGCAACGCTATCGCCAACGTTATGTTGATTTAATTGTGAACCCACACGTAAAAGAGGTTTTTGTGAAAAGAGCAAAAATCATCAGTACGATGCGTAGAATGTTTGATGATAAAGGTTGGTTGGAAGTAGAAACGCCTATCTTACAATCTATTCACGGAGGAGCGGCGGCACGTCCGTTTGTTACGCACCACAATACGCTTGATATGCCTTTATATATGCGTATTGCCAACGAATTGTACCTAAAACGCCTCATTGTAGGTGGTTTTGAAGGAGTTTATGAGTTCGGTAAAATGTTCCGAAACGAAGGAATGGACAGAACACATAATCCAGAATATACTGCATTAGAGTTTTATGTAGCCTACAAAGACTACGAATGGATGATGAGTATTACTGAAGAAATTTTTGAAAAAGTGGCAATGGCAGTTCATGGCTCAACGACTTTTATGTTGGGCGAAAATGAATTGAATTTCGCTGGACCTTTTACTCGATTGAGTATTTTGGAAGCCATCGTAAAATATACAGGCGTAAAAGTGGGCGAATTGACCGAAGCAGAAACCCGTGTTTATTGCCGTCAGTGGGGAATGGAAATTGACGACACAATGGGTAAAGCCAAATTGATTGACGAGATTTTTGGAGAAAAAGTAGAAGCCAATTTGATACAACCGACTTTCATCATTGATTATCCTGTCGAGATGTCGCCTTTGACGAAAAAGCATCGCTCGAAACCAGGTTTGGTTGAGCGTTTTGAGTTATTTGTGAATGGAAAAGAAGTGGCAAATGCTTACTCAGAATTGAACGACCCTATTGACCAACGTGAGCGTTTTGAAGAACAAGCAAGATTGGCTGAGCGTGGCGACGACGAAGCAATGGCAATGGACGAAGATTTCATTCGTTCGCTCGAATACGGAATGCCTCCAACAGCAGGAATTGGCATCGGTATAGACCGTTTGACAATGATGTTGACAGACAATGTGAGTATCCAAGAAGTACTTTTCTTCCCGCAAATGCGACCAGAAAAAAAACAAGAACTTTCGCAAGAGGCTGATTATGAGGCAGTTGGCGTTCCGAAAGTTTGGATTCCTGCCTTACAAAAAATGGGTTTTGTGATGGTTTCGCAATTGAAAGAAGCAAATGCTAACAAAATATTCAACGATTTGGGTGGAATGAGAAAGAAATTAAAAATTGAAGAAAAAATGGTGAGTAAAGAAGAAGTTGAGGCTTGGGTGAAATAATTTAACAATTCCTATAATTGCAAAAAGCGGAAAATCAACTTTCCGCTTTTTTTATTAAACGGTAATGGTTCTTTCCGAATTATCTCGTTAAATTTGTCAAAAAACAAAAATGCTATTCCCATGAAGAAAATATTGAAGTTCGCATTGGCACTATTGCCATTCCTCTCGCAAGCACAAGGAAGTTTGAAGGCCTCACTCGACAAAGTAAAAGGTTACGTAAAAGAAATAAAATTAGAGAAATCTACTGTAAACCAAGCACTTAGCTATGCTGATGCCACGCCTTATGATATAAAACTTGCTATCACCAACACCGATTCTAAGGGTAAAAGTACTGAAGAAATCTATGAATTTAACCTTGGTTTGATGGGCGATGTGAAACGAAGTGCTTCGACCAAAGAGATGAAAGTTGAGCTTGCTTCGCTAAAAAATCAAAAAGTGATTCGCTATACAAAAGGTGGCGAGCTGCAGAATTATGAAAACAAAATTGAGCTTTTGTCAGAAAACATTGATGATGCCCGTGAATTAGAGAAGAATCTCAAAGAAGCAATTACCGCAGCCAAAACCGCTTGGGAAAGTTCAATCAAATTGCCCAAAGACGATTTGGGAGCTTTGCAAACTTGGTTCGAACAAAATATAAAAGAAGCCACAGCCGAAAAACAATCTTTCAAGCAAAGTTTCAAAAAATCAAGCACTTACAAAGACCGTGCAACGCTCAATTTGGAAGAAAATGATGGCAAAAAAACAACTGAAATGCAATCAGATTTTAGTTGGGGCGACCTAAATGATGGCAGTGCAGAACTAAAAATCAGTGGAAAAGAAATTTATGTAAGTGCCAAAGCAAAAAATGATTACATCAAAAATCAGAAAGGCTACGACGATGAAGTGAAATTTTATGCCCAAACGCCAAGCGATGGAAGTGTGCTTTTGATGGCAATTCAGAAAATTATTCCTTTGGCCAAAAAAGAATTACAAACACGCTTACCAAAAGTTGCTTCAAAAGAAGATGGTTTCAAAATTTTGAAAGATAGAACAAAAGATTTTAAAACAAGTGAGTCAAGTTTCACACAAAACATTGCCTCTACGTGCCTGACGAGCTATAATTTGAAGTCAGAGGTGAAAGGAAAAAGCCTTGAAGAAATTTTCAAATTCAACTTTGGTGACTTGTCAGACTACAAACTTTCGGTGTCGAAAGATGTTTTAAAAATCACTTCCAAAGTGCTTGATAACAAAAAATTTATCCAATATACCAAAAATGGGGCTTTAGAAAATTATGATAATAGTGTAGATTTCATTGTGGGCGACCTCGAAGATGCCCGCTATTTGGCAGAGGCTTTGCCGGCAATTTCAAAAGGCTGCAAGAGCAATGTAGTTGCGGGCGATTTTAATTGGTTGGTGGGAAAATTGAAATCTATTGAAAATCCTAAGCAAGAATTGGTGCTGCAAGATGGTGCTGATAAATGCAAATGGAAACTTACTTCAACACTTTCAGAATCAAAAAAATCGGTTGAAATTATTTCAGAATGGAACCTGTATGACATTGATGCTAAGAAAATTGAGATTGATGTTTCAGGAAAAACCGTTGGTGTTACAGCATTTACGCTCAATAAAGAGAAATTTATCAAGCAAACAAAAGACAGCAAACCGGGTTTTTCGAGCGAAATAAATTTAATTGTCAATGATATTGAAGATGCTCAAAAAGCATTGGCAACCTTCAAAAGTTTAGTTGAAGGTTGCAAAAAATAGTTTCAAAACATCAACAAAAAATTAAACAATTATGCCTTTTTTTATCGAAAAACTCAAATTTCAGCTATTTTTCTTCATAATTGTAGCCTCAATTTCATACAGTTGCCTTGTTCCTGAAAAATCAAAAACAGCAAATGTTGATTCTACAAATGTCAATACAGGTCCAATTATTGATACCGAACTTGCCAAACAATTAGGGGCAGATGATTATGGAATGAAAATGTATGTAATGGCTTTTTTGAGAAAAGGTCGTAAGCGTTGGATGATTGATTCTGCCAGAGCCAATCAACTCCAAAAAGCCCATATGGCAAACATTAATCGTTTGGCTGATGAGGGAAAATTGGTTGTTGCCGGACCTTTTGGAGATGATACTGATTTGCGAGGAATTTATATTTTTGATGTAAAAACTGTTGCTGAAGCTCAACAACTTTGCAGTACTGACCCTGCCATTCAAGCCGAATCTTTGGCAATGGAACTTCACCCTTGGTATGGCTCTGCTGCTTTGATGAAAGTAACGGAAATTCACAAGAAAATTTCTGCAAAAATTCATTGAAATGACACAAAAACTAATAAAATACCTTCTTTTTTGCTTAGTTCTTGCTACTTTTCAAGCATTTGGGCAAAAACTTAAAATTGTTGAAAAACCAATTATTTGGGACTCAACTCGCTTAGCTTTATCTTTAGAATACTTGAAAATTCGACATGGAATCACACAAAAAGAACCAACAATCAAACCCAAAATTATTGTTTGCCACTGGACAGCCATTCCCACTTTTGAAAAATCGTTTGCGGCTTTTTTGTCTCCAAAATTACCCAATTGGAGACCCGAATTACAAAATGCCAGTCAATTGAATGTGTCGGCTCATTATTTGGTTGATAGAGACGGAACAGTTTATCACTTACTTCCTGATACAATTTTGGCTCGTCATGTGATTGGTCTAAATTATTGTGCATTGGGTATTGAGAATGTAGGCAACGGTACAAATCTCAGATTAACCGAAGAACAATTTGAAGCTAACTATTTGTTAATCAAGCATTTACAAAAGAAATTCAAAATAAAATACCTCATCGGACACCACGAATATACAAAGTTTCGAGACTCAAATCTTTGGAAAGAAACTGACCCAAATTATGAAACTACTAAAACTGACCCCGGCGATGAATTTATGAATCGCTTGAGAAAAAAGTTTAAAAAACTCAAAAAAGAGCCAACTCACCAGGACAATTTTCAAAATTAAACAATTCTATTCTGTACGTGTTCTTAGATTAGTAATAAACCAAAAAACAATGAAAATTCTAATCACAGGCGGAACAGGAATGATAGGGCAGAGGCTCACCGAATTACTTTTAGAAAAAGGACATACTGTAGCGTATCTCAGTCGTAGAAAGGAAAAAATCTCAAATGTGGAAGTTTACCAATGGGATATTCCGAAAGGTTTTATTGAAGCTGGTGCTTTAGAAAAAGCTGATTATGTGATTCATCTGGCAGGAGCAGGTATAGCTGACGAACGTTGGACTGATGAGCGTAAACAAGAAATTATCAATTCAAGAATTCAGCCTATTGAGTTGATAACCAAGTATTTACAAGAAAAAAACATCAAATTAAAAGGCTTCATTTGTGCCTCAGCCATTGGGTTTTATGGAGGAGATACAGGCGATAATAAACTTGATGAAGACAGTCCAGCAGGAAATGATTTCTTGGCAGAATGTACCAAACTTTGGGAAGTCTATGCAAAAAAAGTTAAGAAAGCTGAGCGAGAAGTTCGCATCAGAATTGGCATTGTTTTGAGTGAAAAAGGTGGGGCTTTGCCAAAATTGGTCATGCCAATTCGTTATGGTTTGGGGGCAGAATTGGGCAGCGGCAAGCAATTTATGTCGTGGATTCATATAGATGATTTGTGTGAAATTTTCGTAAAAGCCATTGAAGACAAAACCATGCACGGAGCATATAATGCAGTTTCTCCAAATCCTGTTAGTAATGAAAAAATGACTGAAACCGCAGCAAAAATCTTGAAAAGACCACTTTTTTTGCCAAATATTCCCAAATTTGCCTTAAAACTACTCTTCGGAGAAATGGGAATTGTAGTAACTGGTGGTAACTTTGTGCAAAACAAAAGGCTTTCGCAAGAAACAAATTTTCAATATAAATTTCCAAAAATAAAAGAGGCATTGAAGGATTTGTTAGAAAAATAGTCCAATGTCCACAAGATGACGGACGATTTTATATGGTTTTTCAACTCAGAATTCAGAACTCTACACTCAGAACTCTATGACCCTTTTCTCAAAAATAATCGCAGGTGAAATTCCTTGCCATAAAATTGCCGAAAACGACCAGTTTTTTGCATTTCTTGATGTTTTTCCTTGTGCAATGGGACATACGCTTGTAGTGCCAAAACAAGAAATTGACTATATTTTCGACATGAGCGACGAACATTATGCAGGTTTGATGGCTTTTGCCAAGCAAATCGAACCTGCCATTCGTCAAGCTGTGCCTTGCAAAAAAGTGGGAGTTGCTGTTATTGGTTTAGAAGTTCCGCACGCACACGTTCATTTGATTCCGATGAATAGCATCAGCGACATGGATTTTACGCATAAACTAAAACCTTCGCAGGAGTCACTGGCAGAAACTTCCGCCAAAATCAGGAGTTTTCTGAAATAATATGAAACAATTCTTTGAAATTTTCATCTGTATTTTACCACTTGTTCTTGCCTTTGGTTTCATTTTTCTACTCCGAAAAAACACAAAAATTTCGGCTTTTATGAAAAGCGTAATCAAAGCAATGATAGGTGGAATTATCTTCCTTTCAATGAGCATAAGTTTGCATCATTTTTCAAATATCAGCTCCGAGCAAAACTCAAATTGGAGCGTTGGATTCCTTCCTATTCTGCAACTTATTTTGTCAGGAGTTGTGTTTGCGATTTATTTGTATTTGAAGAAAAGATAATATAAATCATTGACAGTAAGTGAGTTATGAGTTTTTTTGTCAAAAAAAGATAATTATATGAATAATAAATCAACTCTTGTTTTTATAGCTCTAACATTGCTTTGTTTTTCGGCGTATGGTCAAAAAACAAAAGTTTCTATCAAAGAAAACCAATTTTATATCAATGGAAAACTAACCTATGAGGGTCGTTTTTGGCAAGGAAATAAAATTGAAGGATTACTTTTTAATTCCAGAATGGTACAAGGAATTTTTGATGATTTGAACCCAAGAACCATTGAAGGTTTTCAATATCCAGATACTAAAAAATGGGACGCTGATAGAAATACAAATGAATTTGTGGCAGCAATGGCACAATGGCGAAGCAATGGATTACTTGCCATTACATTGAATTTACAAGGAGGTAGCCCGCTTGGCTATGGAAATAATGGTTGGATAAATTCGGCTTTTGACGAAAAAGGGAATTTTAAACCAAAATACATGGAGCGACTTGAGCGAATATTGAATGAGTCAGATAAATTGGGGATGGTGGTTATTTTAGGCTATTTTTATTTTGGACAAGACCAAGTTTTAGCAGATGAAAAAGCGGTTATCCGTGCCGTTGATAATGCTACAAATTGGCTTTTAAAGAGAAAATACAAGCATGTTTTGGTTGAAATAAACAACGAATGTGATATCAATTACGACCATAAAATCCTACAACCTGAGCGAGTGCATGAGCTCATCGAAAGGGTACAAAATACTAAGAAAAAGGGCTTTAGGTTACTTGTAAGCACAAGTTATGCTGGCGGAAAACTTCCAAAAACGAATGTCGTGAAGGTTGCAGATTATATACTTTTGCATGGAAATGGAGTAAAAGAGCCTTCAAAAATTACTGATTTGGTAGAAGCTACAAAAAAAGTTGAAGGCTATCATTCAAAACCAATTATTTTTAATGAAGATGACCATTTTGATTTTGAAGCCGACAAAAATAATTTTACAAACGCCGTGCGAAGCTATGCTTCATGGGGCTACTTCGATTATAGAATGAAGGGTGAAGGCTTTGCAGAGGGCTACCAAAGTGTACCAGTAGATTGGGGCATCAATTCTGACAGAAAGAGAGGCTTTTTCAAGAAATTGAAAGAAATTACAGGTAATTGAACAATTCTTGTAAACAAAAAAAAGCTCTTAATTGCTTGATAATCAACCAATTAAGAGCTTTAAAAGTGCCCAGAGCCAACAAATAAATAACTTACTCCTTCTCAATCTTTTACCAAACCGTAATACGTTCTTTTTCGGGCTTATACATTTTATCGCCAGGCTGAACATTAAATGCCTTATAAAAAGGTGTAAAATTCATCAAAGGGCCATTCACACGCCATTGGGCAGGCGAATGTGGATTTGTGTTTACATACATTCTCATAAAAGCGTCTTTGGTTTTTACTCTCCATATTCTTGCAATAGAAATAAAGAAACGCTGCTCTGGCGTAAAACCATCTATTTTTACATCACTCTTGCCCTGCTGAGTCAATTTAAAGGCATCAAAAGCAATGGCTATTCCAGCAATGTCTGCCGTATTTTCGCCTACTGTCAAAGCTCCTTTTACGTGTAACGAATCAAGAACGGTAAATTGATTATATTGCTCTATTACTTGCTGAGTTTTGGCTTTGAATTTCTTGAAATCGTCGTCTTTCCACCAATTTCTGACATTACCAACTTTGTCATATTGAGCCCCTTGGTCATCGAATGAGTGCGTAATTTCATGACCAATCACCATGCCTATTCCTCCGTAATTAAGAGCATCATCGGCACTCAAATCAAAATAAGGTGGTTGCAAAATTCCAGCAGGAAAAACAATTTCATTCAGTGGAGGGTTATTGTATGCCGTAACTGTCGGAGGCGTAGTTCCCCATTCGGTACGGTCAACGACCTTACCAACTTTTGCGATAGCATAGTTAAAATCGTTTTGACTGGTAGCCAAACGGTTTTCAAAGTAGGTGCCACGATTTATTGTTACCTTCGAGTAATCTCTCCATTTATCAGGATAACCAATTTTTTCACTAAATGCGTACAGTTTTTCTTTGGCCTTTGCTTTTGTCGAATCGCTCATCCATTCCAGATTATTAATTCTGCTTTCAAAAGCTTTTTTCAAATTATCGACCAACACACGCATACGTTTCTTTGCTTCTTCAGGAAAATACTTTTTTACATACAATTGTGCCAAACCATGCCCAAGCGACTTATCTACGGCATCAGTGATTTCTTCGCCTCGTGGTTTTTGAATAGATTGCCCTGTCAAAATCTTTGAATACTCAAAAGCCGCAGAGGTAAAATCTTTGCTCAGAAAATCAGCATAAGTGATAAGCGATTTTGCTTTTAAATACGCTTTCCAATCTGCAATTGAAGCAGAAGCCAGCAATGCGTTCAAACGCTCGTAGTAGGCTGGTTGCTGCACATTCAGGGAGTCTATTTTTACTCCCAAACCATTAAAATAAGCTATCCAGCCTATATTTGGTTGTTTGGTGGCAATAGCGGCCAGTGACATTTTGTTGTAATTGGCCTGCACATTTCTTCGCTCAATATTGGTTTTGTGTGAAGCCGCCAGTTCTTTCTCAATCGCATAAGCAGCCGATGCCATTTTTGCAGCAGCCGATGCCTCAGTACCCGATAGTTTCAACAAAGTAGTAACGTAGGCTACATAAGCTTTCTGAATACCAATGGTTGAAGAGTCAGTTTTGAAATAGTAATCTCTTTCAGGTAATCCGATACCTGTTTGCCCTAAATTTACGATATTGATAGAGCTATTTTTCATATCGGGGCCAACTCGAAACCCAATAATAGAAGCATTATTAAACTTTTGTTGTTCGGTTACAAATTTCATCAACGAAGCAACATCCGTTATGCCATCAATGCTTTTAAGCAAAGGCTTGATAGGTTCATAACCTCTCTTATTGATAGTAGCGATGTCCAACCCAGAGGCATAAAAATCTCCAACTTTTTGTTCGATACTTCCTGCCGGATTTTTAGCTGCCGAAACACTGTCTAAAATTCCTTGCATCCTGACACGCTGCGGGAAATTCATGAAGGAATAAGACCCCACGCCCGTTTGGGTAGATGGAATCTCTACGGAATCGTACCATGTTTTGTTGACATACATAAAGAAATTGTCACCAGGTTTTACACTTGGGTCAATTCCTGTAATGCTTATATGCTGAGCTAAAGAGGCTTGTGTACCAAGCAAAGCAAGGTAAAGGGCTAAGGAAAGAGGAAAGATTTTTTTCATGTTTTATTTTAGAATGTTGATTATCAGTGATTTATTATGGAAAAGTACAAAAAACATTCTTGTATCACAAAAAAACAAACGGTATTTTGAGACCATTGCAAGGGTATTAGAGACTAAGGTTAGGTTTTTGTGTTTTAAGAACGAATGATGTAGCGGCTGAATTAAAATTTAGGCGAACAAGAATAAATAATATTAGGTAAACAGAAGATTAATATAACAAATTAAATTTCTATTTTTGATAATTACAACTACGATAATTCAATTCTTTTGCTATGTCTGAACTCGCTCTAAAACTAATTGCTGAAAACAAAATTACTAAAAACCCTTTTTTAGATTTGGGTAATTGTGGACTTATAAACCATTTATATGAAGAACTATTAGAATGTAGTGAATGGCTGACAGGAATAAATTTTGGAAATGAGTATTTTGACTGTGAAAAGAATAAATGGACTAAAACAATCAACAAAGGAAGTACAAATGTTTTAAATGGAAAGGGATTAGAGTCTATTTATCAACTGACAGGTTTACAAACATTATACCTAAGCTCCAATCAAATTTCGGATATTAGTTATTTATCAAAACTGACAGGTTTAAAAACATTATATATAGGCTCCAATCAAATTTCTGATATTAGTTATTTATCGAATCTAACAGGCTTACAAAAATTAGACTTTAGCTCCAATCAAATTTCTGATATTAGTTATTTATCGAATCTAACAGGCTTACAAACATTATACATTAGCTCCAATCAAATTTCTGATATTAGTTATTTATCGAATTTGATAAGCTTACAAACATTAAACCTAAGCTCCAATCAAATTTCTGATATTAGTTATTTATCGAAACTGACAGGTTTACAAATATTATATCTTAGCTATAATCAAATTTCTGATATTAGTTATTTATCGAATCTGGAAGGCTTACAAACATTATATCTAAGCTCCAATAAAATTTCTGATATTAGTTATTTATCAAATCTGATAGGTTTAGAAATATTATATCTTAACTACAATAAAATTTCTGATATTAGTTATTTGTCGAATCTGGAAGGCTTACAAATATTAAACCTTCGTAGAAATCAAATTTCTGATATTAGTTATTTATTGAAACTGACAGGTTTACAAAAATTAAACCTCCGCAACAATCAAATTTCTGATATTAGTTATTTATTAAATCTGACAGCTTTACAAAAATTAAACCTCCGCAACAATCAAATTTCTAATATTAGTTATTTATCGAAACTGATAGGTTTACAAAAATTAAACCTTCGCACCAATCAAATTTCTGATATTAGTTATTTATCAAATCTGACAGGTTTACAAAAATTAAACCTTAGAAAAAATCAAATTTCTGATATTAGTTATTTATCAAAACTGACAGGTTTACAAAAATTAGACCTTCGCACCAATCAAATTTCGGATTATAGTTTTTTATCGAATCTGACAGGTTTACTAAGATTGAACTTTTCCTCCAATCAAATTTCAGATTATAGTTTTTTATCGAATCTGACAGGTTTACAAACATTAAACCTATACTCCAATCAAATTTCAGATTATAGTTTTTTATCGAATCTGACAGGCTTACAAACATTAGACCTTGGCTCTAATCAAATTTCTGATATTAGTTTTTTATCGAATCTGACAGGCTTACAAACATTAGACCTTGGCTCTAATCAAATTTCTGATATTAGTTATTTATCGAATCTGACAGGCTTACAAAAATTATATCTTCGCTATAATCAAATTTCTGATATTAGTTTTTTATCGAATCTGAGAGGTTTACATGCATTAGACCTTAGCTCCAATCAAATTTCTGATATTAGTTATTTATCGAATCTGACAGGCTTACAAAAATTATACCTTAGCTCCAATCAAATTTCGGATTATAGTTTTTTATCGAATCTGACAGGTTTACATTCATTAGACCTTAGCTCCAATCAAATTTCTGATATTAGTTATTTATCGAATCTGACAGGTTTACATTCAATAGACCTTAGCTCCAATCAAATTTCTGATATTAGTTATTTATCGAATCTGACAAAATTAATAATATTAAACCTTTACTTCAATCAAATTTCTGATATTAGTTATTTATCGAATCTGACAGGTTTACATACATTAGACCTTCGCTCCAATCAAATTACTGATATTAAACAATTAAAAGAAATCTTAAATTTTAAATACATTTATCGTATTGATTTAGATAAAAATCCGTTACCAATACCTCACGAAATAGATACATTGGATTTAGAAGAACTTAGTGCATATTTTAAGGATTTAGATGAAGGAACAACAAACAACCGTTTTATAAAATTATTATTTTTGGGTGATGGCTGTGTAGGAAAAACAACGCTGTATAGGCATTTAAAATTAGGGTATCCTCCAACTGTAATTAATACAGAAGACCGAACGCATGGTATAAATTTAGATATTTGGAAAAAAGAATTTCAAGACTTAGTAGTCAATGTTTGGGATTTTGGTGGGCAAGAGATTTTTCATGGTACACATCGCTTATTTTTAGGTCAAAGAGCCATTTATATTTTGGTCTGGGCAAAACAAGAAAATAAAAAATGTAGCCAAGAAGAGCAACACCCACTTAAATATTGGTTAGATTTTATTGCAGATTATGGCTCAGAAAGTACGGTTTTATTAGTAGAAAATACCATTAATGATGAATTTGATAGTCAACAATTTCCCTCCGACCAATCCAAAGGCGATGTGTTTCCTCTAACCATTTTGTTTCATTGTTTTTTTTCTTTTTCTACGGTTTTGCCTTTCCAAAGTTGCAACTCTTTTATTATCATCTGAAAGACTATATTTGCTCAAAAACTCATAAATCAATGCCCTAATCTCATTTTTATCATCTTTATACTTTTCAATCATAATATATTCGTCCAACTTGTCCTGTATCATCTGATTAATTTTATTGTTAATCGCCCTAATACAATTCATACTTATACGCTTGTTCCGACTAAATCGCATCAGGTCATAATTTATTTCCAAATCATGGCGATATTTATTTCTATTCACAATCACTTCGTCTGGCTTTACAATTTTTGGTTTACCTTTTTTATCCTTGGGCGGTTTATGCAATACATACTTCTCTTTTTTGAAATGTCTATACGAGTGTTTTATAATCGTCGAGAATATCATCCCCAAATCATCTTTAAAACCAAACCATATAGGCTCAGGGTGTATCACCTTCAAAAAATTGAAATTATCCTTCGTAATTGGCACAAAAACAATAGGCATAGTGGTTTATTTTTATGGATTTTTAAAGCGGACAATTTTACATACATTTTTTGCGTTTTTGCACAAAAAAAAGCGTACATTTGCCCGCAACCAAGCAAATACACGCCGCCTTTGTTTTTCTCAAGCCCCGACCTCCATCGGGGTTTACTTTTAATTTACAAATCTACTAAATCTATTGATTAAATAGACTAATAAAGCATTTTTTTTGCGATGAATATTTCATCGCAAAAAAATTAATCACAAAAATCAATTTCTCCATGCCTTACAAATATCATTGTTACTGTAATGGCATCTGCCTCTCGAATACCATATTTTTTAAAATACGCTTTTCGTCTTATTCCTTGAATTTTAGCCGAATACTCAGATTGGCTTAAATAATCTCCGCCAGGGAATTTCGATTTTGCATCCGCCCTCGCATCCGCTGCCAAATTCTCTAAATCTGCATTTACTTGACAAATGTCAAGTCCTCTCTTTTTTAATCTTGTCTGAATCTTAACAAGCGTCGAATAAGTATCAGCATCTAATGAACTTTGTGTTTTTTCTAATTTGCTTTTATTTTGATTAAAAGAATCTTCATTGCTTTGTGGTTTGTACATATTAGCAATTGCTAATGAATCTTCAACCCTTTTTAGGTTAGCTTGGTCTTTGATAAACATTTCTTGATTAGAAACTATTTCATTATCATTTCTTGCTTTAAATTTACAGGAAGACAGAGTGATAATACATAAAATAATAAATGCTTTCATAGTATTTGTAAGTTTAGTTTATAACCTAAACCTACAAAATTTCCCCAAACCATCAAAACAAATCATCTAAAATACTATCATTATACCTTCTATAATGCTTGAGCATCTTGGTAGTTGCGTGTCCAAGCTGATAAGCCGTTTGCTCGTCAGTGTGTTTTTCTTTGTTTATGCTCAAATTTGAAAACGTCTTACGTCCTCGCTTAGTAGTCAAATGTACCTTAATGCCCAGCCGCTCGCCCACAACCTGAATCGTCCTATTTACATTCTGGATATTTTTTACAATGGGCATCGCTTCAATACTCCCATACTTTTCCAAAATCCTCACAGCACAAGGTTTCAAAATTGGATTCGCCACACTGAGCGTATCAGTAGTATAGGTGTCAGTTTTTTGCCTTTCATGCCTGAGCATATACCGCCCATTTTTTTCTCTCAAATTATCATCCTTCAATTTTACATAATCACAATAATCAATGCCGCTGCCACACAAAAACAAAAATATATCGATGCAAGACTTTTCAAAATTTGTCTTTGCTTCAACACCCTCCAGCAACTCAATGTCTTCAACCGTCAAACCTTCAGCATCAAACTTTTCTGAGTATTTTAGTTCGATGGCAGCAATGCCATTTACCACAATCAATTTTCTTAATACTGCAATATCCAAAACCTTCCTTATCAAACTTATATGCGTGTTCGTGTGATTTATAGAAACCTTTTTCACCGTCCGCATATAAAAACTAAACCTATCCATCAAATCCAAATCAATATCCTTCATTCTAATATCTACACTACCAGTAGTCTTGATAAAATTCCAAAACGTGGTATAAATCACCAAATTGTTTTGTTGAGTCTTGCAGGCAGCTCCCAAGGCTTGCTTATCTTTCATATAATTTCGCATCAACTCAAAAAACTTTATTTCCTTCACAATCTTTTCGGGCTTTATGCCCTTCGCTCTTAGGTCCAGATAAGTAGCCCTCACCAAATGAGCAGTAATTATATCACTGGAGTCTTCAAGCTCCAATTTAATCCTACGTAATTTTTTTTCAACCTCGCCAAGTTCCTGCCGTACCACGTCCTGAAACTCATCTTTTGTAGTTTTTTTCTTAACGTCCCAATTGTGTGCCAATACCCTGCAACCAGTCGAAAAACCCGTAGCTGCAACACCGTTTACCGTAACAGTGCAGTAAACCGACACTTTTCCCGCTTTATTGATTCCGTCGCCCCGACGAATCCAAAAACAAATGTCCATTTGATAAAATTTAATTTTTTTTCCATGCTCTTATTTTTATGTGAGTGTTCACGTGAGCATGCAATGATTAATCCAAGAAGTTTACGTATATGTACCCGTTCAATCATTTACGTATTTTTACCTAAGCATTTGCGGATTTTACGTAGTGCAGGGGCATAGGCATAAAAAAAACCTATCACTTTAGATGATAGGTTATCCCATAACTTGATTGTTTCAGTACCCGGAGCCGGAGTCGAACCGGCACGAGTGTAACCTCATTGGTGTTTGAGACCAACGCGTCTACCAATTCCGCCATCCGGGCAAATCGCTTTGGGAGTGCAAAGGTAGAATTTTAAGTTTAAAATCCAAAACTATTGCATCGAAAAATTTTATTTTTTTTGCGATTAGCTGTTAGCTTTTAGCTATTAGTTTGATAGTCAGTTCTTTAACTGAGCTAATTGCCAATAGCTAAAAGCCAACAGCTAAAAACTAAATTCTAACAATATCTGCTCCAATCGCATTTAAGCGTTTGTCAATGTCTTGGTAGCCTCTGTCAATTTGTTCGATATTATCAATCACACTCACACCGTCGGCCGACATGGCAGCAATCAATAACGAAACTCCTGCACGAATATCAGGTGAAGTCATTCTGATTCCTCTCAAATTATGCTCACGGTTCAAACCAATTACATTGGCACGATGTGGGTCGCACAAAATGATTTGAGCTCCCATTTCAATCAATTTATCAACAAAAAACAAACGACTTTCAAACATCTTTTGGTGCATCAATACCGCACCTTTGGCTTGAATGGCCGTTACCAATATAATCGAAATCAAATCGGGCGTGAAACCTGGCCACGGAGCATCATAAATTGTCAGAATCGAACCATCAATCAATGAACTTATTTCATAGTGTGTTTGTGCAGGAATATGAATATCATCACCACGGAATTCCATCTGGATGCCCAACTTCTTGAATACATCGGGTATAATTCCCAATTGCGGAATCTGACAATTTTTTATGGTAATCTCCGATTGTGTCATGGCAGCCATACCGATGAAACTTCCAATCTCAATCATGTCGGGTAGCATCGTGTGTTCGCAACCGTGCAATTCTTTTACTCCCTTGATAGTAAGCAAGTTAGAGCCTACGCCTGTAATTTTTGCACCCATGCTATTGAGCATTTTGCAAAGCTGTTGAAGGTAGGGTTCACACGCGGCATTATAGATAGTTGTCGTTCCTTCAGCCATTGCAGCTGCCATCAAAACATTAGCAGTTCCAGTGACCGAAATCTCGTCCATCCACACATAAGCACCTTTTAGTTTTGAACCATCAACAGTATAAAAAGCATCGTTTGCATCATAAATAAATTCTGCACCCAATTTCTGAAAACCTGTAAAGTGCGTATCCAAAGGTCGGCGACCTATTTTATCTCCGCCTGGGCGAGGGGCTTTTCCTTTGCCAAAACGTGCCAGCATTGGTCCTAAAAGCATTATTGAGCCACGCAATGAGGCAGCTTTGTCTTTATATTCGGCTGTTTCAAAGTAATCGAAATTTACTTCGTCTGCTTGAAAACGGTACGAACCTTCGCCAATTTTGCTGCGACGCACGCCCATATCTTCGAGCAATTCCATGAGTTTGTTTACATCACGGATATTTGGAATATTATGAATCGTTACAGGTTCTTTGGTCATCAAAACCGCACAAACGATTTGTAATGCTTCATTTTTTGCTCCCTGTGGAACGATTTCACCTTGTAGCTTTTTTCCTCCTGTTATTTTAAAAGATGCCATTTGTTAGAGTTCTGAGTTCAGAGTTCTGAATTCTTAGTTATTTTATTACATGAACTATTTTCCACTTCTTAGTTCAGAGTTTCAGGATTTCTAAGTTTTGATTTTTATAATTCAGAACTCAGAATTCAGAACTCAGAACTCAAAGTCTTATCTCGGTCTTCGATTATTGTTATTTCTATCGTTACGGTTATTATTTCGGTCGGTGCTTGTTTTATAGCCACCGCTGAAATTTTTGTTGCGGTCGGTGCTGCTTCTATCACCACGATTTCGGTCTCTGTCGTTGCTGCTTCTATCTCCACCTCTATCATTACCGCCACGATTATCGCTGCCACGATGGTCTCTAAACTGACTCCCTTGTGGTTGATTTTGTTGTGAACGTTGACGGTTGCTACTGCCATCTCTTGGAGAAGATTCCATCAAGCCATCACGACGAAGCTCATCAATTTCTTTTTGAAGTTTAAATCCTGAAAGTTCTAAAATTTGCTGTAAACAGTCATTGGTTTCGATGGTGTCTTTGTTCCAAACCTGAAAAAAACTTTTCATCAAACGAACCATGTACGATACAAATGCTTTACGTTCTTCATAATCTTGCGTAATCATTGCCTTCACGACCAATAACTCAAGGTTTCGACCATACAATCGGTGTTTCAGTTGTTGCTGATTATAAGGAACTGTCATAGGTTTTTTACCCAAAATCTCTTTTGGAGGTGGCGGAAAAGGACTATCAACATCCAAATCGAAATTGGCAATGACATATAAATCGTCCCAAAGTTTTTTTGAATAATCAATTCCTTCACGCATATTTGGGTGAATCTGACGCATCAACTCTATCAAAATATGTGCATATTTTGTGCGTTGCTCACGGTCAGGCAGACTAACAATATAGTCTGTTAATTTTTGAATGTTACTTCCGTATTCTTTCACAGGACTGAATGATTGAGCGAATGAGCGAATGAATGAATGAGCGAATAACTCATATCACGCAATTTTTTAACTCCCTCAGTGTAAAAAATGAATCCTTTTTCAAGGAAGATAAATCAATTTAGGTATTAGGATGAATAACTGTTTTTTTACTCAAAACACCTTTCTGAATATTCAGTTTTAAAGCTAATTGCTAAAAGCCAAGTGCCAAAAGCTACATAAACATAAGCAAAAGTAACAAAAAATAACCTTTGGGTTAAATTTTTCTCTAATTTTGAGCAAAATTTACCAAATAGTATATCAATGTACTTCAAAAAAGCTGTTTTTTGCCTAATTATTTATGCTTTCCTGAGTGGTTGTAGTAAAAAAGTTACACAACAAGTGATTTCAAAACCTGCTGGACCGAAGCGTGAGTTTCGTGCAGTTTGGGTCGCTACAGTTGATAATATTGACTGGCCCTCTCGCAAAGGTTTAAGTTCTGATACCCAACAACAAGATTTCAGAACCTTGCTTGACAAGCAAAAAAGCTATGGCATGAATGCCGTTTTGGTGCAAGTTCGTGCTGCTGCCGATGCTTTTTATGCAAGAAGCAAAGAGCCTTGGTCGGAGTGGCTAAGTGGCGAGCAAGGAAAAGCTCCCGAACCATATTATGACCCAATGACTTTTATGATTCAAGAAAGCCACCAACGAGGCATGGAGTTTCATGCTTGGTTGAATATGAATCGTGGGGCTCATAAAGTTTCGAAAAGTATTATGGATGGTCATATTACCAAGACCAAACCTGAATGGTTTTTGAATTATGGTGGCTATAAATTATTCAATTTGGGGATTCCAGAAGTGAGAGATTATATTACTGAAATTGCAGTAAATATTGTAAAAAATTATGATGTTGATGGCATTCATTTTGATGATTATTTTTATCCTTATGCTGAAGCAAATGAGAAAATACGAGATGAAGAAACTTTCAGAAAATACAGTGATGGTTTCAAAAATATTGGTGATTGGAGAAGACATAATGTAGATTTGATTATAAAAAATATTAGTGATGCCATCAAGCGTGAAAAACCAAAAGTTAAGTTTGGGGTTAGTCCATCTGCTGTTTGGCGAAATGCCTCGACCGACCCACTTGGTTCGGCAACGCAAGGCGGACAACCATCTTACGACAACCTTTATGCCGATACTCGAAAATGGGTAAAAGAAGGCTGGATTGATTACATTACTCCGCAAATATATTTTAGCTTTGAATTTGATAAAGTACCTTATAAAGTAATGGCAGATTGGTGGGCAAAAAATTCATTTGGGCGACATTTGTATATCGGACATGGTGCATATCGAGTGAAGGCAGGAAGCAAGGAAATTGGTTGGGAAAATGCCAATCAAATTGCTCGACAGATTCGTTATAACCGAACTAAGCCACAAGTTTCGGGAAGCATTTATTTTAGCTCTAAGTCGTTGATTACCAATGCTTTATCGGTAAATGATTCTTTGAAAAAACTTTATTATTATCCTGCACTTACACCCACAATGCCTTGGAAAGACAAGATTCCGCCCAATGCTCCTTTGAATGTGAAAGTACGAAAAATTGCAGATTTAGGCGTAGCCATTACTTGGGAATTGCCCAGCGTTCCTGCCAAAGATGGCGACGAAATACAAGCTTTTGTTGTCTATCGTTTTGAAGAAAATGAAGCAATTAATCTCGAAAATCCTGCCAGAATTTTGCAGATTATTCGCAATGAAGGTATTTTAAGTTGTACTGACAAAACGCTCAATCAAGAGAAATCTTATATTTATGTAGTAACGGCTCTTGATAGATTACAAAACGAAAGTGTAATGAGCAATGTGGTGAAGGTGAAGTAGTTTTTCGGTGTCCTCGGCTACGCTCGGACACCGAATTGTTTTTTGTTTCAATTTACCAAAACTATTTTCTTTGAAATTTGATGTTCTTTTGATTCAACCTTTATTAGATACTCACCCTCATATATATTTTTAGTATCAATTTCAAAAATTTCAGAAGTGCCATTCTCAATATGACTTTGATAAATAATAACCCCTCTTTTATCTAACATGGATATGGTTATTGGTTGATTTCTAAATGATTGTGTTAATTTGATATTGACTATTCGTTCTGCTGGATTGGGAAAAACTAAAATGTCTATATTTTCTAATTTATTCTCGCCATTTAAAAAATCAGGAATATTATTTACTCCTATTCTGGTATTTTGACTTGAAATAACTACTACATTTGAAAATGCCACGCAATTATCACCATTTGTTGCTTTAACTCGGTAATAAAATGTTTGATTTTTATTGGGTTCTGTATAACTGAATCTATTTGTATTAGGTGGTAAATCGGCAATACCAAAATATGAATAATCATCAACTGACCTTTCAACTCTAAAGAACGTTTCATTTGTAGAGTTGTCATTCCAAGTTAATACAACTTCGCTATTTGAGCTTGCTGATAGGTTTGAAGGTGCAACTAAGGAACACATAATTGTAGATTCAACTATATTTGAATAAGTCCAGCAACAATCACCATTTGTGGCTTTTACTCTGTAATAGTATTTTTGATTTGTATTAAGTTCTGTATAATTGAAAGTTGTCGTATTAGGGGGTAAATTACCACTAATACCGAAATATGAATAATCATCAACCGACCTTTCAACGATAAAAAATGTTTCGTTTGTTGAATTGTCATTCCAATTAATCCTGATTTGGTTATTACTCAAAGCTGTAGCCGATATATTTGAAGGTGCTGTAGGATTTGTGCAAGATTGAGGTTGATTTATTGCCGATTTTACTGCACTCACAAAACTTGGGTTAGAGCAAATTTCTGCCGAAGGCACCATCGTAACTTTATAAACATCATTAGGACTCGAATTAATAGTATGAAGCACACTACTTGTAACCTGCGTAGCTATAGCCAAACCACCTAATGTTGGTGCATAAATTTTCCCATCAGTACCAATATAGATATATTCGACAAGGTTTTCAGAAAACCCTCCAGGAATTGTGTAATTAACAAATGAATTTCCTCCATCACAAGAGATACTTACACCGCCTTCAGTAGCAACATAAATTTTCCCATCTGCTCCTACTTTTATTCCCAAAGTCCAATTATTACCTAATCCGTTAGCAGTTGTGGCATTTTTAAATGTGTTTCCCCCATCTTTTGAAATACTAATACCGCCCCGTGTCGCTGCATAAATTGTTTCATCAGCCCCTACAAAAACATCAAAAACTTCAGTATTTACTAAGCCGTTGGTATGATTAATATATGAGTTCCCTCCATCTACCGAAATGCTTAAACCTATTTCTGTAGCGGCATAAATTTTTCCATTATTTGCTACAAAAACTCCCCAAACAAAATTGCTTCCTAAACCATGAGCTGTTGTATAATTAGAAAAAGAATTTCCTCCATCACTTGAAATTGCCAATCCTATATAAGTTGGAACATATATTTTGCCATTTTTGTCAATTACAACACCATTTGTAATATTACTTCCTAAGCCGTTTGCTGTGGTATAGTTGGTAAATAATGTACCACCATTATTTGATATGCTGAGTCCATTAACAGTAGCTGCATATATTTTTCCATTGTCTGATACAAATACCTTATGTACAAAATTGCTACCCAATCCATTAGCAGTTGAATAATTGACAAATGAAGTGCCGCCATTTGTTGAGATACTTAAACCACCATTGGTTGCAGCGTACATATTGCCATTTTTTGTTTGAAAAAAGTCGTAAACACCATTATGACCTAATCCATTGGCAGTTGTTTTTAGTGAAAAAGGTGATATTCCTTGTGGAATATTGTTTTTTGACCAATAATATTGAGGATTTGCCCCTCCGTTTGTAGGTGAAGCCATTAATAATTGATTAGTACCAGAGCAGATAATTGCGGGATTAATACTTACTTCGGGTTTAGCGGAATAACCACCTTCATAAGCACCCATATCAATTATGTTATTCTGAATACGAGCAGCACCTGTAATATCTGTTGTGGCTGTAATTCCTGAATTATCTCCTGCATTAATGGCAGGGCTACAACTTTGTAATGCTAAACCGTCATCGGCAGTGCCAAAGATATTATCTGCTCCGTCGGGGTCGCTGGTATTGACGAATAGGGGGTCTTGATTGATATTGCCTATGCCTGGGTAGCCGCCTTCGATGTTGGAGTAAGTTATGGTTGCTGGGTCTCCACCAATACTGCTTACGATATTAACACTTTTCTTATTTCCCCAAAAAATACTATTTTTGATATTTGAAGAAGCTCTGAAACTATTTAAAATTCCTCCTCCATTATATGAAGATAGGTTTGAATAAAAAGTACAGTTTGTAATGGTAGGAGAGGCTTCATAGTTGCTTATCCCACCACCTCCTGAAGCACTATTTGAAATGAAAACACTATTGCTAATATTCACAAGTGAGTAATAGTTTTTTATTCCACCCCCATCTTGATTTGCCGTATTTCCATAAAAACTACAATCATTGATAATTGGTATTGAAAAGTGATTTTTTATTCCTCCACCATCAAAATTTGCACTGTTTGCTATAAAAATACAGCTATTTATCGTAGGTCTGCTATTAGTTGGACTGGGCGAACCGTCTGCGTAATTTTGAATCCCCCCTCCCGAGTCTGATGTGTTATTAGAAAAAATGCAATTGGTGATTTTTGAAAAAGACGAATAATTGTACAAACCACCCCCTGTATTTAATGAGAAGAAGCTATTTAATACTTTTGGGTAAGAGCCATAGTTACACAATCCTCCGCCTCTTCCACCATTGTTTGAAATGAAACTACAGTTCTCAATAATAATATTTGATGAATGATTATACATTCCACCACCCCTTTCTTGATTAATAATTTGTGATTCTAAATTTATCGAATGGATACCATTGGCATTTCCTTTAGTAATTGTAAATCCATCAAAAACACTTGTGCTATCATCATTTACAGAAAGCACAACATGATAGACATTATCATTATTATCTCCGACAACTCCAATATCACCATTCAAAGTACTTGGATTGGCAGCAATTGTGGTTGGTGTTCTTTGACTTAAAAAGGTTTCTGTTCCGACAAAGCCACCATACATTTTTACATAATTGGGGAGGTGAAAAGTAAAATCTCGTGGGTCGCTACTTGAAACACCTACAGGATAGGCACTTGGCTTATAAGTTCCAGCTGCTACCCAAATTTGTATGTTTGGACAAACGAGGTTTCGGGCGGCATTTAAAGCAGATTCTAAACTCGTAAAGGCATTTGCCCAACTTGTTCCATTATTACTACCAGTTGCATTATCATTGACATAAATAATTGATGTAGAGCAAGGATTAAACTCATATGCTCCCATATCAAATATACCTGTTCGGGTATAGCCTGTAATATCTGTTGTTGGAGCATTTGCTGATGTTCCAGCATTGATACATGGTGAAGAACTTTGCAAAGCCAACCCATCATCGGCTGTACCAAAAATATTATCTGCACCATCAGGGTCGGTTTCATTGACAAATAATGGGTTTTGGTTGATGTTGCCAGTGCCAGCATAGCCGCCTTCAATATCTGAGTAACTTACGACTGGAACATCAAATTCATTATTATTATTTCCAATACTTTCACTATTCTTCCAAAAAATGCTGTTTTTTATAATTGGTTTTGATGAAAAAGCATTATATATTCCTCCGCCATTGTTTGAATTATTTCCATAAAAAGTGCAATTTATGATTATAGGAGAAGTAACACTGTTATAAATTCCACCACCTTGATATCTACCATTATTGATAGAAAAACTGCAATTAGTAATGCTAAAAGGAGTATCCGAAGCATTAAACATAGCCCCACCTTGATAAGCAATATTATTAGCGAAACTACAATTTGTGATAAATGGCCAAGAAGAAACACTGTTTTCAATACCGCCACCTGTATCTGCAATATTTCCAAAGAAATTACAATTTCTAATAACTGGTGAAGATATATAATTATTCATACCCGCACCCCGCCCGCCATTATCATCATCAATTGCAGTAGTATTGGTATAAAAATTACAATTTATGATGTTAGGTGAAGAAGAATGATTCATCATTCCACCGCCAAAATGTTGAAAAATACTTTTTGCTTCTAAAGTTATCGTGCCATGTTTATTTGCATTTCCTTTGATAATATTGAACCCATCAAAAGTAGTTAAACGCTCATCGTTTACAGATATAATTACATGATAAACATTGTCGCTATTATCTCCGACAACTCCAATATCTCCACTCAAAATACTTGGATTTGCAGCAATAACGGCAATGGTTCGTTGACTTAAAGAAGTTTCATTTCCAACAAAGCCACCATAAATTTTTACATAATTTTTGAGAACAAAAGCATAATCACGAGGCGATGTTCCTCCAGAACTACCTGTTGGGTAAGCACTTGGCTTGTAAGTTCCTGCCATTACCCAAACTTCATCGATTGAAGAAGAAGCATCAATCATTGCTTGTAAATTTCCAGAGGCATTTCCCCAAGAAGAACCATCTGCAGTGCCTGTTGCAGTGGGATTTACATAACGAATCTTAGCTGTGGCTACTAATGATAATGAGCAAAATAGTAATACGAAAAAAACATGACCAATTTTTTTCTTACTATCATTCTTGAGATAAGAATAAAATGTTTCCATGACATTAAACGAGGTTAATTAAGTTAACTTGTTAATGCAATTTTATGTGAAATATTCTTATTACTATCTGATGATTGTTAGGTTATTATATGACATTAATCAGTATTCTGATTGCGAGTTTTTTAGAAGAAACTAATTTTAATGTAGCTGTAAGCATCAATCCGTCCTATTTAATGACATATAGGACGGATTGATGACTTTGATAAACGATAAGTTTTAGAATTTTTTCACGGCTTCTTTTTACTCCAATAACTTGCCAAAAGAGACCCTGTTACATTCATAATTGGGCCAAATAGGGCAGGGGCAATGCCAACGGTGGCGAGTTTGCCCATTGCTTTTGCCAAACCCGAAGCCAGTCCTGCATTTTGCAAACCTACTTCGATGGCAACTGTACGGCAATCTTGCTCCGACAATTTGAATAGTCTTGCTCCCCAATATCCTAAAGTAAATCCACCCAAATTATGCAATAAAGTAGCAAAAACTAAGGCAACACCTACTGTTTGCAGCGATTTTTGTCCAGCTGCCGTTACGATGATGATGACTCCCGCAATGCCCGCCATCGAGATTAGAGGCAATACTTTTTGTAGCCAAGCGGCACGTCCTTTCAATAATTTATTAATGATAAAGCCTATGCCAACAGGAATGATAATGATTTTGGCAATATCAATGGTCATTTTCCAGAAATCAACTTCGACGAATTGCCCTCCGAGCATTTTCATCAAAAAAGGCGTCAAAAATGGAGCTAAAAGTGTAGCTATTGAAGTAATAGTGATAGAAAGTGCCACATTTGCTTTGGCAATATATGCCATCACATTGGAAGCTAAACCACTTGGCGAACTACCTACCAAGATTATACCAGCGGCTATTTCGGGTGGAAAATTAAAGGTATTGGCAATAGCAAAACCCAAAAATGGCATAATGGTAAATTGACAAAGCAAACCAACAATTACCGCTTTAGGCATTTTTATTACACCCAAAAAATCTTCAAAAGTCATGGTTGTTCCCATGCCAAACATGATGATTTGTATCAAAGGAATTATCAATTCTTTGAGCTGAAAATCTCCAACTGAGATAAAATATTCAGGAAAAAAGTAAGCAATGGTAGCAAAAATGATGATACAGATGGTGTAAAGGTAGGTTTTCATTATTTTGGTTATAGAGGTTGAATAGCTAAAAAATCTCAATTTGTGCGACATTGCCGCATAAATTGATTTATGTAAAGTTGTTTAAAATGATTGTTTGGTGTTTTTTAGAGCCAATATTATAATTTTATGCTCAATTTCATCAATAGCATAGTACATAATTACATTTTTATTGACAACACATTCTCGAAGATTAGGTTTGGAGATAGATTTTCGATAGATAAAAGGATTTTTTTCGAGGATAAGAAGTTTTTCTGAAATAGCTACAAGAAAATTAGTTTTTACCTTTTCAGACCAAAGTTGTGCAATATTCTTGGCAATATCATCAATGTCATGTGTTGCACTTTTAGTAAATCTAACGTTGTATCCCATATTTTTCTTTCATAAAATCAAAAGCATCAACTGTCTCTTTTCTTTGCATTTCGCCTAAACCTTGCTCAATAGTAGATTTTGTGTCGTTGTCCAAATCTAACCAAAAGTCTTTTTGGTTTTCGAGTTCGGCTTCTCTTGAAAGTAAAACTAAATAGGCTTGTAAAACAGAATTATTATTTATTCTGTCCACCAACTCGTGTAATGATGATTTTAATTCTATGACGCTCATTTTACAAAAAATTTAGCGATTAAATATTTTTCAAAAATAAGAAATATTTTACCATTTGCTTATAAAATCTGAGATTTTCTGTTGTTCATTCAAGCAACTCAGGTATGGATTAACTCTTATTTTTAAGTGTAATTTATTGAATTTTTATTGAATTTACAAAAGCTACAATCAATAATCCAACTAAAGTAGTACAAATGATTGTAAATAGGTGTAAAACACCAATTTCAATACCCCGCTGTGTGTATTTTCTAAAAGGGCTTAGTTCTACTTTGGCACTCTGAACTTAGAATATATTTATAACTAAATTTGAGCATGAAAATATTTGATGAAAAAAAATTAATGAGTATCTGAAAGGCTTTGGAAGCTTATTTAAGTGTTATAAAACAGACAATATTGCC
>JANNDY010000132.1:0-136558 GCA_031378345.1 Emticicia sp. | reverse complement strand
CTGATGCAAAACGCTTTGAAACTAAATATAAGAAAGTCTCTCCTGCGATGAAACAAGGGCTTGTCAAAAGGATTTATCCATTGGAAGAACTCCTAATGATGAAACCCTTAATGTTTAACATATATTAATAACTCAGTACCGGGATTTCTTCCTGTGCCTTGTCCAAGGATTTCAACTTCAAAATCCAATTGTTTAAAAATTTCCGAAACTAATTTTTCATACTGACTGCCCTTTGCTGCGGCAGATTTATCTGTTTCACCTCCCAACTCAATCAACTTCGCAACTTTTGGAATTAGGTAATCCGTAATTTCAAAATTTGCTTTAATCATTTTGACTTCTTCTACTTTGGCTACTGTCGTTGCTGCTCCGTCTTCTTTTGCTTTTTTATTAACCACAACGGGCTTGCCTGTGAAATTCCAAAATGAATGTTCTGCGTCCCAATTTGTTATTTCTCGTTTAAAATGAGATTTAAGAACCGTTTTAATTTCTTCGTTTAGATTGTAGAAGAATTCATAATCTTCTTTTTGAGTTTGGTGGTCTTTCCAAATTCCAAGTTCGGTAAATGCTGTTGCCAAAGATGTGTAAATGATTGGCCACTTTTGATTGTTATGTATTTGCCAAAAGTAAGAGAGGAAGTAGCCAACTGAACCTGGATTGGGAGCTTTCCTTTTGTCTTTTGCCTTGTCAAAAATATTTCGTACGAAGTTTTCTAACGTCTCAATTTTATTCAAAGCATCTTTAAGGTCTTTGGGTTCTGTAATTGTTTGTTTAAGCAATGCAGTTAGTTTGTCAATGCTTTGCTCATTTGTCTTAGTCAGTTGATTGAAAAACATTTGTCCTTTGGTCGCTGTAAACCCCCAGAAGTTATTTCTCTTGTTGTAACTGTCCAAAGACGTTTTGAATTCATAAATATTAAGGTCGCCTTTCAAAAAAAGTGTAATTAGTTTTTTTATCTCCTCAATAGAATTCAGGCGACTTTCGTCAATATCATTGATTACGTTGCCTTTCTTGTCATACACCGTTTTGTTGGCTTTGATGTAGCTGTCCCAAATTTCAAAAATCTTTTTCCGTGTATTATCTATTAGCATTTTCGTTTATTTTATGTCTGCCGGTTTATATTAGTACTGTCGTCTTAGCCTTGCCACTAACTCCTAAATATACCCATCTTTTAGAATAAAAATTGCGACAATAACACAAATATAGATTTGATTTACGCAAAAGTAAAATAAACCATCGTTTTTAAAACTCTTTTCACTAAATTCACATTAGAAATTATTCAACCCTAAAAAAAATCAACACTATGGAAAACTCACGAAGGAATTTCATACAAAATCTTGCAGCTGCAGGTTTAGTTTTACCCTCATTTTCAACGGTTTTGGCAAATAGCTCTCCAAAAAAAGTAGCCCCATCAGATACACTCAGAGTTGGCTTGATTGGCTGCAATGGCATGGGCTTTTCGAACCTGCAACGACACATAAAAAACAGTGGCGTTGAATGTATCGCTATGTGCGATGTTGATGAAAACGTGCTAAACCGACGCTCGGCGGAATTAGAAAAACTGCAAGGCAAAAAGCCAAAAACCTACGGAGATTACAGACAACTGCTTGATAATAAGGATATTGACTACGTAATTATTGGCACGCCCGACCATTGGCATTGCCTAACAATGATTGGAGCATTGGATGCGGGCAAGCACGTATATGTAGAAAAACCAATTGCCAACACCATGGAAGAATGTAATTTGATGGTGAAAGCTGCCAAAAAATACGGCAAAATCGTTCAGGTGGGACAATGGCAACGCAGCGGACCACATTACGAGGAAGCCTACAAAATGGTAAAATCGGGTATGTTTGGCAAGATTAGACTCGTGAAAGTTTGGGCATATCAAGGTTGGATGAAACCCGTCAATGTAGTGCCTGATTCGGCAGTGCCACAAGGCGTAAACTACGATATGTGGCTCGGACCAGCAAAAAAACGAGCATTTAATGCTAATCGTTTTCACTTTAATTTCAGATGGTTTTGGGACTATGCTGGAGGCTTAATGACCGACTGGGGTGTTCATGAAATTGACATTGCATTGCACGTAATGGGTGCAAAAGCTCCGATTTCGGTGATGGCATCTGGCGGTAAATTTGCCTACCCCGATGATGCCTCCGAAACGCCAGATACGCTCCAAACAGTATTTCAATATGAAGGTTTCAATATGCTGTGGGAACACGCTACTGGCATCAATGGGGGCAATTATGGCAAGACCGAGGGCATCGCTTTTATTGGAAACAACGGCACTTTGGTAGTTCACAGAGGCGGCTGGGAGATAATTCCTGAAACTTATACTGAAAATAAACAAACAAAAAACAAAGTTGAGGCTTTGCCAACATTCATCAAAAAGCCTGATGATGATTATTTATACAGACACGCCGAAAACTTTATCAATGCCATCAGAAACAACGACCCTGCTTCATTGCATTGCGGCATAGAAACAGGAAGCATAGCGGCAATCAATGCTCAAATGGGCAATATTTCTTATAAATTAGGCAGAAAAGTCTTTTGGGATGCTAAATCAGGTTCGTTTATTAATGACAGCGAAGCCAACCAACTCATGAAAGCCAATTATAACAATGGCTGGAATTTGCCGAAAATTTGATGTCCAAAATTAAATTACCCACTAAAAATTTACTTTACGATGACAAACCTAAACCTTGCCAGTTTTGGTAAACGTTTTTTAGCATTCATCATTGATTGTATTATCGTATTGATTTTATCATATATTTTACAAGGAATAATTTTGAAACCTTATGGCGGAATAGCAGGAGCAATGGGAATAAAAGACTATCAGTTTGGAGAAGATATAGTAAAAGGTGCATTCACCGCTGTTGGAGCTGTTGGAGTAGTATTTTTGATTTTATTAGGCACCCTCTTTTTTGCATTTTTATATGATTTTTTGATGACCGCCTCGCCAAAACAAGGAACTTTTGGTAAAGTATTAATGAAAATCAAAGTTGTAAAAACCACTGGCGAATCATTGAATATTTTTGAGGCTTTATTCCGAACAATTGTAAAATTTGTATCAGGAGGTTTTTTGCTGTTCTTGTGGCTAATTTGTTTATTTACAGATAAAAACCAAAACATTCACGACATTTTTGTTAAATCTGTTGTTGTAAATGCGGAGTAAAAAAGATATTTTGAGGATAAAGGTTTTGCCGAAAATTCAAAAATCAAAAATATTTCATTAATTTGTTTTGCAAAAAATAGCTTTGGCACACAACCATTAAATAAAAAAGTCTTCAATAAACAGGTTTTTCAAGCCAACTTTTGAGCGAAACAACAACTATTAAAAAGAATTTGCTACCTTTCGGGAAGAATACCGTCAAAATTAGATGTAAAAATCCCTTCGGCAAAATTTTTGTAGGAAGTTTAGCATCGCCACATACACTATAAAATATTGAGCGAATCTTTGAACTATAATGAGGAAATTTTATTTTTTAATGACAGTTTTGCCTCTACTTTTGGGGCAAAGTGAAAGGCTTTTCGCACAATTTAGGTGCGGTATGCCCTCTCCTACTGAACAAGAAAAACAAACTTCATTAGCTCAATATCAGAACTTTCTTCATGAAAAACTCACAAAAAATCAAGCACGAATTGTCAATTATAGAGTAGCCGTAAAAGCCAATGTTATTTCGACAAGCACCCCTTCTACATCGGCATTGAGCGAAAACGATATTCGGGCAATAATTGCCAATGCAAATTCTTATTTGCAAAATATCAACGTAGAGTTATACCTTTTCAATGATAAAATTTACCCTATTATTGATGATAAATATTTTGATTTCAAAATTGAGAATGAGATCGAACTTCGCCAAAAAAATGATGTTCAGAATGCCATTAATATCTATTTTGTAAAGAGTATCACTTTATCAAACCTCACAATTTTGAGTGGTTATGCTGCCTTGCCTAACACATCGGCAAGTAGCAATCGGATTTTCTATTCTTATTTTGATAGAACAAATGACGATTTTGAAAACCTTAAAAACAAGACGTTTTTGCATGAAATCGGTCATTATTTTGGGCTTTTTCATACTTTTCAAGACAGCAACAACCCTGATATTTCGAAGCGAGAATTAGTAACCAGAGGTGCTGGCTCAAACTGCGTTGCGATGGGCGACCAACTCTGCGATACGCCTGCCGACCCATTCGAGCGACTACCTTTGATATATGCTTATAATTGTACGCAAAAATCGCCTGATGATTTGCAAGATGAGCATGGAAACACCTTCACGCCACCTGTTGATAATATCATGTCGTACCACCAAAAGTGTGGTAATGTCTTCACTGAGCAACAATATCAAAAAATGCAAGCATCTTTTGCGATAAGATTTTCGCCATTGGCAGAATACCAAATTGTCACTCGTAGTGCTAATTTTGTTACTGTTGATGCCTTAGATAAAAAGGTTTATTGTGCTGGTGATTCGCTCAAAATCAACTTTAATTTGGAAGGTTTATTTGAAAATAACAACCAATTATTCGTTGAAATTTCAGATAAATTTGGTAGAAATTATCAAAAAATTAATTCAGAATTTAGTGGTGATTTTTTGGCAATCAAACTTCCAAACAATTTGACAGATGGCGATGATTATCGAATAAGATTAACCGCCACTCGCCCTGAAACTATAAGTCCTGTGAGTCAAAATTTTGCTATCCGAGCTTTGCCAAGTGCCAGTATTACAGCAAATAATAATAATATAAATGCAGGAGAAACGACTAATCTAACAATAAATCTTGGCGGAAGCGGCACTTGGTCTTTTGATTTATCAGATGGCACTTCGGTAAAAAATACTCGTCAAAATGTTTATCAAATTACCAAAACACTAAACGAATCAAGTACTTTTTCGATTCTTTCAATCAGAAATGTTTGTGGTGAAGGTTTTAAAGGAAATGCTGTAACAATTAATGTTGCACAACCTCAAATTCAAGCCGAATCTTTGACCACCACCACGCTGTGTCAAGGGCAAAGTATCAAACTCGCAATAACTATTCTGGGAACATTATCACCTGATAATCAATTAGTTATACAAATTTCTGACCCAAGTGGAAAAAATTTTATTGATTTGCCAACTCAAGTTTCACTCTTTACTTTATCAGCACAAATACCTGCTACATTTCAAGTTGGAACAGGTTATAGATTAAAGGTTTTAGCCAAAAAATCGCAATTATTTAGTTCGCCAATTGGTCCTATCACAGTTGTTGCCCCCCCCCCACCTCCAATTGTTACAGCATCTTTTGTTTACTGCCAAAACAACGTTGTTATACCATTGCAAGCCAATGGTACAAATCTAAAATGGTTTTTGAATGAAACGGATTTAAGGTCATACCCAACTATCACACCATTTACCGAAAAAGAAGGCGTTTCTACTTATTTTGTTTCACAAACAAATGCGTTTGGCTGTGAAGGCAAAAAAGCAAAAACGACTGTCACGATTCGCCCATTGGCAGTGGCATCAATTAGTGGCGACAGAGCGATGTTTGTTGGAGATAGTACGATACTGAATGTCAATGTTACGGGTGAGTTTCCAATAAACTTTACTTTGTCAGATGGGCGGTCATTTATTGCCAACAAAACACCTTTTATTTTGGAGGTAAGGCCCTCAAAATCAACTACTTACGAGCTAAAAGAAGTCAAAAATTCTTGTGGTTTGGGGCTGATTTCGGGGAGTGCAAAAATCATTATTTTAGAGCCTTTAGCTGGCGAAGAACCGCTTAATGAGCTTGTAAAAGTTTATCCAAATCCTGCAAGTGAGCAACTTTTTATTGAATTTTCTGCAAACAAAAATGCCAAAACAAGCATTGAATTTTATGATTTGACAGGAAAAACACTTCAAACAAAAAGCCAAAAAACTACTGGCAAGCACCAAGAAAGCCTTGATTTGAGGCAATATTCGGCAGGAATTTATTTCTTGAAACTCACTATTGATAAGCAAGTTTTTGTAAGGAAAATTTTGGTTGAGAGGTGAGAAATTTCCAAAATATTTTGTATATTTGAATAAAAAACAATAGCATGGTAGTAGCAAAAAATCTCCAAGAAAACATCATTGAGCAACTCAAAACCAATGAATTAGTGAGGATTCCTGCCTCAGAGGAAGATTATTTTTCGGTGGCATACAATTTACCTTTTAAAGTAGAATACCACGATAGCGAAATTATTACGATGGGATTAGCCTCTTTGTTTCATGAAGCCCTTGTTATGAACTTGGGTTGGTTACTTAACAATTTATTTATGCAAAACGATGACTTCATGGTTTTGGGTAGCAATTCTGGGGTAAAAATTCCCAAGTTTGAGGGTGGATATTATATGCCCGATGTAATGGTAGTAAAAGGAGAGCCTATTTTTAAGCCGAATTCTACGGCTGTCATAACAAACCCCTATATTGTAGTTGAAATTCTCTCTCCTGCTACTTCTGAATTTGATTTAAGAGGAAAACTCCCTGAGTACAAACATTTAGAAAGCCTGCAACAAATCATTTATGTAAGCCAAAAGAAAACGAATGTAAGTAGCTTTATTCGCTCTGAAAATCCAAACATTTGGCTCAATCAAGATTTTTATACTTTAGAAGATAATCTTGTTGTTGAAAACGCAAATATCTCATTATCAGACATTTACAAGAAAATTAAGTTTAAAAAGTAATTGATTTTTGGTTTTGAATTTGTTGGCTTTTGTTGTTTTTAAGATGGGGTGAGGATAAAAAATGGCTCTGATTTTTAAGTCAGAGCCATTTTTTTATTTTCTACTTTGCTCTTTTTACATCTTCATCAGTGAAAACGTACTGATACCAACCACAATCGTTAAACTTATTTACTCTATAAAAATATGATTTTCTATCAAAAAAGCCTCTATCGGCATCACAAGTGGCATTTCCTTTTGTAAAATCACAGAAATCTTTTATCGTTTTTCCATTTGATAAAATTATTATCTCAATTCCAGAAACTCTTGGTGGTAATCTCTTAAAACCAGATTCTGCGTAGTATGAATCAAAATTAACAGATTTACCCGATTTTAGGGTATATTCTTCATTTTGCCCCCCCCGAGTAATAAATTTGATTTTTTCAGAAGACTTATTAATCAATGTGAAATAGATGGGACCTATGCAACCTTTACTACATGAAAAAAATAGAATTGTAGAAATAAAGACTACACTTAGTACAATACTAAGTTTAGTTAATTGAGATATGTTCTTTTTACAGTTTTTCATAATTACCATTCTGTAAAAAGTTCGTCTAAGAAGTTCTCAGTTGGATTATCGTAATTATTCTTCAAATAATCTCTAACCCCATTCCATGATCCTGTACTCAGTAGTGCCGCCTGAAACTGTAAAATTGTATAACCAGATACCCTATCTCTTGCATAGTTTGGGTTAGAAAAAACTATCTCTTGATCGAAGTCATCGGACAAATCTCGAACCAATGCTGGGTAAGTATTTGAATCCGTATATATGTCCCAACGCCTTTGAAATGCGTCAGAAAAATTATTTGAATCACTATAAGGGTCTGTGAAACCTACTACGTTTGGAGGAGTTCCAAGTGAATACGTGTTTGGGTCGCCCGCTTTTCCGTACTCCTCAAAGCAAAACTCATATTTTATTCCTTCTCCCCAAGCCTCTGCCAGCCTATTATTTCCATGATAGCCGCTCGAATTAAATCCCCAATGTGCAGCATGTCCTAATTCATGAGCAACCGAACCAAATATTTCTAAACAACTTCTATCTCTGAAATCATACGGATAGTTATTTCCATCTGTACATCGAGTCCAAACATTAATCTTGGGAACATTAGGGTTATAGGGTACAAATAACCCGGGACTACTATTTTGGTTATCAGTATCTCTAACAGCAAACCTAACATAAGGTGGTTTTATCAAGCCTGCTATTTGTAAAGGTGCAGGTGTATAGTACCACAACCACGCTGATCTATGTACAAGTGCATAACTCCTTGATTTACCTGAACTAATAGTTAGATTCCATGGATATGATTGTTGAGGTCCATCGAAAATTGCTTGTGTAAAATCTCCGTCAAATATTTCAAACTCATCCCTTGACCAAAGTATGCTAAAATTTGGAGTGTTATTATAATTTACGCCAATGTTGAAATAGCCGTTGTTATCAGTAAGTGCTGTTTCGGTAGAGAACCATACTCGAGTTCTAACTTTGCAACCTTTTAAAGGAACATTAGTATTTTTGACATCATCAAACATTAATATTGTTCCAGTTGGCACCCAAGAGGCAATTTTTCCATTTTTTATCTTTTTGTCTGGTAAATTATTGCTTAATTTTAATGCCTCATAGTCCAATTCTTCTGTTGAACCATCTCCTAATTTGTTGAGAGCTTCATCTTTGTCTGGTAAAAATAACTCAGATAAAATTTCATACTTAATTTTGGGGAATTTATAATCAGCCTTAACTGCAGCATATTGCCAAGTAAAAGAATCTTCTTTTAGAGAAGGGTCTCTATATTTATTCCCTCGCTGAACGATTTCGTAATCAAGAGGATAATTATACAAATCAAGATTTTTATCTCTACTTATTAAAACATATTCATCATCATCTTTGGGTAGGAATCGAACATATAAATAATTTGGTTCGATTTTCAAAGAAAGCTTTTCAGAACGATTGACATTTACATTTTCTAATGCCTTTTTCATATTTTCAATTGTGTAGGGATTTTGTAATTTCTTCCCCAAAACCATTAGTTTGTCATTGTCTTCGCTGGCAGTTTCACGTAAAGACGAATTACTTCCCTTTGAATTAGCATTTTGTTTAGAAATTTCAGATTCAACAAGCGTTTCTTTACAACCGCCCAATGCTAAAAAAATACTGAGGATTACAATAATTTTTTTCATAAATTTGACTGTTTAATTGTTAAAAGTTAGACTTATAAGCCTCCCGTCGTCCGCCAAGATTTCTGGGGGGCTTATTTATGTCAAAGTTGAGAAGAGTTTTTGAAATAAAAAAGTAGTTTAAACTACAAAAAAATGTAGTCCAAGCTACTTTTTATAGCAGTATCAAATAAATCAAGATTTACCTCGTTTAGAGCGTATTTTGCTCAAAGTAACTCTATGAAGATATAAATAAGAGGCAATATGTTGTACCGAAACACGGTTAGCAAGTTCGGGGTGGTACTTGTTAAACCACTCCAAAGGCTCATCAGGATTTAGCCGAAGCATAGTAATATAAACCTCATATTTTTGGAGATATTGCTCCGTCATCAATCTCCCAATGAGGTTTAGCTGGGGGAAATTAATGTAAAGTTTATCAATATCAGCCTTTGAAACTATCCAAAGTTTGGCGTTTTCAATGACTTCTAAAGCAATTGTAGCTGGTTTCTGCCCTAAAAAACTTTCAACCAAATACTCAAAATTATTTTCTGGCATTAGCCAATGAGTTACAGTTTGGTCTTGGTCTTGGTAAGAAAACTCTCTAAGTATGCCTTTTTCGATAAAATAAATTTTATCATTTACTTGTCCAATATCAACAAGGATTACTCCTTTTTTATAGATTTTCAACTCAAAATGTGTTAGAATTTGTTCAATTTCAGCAGTAGTAAATACTCCGAAAGAATCAAATAATTGGTAAAGAGGTGTTGTTGTAGGTAGCATTATTTCATAAAAATGGCGAATTTATGTAAATATAAAATGAAATTTTTGAATACTTTTCAATGTATTTCATTAATCCACAATAAATTTATTATTAGGTACATTTTAACAAAAAACACCTTTTTCCTTCCAAATTCATTCAAAAATCACCATATTTGCCCTGAAACAAATTGATTTTTCCTTGAAACGTATCAGAAATTTTCTTCAAAGCATTTATCTGTGGGACACAACCGTTTCGCTCTATCATGTGCTAAAAATCCTTTGGGAGAAACTTATCAAATTTGATATTGACCAACGTGCTGCCTCCGTTTCATATAGTTTTTTGTTAGCCGTTTTTCCGGGAGTAATATTTTTATTCACACTGATTCCTTTCATACCGATACAGCATCTCGACCGCCTAATTATGGAGTTTTTGGGAGATGCCATGCCCCGAGGGATTTATGAAAACACCTCAAATACTATCCAAGATATTGTGAGTCGCAAACGAAGCGATATTCTTTCCTTTGGTTTTTTCTTTACTGTTTTTGCTGCTACCAATGGCATGATGTCTTTGATGGGGGCATTTAATATGGCTTTGCAAGTGCGTGAAAAACGAACTTATTTTAAAGCCCGAATGATTGCTTTATTCCTGACGGTTTTATTGATTGTGGTTTTGATTAGTGCCATTTTAATTTTGGTTGTAGGAACTATTCTGATTGACTTTTTATTTGAAAAAGGGCTTCTAAATGAAAATTTTAACTTCTATTTGCTTCAAATCTTTCGTTTTGGTGGAACTTTCCTTATCTTTTACTTAGGTATTTGTGTCATTTATTATTTTGCTCCTGCGGTACACAAACGTCTGAAATTCTTTAATCTTGGGGCATTGGTTGCTTCTATTTTGGGGATTTTATCAACCAATCTTTTCTCCTATTATTTAGCCAATTTCAACTCCTACAACAAACTTTATGGCTCAATAGGCACACTCATTGCCCTCATGGTTTGGATTTATTTGGTTGCTTTGATTTTGATTTTGGGTTTCGAAATAAATATTTCGGTACGTGATGCCTTGACAGTACACTGGGAGAAAAGTAATGAGGGAAAAGAAAATTAAGTCTGGAATATTTTAGAACTTGTTGTTTCAGAAAAAACCCATCTATTTTTTAATAAATGGGCTTCTTTGATTGTAAGGATTGATAAAAAAATAACTCCGTTGATTTGATTGCCTTTTTCGCCAACTCTGCGTCAAAAAAATCTTATTTAGCTCGCTAAATTTCGCTTTTTTTGTCTTGATTTGACAAAAAATACTGCACAAATTTTGAACGGACTTATTTTTTAATCAATCCTAAATTTCTCACGAAAAATCTTTAAACAGCTCCAATACCCAACTGATTCAATTGCTTAAAATGACTTTTTAAAGCACCCAAAAAAGTAGGATGATGGTTATAAGGCACATTAAATTCTGCCGCAGTAGATTTTACTATTTTGGAAATATCTTTGTAATGCACATGACAAATATTTGGGAACAGATGGTGCTCTATTTGAAAATTCAACCCTCCAATAAGCCAAGAAAATAAAGTGCTGCCATTGGCAAAATTTGCGGTTGTTCTCATTTGATGAACTGCAAAGCTGTTTTCCATGCTTCCTGTTTCGTTAGGAATAAAAAAATCGGTTTCTTGAAGCACATGAGCACATTGAAAAATCAAAGCAAGTATTTGACCACAAATGGCATGCATTAATAAAAAACCAAGCAAAGATTGCCACCAAGCGATAGGAGAAAACAAAATTGGTAACACAATGAATAAGGCGAAATAAGCAATTTTAGCAAAGAAAATTTCAGTGGCGGCTCTTCTTACAGAAATACCTTGGTCTTGTACCAGATTTTCTTTTCCATACTTTATTGTTTGTTCTATGTCTTTTCCTATGCACCAATACAAAGAAAGAATGCTATACAAAAAAGGAGCATAAAAAAGCTGATATTTATGAAATGACCTTAGAACTTGGTGTGGAGAAAGCCTTAGCGTATTATTCTTAGAAATATCATCGTCTAAACCTTGAATATTTGTAAAAGTATGATGCAGAACATTGTGTTGGATTTTCCAATTTATATGATAACCACCAATAAAATTAATGATTAGCCCTACAAATTTATTGGTATTATTGTTTTTAGAATAAGAGCCATGATTGGCATCGTGCATCACAGAAAGTCCTATGCCTGACATACCCAAACCCATCAATCCCCACAAAGCCATATTGCCACTTACTGAACTTACAGCCCCAGAAATTACAATGAAAAATGGAATGAAATACAACGAACACATAAAAATGGTTTTTAAGACCATATCTGCATTACCTTGCTTGGAGCGATTGCTGATTTTAAAATGAGAATTTACCCTTTTCACTACCTCACGGTAAAATTCTGGCTGACTTTGAACATTAAAATTAACTGATTTTCTTCTCATTTTTTTATAGGTTAGGTTTAGGGAGTACAAAGTAGATAATTAAGTGCTTAAAAGCCTAATTTATTAACATTTATTGAAGTTATCAGGTAAATTGGTTGCTTTAATATTAAACGAATTTTTAATGTTGATTAGTAGGTTTTTGAATGTAAAATAAGTCGTATCTTCAAACTTGATTAAATTATTTGGCATTTATCAGCACGAATATCATCTTCGATTTTTTTATATTTAACATCTGTAAGTATCTTACCGTCATTATATTTTACCGAAACTTTATCATTTCTACCATATTCCTTCGATAAAAGCTGCATTTTCTGAGAAAACTCTTTCTGGCGTTGTCTTTCGGTGTACTCTTGCTCAAATTTCACATCACGTTCCGTACTTATCTGCCAAGATTTATTACGTTCAAAAATGTCATTATAATAAGTATAATCATCAGGTTTTTCAGCTAATAAATTTTTGAGTGTTCCAAAAATACTTTCATCTACTGCTTCTTGCTCAAAAAGAGATTTAATATAATCGGTCTGAACATCCGCCCCTAAATTGTATAAATCATGAATTTGAAAAGCTATATAAGAATCTAAATTCGTCCATTCATGTTTTTTTGGTGGTGGTACAAAATCTTTTCTATTTTCGGGAATACTTAGAAATTTGAGCTGATTTTGTAAAATTTCGATAACCTCCTGCTTAGTATTTTCATCTTGATGAATAGTGGGAATTTGAACTAAGGAGTTAACAATCAATTCTTTTGTTTGGCATGAAATAGTTTTATTATAAAGTTCTTTTTCGATAGCCATCATTCTGTGCGGAAACATAGCATGATAAGAAGGTAAATCTTCCATTATCGAATCTGAAAAAGTATCATCAAGCAAACTATAATCACTTTTGACATAATCCATCATCAAATCATAGCTCTGCTCATCTTTCATATCAGTCATAAAACTCTGAATATGGTAAAAGGGACAAAGGGTATTTTCTGATTTTCGTATGTCTTCAATATTATCTAAGTAGGCTTGCATAATGATTCGCATATCTTGCAAACCACTTTCACCCAGAGCCATGATTGCTTCAATCTGATTTTTAGTTAGGTAACTATCATTCTCTATCAAGTCTATTATTTCTTGATTTGCTAATTTTCCTTCCAGTTTTAATAGTTCTATATTTTTCATATTTCTATGAATTGTTGGTGAAAAAGTAACGATTTGATGCTATTTTCAGCTTTATTTTTTCGGCGGAACACTCCCCATTTTCACTAAAACAGCATCTGAAATGTCATCTTTACCATTATCGGCTGAATAAAGCATGACGGTATTTGATTCATTATTATTTGCATCAGCATTTCTTCTGAAAATGATTTTATAGCCTTTTTCGGCAGCTACAGCCTTGATTGTTGCATTAATTTTCTGACGAATTGCTACAAATTTTTCCTGAATCAATTTTTGTAATTCCGCCTCAGCATTTGTTTGAAAATCTTCGGCTGCCTTTTTTAATTCTTGAACCGTTTTAAGTTTTTGATTCAAACTTTCGGTCGTAATATTTGTAATATTCTTCATTACAGCTTGATAATCGTCATATTTTTCTTGGTATTCTTTGCCTTTTTGTGCCAATTGGGTTTCTACACTTTGTTTTTTTGCAGCAATTTCAGTCTGCAAATTCTTGATTTCAGTAGAATTTTGCAAAATATAATCTTCAAAAACATAGCCAATTTTCGGACTTGGGGAAGCTACTTTCGAGCTTTGAGAAAAACCTAATTGACTGATAATTAAGGTGATAGCAATAAAAACTAATTTTTTCATAAGGTTGGTTTTGGTGATTTTTATTCAAAATTACGCATTATTTTTTTCTGAAAACAAAAAAGACGAGTAAAAACCCGCCTTTTCTGTGAAACTAATAATTTTATAATCTTGCCAATATTTGCTCGCCCATTGCATCTGTTCCCAAAATCATATTTTTTGGTGTAGAAGCATCTGCAATATCTCCAGTGCGGAAACCTGCTTTCAAAGTTGCATCTACGGCAGCGATAATCGCCTCAGACTCAGCTTTTAAGCCAAACGAAATATCAAACATCAAAGCTGCCGACAAAATAGAAGCCAATGGATTGGCAACGCCTTTGCCTGTAATATCATGTGCCGAACCATGAATTGGCTCATAAACGCCTGTGCTATCGCCGATAGATGCCGAAGCCAACATTCCCATCGAACCTGCAATTTGTGAAGCTTCATCAGTCAAAATATCTCCGAAAAGATTTCCTGTTACTACTACGTCAAATTTGCGTGGGTCTTTAATCAAAAGCATGGCAGCCGAATCAACAAATTGATGCGAAAGTTCAACTTCTGGATAGTCTTTTGCTACTTCAAGCACCACTTCACGCCACAAACGGCTACTTTCGAGAACATTTGCTTTATCAACTGACATCAATTTTTTGCCACGAGTCATAGCTGCATCAAATGCCTTGCGGGCGATGCGTTCTACTTCGTATTTTGAATAAATCATTGTGTCGTAGGCGGTGTTTCCATCTTCTGTGCGTTCACGTTTTCCGAAATAAACATCACCTGTCAATTCACGGAAGAAAAGAATATCTGCACCTTTCAGAAGTTCAGGTTTGATACTCGAAGCATCTAATAATTCATCAAAAAGTTTGATTGGGCGAAGGTTGGCATAAAGCCCTAATTCTTTACGCATTCTCAATAAACCTTGCTCGGGACGAACTTTTGCTGATGGGTCATTATCGTATTTTGGGTGTCCAACGGCACCGAAAAGCACGGCATCAGATGCACGCATTTTTACGAGTGTTTCATCTGGAAGTGGATTGCCCGTTGCTTCGATAGCAGCGTGACCAATAAGTGCTTCGTCATAAGTGAATTCATGACCGAATTTTGCAGCGATTTTCTCTACTACTTTTTTACCAACTTGGGTAACTTCTTGTCCTATGCCATCTCCTGGCACTATTAAGATATGTTTTTTCATTTTTTTTGGTTTTTATTGCCACAAAGTCACGAAGACACAAAGAAAATTAGAGCCTTAGAGTCTTGGTGGCACGAATTGTTTTTTTATTGCCACAAAGTCACGAAGACACAAAGGAAATCAGAGCCTCCGTACCTTAGTGGCACGAATTATTTTTTTATTGCCACAAAGTCACGGAGACACAAAGGAAATCAGAGCCTTAGAGTCTGTGGCACGAATTGTTTTTTTATTACCACAAAGTCACGGAGACACAAAGAAAATTAGAGCCTTAGAGTCTTTGTGGCACGAATTGTTTTTTTATTGCCACAAAGTCACAGAGACACAAAGAAAATTAGAGCCTTAGAGTCTAGGTGGCACGAATTACATTACTATTCTTTTGATTCCATCTTTAATCAAAGCCACATTAAAATTTATCAAATAACCTAATTTTCTATTGGTTAGCTTTAAATGACTCATTTTGTGCTTGCCAAACAGGGTTCACTAAATCGACAGCTTTCATTTCCACAATGACTAAATCTTCCACTAAAAGGTCTAAACGTAAGCCTTCCTCAAAGACTAAATTATCGTACATTATTGGAATATCTACCTGTCTTTTTACTTTAAAACCCGCTTTTTTGAGTTCATATTCCATACAAACTTCATAAACTCTTTCAAGAAGTCCGGGACCAAGGGCTTTATGAACTCTGAAAGCCGCATTAACAACAGCTTTTCCTATAAAATCCTCTTGTTCTGTTACAGGAGTATATTCTTTCATAAATGTTGGTGTCTTAGTGCCTTCGTGGCTAATTTATTAGATTAAGCATCTTCTGAGTAGCCTTCAATGCTGAGACAGTTTGGTCGCAATCTAATCCACGAGTTTTGAAACTTTTCGTTGGACATTCCCAGCTAATAATGGTTTCACAAAGAGCATCGGTTTTACCACCTGGCGGAATCCTTACGGCGTAATCTGTCAACGTTGGAAGAGCAATTTTCTTTTTCTGATAAATTTTCTTCAAAGCATTCATAAAAGCATCGTACTGACCATCGCCTTGAGCATTTTCTTCAAAAACTTCCTCATCAATTTTTACCATCAAAGTAACTGACGGACGAAGGTTTTTGGAGTGAGTCATCACATAATTTATCACCTGCACTCGTTCGATAATCGCTTCACTATCAAGTATATCTGCAATAATATAAGGCAAATCTTCTTTCGTAACAGCTTCTTTTTTATCACCGAGTTCGATGATTCTTTGCGTTACTTTCTTGATTTCATCTTGCGTAAGCGTGATACCCATTTCTTGCAGATTTTTCTCAATATTTGCTTTTCCAGAAGTTTTTCCGAGAGCATATTTTCGAGTTCTGCCGAAACGTTCGGGCATCAAATCATTGAAATAGAGGTTGTTTTTGTTATCTCCATCGGCATGAATTCCTGCTGTTTGGGTGAAAACATTTTCGCCAATAACAGGTTTATTGACAGGAATACCAAAGCCAGAAAATGATTCAACAATCTTGCTAACCGTATAAAGCGATTGCTCAACAACCGAGGTTGTTACCTCCGGCATGAAATCATTGATAACCGCAATTACACTCGATAAAGGAGCATTTCCTGTGCGTTCGCCCATGCCGTTCACGGTCAAATGCAAACCTTGAACCCCAGCACGAATGGCTTCCATGACATTGGCTACGCTTAAATCGTAGTCGTTGTGTGCATGAAAATCAAAGTGCTGATTTGGGTATCGCTCCACAATTGAATGCAAAAAGCTATATGTTTCCTGCGGAGTAAGCACCCCCAAAGTATCGGGCAATAAAACTCGTTCGATGGGTTGTGTTACAAGAAAATCAAGAAAATGAAACACATAATCTTGTGAATTTCGCATTCCGTTGCTCCAATCTTCGAGATAAACGTTGGTTTTAATGCCCCTTAATTTTGCCAAAGCAATCACATTCGAGATTTCGCTAAAATGTTGTTCGGGCGTTTTCTTCAACTGGTGTGTTAAATGATTCATCGAACCTTTTGTCAATAAATTCATCACTTTTGCACCTGCTTGAAGCATCCAATTTACTGAAGATTCACCATCAACGAAAGTCAAAACCTCTACTTTTTCAAGAAAACCATGCTCTTTTGCCCATTTTGTTATTTTCTGAACAGCCAATAATTCACCATCCGAAACTCGTGCAGAAGCAACTTCGATTCTATCGACTTTTACTTCACTGAGCAACATCTGTGCAATAGCCAACTTTTCGGTTGCAGAAAAAGATACTCCGCTGGTTTGTTCACCATCACGGAGCGTTGTATCCATTATTTCTATGTGTCGCATATTAATTTCGAATGTTTCAATGAGTGAATGAGTGAATGAGCGAATGAGTGATTTTTTTAATTATTCACTCATTCTATCACTCTATCACTCAAAATTAATAAAGACTCTTATCAGCAAAAGCAGCAATTTCGGACTTCATTGATTGCAAATAATCAATGTCATCATAGCCATTAATCATGTTATTCTTTTTGTAGCCGTTGATGCCGAAACTTTCTTGTTCGTCTGTTGGCAAAATAGTAATCGTTTGGGCAGGAAGATTGATTTCAAACTCAGCTTTTGGGTCTGCTTCAATAGCTAAGAAAATTTTATCCAAAAACGCTTCACTTACCTGCACAGGCAAGATTCCGATGTTTAATGAGTTTCCTTTGAAAATATCAGCAAAGAAACTCGAAACCACGCAACGGAAACCATAATCGTAAATCGCCCAAGCGGCGTGTTCACGGCTCGAACCACTACCAAAATTACGACCACCTACAAGGATTTTTCCTGAGTAAATAGGGTTGTTTAAAACGAAATCTACTTTCGGAGAATCGTCATTATTATAACGCCAATCTCTGAATAAGTTTTTGTCGAAATCTACTCTGCTTGTTGCTTTCAAGAAACGTGCAGGAATAATTTGATCAGTATCCACATTTTCGATTGGCATCGGAACTGCGGTGCTTTTTAGTATCGTAAACTTATCGTATGCCATTTTTTTTATCTGTTTAAAAAATATTCTTTAAAATGAGCCAATTCTTTGAATTCATTTTCGATGTATGATTGAAAAATTTTTTCTCCTACGTGATGTTTCAAGATTGAAACACCGACATCAATGAGTCTAATTCCCTTAGTGGTTAGAAATATATTATCAAATCTATCTCCTGAAATATTTGAGGGGCATTTTAAATCATTATGAACAAATCCAGCTTTATGTAATTCTTTTAATTGGTCTTCAAAAACATCAAACCAAATTTCACGCATTTCTACTTCATAAGACCGATAGTCTATTGGGTAAAGGCGTTCCATCACAAGCATATTCGCATTGAGTGCCTCGTTGTATTCTAAGCGATTAAATTTTACAATTAAATCGCTTATTTCATTAGAAAACTTCATTTTTTCGGCCTCGGAGCCAATATCTGAGCGTGTGTCATTGGTAAAAAGTTTTCCAACTTCTGTTTCCGACAACACAACAACCGTGTTATTTGCTCCAAAAGATAGCTTTCGAGGATAATTTGCCATAGTGTTTTTTGATTTACAAAAACTCTCTTGGGTCAGTAACTTTACCAGTTACAGCGGCAGCAGCAGCTACTAATGGCGAAGCCAAAAGTGTTCTTGCACCTGGTCCTTGACGACCTTCAAAGTTTCGGTTTGATGTTGAAACAGCGTATTTTCCAGCAGGAATTTTATCATCATTCATCGCTAAACATGCCGAACAACCAGGTTGACGCAAAGCAAAACCTGCTTTGGTCAAAATATCCAAAATGCCTTCTTCTTTGATTTGAGCCTCAACAATATGCGACCCTGGAACCAACCAAGCCGTTACGTTATCAGCTTTTTTGCGACCTTTCACAACTGACGCAAAAGCACGGAAATCTTCGATACGTCCATTGGTACAGCTTCCCAAGAAAACATAATCAATTGCCTTACCAATGATTTGTTCGTTTTCGGCAAAACCCATATAATTCAATGATTTTGCATAAGAAGCAGCACCATCAAGTACGTTTGCAGCTTGCGGAATATTTTGCGAAATACCTGTGCCGAGTCCTGGGTTTGTACCATAAGTAATTTGTGGTTCAATGTCCGCCGCATTATAAGTATATTCCATGTCGAAAACTGTACCTTCATCAGTTTTGAGGGTTTTCCAGTAAGCTAATGCTCTATCCCAAGCCTCGCCTTTTGGTGTTTGCTCTCTGCCTTTTAAGTAAGCAAAAGTAGTTTCGTCAGGAGCAATCATGCCACCTCTCGCACCCATTTCGATTGACATATTACAAACCGTCATACGTCCTTCCATGCTCATGTTTTCAAAAACATCACCAGCGTACTCACAGAAATAGCCAGTTGCACCCGCCGCCGAAAGTTGAGCAATGATATAAAGTGTAACGTCTTTTGGCATAACGGCTTTACCCAATTTACCATTAATCGTTACACGCATTTTCTTTGGTTTTGGCTGCATGATACATTGCGAAGAAAGTACCATTTCTACCTCAGAAGTACCAATTCCGAAGGCAATTGCCCCGAAAGCACCGTGTGTAGAAGTATGCGAATCGCCACAAACGATGGTCATGCCAGGTTGAGTAATGCCATTTTCTGGTCCTACTACGTGAACGATACCATTTTTTGCGTGACCTAACCCCCAATGAGAAATGCCGTATTTTGCCGAGTTAGTTTCCAAGGCTTTCAACTGATTTGCCGAAAGTGGGTCCTGCACTGGTAAATGTTGGTTGATTGTTGGTGTATTATGGTCGGCAGTTGCAAATGTACGATTTGGGAAAAGTACGCCCAAACCACGACTTTCAAGACCTAAAAAGGCAACTGGACTCGTTACTTCGTGAATGAAGTGGCGGTCAATAAGAAAAACATCGGGGCCGTCTTCGATTTTACGAACAACGTGGGCATCCCATACTTTGTCAAATAATGATTTTGGTGCTGACATATAATTAATTGTTTTAATGCGTTTTGTTTGTTTTTAGGCTGGAAGCTTTTTAATAGTCGTCATTCGCTGGAAGCGAGTGATTGCTGAGATTTATTATTTTTTAAATAAAAAAATAATTTAGCTCCTGAGGATTTTAATTGATGAAATTTAACTTGGTCTAATAACTCATAGTTTTTTAAATCTTTTAGGGCATTATTAACTAAATACCGAACATCTTCTGCGGAAAATACATTTTGGTTAAATTCGAGGATACTAATAACATTTGGTTTAGAACAAACCACTTGAAATATATCTAAAAGATTATCTATTCTGTATTCTACGGTTTTATCTTTTACAACACTAAATAATATTAGATTAGACATACTTTGTTTAGAATAATCAAATATTGTAATTTCTTCATTTTTTAAAAATTCAACAAATTGGCTTATCGGCACTCCATTTATTTTTTCCTCAACACTTAAACCAGCCATTTTTTCCTTTAATTCACTATTCTCACTACTCAACCTTGCTAATTCTTCCGAAATTTTACCCAAATCTGTATCATCAGCTTTTACCCAACCTTGCAAATTTTCTCTTTTATTAACTTCGTGTAAGCTATCACTAACTGCCAACTTAATGTCTTTTAAGTCTTCTGCAAAACTTACCATTTTAGTTTTTACAGTTGCTCTAAACTCGTTTAGTTTTTGAAAGTTATAGACTTCTTTAAAATCTTCAATCTTTACTCCTTTCCTTTTTGCTTTTCTATCTGTCCAAGTATCATTTATAACTATTGCAAAAAATGGTTTACCTAATTCTAAAGCATATTCATATTCCAACTGAGTATAGCTTTTACCAGACTTTGGCTCAATCGAACCATAACGTCCTTCTAATAAAAGCATATAAACATCTGATTCCTCAATCCAACGCTTTATGATAGTCCATTGACTTTCGTCCCCTGCTGTAAATAACTCCATCCCCGCAGGAATATGTCCCACTTTCAAAATCGCTTGTACAGCGGCTTGTCTTTCTTCTTGTAAATCAATAAAAGTTGAAGAGACAAAGACCTGTAATTTGCGATTTCTGTTTGCCATTGTGTAATTATGTTTAGTAACGATAAATATGTTTGGTACGCACCGTAGAAACAGGGCAATGCCCTGTCTCTACCAATGAACCGTCTCTATTCGGGTTTCATTTCCTCTCCAAAAAATTTATCATCTTCCCAATTCGAGGGATTATTAATGATATATTGGCTAATAGTGATAAATGCCTCGTCATCACGAATAATATTATCCCAAAAACGAGTTTGCCATTCAAAATTCAATGTCGGAAACGCCGCATGAATGTGTTTGGTGCAAATTGATTTGTATGAACCAATAATTGACGAAACCGTATTTTTCCCTTGATTCCTAAATCGTTTTTGACCGATGGTTTTATCATTATTATTGGTAGAAAGGTGTTCGTTGGTAGAGACAGGGCAATGCCCTGTCTCTACGGGGTCGATAATATTTTCATCAAAATCGTTTTTATTCAAAATCAAAACACCATGTATATGATTAGGCATTACTACAAATTCACCCAATTCAACAAATGAAAAATGTTTTGGAATTTCATACCAAAAACCTTGGATAACAGCACCATCGGTCGATAATTTCATCTTGCCTTTTTCACATTCTCCAAAAAAATACTGTCTATTTTTCGTGCAAATCGTAATAAAATATGCTCCATTTGTACCGTAATCCCAATTGGGATGTCGAGCCGAAGGAATGCGATATTTGTTCTGGAATTTGTCGGCAGACATTTTTAGAAAATTTAACAATGCAAAATTGAGCTAAAATACTCAAACTCACATAACGCCAAACGACCAAAAAATAGCGTTTTTGGTTTAGATAATTTTATTGGGCGTAAAACCGTATTTTTCTTTGAAGGCTTTGATGAAGTGAGAAACGCTTTCGTAGCCAATTTCGAGGCTAATTTCGGAAACGTTTTTTTGTGAATTTTGCAGAAGAAAAAAGGCGTATTCGAGGCGTTTGTTTTTTATCCAAACGGCAGGAGAAGTATTAAATTGTAAGTCAAAATCCCGCTTAAAAACCGACAAACTTCTACCAGAAATTTGTGCTAATTCGCTAATAGACAATGGTTTAAGGTAATGATTTTCAAGCAAAAAAGCTAAATCAACTTTTTGACCTTGATAAATATTAAAGAGCGTTTTACGGAATTGATTGCTGGGGTCGAGGTCGAGCAAATGAAGCATCAATTCTGTGAATTTTAACTTCAAGAACTGGTCTAAAAGGTTAGTTCTGGCACTGAAAAATGGAATCAGCGAATCAACAAAATTATCGAAGTTCGGGTTACTTTCTAAACTCAATATTTGTTCAAAAGAATTTTGTATAGAATCTTCAAAAAGCGAGAGGTTTTGAGCAACAAATTCTTTCAATAATTTTTCGGGGAAGAAAAAAACAAGACTCCGATAATTTACATCAATAGATTCATTCATGGAGTAGCAACCACGTTGAAAAAACAAAATCTGTCCTTTTTTTACATGAACATCTTGCGTTGGTGAAATGAATTTTTTTTCTCCCTCAAGCACATAAACGATGGCGTGTTCTTCAAAAAAAATCTCGTTTCTTGATGGATAAATATTATTCCGATAAGCCACAAAAGTCATGTCTTGAATCTTTAAAGACTCAAATTCTTTGGAATTTATCGAAGAGGGAACACGGAGCATTTTTTGAAGATTTTTTGAAAAATCTATCTATAGTTGCCTGATTATCAACAAAGTACAGCTTTAATAAGACTCTTTTTCGCTCGGAAAATCAGACGATTTTACATCTTTTGTATAATTTATAACGGCTTCGGTCATGATAGAATGAAGATCGGCATAGCGACGTAAAAATCTTGGCGAAAAATCTTTGTTGATACCCAACATATCATGCACCACCAAAATTTGTCCATCACAACCATTTCCTGCACCAATGCCGATGGTTGGAATATTGACTGTTTCTGTAACTTTTTTCGCTAATCCCGCAGGGATTTTCTCCAAAACCATTCCAAAACAGCCTACTTCGTCGAGCATTTTTGCATTTTCGATGAGCTGTTCAGCTTCTTCGTCTTCTTTAGCTCGCACAGCATAAGTTCCAAATTTGTAGATTGATTGTGGCGTAAGTCCCAAATGCCCCATGACGGGAATTCCTGCACTCAAAATTCTAAGAATTGACTCTTTTACTTCGATTCCACCTTCCAATTTTACTGCGTGTCCACCAGATTCTTTCATAATTCTGATTGCCGAACGAAGAGCTTCTTCCGAATTTCCTTGATACGAACCAAAAGGTAAATCTACCACCACCAAAGCTCTTGTAACGCCTTTGACGACTGCCTGAGCATGATAAATCATATTATCAAGCGTAATCGGAAGTGTGGTTTCGTAGCCCGCCATGACATTGGAGGCAGAATCTCCGACCAAAATTAATTCAACGCCTGCGGCATCAACGATTTTTGCCATCGAATAATCGTAGGAAGTCAAACAGGCAATTTTTTCACCTTTACGCTTCATTTCTTGAAGTGTGTGCGTGGTGATTCGCTTTATTTCGCTGTGAATAGACATTGTTGAGTGCTGAGTTATGAGTTATGAGTGCTGAGTTTACAGCTACTCAATAACAGTTCATTTTTTTTACCTAATTCCTAAAACCTAAATCCTAACCCCTACTTCGGAATTAGCCAACCTTCGGGGTTTAGGTGTTCGCTATTGTGCCAAATCTGAAAATTTATTTCGGTTGCACCGCCCGATTCTGCTGCTGTGCCGATGGTTTCTTTTGCTGCGATTTTTTGTCCAACTGTAGGAAAAATTTGTTGCAGATTGGCATAAACAGTGTAGTATTCACCATGTTGAATCAAAACTACATTGCCAAGTCCTGGAATTTCGGTAACGTCTTTTACCACACCTTCATAAACTGACCGAACAGTGGCATTTGCGGAGGTTTGAATATCAATTCCATTGTTATTTATCAAAACACCATTCAAAACAGGGTGTTCTTTTATGCCAAATCTATCTGAAATAAAACCTTTCTGTACGGGCCAAGGCAAGCGGCTTTTTGATGCTCCAAATGATTTTCCAAGAGCTGTTTCTGCATCATCTAAATTTTGATTTACTTTTGCAGAAGGCTTTTTGGTTTTGTTTTTAGCTAATTTTGCTTCTCTGTCTTGTCGCAATTCACGCTCTTTGTTTTTTCGTGCAATCTCCCGAGCAACCACATTGGCAATCAAAGTTTCTAAGCGATTGACCGATTTTTTTGTAGCTTCTATTTCTCTACGTAAATCTTTTTCTTTTTTCGATAATTCCCCAACCATTGCCGTTTGACGACTTTTGAGCAATTCCAAATTTTGTGCTTCTGTCAGTTTTGCAGAAATAATTCGCTTTTTGTCTGACTTTTTTCCTTCCAAATTTCCTTGTCTTTCACGCAAAAGTGCTACAACCTTGGTCATTTGTGCCACTTGCGACTTTCGATTATCAGTATATTGTTGCAAATATTTATACCTCATAATCAAATCATTGAACGACGAAGACGAGAACAAAAAGCTCAATTTATTGATTTTTCCGCTCGTTTTGGAAGCTCCATAAAGCATAGCAGCATATTCTTTTTGAAGGGTATCTAATTTTTGTTCCAAACTAAACTTGGCAAATACAATGTCTTGCATTTCCATGTCAATTAGCTCCATGTCTTGCTCCATCAAGCCAATTTGCTCTTCCTGCGACGAAATTTGTTGCTTTATTGCCTTAATTTTGCCTACGGTTACTTCTTTTTTTTCTTGCGTATTTTCTAAAGCACGTTTGGTTTCAGTAATTTTTTCCAAGTTTCTTGCCTTTTCTCGTTCAAGTTGGGTACGAGATTTTTTCTTGCGTTGAGCAAAGCTATCTTGACTTACAAACATGCCAAGAATGAAAATACTTATAAAGAGATATGTTAGGTTTTTAAGGTACATTTTTAAAAGCCCCTCCCTTTTGAGGAGGGGTTGTGGAGGGGTTATTTACTTCGGCAAATAAGTCTTCGGAATACTAAACTGAAAACCCGGATTTTGGTCTAAAACTTCAATTTTATTGTGTTGAAAATTTATCAAAGTTTGCGAAATTATTCCGTCTTTCAGGGCATCAATCTGCGTTTTTATTTCTTGTGGAATCATTAAATTGCTGATAGTCAGAAAGTTAGCATAATCAATCTGCATTTTGCTGTTACGTGTTGAGTCCGAAGCGTTGAGTTTTTGGAGTTTCAATGAAGGCTCTGAAATGAAGTTTTCGACGTTCAAAAATTTCTCTTTTTGTTTGACCAAAAATCCGCCTTCTTGCTTCAAAACTTCATCAATTTCACGTTTTTTGATGGGCATATTTCCAATTAAAATAGATTGAACAAGGTCAAAAGTTATAGGATAATTGAAGCGTTTGCTCAAACTTGCAAAATCAAATTTATAATAATTACGATTTAATCTATCTAAGAAAATAACCGAATCTTGTGTAATAATCGCCCTTGCACCCTCAACAATCATCGTAATTGAAAGCCAAATAACACTGTCTTTTCTGATATGAATATTTACAGGAAAAGCCTGCTTTAAACCTCCGCCCGAAAAATCAACTTTCGATTTTATATTCAAATATTTGAAGTCTATTTCGGCAGGTTTTACATCTATTTTGACAGGAATCGTTACTTCAATTTTGGGAGTTTCGGTTATTATTTCAACCTTCGCCGTTTCAATTTTTGTAGAATCAACTTTTACAAGTTCTTTTTTGTGCATTCGCTGACGTTTGCACGAAGTTGTTGTTAATATTACACACGCACTCAGTATTAGAAAAGAAAATCGGGTTATCATTTTTATAGGAAAATAGGTTATTTTTAGAATTTACGATTAAAGAATGATTCACCATCCCAATTTATCTAATTTGCTTATAATCAGCCCATTATCAATTGAAAATTTATTCGTAGAAATACATTAAAGTATTATTCACTCATTCTCTCAATCATTCATTCACTCATTTTTTTTTACTCAATCAAAGCTCCAGACTGAATTTTTTTATCAATATTTGTGCTATTTTCGCCCATCTGGCGAGCTTTTTTCCATTGTTCGATGGCTTTTTCTTTTTCACCAAGTTGGTACAAAACATCGCCATAATGTTCTATAATTGTGCCACTTACGCCCGTACTTTGCTTGATGGCACGCTCAAAAAACTCACGAGATTTTTGGTATTCTTTCATCGTGTAAAGCACCCAAGCGTGGGTATCCAAATAGGTTGCATTATCGCCAAACTTGTCTGTCAATCTGCTCGAAAGCTGCACGGCACGAGTCAATTTGTCTTTACGAAGCGAGAGATAATAACTATAATTATTCAAAACGTGTTCGTAGTCAGGGTCGGTTTTTAGTACAGCTTCATAAGCCTCATCCGACTTGGCATATTGCTTCAATTCATTGAAAGTATCGCCTAAAAGTGCGTTTACGTGCTTGGCTAATTCGGGGTTATCAACTGCCAAATTCCGTGCTTCTTCGAGCGAAGAAGTAGCTTTTTCGTACTTTTTCTTAGCAAAATTAGCAAAACCATTGTGATACCAAAAGAAAGATTGGTTCGGGAAATATTCTATCGCTTCCTCCGAATGTTTTGCCAAACTATCAATATGGTTTAATTTTGAATCTAATTCAACAATAGCAAGCCAAACTTCAAAAACCGATTTATCATAAAGCGTTGATTTTACATAGCTATCTCTTGCAGAAGCCATTTCTCCTTTTTTCATTAATAAATCGCCCCAAACCACATAGCCTTTTGCTTCTTTTGGTGACTGTTTGATTAACTCTTGTGTCAAATTCAAGAGATTTTCGAGCGTTTTATCGCTATTGTCTTCTTTCATCATGAGCATATAGCTGCCCAAAATCTTGAATTTTATATCAACTGGAAGGTTTTTGTTGGCAAAAGCCACTTGAAGTTCTTCATTGCATTTTTCTAATTCATTTTGTTTGCGATAAATTTCTGCCAACAAAACATGCCCTTCTGCAAAATCAGGATTCTTTTTTAGCGAATTTTGCAACATTTTTATTGCTTGGTCGTAGCGTTCGTTTGAAATCAAAATCTGAGCTTGTTGTACCACAAATTCTGGTTCGGCTGGCTCAGATGCAATCAATTTATCACCTTCTTCGATGGCTTTTTCTAATTTATTTTGTTTCAAATAAATCAATTGTTTTTGACGAGTAATTTCTTCACTTACACCAATTGTCCTTTCTATTTTATTGTAAATTTCGACGGCATCAGAAAATTTTTCCTGCAAAATATAAACATTCGACAAATCGAGGTAATTATCAACATCGCTTGGAAACTTATCGGCGAGTTTTTCATACATATTTGCCGCATCTTTATAACGCTTCTGTTTTGTGTAAATTTCCCCCAAAAATTTCCTATAAAATTTATTATCTTCATCAGTTTTCAAGGCTTTTTCGCTATAAACACTTGCATTTGCCAAGTCGTTACTTGCCAAAAAGGATTTTGCCAACATATAATTGATGCCCGAACTGGTGGTGTTTGCTTCGCCAGCTTTCTTGAAAAGTGGAATAGCTTTATCGTAAGTTTCGGCAATGTAATATTTCATCCCCTCTACAAAGTAGGCTTCGGCTTTTAATTCTTGCTCCGACATTCCTTCTCCCTCAGTTTTTTTATTTTTCTGAGCAAAAGTGCTTATCGAAAAAGCAATTAATGCGATAAATATGATTTTTGAAAACTTCATTTACTACGAGTTAAATTATAGCTATTTTAACGCTAAAAACAGTTGAATATTGCAGGAAAAGTATCACAACATTCTTGCCAAAGAATAATCAAAGTTCTTAATAATTCTTGACAAATTTGCTATGTTTTGGTCAATCTTTTGGGAACCAATATTCAATTTCAAACAAAAACTAACCCAATCCAAATTTTTGCACACAAAAACTACTTGTTTTGGCAAGATAATTGGAATATTTTTGTAAATCCAAAATACCCTTGAAAATGGCAAAACATAAACCTCAACCAAAACAAATTGTTCAGCAAACAAATGCTCGTCAGGTCGCACAAGTGCCTGATAGTAAATCATTTAACTTTGACGAAGATGGAAAAATCTCCAAATGGATGCCTGCAATTTTAGCTTTGTTGATTTTTGTATGTTACATTCCTGTTTGGCAAAATACCCTTGTTTGGGACGACAAACCTTACATAACCTTAAATGATATTGTAAAGAACTTTGACTTAAAAGGCATTTTTACCGAATATGCTGTTGGTAATTATCACCCATTGACGATGCTTTCGTTTGCCATCGAATGGGCATTAGTGAAAGAACAAACATGGCTTTATCACTTCGATAACCTTATTTTGCACACCATCAATAGTTGGTTGGTTTTCAGGCTATTACAAAAATTAAATGGCAATTTTCTGACTTCATTTTTTACAGCAGTTTTGTTTGCCGTTCACCCAATGCACGTCGAGTCGGTGGCTTGGGCTGCCGAGCGAAAAGACATGCTTTATACTTTATTTTTGCTTTTATCTTTGCTTTTTTATATAAAATTCGACAAAAAAAAAGACAAAAAGCTCTATATTCTATCTTTATTTTTATTCATCGCCTCATGTATGTCGAAAGGAATGGCTGTAGTTTTGCCTGCAATTTTGATTATTACAGACTATTGTTTCTTGAAAAAACCTATTAATGCAAAGCTTTTTTTGAATAAAATTCCTTATTTTATCATAACTTTTGTCTTTGCTTATCTTGCTACTCACGCCCAAAAAGATGCCGGTGCAGATGCAACCTCTGTCATTTCGAAAGCCTATACTTTGGGCGAACGCCTCGCAATGTCGTGCTATGCTTTTTGTTTTTATTGGGTAAAAACTGTGTTGCCTTTCAAACTTTTTCCATTTTATCCTTACCCCGGAAAAGCCACTGGAAGCCTTCCTGCAATATACCCAATGGCTTTTATTGGCGTGATTTTGCTTATTGGTACTCTGTATTGGATGGGCAGAAAAGACAAGCGTATTTGGTGGGCTGGAGCATTCTTTTTGATAGCTGTTTCTACCGTTCTTCAATTCCCTTTTCCTGTTGGAAGTGCCATCGTTGCCGACCGTTATTATTATCTTTCTTCAATCGGGCCTTTATTCATTATCGCTTTGATTATCAATAAGTTAGCTCAAAAATACAAGGCCATGTTGCCTATTTTTGGCATCATAGTTTTAGCACTTTGTGGACTAAGTTTCAAGCAAACAGGCATCTGGAAAAATGGTCTTACGCTCTTTAGCGATGTCGATAAAGAGTTTCCGAACGATGCTATGATTTTGAGTAATTTGGGTTGGTATTATTTAGAAAACAAAGAATTTACGACTGCCAAGCAATACATGATTCGTGCCGATGATGGCGGGTTTAAAAATGGCGATATTTGTCGAACAATCGGTTCTATGTATTTGGATGAAGGTGACCCAAAAACGGGCATCAAATATTTTGAACGGGCTACGCAGTATTTACCAAAAACAAACAGAACAAACTGGCTTTTTGCAACAGCTTATTATAAATTGGGCGATATGCTAAATGCCGAATATAATTACCGTGAGGCTGTAAAAAATGAAAACAAAAACGCTGACTATTGGAATTCTTTTGGCTTGGCTCTCACAGGAACTGGCAAATATGACGAATCTCGAAAGGCATTTGATGAGGCGATAAAACTAAAGCCTGACTTGTGGGATGCTTACCTAAATCACTCATTTACTTATAGAAAAGAAGGAAAATTTGAGCAAGAAATTAAAGAATTAGAAGCTCTAATTGCTAAAAATCCAGATTATTTGACAGCTTACCGAAACATTGGTGTTACTTATGTAGATTTAAAACAAGACCAAAAAGCAGTAGAATACTGGCAAAAAGCTGCCGAAAAAGACAAAACTGGCGAGTATGAATATAATATTGGCATTAATTATGTTACTCGTGGCGACATAAAAACCGCTACTGAATGGTACATAAAATCGGCACGAGAAGGCAACGCAAATGCGAAAGGTATTTTGGAGAAAAATGGGGTGAAGTATTGAAATCTTTATTTGAAAATTGTTGGATAAATTTATACTTTTGTGCGTAACTATCTTTTTATTCCACAATTTTTTTTTAAGTCATGAAAAAGTATTTACTCTTAATCTTATCTATTTATTCAACTTATACTTTTGCTCAAGATAAGGCTTTCGATATCGTTTTAGGTAGCGGGTTCTATTCGACACCAAGTAGAAAACCTATTGATGGAGGCAAGTTTTTCAATGGTGAATTCGAATATCACTATAAAAATCGTTGGTCTTTTTCGGCAGGAGTAGTAATGACAAGATATGGATTTGAAGACCCAGAATCACCAAGTAAAATAGTTTCATCGGGGCTTCGTGTTTCACGAGGAAATGAATTTCAGACTAATTTTTTAGCAAAATATAAAATTTATCAATCTAAGCTTTTGACTTTTCAGATGGGTGCGGGTTTGGGTATAATTAATATGGGAACTGAACGCCATCTTATAACACCAACATCATATTCAAGTATTTTTACATCAAACACTGATTTAGGTTTTCCATTAAGTGCCGAACTTTATGCAAAAATCACAAAGCAAATATTGATTGGAGTAAAATTTGGTTCATTTATCTACCCAGATTATCCAATTATTGGAAATAATATAGGTCTGCAAGCACGTTTTAGGTTGTAAATTTTCCACAAAAAAGCGAACCATTCACCAGAACAGTTTGCTTTCCTTTTATCAAAAACATCTCTCAATGCAAAAAATGCCTAACGCCAGTCATCACCATCGAAAGACCATTGGCGTTGCAATAATCAATTGATTCTTTGTCACGAATTGAGCCACCAGGCTGCACAACCGTTGTGATGCCCGCTTGGTGAGCAATTTCTACACAATCGGCAAATGGGAAGAAAGCTTCCGAAGCCATTGCTGCTCCATTGAGGTCGAAACCAAATGTTTTTGCTTTATCGATAGCTTGTTTCAACGCATCTACACGTGAAGTTTGACCAACGCCACAAGCCAACATTTGACCATCTTTTGCCAAAACTACATTATTAGATTTCAAATGTTTGCAAATCTTCAAGGCAAATTCTAAAGCCTTAATATCGCTTTCACTTGGTGCTTTTTCAGTTGCTACCGTAAAGTTTTCAGCAGTCTCTATCGAATTATCTTTGTCTTGTTCCAAAACACCATTTAAAAGGGTTTTGAATTGCTTTTTGCTTACTTCAACTTCTTTTCTAATCAATAAACGACGGTCTTTTTTCTTTTTCAAAATCACCAAAGCATCTTCATCGAAACTTGGAGCGATGAGGATTTCAAAGAAAAGTTTGTGCAATTCTTCGGCAGTTACCAAATCCACGTTAGCATTTGTAATGATTACACCACCAAAAGCCGAAACAGGGTCGCAAGACAAAGCGTTTACATAAGCTTCATGTGCTGTTGGGGCAGTTGCTACGCCACAAGCGTTGTTATGCTTTACGATTACGAATGAAGTTTCGGTAAATTCATCTATCAAACGCACGCATGATTCTACATCCATAAGGTTGTTGTACGATAATTCTTTCCCGTGAATTTGCTCAAACATCGCATCCAAATCACCGTAGAAAGTAGCAGCTTGGTGCGGATTTTCGCCGTAACGTAAAACTTTTTTCGGCAATAAATCAAAACTTTGCGTAGCAGTATAAACATCTTCAGCAAAATAATTATGAATAGCGGTATCGTAGCTCGAACTCATCTTGAAACCTTCTTTCGCGTAGCGACGACGGTCAGAAAGGTCGGTCGAACAGTCTTTTTCTTTCAAAATATCAAAAACATCGTCGTATTGCTCTCGTGAGGAAACTATCAAAACATCATTGAAGTTTTTGGCAGCTCCACGAATCAACGAAATGCCACCGATGTCAATTTTTTCAATAATATCATCATCGCTTGCTCCCGACGCAACGGTTTCTACAAAAGGATACAAATCTACAATCACCAAGTCAATTGACGGAATTTCAAATTGAGCAGCAGTTTGTACATCGCCTTCATTGTCTCGGCGGTAAAGAATTCCACCGAAAATTTTTGGATGAAGGGTTTTTACACGTCCACCAAAAATCGAAGGATAGCTCGTCAAATCTTCAACGGCTGTAACTGGAATCCCCAAATCTTCGACGAATTTTTGAGTGCCACCTGTCGAAAAAATTTGAACATTATGTTCGTGAAGCAGCTGTACGATTTTATCTAAACCGTCTTTGTAATAAACCGAAATAAGTGCCGACTGAATTTTCTTAGTCATTTTTGGAATGATTTTTGCATTATTTTAAACAGAACTGGTTTTGTGCCATGCCAAGTTTTTTCTTGGAAGCCTAAAAACTTTGAAAGTGCAAATTTAGCGTTTTTTCACGACATTACATAATTGCCTTAAAAACATTGAAAATTTAGCAAAAATGAGCAAAAACTATATTTTTTTAATCATTCTATTGCTTTTTTTTGCACAGAATATTTCTGCACAATCACAGAATAGTACAAATTTAAGAAATCAGTATTTGGGCGTGCGTTACAAAGATTACCGAGAATTAGCCGATATTTCAAAGATAAATAGCACCATGATAAATTTACATTATGGAATCGCTGTAATGAAAAAAGAAGAAAAACATTTTATTTTTTTATCAAAATTTGAAAATTCACTCAAAAATAATGACGATTTTCAATTGAAAGTGATTGATATAATTGAGATTCCGAAGTTCAATGAATTTTACCATTGTGTGTCGGTAAAAGGTTGTAGTTTTAAGGGTGTGCATGACCCAACATTGTTTGCATTGGCTGCAATTGAATCACAGAAATATTTAACAAAAATCGTAAAAGTCTGGAAGTTGGATAAGCCCACAGGCAAAATCTTAGATTTTTCGAATACCAACGTAAAATGCCTCAATCAGCACGAGGCATTAGTAAAAGAGTAATTTTTGGCAAAGTAGTGGAGGACTTAGATTCCTCTGCTACTGAGCGTTTCTATACAAGGTGCAAGTTTTCTGAAAAGGGGCTTGCATCTTTTTTTTATGCCTTATTTATCCTTGGTTTCCAAGCTACTTCTTCACTGCCTAATTCTTGTGTCATTTTGCGAGAAAGCACAAAAAGGTAATCTGAAAGTCGGTTTAAATACTTGATAATCAGTTGATTAACTTCTTCTTCAGCCGAAAGTCTAATGCTCAAACGCTCGGCTCGTCGGCACACTGTGCGGGCAATATGCGTATAAGAAACCGATTGATGTCCGCCTGGAAGTACAAACGCTCGTAAGGGCGGAATTTCAGCATCCATTTTATCCATTTCACTCTCCAAAAGCAAAATATCTTCGTCTAACAAATCAGGAATTTTCTTTCTGCGAACTTGCTCAGGCTCGGAAGCCAAATCAGAACCAATAGTAAATAATCTATCTTGAATTTCTTTCAAAATGTCTTTTCTCGACTCATTAATCGCTTGGTCACGCACAAGTCCAATCCATGAATTTAACTCATCAACTGTGCCGTAAGATTCGATTTTCAAATCTCCTTTACTAATTCTGGTGCCTCCTACAAGTGACGTTGAGCCATTATCGCCAGTTTTTGTGTATATTTTCATTGTAAAAATAAAATTTCAAAATAATGTTTCAAAGATACAACTCTGTAAACCGAAAACAGTTTTTTCAATAAAAATCTAATTCTCTCAAAACTCTAACCTAAATTGCACCCGAAAACACTTTCATTCAAAAATGTGTTTTAAATTATACCATAGTCGTCAAAATAGATGAGCTTTGAAATTATGGATAAACTCATAATTCAGAACTCATAATTCAGAACTCTCAATGTCTATCTCAAACGTTTATTTTAATTTTTGGCGAAAAGCCTCAATGCCAATATTGGTTATTTCGTTGGTAACCTGCTATTTCAATTTTGCTGATACTGTGGCGGTTCATCACGACGCAAAAGGTAATCCAGATGGTTTTATTGGCAAAGAAACTTTCTTCTATGCAGCCTGTGGAGTCATTATTGCTTTTAATCTATTGTTGAATTTGCTCAAAACCCAAATCCAAAAAGTAGATTTTTACAAGCTAAACCCTACAAGTATTTGGGCAAAAAACCGTGAATCACTTAATGGCTTACTCGAAGCTTGGTTCAATGCTTTTATTGCGATGGTCAATACCTTTATCATCTTTGTATTGATGGCACTCAAGCGAGTAAACGCAAATGACGGGCAAAAATTAGATATGAATTATAATTGGCTGCTCCTTGCTGGTTTAGCAATTTTGATGATTTTGATTTTCTTTTTACCCATCAAAATCCTTTATACAAATCCAAGTGAAGAGGAAAAATAGTACGACGAATTTTTAATCCGTCCATCAGAGAAAATGCTTGAAATAAACTTAGAAAAATACAATTATCAACTTCCAGATGAACGAATCGCACGTTTTCCAGTAGAGCCACGAGATTCATCTAAGTTGTTGATATACAAGAATTTATCTATTTCAGAAGAAGTTTTTTGTAATCTAAAAAACCATCTTCCCGAAAAATCCTTCTTGGTTTTTAACAATACAAAAGTTATTTCTGCACGCTTGTTTTTTCAGAAAAGCAATGGCGTAATTATCGAAGTTTTCTTGTTAAATCCAGTTGCCCCAACAAACGTAGTTTCGCAAGCAATGGAAACCACCCAAACCTGCACATGGGCTTGCATGATTGGCAATAAAAAGCGTTTCAAAGAAAAAGTTACATCTACTTTAACTCCCCTCCCTATCGGGGCGACCGACGCTTCGGAGGGGTCAGAGCGACCGACACTTTGGGTGAGGTTGTCCGCCGAATTAGTTGACCACGAAAAAAATTACGTAAAATTTTCATGGAATAATTCTGACCTGACTTTTGCCGAAATCGTCAATTATTTCGGACAAATTCCATTGCCGCCTTATCTAAAAAGAGAAACCGAGCAAAAAGACTACGAAACCTACCAAACCGTTTATTCAAAAAAAGATGGAGCAGTAGCAGCTCCCACCGCAGGCTTGCATTTTACGGAGCAAGTTTTTGAAGGTTTAGCTCAAAAAAACATCAGACACGATTTCGTAACACTGCACGTAGGTGCAGGAACTTTTCAGCCAATAAAAGTGCAAAATATTGTCGAACACAAAATGCACAACGAGCAAATTATTTTCGATAAAACCTTTATAATCAACCTTTTACAAAATATTGAATTTGTAATTCCCGTAGGCACAACCTCGATGCGTTCGCTCGAAAGTTTATATTGGTTTGGCGTAAAATTATTGATTGGAGATGAAGCTTTCTTCATCGAAAAACTATTTCCCTACAATCGAAAAGAAACTTTCACAGCACAAGAATCTCTTCAAGCGATTATTGATTTTATGAAAGAAAAAAACCTTCATCAAATTATTGGCGAAACCGAAATTTTCATCTTTCCGAGTTATCAATTTCGTATTTGTAAAGGAATTATCACAAATTTTCATCAACCAGATTCGACCTTAATCTTGCTTGTAGCGGCATTGGTGGGCGAAAGTTGGCAAAAAATTTACGATTACGCCTTAAATAATAATTTTCGTTTTCTAAGTTATGGTGATTCTTCGCTATTGATTCCGTAATTTTGTGTTTTAAAATTCGTTGTAATTCTGTGGGGCGAAATTCCATTTCGTTCAAATACATTAAAATTCTTATAAAAAAGCGTTTACCAGTAACTACGTTCAAATGAAAAAAATACTAACCACAATCTTAGTTTTAGTAAACATCATCAGTTTTGCCCAAGTGCGACCTGCCACGCAATATGGTTTTAAAGTCGGTACAGGCAATTCAATTACTGCCATTATCAATAATAAGTCAGATATTACGCCAAAATTTCGCAATGATTTGAATGTCGGAGCATTTTATCGTTGGACAAAAAAGAAAATGAGTCTTCAACCCGAAATCTATTATCAAGTAAAAGGAGGAAGTTTTAAGGCAGGTTCAAATTTTGCAGAAACAGGCAATTCTATTTTACGAAATAATTATCAATACGTGTCTGTACCTTTGATTTTTGGCTACGAAATCGCCCGAAACGTACACATCATAGCTGGTCCCGAATATGGCGTTGCCCTCAATGCAGGCACAAAATATGGCCCTGTTGCCAATACCGATTTTAGTATGATTGGTGGTGTTCGCATAGATATGCTCGATGCAGCACATTTATTTAGCTTAAATTTCCGCTATGTGCATGGCTTTACAAATACTACTAACAAAACCTTTACACTCGAAAACAAATCTATAGTGCCACTTACATTCCAAAATAGAAGCTTGCAATTATCAGCAACTTTTACTTTCAGCGATTACTATCGTTGGAGCAAAAAGCAAAGTGATAAAAAGAAAAAATAATATCAAATGTGGGACGATTTTCCAAATCGTCTGTATTTTTGCAAAAATATTTCATGCCACGCCCCAAAAGCGTGGCATAATTGTAATCCCCAACACCCCCCCGCCCCTAAAGGGGAGCAAAGATTACAACATACTTTTTTTACCCCCCTTTAGGGGTTGGGGGTGATTATTATGAATTTCATCGAAGAATTACGTTGGAGAGGAATGTTGCAAGATGCCATGCCAGGCACCGAAGAACAACTCAACAAAGAAATGACGGCGGGCTATATCGGCTTCGACCCAACGGCAAAATCGCTGCATATTGGCAATCTGGCTACGATTATGTTGTTAAAACACTTCCAATTGGCAGGGCATAAACCCTTTGCCTTAGTTGGTGGAGCAACTGGAATGGTAGGCGACCCTTCGGGAAAAGCCGCTGAACGTCAGTTTTTGTCAGAAGAAATTTTACGAGAAAATCAAGACGGCATTCGTAAGCAATTAGCCAAATTTTTGGATTTTGATTGCGGCGAAAACTCGGCTGAAATAGTCAATAATTATGATTGGTTCAAAGAAATTGGCTTTCTGGAATTTCTGCGTGAAGTAGGTAAATACCTCACTGTCAATTACATGATGTCGAAAGATTCAGTAAAAAATCGTTTGACAACAGGAATTTCGTTTACCGAATTTTCGTACCAATTGCTGCAAGGCTACGACTTTTATTGGTTATATAAAAACAAAAATGTTCGCCTTCAAATGGGCGGTTCTGACCAATGGGGAAACATCACCACAGGCACAGAACTCATTCGTAGAAAAGAGGCCGCAATGGATATTGCAGCAATGGTTGGCGAAAGTGACGAAGAAGAGATTCGAACTTACCATGCTTTTGCTCTCACAACGCCTTTAGTTACGAAATCAGATGGCACAAAATTCGGCAAGTCAGAAGCAGGCAATGTTTGGCTCGACCCAGATTTTACTTCACCTTATGCTTTTTACCAATTTTGGTTGAACCAAACTGACACCGATACACCACGTTTGCTAAGAGTTTTCACACTTTTATCAAAAGACGAAATAGAGGTAATCGAAAGCCAGCATGCCGAAGCACCACATTTGCGAATCGCCCAAAAAGCATTGGCATACGATGTAACAATACGTGTGCATGGCGAAGCTGAATATGATTTGGCAGTAAAAGCCTCAGAAATATTATTTGGCAAAGGAACACTCGAAACCCTTCAGAGTTTAGACGAAAAAACCTTCACAAGCATTTTTGATGGCGTGCCACAAACAGAAATCTCGCAAGATATATGGAGTTCATGCTCAAATGTGTTGAATCTAATTTCAGGTTCAACCAACAATGAGGTTTACAGTTCAAATGGCGAAGCTCGCCGTGCCATACAAGGCAATGCTGTAAGCATAAATAAAATAAAGATTTCTGACGAAAAAATGCCAATTAGCGATTTGACTTTGCTACAAGGGAAATATTTATTAATCGGAAAAGGCAAAAAAAATCATATTGTGAAAGTGGTGAATTAATGACGAATGATGAATTACGAATGACGAATTAATATTGCAAAATGTTGAATATCAATGATTTATGTTTTTTTTATTCGTAATTTTCAATTTGTGACTCATCATTCATAATTCGTAATTCGTAATTCGTAATTCTTTTTTGGCACAATTTTCGTCTTAGTAATTTGTGAACAAAAAAAATATACTTATCTTTGCAGTCCGAAATAAAAATCGGAACAATTACGGGCATGGTGCAATGGTAGCATACGGGTCTCCAAAACCTTTGATCTGAGTTCGAATCTTAGTGCCCGTGCAATTTTATAAAAAAAGAAATTATGCAAGAATTCTTCAAAAACTCTTGGGAAGAAGTAACCAAAGAGGTAACATGGCCCAAATGGAGCGAGCTACAAACAAGTGCAACACTTGTGTTGGTAGCATCACTTATTTTCGCCTTAGTAGTAGGTGTAATTGATTTTTTAATCGAAAACGGTCTTCGTTTATTCTACGGTTCAATCTAATAATCCTAAATTTGCGACAATGAGCGAAATAAATTGGTACGTTATTCGAGCCGTTTCGGGGCAGGAGAAAAAGATTAAAACCTATATCGAAAACGAAGCTGTACGACGCAAGTTGGATGAATTGATACCAACAATTTTAATTCCTACCGAAAAAATTACAGATATTCGTAATGGCAAAAAACGTATCCGCGAGAAAAACTTTTTTCCAGGTTATATCATTGTCAATGCCGATCTCAATAATGGTGAAGTGCTTCACTTGATAAAAAGTATGCCAGGCGTAATCGGTTTTTTAGGTAGAAATAATGGAACTTCCATGACACCTGAGCCACTTCGTCAGTCAGAAATCAATCGTATTTTGGGCGTTCAAGAAGAGGCTGCTATTGGCGACAATATTTCTTCGTCATTGAGCTTTACAAAAGGTGAAAATGTGAAAGTAATTGATGGACCATTCAGCGGATTTGAAGGAGCTGTTGAGGAAATCAATGAAGATAAGAAAAAAATAAGTGTAAGTGTGAAAATATTTGGTCGCAGCACTCCAGTAGAATTGGGGTATATGCAGGTCGAAAAAATGTAACATTTACAATCCAAATATAAAAAAGCCTCTCTATTACTAATGGAGAGGCTTTTTTGATTGAACTTGTTTAAACTTAATTTTTTTTAGAAGCCCAGCCCGAAAATTTACTGTTCGAGCGACAGCGAGTTTAAATTTTCTTGATTTTTTTGTTACTTTTTGTATTAAGACAAAAAGTAAGGAGTAAATAAAGGCAATTTTTCGAGAATTTATAAAAGTTTAAACAGGCTCATTATTTACTTCTGCTTCGCTACTTGGATATTGAAAGCCAATTTCACTTCGTCGCTAACCACAATTCCACCTGCTTCGGTAACTGCACGCCAAGTGAGGCCAAAATCTTGGCGATTGATTTTTCCTGAAATATCAAAACCAGCTTTAGTATTGCCATAAAAATCTCCCATAATTCCACCAAATTCAACTTTTAAAGTTACAGGCTTTGTTACACCTTTAATTGTCAAATTTCCTTCTAATGTATAAGAATCTTCATCTATTTTTGTCATTGAGGTAGAAGCAAAAGTAAGTTTAGGGAAATTTTCTGCATCAAAGAAATCACCTGATTTTAAGTGTCCATCTCTTTGTTCTTGACCTGTTGAAATACTATCAATATCAGCCGAAAAATTTACACTTGCTCCTGCAAAGTCTTCATCGTTTGCAGTTTCGATTCCACCTTCATAAGTACCGAAAGTACCAGTTACAGTCGAAATCATTAAATGTTTTACCTTAAATTGCACTTCAGAGTGCGTTGGGTCGATTGTCCAGATTGCCATTGTTTTATTTTTAATTATGTATTAACATTGTATGTATATACATTTAATACAAAAATCAATATAAAAAGGTTTCAATAAACATAAAAAAAGTGTCGAACACATTTCTGAACGACACTTTTATATTTGTAATGTATTTATAATCAGCTATTTAGGCTTTTGATTTTCTTTCAAAAGTCCTTTACAAATTTCTTTTACGATTCCAGGCCCCTCATAAATAAATCCTGAATAAATCTGAACTAAAGATGCTCCTGCTTGTAGTTTTTCGATAGCATCTTGAGCAGTATAGATACCTCCTACCCCAATGATTGGAAATGCTTTATTTGATTTTTCGGACAAATATCTAATCACTTCCGTAGAGCGATTGGTGAGTGGTTTTCCGCTTAAACCACCTGCTCCGATTTCTGTAACTGCCTGACTATCAGTCGTCAAGCCTTCTCTACTGATAGTTGTATTGGTGGCTATTACGCCCGTTGTTCGGGTTTCTTTAATGATTTCTATAATATCGTCTAATTGCCCATTGGTCAAATCTGGAGCGATTTTCAGTAGAATTGGCTTTGGTTTCGACTTTCTTCCATTATCTCTTTCAAGCACTTTCAAGATATATTTTAATGGCTCTTTTTCTTGCAAATCTCGCAAACCGGGCGTGTTGGGCGAACTGACATTTACCACAAAATAATCAACATAAGGATAAAGGTCATTGAAGGCTTTGAGGTAGTCATAAACCGCATCGTCGTTTTCGGTGGTTTTGTTTTTGCCGATATTTCCTCCAATAATAATTTTTGAATGCCGTTTTCGTAGTTGATTTGCAGCTGCCAATGAGCCTTCATTATTAAAACCCATTCGGTTGATGAGTGCTTCGTCTTGCTTTAATCTAAAAAGTCGAGGTTTCTCATTGCCGATTTGCGGACGTGGTGTAACAGTACCGATTTCGATAAAACCAAAGCCAAGATTTGCCAATTCGTCTGTCCAAATACCATTTTTGTCAAACCCTGCAGCTAATCCTACCGGATTTTTGAAGCGTAAACCAAAAACTTTACGCACTAAACGAGCATCATTTTTTTCAAAAAGCAATCTCAAAATACTGGGTACGAATGGAATCTTACATGCAAATTTGAGTACGTCCATCACTACATAATGAATCTTCTCGGCATCGTAGCGAGTAAGAAAAGGGAACACCATTTTTTTATAAAAACTCATCGAAAATACTTGCTTTAGCAGGAAATAAAAATTGTTGTAATTTGGCTTAGGTTATAGCAGCAAAGCAGATTGATTAGATAGGATTACAAAATTACGATTTAAGAATAACTTTTCCTTCAAAATCTACGTTTAAGATTTAATTTAAAATTACCTCTTGAAATAATACAATTATTAATTTACTTTATACTATATATTTTTAGAGCATATTTTAGTAAACGAACTATTTACAATGAATTTTTACTTGTTTATCCTACAAATATGCCACTTAGTCATCTTTTTATTCCTTTTTGTCGTTTCTTTTTTCACATTTGCACCTTTAAATAAAATTCTTAAAAAAATTATAAAAACTTTGAACCTTTTAAAAGTTTCCGTAGTTTCTACTATTACAACAATGACAGAAATTAATTGATGGAAGTAAGAGAACGAATATTAAATGCCGCCGAAGGACTTTTTATGAAGTTTGGAATTCGTAGTGTTACGATGGACGAAATTGCTGCTGAAATTGGTATTTCAAAGAAAACAATTTACTTGACTTTTGAAGACAAAGATGCTATCGTCCATGAAATTGCAAGCGGCAGAATGAGTTTTGAGCAAGCCGAATGTGAGCGAGTATATCTTGAGGCGGAAAATCCGATAGATGAAGTTTTTAAGGAAATAGAATGTATGCGTACACACTCGGCAACTTTGAATCCGATGATTGTTTATGATTTGAAAAAATATCACCCAAAAACTTGGCAGCTTTTTCAAGACCATAAACAAAGTGTTTTTTTGGAAATTACAAGGCGAAATTTGCGTGAAGGTATAGAACAAGGGCTTTATCGAAGCGAAATTAACATAGAAATCTTGTCAAAACTTCGTATGGAAGAAATAGATTTTGCATTTGATGTAACTGTTTTTCCTCCCGAAAAATTCATGCAATTTGAGGTGCATAAGGCCTTTATTGACCATTTTTTGCATGGGATTATGACCGAAAAAGGCTTAGCTATCTATCGCCAATATATGAAGAATTAAGGATATAACATACTGATAATAAACAAATTAAGACAATTATGAAAATAAAAAAATTACTGTATCTACTCATTATTTCACTGCCAACTTTTGCCCAGCAATCGTTTTCGATAAAAGAGGCAGTGCAGTATGGTATAAAAAATCACTTGACAGTAAAAAATGCTGAACTGGAGATTTATTCTGCCGAAAACACCATCAAACAAGTAAAAGCGGCGGGAATGCCGCAGGTAAATGGGCAATTTCAATATACCGCCAACGTAATTGTTCCAACGTCGTTGATTGCTGCAAAAAACTTTAACCCAAATGCAGCAGAGGGCGAAGTAACAAAATTTAAGTTTGGTGTGCCTTGGGGCGGGCAAGTAGGCATTGGTGTCAATCAACTATTATATGATGCTACTTGGTTGGTCGGAATCAAGGCGGCTCCTGTTTATCGTGAGTTGGCTCAACGAACAGTAACAAATTCAAAAGTTGCTGTAGCCGAAAATGTAATGAAAGCCTATTATTCGGTGCTGGTTGCCGAAGAAAGAAGCAAGATTTTAGCATTGAATATTACTCGTTTAGATACGCTTCTTCGTGAAATAAAGATTATGAACGAAAAGGGCTTCGTAGAAAAACTCGATGTTGATAGACTACAAGTGCAACGAAATAACTTAGTTACCGAAACGCAGAAAGTACATAATTTGATTGATTTGACTTATGGTTTGCTAAAGTTTCAGATGGGAATGAAGCAACAAGAGCCAATAGTTTTGAAAGATAAACTTTCTGAAACTGACATAAATTCATTACAACTACCTGATTATCAAGGGGTTGACTTTGGCAATCGCATTGAATATTCTACTTTAATGACACAACGCAAGCTGGCTGCATTAGATATGGAACGTACGCAAAAGGGTGTTTTTCCAAAAGTGTTTTTTAGTGGTTCGCTTGGGGCTGGGCATAGCAATCCAAGATTCAATCCTTTCGAGCGTTGGTTTGGTTCGTCGGCATTGAGTGTAGGTTTGCAAGTGCCTATTTATGACAGCGGCTTGCGAAAAATTCAGATTCAGCAACATCAAATCAATCTTACAAAAATCGACCAAAGTGCTTTATATTTGCGTGAATTGTTTGAATTGCAAGCAACACAAGGTATTATCAGCCTGAAAAATGGTTTAGAAACCATGAAATCTCAAAAGGCAAATATGGAATTGGCAACAGAAGTTGTGCGAGTTTCCAAGATAAAATATCAAGCTGGTGCAGGAACAAATATCGAAGTTATCAATGCAGAATCTTCATTGAAAGAAGCTCAAACCAATTATTTTGCAGCATTATATGATTTGCTAATTGCCAAAGTTGATTTGGATAAGGCAAATGGTAAATTGCTCAATTAACAGCCCCACCCTAAATCTCTACCCCGATGGGGAGGGATTTAAAAAAACAAAAAATTTCACTCATTACATTTATATATGAAAAATACACTTTATACATTATCAATTCTTGTTGTTTTAGTAGCCTGCTCGAAAGGTGGAAGCGACCAACTTTCACAGAAAAAAGCTGAATTAGCCAAACTTCAAGGCGAAGAAAAGACGGTTTCGGCAAATATTAAAAAGCTGCAAGCTGAAATTGATAAACTCGAACCAAGAAAAATCGTTGAGAAAGTTATTACGGTAACTGTTTCGCCAATTGCTACACAAAATTTCAAGCATTTTGTTGAAATTCAAGGCAGAGTTGATGCCAAAAACAATATGTTTGTTTCGCCACAAATGGGCGGTGCAATTACGAATTTATTTGTAAAAGAAGGCGATTATGTTAAAAAAGGACAAACAATTGCCACAATTGATAACACAATTTTGAAGCAATCAATGCAAGAAATTGACTACCAATTAGAAACTGCCAAGATTTTTTATGAAAAACAAAAATCACTTTGGGACCAAAAAATCGGCACGGAGATTCAATACATTCAAGCAAAAAGCAATGTTGAAGCACTTGAAAAGCGTATTTCTACACTCAAAGCTCAAACAGCCATGACAACAGTTGTGTCGCCAATAGGTGGTTTTGTAGATGAGGTTCGTATGAGAGCTGGCGAAATGGCAGCTCCGGGAATTGGCATTGTCAGAATTGTAAATTCGGATAACCTCAAAGTGGTTGCACAAGTGGCTGATACTTATGCAAGTACAATTAAGCAAGGCGATGTGGTGAATATCAAATTTCCAGATTTGGGCAAAGAAACTACTGCAAGATTGACTTTTGTAGGGCAAACAGTGAATCCGACTTCCAGAACTTTTATGGTAGAGGCATCTATCCAGAAAATTGATAGCCAATTAAAGCCAAATATGACTGCCGTTTTGAACATCAACGACCAAGCAAAAGGAAATGCAGTTATTATTAACCAAAACCTTATTCAGCACACCGAAACTGGCGATATTGTTTATGTAGCCATAATCGAAGGTGCAAAAAAAATTGCTCGTAGTCGCAAAATCGTAGCAGGAATTACATACAACGGCGATATTGAAATCACATCGGGTTTACAAACTGGCGATATGCTCATTACGCAAGGCTACCAAGATTTAGTTGATGGACAGGTGGTGAGTTTTTAAAAGCTCAATCTAAATAGCAAATAAAACCCTTCTACTTGTAGGAGAAGGGAGCATAAAAAAACATTAAACAATCATAAAAGCTCCTTGCAGAGTTTTGGATTATGGAAAAAGATAATTTACAAAATCAAGATTTGCCGCACGGAAGTGGGGCGATTTATAACATGGTTCGTTGGTTAGGCAATAACCAAACGACGGTCTATATTTTTACAGCAATGATTTTTATGGCTGGGTTAGGAATTTATTTCAACCTACCAAAAGAACAGTTTCCTGATATAAAAATACCTCAAATTTTTGTCCAAACAATCTATTTTGGAACAACACCTTCTGATATCGAAAACGTTATCAATAAGCCAATTGAAAAGCAATTGAAGACGATTTCTGGCGTAAAACGCATAAAATCTAATGCTTTGCAAGATGTTTCGGTTATTTTAGTAGAATTTAACCCCGATGTAAAAGTTGAAGCCGCTTTACAAAAAGTGCGTGATGCGATTGACAAAGCCAAGCGAGATTTGCCCCAAAAACTCGATGGTGGACCAACAGCACAAGATGTCAATTTTTCGGAGTTTCCGATAATGAATATCAATTTGGTGGGGGATTTTCCACTTGAAAAACTGAAAGTTTATGCCGAAGAAATGCAAGATGAGATTGAAACGTATGCTGAAATCACGAAGGTTGATATTGTTGGTGCTTTGAAACGTGAGATTCAAATCAATGTTGATTTGTACAAAATGCAAGCAACGGGTTTGACATTTTATGATATTCAGAGTGCGATTCAGAGTGAAAACGTAAATATTTCGGGCGGAGAATTGAATGTTGATAATGTTCGTCGAACGATTCGTGTAAAAGGCGAATTTAAAGGTATTGAACAAATACAAAATGTTCAACTTCGTAGTGGAACTGGTGCAACTGTTCGCCTCGGCGATGTGGCAGATGTGCGAGATAGCAATGAAGAACGCCAAGATTTTGCTCGTTTAGATCAAAAATCGGTCGTAACCCTGAACGTCATCAAGCGTGGAGGAGCGAATGTAATTGCTGTTTCGGAGAAAATAGAAAAGTTATTAGAGAAGTATAAAGAACGGATTCCGAAAGGCGTAGAAATAAAAGTTACAGCAGATACTTCGGAGCGAGTAAAAGCAGATATTGCCGATTTGGTCAATACCGTAATCTTAGGTTTTATCTTTGTTGTTATCGTTTTGATGTTTTTTATGGGTGTGCGAGATGCCATTTTTGTAGGGCTTTCTGTGCCGCTTTCTGCCTTGATAGCCTTCATCCCGCTATGGTTTTCTGGTTTTACGCTTAATACGATTGTACTTTTCGCTTTCCTTTTAGGTCTTGGAATTGTGGTTGATGATGCCATTGTGGTTATCGAAAATGCCCACCGATTGTTTAATCGTTTCAAAAATTTAAGCATAAAAGAAGCGGTTGCTTTGGCAGCTTCCGAAGTTTTCTTGCCAGTTTTGTCAGGAACTCTGACCACGATTGCACCATTTTTTCCACTTCTTTTTTGGCCTGGAATAGTTGGTGAATTCATGAAATTTTTACCAGTAACACTTATTTACACACTTTTTGCCTCATTGATTGTAGCTTATGTGATGAATCCTGTCTTTGCGATTTCGTTTATGAAACGCCACGATGATGAGCATCAAGAAGATAAGAGTTTCAAGGCTATTCAGCGACCGTTGATAATCATGGCAGTCATTGCGGTGGTAGGTTATATAATTAATGTTGGCGTAGGAAATTTTATTGTTTTGATGGCAATTCTATACGTTTTCAATCATTATATATTAACTCCGAAAATTATTACGCCTTTCCAAAATGGAGCTTTGCCTCGTTTTAAGCAATCATACAGAAATCTTATTGCTTGGGTAATTACAGGTTATCGTCCAGTATTTGCTGTTTTGGGTATGTTTGGAATTTTGATTATTACATTTGTACTTTTAGGAATCGTAAAACCAAAAGTAATTTTCTTTCCAAGTGGCGACCCAGACTATATTTATGTTTATAATGTAATGCCTGTTGGAACTGATGCTCGGGTAACAGACTCGGTTACGAAAGTGATTGAAAATAAAGTTTTTGCTGTAATAAAAAGGAATAAAGCTGAGGTGGCAATCAATTCGGTTATATCGAATGTTGGTAAAAATGCTGGCGACCCTTTTAATCCTGACCGTGCAGCAACGCCTCAAAAATCGAAGGTTACAGTAGCTTTTGTAAAAAAATCTGACCGTGGGGATATTTCTTCGACTTTACTTTTGGAAGAAATGCGTAAAGAGATTCAAGGTATTCCCGGAAGTGAGATTTCGATTCAAAGAGAAAACAACGGACCGCCAACAGGCAAGCCTATTTCGGTTGAAATTATTGGTGATGAATTTGACAAATTGATTAGTATTGAAAAGGAAGTTCGTGCAAAAATTGCAGCTTCACGCATCGAAGGTATCGAAGAATTGAAGTCAGATTTGATTACAAACAAACCCGAAATCATTGTTGATGTTGATAAAGTAAAAGCCCAGCGTGAAGGCATAAGTACCTCACAGGTGGCTATGGCGATTCGGACGGCATTATTTGGGGCAGAAATTTCTAAATTCAGAGATGATAAAGACGAATTTCCTATTCAACTTCGCCTAAAGGCTGATAATAGAAATCAGATTGAAAAATTACTTAGTTTGAATATTACCTACCGTGATATGAACATGGGCGGGGTGTTGCGTCAAGTGCCTTTAAACTCCGTGGCGAGCATTAGTTATTCGACAACTTTTAGCCAAATCAATCGTAAAAACCAACAACGTATTATTACACTTGGCTCGGAGGTTTTGAATGGTTATAATGCAAACGAAATTGTAGCTGAGATTCAAAGCAAAGTAATTGATGGCATGGAAGTTCCAAGCGGTTATACTGTAAAAATGGGTGGAGAGCAAGAAGAACAGCAAGAATCTATGATGTTTTTGTTGGGAGCTTTGGGTGCAGCAGTACTATTAATTTACTTGATTTTGGCAACGCAATTCAACTCTGTTATTAAGCCAGTAATTATTTTTGTAACAATTTTACTATCATTTATAGGTGTTTTCTTAGGTTTTATGGCTTTTGGAATGACATTTTCAATCATCATGTCAGGCGTAGGAATCATTGCTTTGGCAGGAATTGTGGTGAAAAATGGTATTCTTTTAATAGAATTTACTGACGAACTTCGTGCCAGAGGTTATGGTTTAAAAGAAGCCATAGTAGAAGCTGGCGGTGTACGTTTGACACCCGTTTTGCTTACGGCATCAGCAGCTATTTTGGGGCTTGTGCCTTTGGCTTTGGGCGTAAGCATAGATTTCGTAACGATGTTTACAGAGTTCAATCCTCACTTATTTTTTGGTGGAGATAGTGCCGTTTTCTGGGGCATATTGGCTTGGACAATCATCTTTGGTTTGAGTTTCTCAACTGTACTGACTTTGGTGATTGTACCATGTTTGTATTATATCAATGAGCGAGTGAGAGATAAATGGTTTCGCAAGAAAAAAACTGTTGAAGTTATTGAGCTTGTAGAGGAAGCTGTCTAATATCAATCATTTTTATCAAAAGTCCCAAGTTCTTAGAATTTGGGACTTTTTTTTATAGATAATGCCTCGTGGCACGCTTTTTCTGCCCCAATGAATGTTGCGTGTCACGGATTTCTTGAAGACCAAATCAATAATTTTTTTCAAGAAAAGAAATTTCAGAAAAAATTAACTAATTTGCAGCCCTAATTTTTATTCATCAACCAAACATATAATGGAATTTCAAGGAAAGGTAATATTAATCACAGGCTCAGCTTCGGGTTTTGGAAGATTATTAGCACAAGAGTTTGCCAAAGAAGGTGCTTCGCTCATTTTATCAGATGTAAGTGAGGCTCAAGGACAAGAAGTTACCAAGCAAATAAATGCCGAAAATGGCAACGCAACATTCGTAAAATGCGATGTAAGCAAAGCCGATGAAGTAAAAAATATGGTAGAAATGGGCATTGCAGCTTTCGGAAAATTAGACATTTGTATCAATAACGCAGGTGTTGCAGGAAATGCGTTACGAACAAAAACCCACGAGTTTGAAGAAGATACTTGGGATTTCGTGATGGACGTAAATGCTAAAGGCGTTTGGCTTTGCATGAAATACGAATTGCCACATTTGTTAGCAAATAAAGGCGGCGTTATTGTTAATATTGCTTCCGTAGCTGGGCTTTTGGCAGTACCTGGCAATGTTGCTTATGCTGCAAGCAAGCACGCAGTAATAGGAATTACAAAAACTGCCGCTATCGAATATGCGAGCAAAAATATTAGAGTAAATGCTGTTTGTCCAGCTTTTACAGATACTGCAATGGTTCAAAATTCTATCATGCAAGATACCGAATACGGGCAAAAACTCGTGATGCTAAACCCCATGAGAAGATTGGGGCAACCAGAAGAAGTAACAGCTGTAATAAAGTTTTTATGTTCTGAAAAAAACTCATTTATGAATGGTCAAGCAATTGCCGTTGATGGTGGTTTGACTTCGATTTAAAGAAGAAATAACTCACAAAAAAGCCCCATTTTCTAAGAATTTGGGGCTTTTTGCTGTACGACAATTTTCTAAATTGTCCACGAGATATGTTAAAATCAAAACTGAAACAAAGGATATTGTTTCATCCAATCGTTGATTTCTTTCTTCACGTTGGCAATCGTTGTGGCGTTATCGTGGTTCATCAAAACATCATCAATCAAATCTACAATTCTGACCATATCGCCTTCAATCAAGCCACGAGTGGTCATGGCAGATGTGCCAACTCTCATGCCCGAAGTGGTCATGGCAGATTTATCATCAAACGGAACCATGTTTTTGTTTACCGTAATATCTGCCAAAATCAATGAATTTTCAGCGATTTTTCCTGTCAAATTCTTTGGGCGTAAGTCAATCAGCATCAAGTGATTGTCTGTTCCACCCGAAATAACTTTATAGCCACGATTCATAAACTCTTGTGCCATTACTTTGGCATTTTTCTGAACCTGAACTTGATAATTATAGAAATTTTCGGTCAAAGCCTCACCAAAAGAAATCGCTTTTGCAGCAATAATATGTTCTAAAGGTCCGCCTTGCGTTCCTGGAAAAACACCCGAATCAAGCAACGACGACATCATTCTGATTTCGCCTTTTTGCGTAGTAATTCCAAATGGATTTGGGAAGTCATTTCTTAGCATAATTACGCCCCCACGTGTGCCACGAAGCGTTTTGTGCGTAGTTGTTGTTACGATATGGCAATGGTCAAAAGGGTCATTCAAAAGCCCTTTGGCCACCATTCCTGCAGGATGCGAAATATCCGCTAAAAGCAAAGCCCCAACCGAATCAGCAATTTGACGAAGACGAGCATAATCCCAATCACGAGAGTAAGCCGATGCTCCACAAATAATTAATTTTGGGCGTTCTTTGTGGGCAGTTTCTTCAACTTTATTCCAATCAATTAAACCTGTTTCTTGTTCAACGCCATAGAAAAATGGTTGAAAGTATTTGCCTGAAATATTTACTGGCGAACCATGTGAAAGGTGTCCGCCGTGTGCAAGATTAAACCCTAAAATTTTATCCCCAGGTTGCAGACATGCCAAAAACACAGCCATATTTGCCTGAGCTCCAGAATGTGGCTGCACGTTTGCCCAAGCAAGATTAAACAAAGTTTTTAGTCGGTCAATAGCTATTTGCTCAACTTAGTCAACTACCTCACAACCACCATAATAGCGTTTGCCTGGAAGCCCTTCGGCATATTTATTTGTTAGTACACTACCTGCTGCTTCCATCACCTGTGGCGACACGAAGTTTTCGGAAGCAATAAGCTCGATGCCGTGCAATTGGCGATTGTTTTCTTTTGTGATTAAATCAAAAATTTGGGTATCACGAGCGACAGAAGTTAAAACAGACATTTCCAGTTTCCAGTTTAGAGTCATCAGTGGGCAGTATTCTGCTACCAATTACTTCATTAAAAAGTCAATAAAGTGCAAAATTAACTGATAATTAGTAGAAGATGAATTTTTAGAGAAAGAATCTTTTTTTTGATTGGAAAGGTTGTGTTTTTTCTTGATAAAATACTATTTTTTGTTTGTTATAACGAACTTTCAAAGTTTTACTGTTAGAATTTTGATTTAAAATGAGAATCAAGGATTGCATAAAATGGTATGAAATTTGCTTGTTTTTATGCTAAAAAGTGATAAGAAAATAAACTTCTTTACACTTTTATCGCTCCATAATCGTTCAAGATTTAGAACTTATTGAGCATTTTTAAACAGCTATTGATAATAAGTGAAATAATCTAAAAAAGTAAAACATGAAATTTACTATTGCAGTAACATCGGTTTCGATGCTATTTTTGATAATTTCTTGCGAAAAAAGTCAAGACATAGTACCACAAACAACGTCTCAAACGACAACTCCAACAACAACACAAACGATAACACCAAGTGGGGTAGTTGATAGCACAAAACCCAGTAACCAAGAGGTTTATGATGCTTTTGTTAGATTAGCTTTGAAAAATTCAGCTAATACACAAGCAATGACTATTAGAAAATGGTCATCAACAAAAGCTCAAATCAAGGTTTATTGGGATGGGGGAAAAACCACAACATTATCTACTGCTTTAGATAAACTAATGGCAGATATGAATGGATTGAATAAATATAATAAATTAGTTCGGACAGAAGTTGCGGCGGAGGCAAGTATAATTATCAATAGAGTAGATGCAAGTGTGCATAATGCCAAATACCCAAATTATCAAGTAACCAATACAACTATTCAAGGCAATACATTTACGCAATGGAATAGTACCGAAATTACAAATGCTGTTGTATGGCTTTCGGCAACTACGCCAGCATCTTTGCAAATTGGTGTTTTACGTCACGAACTTACACACGCTTTGGGTTTGGGGCATATCGAAAACACGAAGTCAATAATGGTAGCGGTGATGAGTGGAGTTAATTATGATTTTAATAATTATTCGCTTTTAGATCAAAAGATTTTACAAATTCTTGCCGATAGTCGTGTAAAACAAGGAATGTCGGAGGCAAATGTCAGTGCGGTAATTAAAGAGTATGCAGCGAAATAATGTTTTGTGCGGTGCGACGTTTCGCTGAATTTAAAAATTTACTTTTCAGTCTTTGATTTTCAAAAATATTAGTTGCATAATTATTTGATTTCTGTAACAAAGTATTAAATTTGAATTTTATTGCTTCCATCTACTACTTTATTCATACAATACTCGAATATTTTTTTCGTTAATTTTAAAGATTAAAACATATACACCGATGAAATTTAACAAATTATTACTAACCCTTACACTATTATTGGGTTTTTCGAGCATTTATGCCCAGTCTGATGACGATGGTATCAAAGAAGCCCTAAATAATTATTTAGAAGGTGGCTCGGTAGGCGACACAGCTCGTCTAAATCGTGCGTTTTTTGCTTATGCCAACCTACGAAATTTGAGCAAAGATGGAAAAGTATCTGAAATGCCAGTAAAGAAATTTATTGCCAGTGTACCAGCTGGTGGAGCAAAATGGGCAAGCAAAATTGTAAGTTATAGCTATGCTGGCACTGCCGCCACAGCCATAACCGAAGAAGAATTGCCTACTTTCAAATTTGTTGATTTCTTGAATCTCTTGAAAATTAATGGTGAATGGAAAATCGTAAGCCGTGTGTATTCGAGAGTTGAGAAGAATGTTTCGGTAGCATCGTCAAGCCCTTCGGGTGGAGGATTCACAACAGCATCTTCGGCAACTCCTGCCAAAGGCAATGCTCCTGCAGCAACAGCCAAAAAACCAGCCCCAAAACCAAAACCATCGGACGATGGTTGGTAAGAAAATAGATTGATTTTTGATGAAAACGCCAAAAACTGATAGTCAGTTTTTGGCATTTTTTTGTGTAAGTAATTGAAATTTCTATCACCTGTTTAGAACCCCAAACTTTAAGTCTATACAACATTTACTTTTACGAAATCAAGGCTTTTTAGTTTGGTATTTTTAACAGCTTTCATAATTGCCTCGTTTACATATATTTCAGTAGTAATTTTCCAATGATTTTTAGGAGCATTTGAGGTAAAAATGGCTATTTTTTGTATTTTTAAGGCATCAAAAATAGGCTTTTCAATAAAATTAGTACCAAATATAAATTTTGTTTTTTCTAAATTCAGTACATCAAAAAGCGTGTTGAAGCGTAGCACATAATATTTTTGATAAAACCTGTTTTCATAAATATAGGCAGTAATCCAATCATTATTTTCAGTACCAAATAGATTTTGTTCGATGACTTCTTTGAATTTTAAGCTAAAAAGTGGTAGGTTTAGTGTATTTGGCTGATAAGCTATCAGCGATTTATTTTCGTTTTTAGAATAATCAAACTCAAAAGAAAGTTGATTTTTGCCTTCCAAACTTTCAATAATATTTTTCGGAACATTACAACCCGCTTTGGGAAAAATGTTTGCGGCATCTTCTGAAAATTTTGGAAGTAATAAATAGTAGTTTTCTGGCATTTTTAAGGCAATCATGGCTTATAATTCTTATTCCATTTGCAGGAATTGAATTTTGATAAATCTGATTTAATCTCAAATATTTCAAAATCAATTTCTTTTATTATTTCTTTCAATTCTACCCAACTTTGTTTGTTTTTTATCCAAAAATTTAAATCAATATTAAGCACTTTTTGCAGCAAATCTCCCTCATAAAAATCACCCTTTGCCATAGGATTATTTCGGAGTTTTTCAATAGCAATCGGAATCAAATATTGTAAGCCTATTGTCTGTCCAATCATGATTCGGAGGTTTTCAATAGTAAAATCTTCGAGTTTCTTTTTTCTTAATTCGCAGCAACGAGTTATCAGAAATGTTTCACCGATTGGATTTTCCCAAATGTCTTTTTCTAATTGTTCTAAAGTTTTCTTTAAAATGTGCTTTGACAATTTCATTTAATTTTGATTTTTGCATTTACCTATCGAAAAGGCTCTGTTCTTACCTGTTTCTAATGGAATTAGCTCATATTCAGTCAATTTTAAGCTATTTCCTATCGTTCCGTCTATTTCATTTTTATATTTCAAATTGAGCGTATCTCCTTTTTGCGACCATCGCCCAAGCCACCATTTATCATAACCAAAAGCGGCAGTAGCATTCAAATCGAATGTGCTATCTTTTCTGAAATTTATGATTGTTTGGCTTTGTGTGCCTTCGTAGCAAGCTGTAAAAAGCATTTCCTTTTCTAATTGGTTTTCAGAAGGCGGATTAATGGTTTTATGACCAAAAATGCCTATCAAATAGCCAAAGATTAATGCGAAAATGATAATCATAATTGCTGAACTTATCAGAAAGGCTTTTATGATTTTACGGGGTTTCATTGTGTTTTGCTGTTATAAAGAAAAAGGAAATCATTCCTTTACCAATGCCATTTGACAATTACTTTTATTTACTAATTTCAGTCTATATCTACCATTAGGTACAATTTCAATTTTTCCAGTTCCATTAATATCACAAGTTTCGATATTTTCATAAACAACTGTGCCACCAAGCCAATATTGTTGCAGCCCCTTTGGTGCATCATTAATTTTTACCTCTGAAAATTCATCTAATTTTCCTTTTATTGTTCCAATTCTAATCTCTGGAAATATCTTATGAATTCCTTCTTGATTTTTATCAAATAAAATCGTAATTCTTGATAAGTTTTGAGGATAGTCTGAATACAATGAACAATTAATTATTTTTGTATCCGTCTTTGTTCCATCATCTGAAAAAGCCTCTAATTTTACTTGATAATGGTCGGAAATAGCAAAAATCCAACGAACTGTATCTTCCGAAAAAGTTTCACCATTTGGAAAAGTCCATTTTAGCTTTGCTGCATCTACAGATGTATTAATAAATGTTGTTTCAATTCCTGCAATAGCCATTTGTTTATTGGTATTTGCACTGTAATAGACAAAATCTGCTTTGGGGATTTTATCTGGAAAACGTTCCCTTATGTATTCCGCACCAACAGTTGCTACTCCTCCTAAAATAGCACAAATAATGGCAACAATTGTAGCATTTCGATTGCTTTTAGTTTCGGTTTTCATAATTAGAAAATTTTAAAAGAGTTGATTCCCAAATTGAGAACCAACTCATTGTTTTTTAGATAAACTCCCAATCATACGTTAATTCATAAATTCCACTATGCCCAACGATTCTGATTGTTTTTTCAGCAGAATGATTACTACCTGACCACGTAAAGTTTAGTGTTGGAATATTAATCGTTACAATTTGTGGAGGAAATAAATCATCTCTTACTCCTGCCACTATTTTGTTTCCTATCCACCCCAATAAAGGTCCAATCACAATGCTTATAGCCGAACCCAAAATACCTCCAACAGCTGGAAGCTTTTCTTTGATTAATTCTTGTGCTTTTTCTGATATTTTTTTGACTGCCTCACCACTACCACCACTGTCTTGTTCAATTAATATTAACCCTACTCCATAATCTCTTGGAAATGATAACGGTGGAAAAAAAGTATAAAAAACCTTCGGTGGATTAAATACTTTTACATCACCATCATCAAAGTGTGGATAAATTGAAGTTGGGGCGATTGGAGTTGTATCTCCGTTTGAATTGACCGAAAAACCACCTAAGTAGATTTCATCATTTCCGAATTTCTCAGCCCATTTTCCTCCTGTTTCATCTACGCATTTAACACGTAGGACTCTTAAAGAAAGTTTAGTTCCCATGATTTTAATTTGTTTAAAAATTGAACATTTGTTTATAACTCATTGATAATAAGTTTATTATGGTTTAATCTGGAATATTATAAGCCTTTTTTACAGCCTCATAATCTGCGTAATCAAAATTCGCTCTTCTTGCACCTATACCACCAGGTATGATTACATATCGCCAAAAAAGATTGCTCCCATTGAAACTATAAGTAAGGATGATTTTGCCTAAATCTACGGTTTGTAGTATATCTACTCCAACATGAACATAAGGGACTTCATTAATATCGGAGCCTGTAAATTTAAAATATGTTTTTATGATTCCCCTATCTAAAATTTCTTTGGTGATTTTAGGAGCAGATATTGTTGCTCTCCAATATGAGCCACCGCCTGTAAAAGTTACCTTTGTCCATTCTGAATAAATAACATTGGCAGTACCAATTTGTCCAGTATTACCTTTCTCTCCCGGAACTCCCTGCACTCCCCTGGTCCCACATCCCCCTGCGGCCCTTTGCAAGCCTGAGAAATAGCAAAAATCATAAGGGTAGTTAATAATAAAATACTTGTCTTTTTCATAATCATAATTGTTAAAAAAGTGAATAAAACTAAACCAATTTCAAATCCTTCTCTTTCCAAAGCAACCACGCCGCCCAGCCAGACATGAAAAGTAATGGAATAATCACCGTCCAAATCATGTTGTTTTCGATACCTTTTGAAAGGGAGTAAAAACTTATCAAAACCACAGAAAAATTTGACAAAAGCGGTATAAAAAGTATCGCTTTTCGAGCAAAAGATGGCTGTGCATTTCGACAATAAAATTGAAGAATTCCCACCGTAATCAACAATGCTCCATAGTGCATAGCAATCAATTTAGCTGTTTCGTTTAGTCCTGTTTTGTCCACTAAATAATCATCAACTAAATACTGAGGATAGATGATGTAAACAAGTCCGAAGCCAATACTGACAAGGGTTTCAGCAATCATTAAGTTCTTGAAGTTCATAGTTTTTTTGTTTTTTGAGTGGTTCGTCACCACTATTTAAAATAATGATTCAAAATTGAGGAGAAAACAAGTACAAAAAAATCGTCAATTCTGATGATATTTAGAAGAAAACCATTTGGAAAAATATGAGTGAATAGGCTATTTTGGTAGTAAATTCGCTATGGGCTAACTCTTGCCCGCCTTTAAAACCAAAAGAAAACAGTAGATATAACGAAATGAATTTTACTGAGGGTTAGAGAATTGATAAATCGCTTTTAATAAGAACAGAAATGATTCCTAATTATGAAAAATAATAATGTTGTATTGGTAAGATTAGCCACTAAAATAGAGAAGTTTATTTTTGTTTCATTTCTACTATTGCAACAAACCCGCACTCCATTGCAGCGAATAGATTGTTTTATAATATTTGGTTTTGAGTTCTACCAATTTTTCTAAGGCATCTAAGGCTTTATTTTCTCGACTGTTGATTAAAAAAAGTGAGCTTTCCCCATTCAAAAGCTTGGTTTCTTCAGCACGAACCAGTTGCTGATAATTGCTATAATTATTGCTTTGCAAGGCAATCTGGACTTTTAAGTTCAGGAACTCATTGTAATAAGATTTGACTTTTAAAGCAATTTGTAGTTTTTTCTGATTTTGGTCGAGCGTTGTTTCTTCAATTTTGAGTTTAGCTTTTTTGTACTCGCCACGCCCTTGCGAAAAGCGTAGCGGCACTTCCATTTTTAAGCCATACTGAAAATTATTCTGAAATAAGGGTCCTGATGATGCAGTTTCCAGTAGATTATAGCCTTTGCTCAATTGATTGTATCTAAAATCAATTTTGGGTAATAGCTCTTGAAATTTCAGTTTTTTATCAATGCCCAATACATCTAATTTGAAACCATATAATTGTAAATCGGGATGATTATTTTCGGCCAAAATCAGTAAATCTGGTAATACTAAATTGAAGTTGAGGATATTAGTTTCGTTTTCCCAGCCATCTTGCGGAATTATGGTTTCGGGCAAAATATAAGGTTCATTATTATTTTTCCATAAATAAGCCGAAAGTTGCAAGCCAGCATTCTGAAATTCTACCCAATTTTGATTTTGTTGGTACTGAAAACTCTGTAATTGTGCCACCGCCTCAACTGTATCAATGGCAGCACGCTCGCCATTAACGAATGATTTTTTGACAAAATCTACTCGTTTTTGATTGATTTCGACATTATTTCTAACGATTACGAAGGTTTGATAAGTCTTTACCCAATTCCAATAGGCTTCGGCGGCACTCATCAATAAGTCATTGATAACAGCACGTTGCTCAACCTCTGCCATGGTATTGAATATTTTGGCTTGCTGCAAAAACGCCCTTCGCTTATCAATCAATAAATTCTTTGCCAAAGGAATACTTACGCCCAAATAACTGGTTTTTCCAACGGTTGAGGAAGGGTCAATTCGGCTTCCTGACAAGTTTTCTAAGCCCCCAAAGAACTCGACACCGTACCAAGTCGGAATCTTTATTTCGGGAGAAAAATCATTATAATAATTTGTACCATTAAATGTTTTTTTGGCTACATAATTGCTCAAAATTGGGTCAAAAGCTCCACGAGCTACCGTAATATCGGCTTTTGATTTTTCAATTTCAATACTTGTTTGCCTTACCACAGGGTGAAACTGTCTGACCAATGCCAAAACCTGCTCGGCATTGAGGGTTTTTATCGCATCTTGGGCTTGACTATTAAATGCGATAAAAGTTATAATATATATTAAAATCTGTTTTCTAAACATCACATTTATTTGGTTTTTGCTTTGTCGCCATCTTTTGCAATTGGCTCTTTCAAATTATAATAATCAGGTGGAAAACCATTGATATTTCGCCATAATTCGTACCAAATTGGCACATCTTTTAGCAACGAAATCCCCGAAGCACCACTACCGATTTTTATTTGTGGCGGCCATTTTTTATCATTTGTATCATCTTCCGAAACCAATACTCGAAACATTCCATTTGAACTAATATTATTTTCAAAAGCCACGATTTTGCCACCAAAAGTACCATAACTGCTATTTGGCCAACCGCTAAAAATGATTGCTGGAAAACCATCAAACATAAATCTTACCTTCTGACCGACATTAATCAAAGGCAAATCAACAGGACGAACATACATCTCAACGGCATAATTGACACGGGTCGGCACAATAACAACGATGCGTTCACCATCTTTAAGAATTTCGCCAATACCCGATTTTTTTGCTTGAATAATTTGTCCATCTTGTGGAGCAAGTATGATATACATTCCATTACGAATTGTATAATTAGTTACTTGGTTTTCGAGTTTTGCGACATCGCCTTGCCCAGCGGCAATCTGGCTCATGCTTTGGAATCGCTCGCCTTCTGCTTTGCTTATTTTCTCGGTATATTCTTGCTCAACGCTGTTTTGTTCGATTTTTACATTAGTTACTTCTTGTAGGGTTTGAGCCAGTTTGTTTTCTACCATTATTTTCTTGGCGAGAGCATTCTGATACGACAAGTTTCGCTGCTGCAATTGGGTCTGAGAAACCAAGCCTTCGTCAAACATTTTTTGTTGTCTGTCATACTGGTCTTTTGCCAACATAAACTCATTATTTGCAGCTTGTAATTCAGCACGTTCACCAGTCAGTTTATTATCTAATTGACGAAGTTTGTTGTTTAGTTGCTCAATTTTTAGCTTTTTTGAACTATTTAGAGCTTCGATTTGCGAGCCAACGGTTGCAATTTTGCTTTGATAATAGGTAATAGTCCCTTTCTTTGCTTCGACTTGTTGCTGGGTTCGTTCGACTAAATTTGGGTCGAGATAATCTTCTTTTATTTCGGAAATTTGCAAGATTGTGTCGCCTTTTTTAACAAAATCGCCTTCTTTTACCCACCATTTCATTATTTTTCCAGGAATAGGCGAGTTAATATCTTGTGGGCGTTGCTCTTGATACAAAGTCGTAATCGTGCCTTTTGCCTTAATATTTTGTGTCCACGGCAAAAAAAGTATCACCACCAAAAACACCATGATACCTACAAACCAGTATTTTACTTTACTTTGTCTATCGCTGCGATAAACGTTGTCGAATGATTTTATTTTGTATTTCATAACACCAGCCCCGAAGCTTCGGTTGCCCCAACACATGTTAGGGGAGTTTTACTTTATAAAAATTTAACTTCTTAAACTATTTTACCATTTTCTAAATGAAAATGATAATCACATTTTTTGGCGAAAGCCTCGTCGTTGCTTACTACTATGATTGTTGTGTTTGGAATCATATTGAGTAAATGATTGACCATTTTTTCTTTTTCGACTTCTTCCAATCCTTGCCACGGTTCTTCTAAAAGTAAAAGATTGGGTTCGTTTGCAAAAGCCCTAAGCAATAATATCTTCTTAACGATTGTACTTGGCAATTTCTTTCCTGCTGAATCTATTTCAGTTTCAAAGCCTTGCTGCAAAGTGTCTAAATAACTTTGAATACCAAGGTTTTCGGCAATTTTAGTTACTTTTTCGGGCAAAATCCCTTGTCTGCTCAAGCTGATGTTTTCCCAAACTGTACCTTTAAAAATATCCTGTTGGTTGAGGTATACGCCCATTTTACTGCGTAAAGTTTCCAGTTGGTAGTTTCCGATAGGAATATTATTGATGAGAATAGCTCCCGAAAAATCACTAAAATTACCACTAATTACTCTCAAAAGTGAAGATTTTCCCGAACCTTCATGCCCCGAAATACAGACTTTACTATTGGCAGGAATTGTGAGATTTATATTATTGAGGGCTTTTTTACCATCAAGATATTGAAAATTAAAATCAGAAATTTTGATGGTTACGCCATTGTTTAAGGTATTTAGAGCTAATGTACCTTCTTTTTCTAAAGAAATTTCGGTAACAGAAGCCAATTTCTCAAGCCCAGTGATTACATCATAAACACTATCCAAACTTCCGATGAGCTTCTCTACGGCAGTAATTACGCTCAAAATTACAATTTCGGCAGCAATAAATTCGCCGATATTGAGCTGCTGACTCAGCAATAAATACGTGCCAACAACAAGCATCGTGGTAGTAATACCCACTTTAAAAAATACCAAAGCTTGATATTGAAGAAGTAATACATTGAAATGGGCAGTACGGGCTTTGAGATAACCGATTACATTTTTGTCTGTTTTTTGAAGGTTCAGGTGTGACCCTTGACTAAACTTAAAGGATTTGATTACCCTCGCAATTTCTTCAAGCCAAGCCACCACTTCGTATTTATAAGCACTTTCTTCCAAACTCGTTGACCACCCTTTTCTGCTGGTAATATTCAAAATAAACCACAAAATAAATAGTAGCAAAAAACCAAAAACAATGAATATTGGATGATATAATGACAACAAAATAAGTCCAAAAATGATTTGGATAGTTGCCGTCGGAATATCCAATAATAGTTTTGATAAGCCTTTTTGTACATTTAAGGTATCAAAAAAACGATTGACTTTTTCAGGTAAATAATAGTTATCTACCTTCTTTAAATCGAAACGGGGAATAGTTTCGGCAAACTCAAAAGCGTAGCGAGTAAAAATGTTTTGCTGAATTTTCTCGATAATCTTCATTTGATTCATTTGCATGATACCAACCATTAGCACTCCAAACACTACTACAAAAATTAGTACATAAATAGAGGTAACCATTGAAGCCCCCAATACAAAACCAATGATTGCTTGCACCCCAATTGGCACACTTAGTTGTACCAAACCGCTCAATATCGCATAGAAATAAACAGAAGTGATTTCCTTTTTTTCGATATAGATTAAATTCCAGAGCCTCTTTATTGGATTTTTTTTTTCCGCCATGTTTATCTAATTTTTTATTGGTGCAAAGATATAAATACTTATTTAATTAATAGTAATACTATTATAAATAATTGTAAATATATTTTATTTAATACAATTACTATTTTTATTGTAACTTTTACTACATTTGCAAAAATAAAGACAATACAAGTATGGATTTTCAGGTAACATTTAGGGTAAACGAAAAAATTTATTTACGTGACCCCGAAAGTAGCGAATTGGGTAAACAAATAGTAAAAAATGCTATTGACCTCATCTATGAGCTTGGTTTTGAGCATTTTACGTTTAAAAAATTGGCTACTGAAATGAAAACTACCGAAGCTACAATTTACCGATATTTTGAAAATAAGCATCGTTTATTACTATACATAGTGAATTGGTACTGGTCGTATATGGAGTTTTTGGTGATGTTTCAATTACAAAATGTGAACGATACCAAAGCAAAACTGAAGACAATTATTCAATTACTGACGCATGAACTACCCGAAAGTGCAGGAAGACTTGATTATAATAAGAAGTTTTTGAACCAAATAGTAATAGCTGAAAGTAGTAAGGTTTATTTGGTAAAAGAGGTAAACGAGATAAATAAAAACAAAGTTTTTAAGCCTTATAAAGACTTATGTGCAAAAATTGCAGAAATAATTACTACCTACAATGTTACCTACAAATACCCAAATTCATTGAGTAGTACACTCATTGAGACCTCTCACCACCAGCAGTTTTTTAGCGTTTTTTTGCCAAAACTTACCGATATTAGTCAAGAAAATAGTATTGAATTTACTGCTACTTTCTTGGAAGACTTACTTTTTAAGGTTTTAGGGTAATTTTATTGCTTGAATTCAAGAAACAATCTTTCGCCTACCGAAATTCAAGAAAAATCAAGTTTTTTGAATTTTGAAAAGTAAAGAGAAACATGACTCACCCATTAAACAATACTTTTTATTTAGGGGTATTATAAATGCTGAATTCAGGATACAAAAAAAGCCCTTTTGAAAATAAATCTTCCAAAAAGGCATCTATAAATACATAAATCCTACTTTTTCATCTCCTGTTTTCTCCAATAAGTTAGGCTTCGCCAGAGCCATTCAGCTGGACCAAATTGAAAGAAATGTAGCCATATATTGCTAAATATCAAGCAAATAAGCCAAATTGCTCCACAGAAAAGATAGTTTTGGTGAATCTGCAATTTGGCAAACATTCCGAAGCCAAAGCCATAGAAAAACAAACCACACAAAAGGCTTTGAAGTAAATAATTGGAAAGTGCCATTTGCCCAACTTTTGACAATGGCTTTACCAACCAATTGAAGAAACCCGACCGAAACAAAAGCATCAGAAAGCCAATGTGTCCGATGGTCATGATTACTCGTTGAATATCAGAAAAAGCTCCTGTTGGAATGGTGTAAGTTTCAAAGAAATTTTCGAGACCTTTCATGTCAAAATAATAGGAATTGACAAAGCGAATTCTCATAAAAAGCCCTATTCCGTAGCCAAAAAGTGCCATGAATGCATAATTTCGAGTAGAAAGTTTATTTGTAAAAACACCTAATTTGAAAAATCCCATGCCGATAAACATCATCAAGATTTCGTCCCAAAAAACCATGTCATAAATTTTCCATGATTGAAATATCTCCCCATCTTTCCATCTTTTGGCATAAACCGTCTTGAAATCTCCTCTCATGGTCTTAATTTCTTTGTTGATTTTTGCTGTGTCTTTTTTTAACCAAGTAGTTGTTTCAGTAAATTTTGCAATACTTTCCTTTTGCTTGACAGTCAGTTTTTTATGCAATTTCAATGAGTCATTCATTGCCATTTTATAGGCTTGGTGAGTAGGTTTTCGTTCGCTCATAAAACGATAAGTTGAGCGACCAAACATCGTTACAGAAAGAGCTAAACCAATGATTATCAGCCATTTAGGATGCAATTTTCGAAAAGGAAACAAAAACAAACCACAGATGGCATAGCCGTACAAAATATCACCGGGCCACATCAAAATATATGCATTGAAAAGCCCAAAAGCAAATAACCAAAGCAAGCGGCGGTAGTAAATATCAATGGAATTTATCGCATCTGTTTTTGACAAAATAAGCATGCAACTCGCCCCAAAAAGCATCGAAAAAAGCCCCCTCATCGTGCCTTCAAAAAAGACATTTACGCCCCACCACGACCAATAATTGATGCCTGTAAAATCGGTAAAATGCTTGAGCAAAGCTTCTGGAAATGAAAAGAATTCAATATTCATCAACAAAATACCGAGCAGGGCGATTCCACGCAAAAAATCAAGCGATTGGAAGCGATTTTGGAGTTTTGGGGTGAGTTCTTGCATTGTTTTATTGGGCAGTTTTATTATTGATTTTTTTGATAAATCTAAAAACTACCATTCAATTTTCAAGCAAAAATGGTAGTTTTTTATTGAACGGCAATAGGGTAAGTGGCTGATTATTAGTTGATTAGCTTAAACCTCATAGGTTTTTGAAACCCACAATGGAGCTGCTATATGGTTTTTGACAATCAATTCTTATCCCAAAACAACTTCGTCGTAACCTTATCGCCACCAACGGCTGCTGCAGCTTCGGTATATTTTGTAGTATTGAGGTTTTGTTCTTTGATTGGATAAGTGAATCTTACAGGAATATCACCATAGGTTTTTCCTGCTGGTACATTCAATCTTGGAAAATCAAGTCGTCGCCATTCTGTCCAAGCATCAAAACCTCGGTCATAAAGAGCAAGCCATTTTTGTGTACCAATTTTTTCTTTGTACGTACCTTTTGCTGTGGCATAATTCACTGCAGGATTCTTCAAATAAAGGTCTACATCATGCACGCCCCAGTTTTCAAATGCCGCTGTGATGGCATGGTCATAATGCGATTGGGCAGTACCACCAACTTTAAACCCTCTTTCTACGGCTTCTGCCAAAAAGAATTCTACCTCCGAATAATCTAATAATAAAGTTGGATTACTGGCTTCTGTGCCAATTTCACCAGGTTTTGAGAATGTCGCATAACTGCTATTTGCTGCGTATTTCCCTCCAGAATAGCCTCCTTTGGCATCTTCTGTAAAATATGCTTCGATTCGTGGGTCGTCGAGAGCAAGCATTTTATCAATAATAGTATTGGCTGCCACGAAGTCTTTTCTGCCACTTTGAATCAAATCTACCCAAACAGGATTTGTATTTGGCGGTACTGAAAGGTAATGAAATGCCGCATTGTCATCGCTCGATTTGAAGATCTTTGGTGCTGTTTGTTCCACAATTGTTTTGGCAGTGCTTGGGTCAGAATCGGCAAGCATCATGCCCAATCTAAACTTCAAAGTGGTAGCAAAAACCTTCCATTTTTCTACATCTCCGACATAAATCAGGTCGGCACCACCATAGCTTTCTGCATTAGGTTTCAAAGCAACAATGGCAATGTCAAGTCTTTTAATCAAATCTGCATGAATAGTTTTGGCATCATCGAATTTTGGCGAAACATTGGTAAAATCTAAGGCTTCGGTATATGGCACATTGCCAAAAGTATTTACCAAAGTTGCAAACGCATAAACCTCCATGATGTCTTCGATTGCCAACATATTTGCCTTTACATCTGGCTGGAGCAAAGCATCGGCTTGGTTGATTTTCTTACTTTCTCGAAGGTTTTTTAAGACATCTTGGTATAAAGCTGCCCAAAAATTATCTGGAATTGCTCGATTATTGAGGTTATAATTGCTTTCGTCGGTATAAGTTGTTTCGGTCCATTGTTGGGCAAATAACCTAAAAACATTGACATTGATATTCGATTGTGCCATTACATCTGCCAAGTTTTTTTGGGCATTAGAAAACAGCGTTCCTGCGGGAACAACTTGTGGGCGTTTTGTATCAACATTGAGTTCGGTCAAGTCTGACGAACAAGAAGCAAACACAATTATGGTGAGAATTATGAGTATTTTTTTCATTTTTAAATTAATGATTTCGTTTTTCTAATTAAGACCTATTTTATCCTTTAACCGATTAAAATCGGTTGCTATAATAATCAAAGGATTGTTTTTTTCTTAAAATGACGACTTAAGTCGTCTAAAAATAATATAAAAAATTCCATTGATTATATTAGAATCCGATTTTAATCGGATATTTAGAGAATGATGGCTTACAGTTATTTTTAATTATCTTCCCTCTAAAACCTAAACTTCAAATTGAAACCTAAATTTTTTGTAGAAGGATAACTTCCTGCTTGGTAGCCTTGAATATTGCCCGAACTAATGGTGTCTTCGGGGTCGGCATCTGGTAGTTTTTTGTGAATAATCCATAAATTTCTGCCAATGATTGAAATGTCAATTCCTTTGAAAACCTGCAGATTTGTAAGCATTTTTGCAGGAATTGAGTACGTTAAGGCAAGTTCACGGAGTTTTACATAGCTGGCATCATAAATAAAAGCCGCATTTGGATTATGTACATAACCATACAAACCATAATCGTTGGCAACACGAGTCGTATTTTCTTTTCCATCTTCAAGTACACCTGGCAATATAATTCCACCACCATCAGCAAGGTCATTTCTTGACGGTTTTCCTAAGTCATTATCGCCTACTGTTTCCTTAGAAAGTCCAGTTGCCAAGCCATAATATTTATCTAATGAAAAAACATTTCCACCATTTCGTACATCAATCAAGAAATTGAAAGCGATTTTTTTGTACTTGAAAATATTGTTCAAACCACCAATCCAATTTGGATTTACGTTGCCAATGATTTCATTATACGTTGGCGAAATTTCATAATAACCATCGGCATTAATAATTTTTTGCCCCTGCTCATTATAAACAAAATCATCGCCTCTGAAAGTACCATAAGGTTGCCCCAAACTGGCATTTAGATTAGCTCCACTTTGAAAACCAGTCAAGAATAAATTTTCAATGGGCAATTCTTTCACAAGATTTCTATTTCTTGACCAGTTTAGATTTATTGTCCAAGAAAAATCTTATGTTTTGACAGGCGTTCCGTAAAGCGAAACCTCAAATCCTTTGTTTTGAATAACGCCCGCATTGATAAATTTGCTACTATAACCAGTGGCTCTCGAAACTTCGACAGGAACTATTTGGTCAACTGAGTTGGTGATATAATAAGTTACATCAAACCCCAAACGACCTTTTAGCATTGCCATTTCGATGCCAGCTTCGGTACTTTTGGTGCGTTCAGGTCGCAAATCGGGGTTGTTTTTTGTACCATTTACCGAAAAAAGCGAGGCATCACCAAAAGCAGTAAGCGGAGCATAAACATCATTGATACTTTGGGCAGGAGCTGAATTTCCTACTTCAGCATAGTTCAGACGCAGTTTTCCCAAAGTTAGCCAAGGCGAAGAAATAAATTTTGAAAATACAAAACCGCCCGAAACCGAAGGATAATAATAAATATTGTTACCCGCAGGAAGTGTCGAAGATTCATCACGACGAATGCCCCCTTCGACAAACAAAAAATCTTTGAAACCCAAACTCGCATTGGCAAAAATTCCATTCACTTGAATATTTGTCAAATTTTCATTCGGAGCATTTATCGGATTTTTGGAATTTGAAAGCGAATAAAGTCTTGGCACAACCAAACCGCCATTTGTATTTGCAGAAATAGATTCTGAATGAGATTTTCGAATATTTGTACCTAAAATCCCACTTAAATTTAGGCTATTCGATACTTTTTTATTGACCGAAGCCATCAAATCGTAGTTCAATTCCCTGAAAGAATTATTTGCTTTGGTATAACTCGACAGACCAACACTACTCACGGCTTTTCGTTCCTCACGTATCTCATTATACGAATCCACGGCAATTCTGCCCATTATATTGAGCCAAGATGTTGCTTTATAGTTCAACATCGTATTGCCAAATGTGCGAAAACGGTTGTCGTTTTGGTAATTTTCGTAGCGAGTAAAATACGGATTGTCCCAATAAATTGGCGTGAGGTCGGTGGGGTCGGTATTGTTCCAAGTAACGTTTTTCTTGTTTCTGAAATAAGCCTCTTTTTGTTCAGCAATATCAACATTTGTCTGCCACCATTGCCTAAAATTTGAAGCGACATTTCTATCATCATAGCCAGTTCCATAACGCCCCAAACCTTCAACATTTGACACATTTACTAATGCACTTGCGGTCAATTTGTTCGTTAAATTATAAGATGCCGAGAAATTGAATAAATCCTTGGCGATGCTACTATTGGGCAAAATTCCCTTTTCAGCATTGCGAGTATAGCCCAATTTGAAGAAACCTTTTTCGCCAGATTGGTCCAAAACGATGCTATTGCTTGTTGTGATGGCATCTTTGAAGAAAGTAGAAGGGTCATTGGCGGCAGCAATCCAAGGGCGAGCTTTTCCAAAATTTGGCGAAGCTGGGTCAAAAGCGTCCCATTGATAAACCATTTTCGCAGGGTCAAATTTTCCGCCATACGAAGCATCTTCGCTTAGTGTCGCAACCAAATCGTCTTTGCCATCACCATTAATATCTCGGTACAGAAAATAGCCGCTTGGGTCTTCATAATAAGGGCCGTAGCCACCACCGTACTCTTTTTGATAATTTAGAAAAGTGCTTTTATTGATTTTTCCGACTGTTACGCCAGTGTTTATGCTAATGCCTAAACCTTTGTTTTTCGAGCCTTTTTTGGTTGTAATCATCACTACTCCGTTGGCTGCACGTGAGCCATAAAGGGCAGTTGCGGCAGCACCTTTTAGCACTTCTACTGAGGCAATATCATCTGGGTTGATGTCGGCAGCGGCATTTCCGTAGTCATAACCCCCAAAACCTGCTGTTTGATTAGCTGTATTATTGTTTGAATTATTAAACGGAACACCATCCACAACAAACAATGCTTGGTTGTCGCCTGTCAAAGATTTTGTACCTCTCAAAACAATATTTGTTGAGCCGCCCATCGTATTGTTACGCCTGATTTCTAAGCCTGCCACTTTTCCCGAAAGAGCATTTACAAAATTGCCATCACGTGCTTGAGAAATGGCATCACCATCAACTTTTTGAGCCGAATACGCCAATTCGTTTTTCTTTTTTTCGATGCCCAAAGCTGTTACAACAACTTCATCAAGCAAATTAGCATCATTTTCAAGATTTACATTGATGATATTTCGGTTATCAACAATAATCTCTTGTGGCTTGAAACCAATAAAGGTAAAGACTAATTTTTCACCTTTTTTTGCTGAAATTTTGTACGAACCTGTGGCATTAGTTTGAGTTCCTTGGTTAGTGCCTTTAATCGAAATACTAACGCCAGGCATTGGTGAGCCATCGTCGGCTGCCGTTATTTTGCCCGAAATTAGATTATTTTGAGCATAAGAAATGCTACCAAAAAGTAGCAAAATAGACAAATAGAAGAGTTTTTTCATGGGAATATTGTTTAAAAAAGGTTACAAACTATTTTCTTACAAAAGTTTTAATACAAAATTGAGAAATAAATGAACGCTTGTAAATCATCAATTTTGATGATTTTTTGAAGAATCAATAGGACGTACTATTGGCACGCCCTTGACTTTTCTTTCTTTATTTTTAACCACTAATGCTATTAGAAACTATAACTCCAAATTCACGCATTTTTCTGTTAAATGCTCCACGTTTTCGTCTGGAGATAGGTGCTTTCAAATGATTTTTCATTTCGATAGTCTGAAAATCATACTGCGATAAATAATTGAGATTTATCATACAAGATTTATGAACTCTGAAAAAAACGTTAGAATCGAAGCGATTTTCGAGTTTTTTGAGCGTGGTAGCAACCACAATCACCTGCCCATCGTGCATATACGCAAGGCTATAATTGATGGCAGCCACCAAGGCTATTACTTCGTCGGAGTTTACGTTTGTGCGTCCACCTATGTGTATGAGGGTTTTCATGGGCTAAAAATTTTATTCAACTGTCAAATTCCAAGTAACTTCCGCCTCAAAAGTATCTGCTGGGTTTGCAGCAGGCATCGTTCCTTTCATAATGAGTACATGATTTCCTTTTGGTATTTTTAGTAAAACACTATAACTATCGCTCACAGTTTTCGCTTTTTGTTTTGAATAATCACAATTAGGATTGTCAAAATCTTTGTTGATACTTAATTCAAAAATATCAGTTTTATATCTAAATTTTGACCAATCTGATATGATTTCGACTCCATCTAATTTTACTGAAACAATGCCTTTGGCTATGCCATCTCCTACGTTTTCAAACAAAAAATCTTTAAGGCTCTGATTGGCAGCAGGTTTCCAAGTTGGGTCGCAAGCATCATTATCATAATACCAAACAATTCTACCAAGTGGGGTAAGAAAAACATAATTTGATGCGGAAAATGTTAGACTACGAGTAGTTTTACCACCAAAATTACTTGGTAAAATCGTGATTCCTGGCAAGGGCTGGTTCGAACTTTTACTCACTGCTCCCGTTTCGTCAAGAAGTGGATTGTTGTTATCAGCGGGTAAGCCAAAAAACCAACGAACAGTAGCCTCATTTAGCTCTTTGTAACCATAATTACCGACTTTCTCGGTCATACCAAGCACTTTCAAAGTATCATCTTGCTCAACTTCAGTTTTATTGCAAGAAATGACAGTAGCCATCAATAATAGGCTAAAAACGAAAAATGTTAATTGTTTTTTCATGATAATATTTATTTTTTAGGTTTAAAATAATATTTCAAAATTGAGAAGAAAACCAACGCCAAAAAATCGTCAATTTTGATGATATTTCAATTAAGAGCAACCAATTGACCTTCTATTCGTACCAACTTAGAAATTTCTTTATAGAATTTTTTGATGTTTTTTCCGCTTTTATCGCTTATTTCGAGAGAATAAGCATCATCTTTCAAAGTCGTCAAGTCAAAGTAGATGGCGACTTGCTTTTGGTATTTATCAATATTTTCTGCGTAAAGCGAGTTGCCGCGACTGTCTTTGATACTGATTTGTAAATCATCGGCATTTTTTCCATGTCTTCCCAAATAAACATGGAGTTTGAATGTGCCATATATTGCTTTCACCTGAGCTTTATATGTGTCTGTTTCGATACTTGTTGAAGGCTGAAAATCTTGTGCCTTTGCCTGTTCAGCAAGCATCATTCCGATTGCCATTGCTGCTATTTTGATTTGAGTTTTCATGACTATTTTTTTATTTGTTTTTAATGAATCAAAGTTCCGAAATAAACAAACACTTGTAAATCGTCAATTCTGATGATATTTGCTTCTGAATTTCTGAATCAAAATTGAGAAGAAGAAAAACATGAAAAAGAATCACTTTGTGAACTGCGGACTTTGGTTGATGAAATGAGGGAGTAAGTTTTTAATAGATAATACTCAGGTTTTATTTTTTTGATTATATTTGTTAAAAAAATATTCAAGATGGAATTAGTAATAGAAAAAGAGGCTATAATCGAAGAAAATTTAGTTCTTTCGCCTTACGAATTAGAACGTGGAAAACCTATGCCCAACCTTACACATGGCTCTTTACAGGCTAACTTAATTGTACAAATCGCCATCAATTACGGCACAAAATTTCGCATTGCCAGCGAGGTAGCTTTGGCAACATCACCAGATGGTACAACTCCTGACATTGTAGTTTATGCAACTCGTGAACTGAATTTCATTAACGAAGTTTCAAAACAAACTGAAGCTCCATTATTGACAATAGAAATACAATCTCCTTCACAATCAATAGATGAAATGATAGACAAAGCACACCAATATTTTAATTTTGGAGTCAAATCTGCATGGGTGGTAGTGCCTGCCATGAGAGGAATTGCAGTTTATTCAAATACCGAAGACTATGTTTTTTTTCACCACAACGATATTTTACACGACTCAAATCTTGATATTGAAATTGATTTGTCGAAGATTTTTGTTTAACATATTTTCAAAGCATCAAAAAAGCCCTCTCACACTTGCAAGAGGGTTTTTTTATTTTTTCTCTATGAGTGAAATGCCTTTGAGGTATAGAAGGAGATAGGCGGATTTTAGGAAGTTGGGAATGATTACGACTGCATATAAAATATTGTCATTACGCAATTCTAATGAAATGCTGTATAGATAATCACTTAATAAAACAGTTGCATAGATAAGTAAAATACCCAAAACAAACCACGCTGTTGGTTTCTTGAAAATATTTTTTCCATCTACTTCTTTAAACAAAACTGTGTATGCCCAAAGTGATAAAGCAACTAAATAAAGGTTTTCAATAAAATTTCCGTAAGAATTTGAGTAAAAAAAACCTTGTCCCCAAACGGCATTATACACTTCAAATAAGACAAATAAAATACTAAATACATTGATAAAGTTGCTTATAGACTTGTTTTTAATAATTCCTTTCAAAAATAAGCCTAAAAGCATAACATCCATTGGTGTAGAAATATAACTTAAAAAAAGGTTGCTTTCAACAATATAGGAAGTAACTATTGATGCTAATTCATGAAATATAGTAGCAATGATATAATAAAAGAAAAAGCGATTATTGGCTTTCCAAAAATAACGTTTTTGGAAAGCCAAATAGAGGATAATTAGCCAAATTACATATTGGCTATAGCCTGAAAATTGATAAAGTAATTGCATAGCTTATAGTTTCTATTGTGGCGAAGGCGGTGGTGTTTTCATTAGCCCATCGCCGCCCCCACCTGACCAAGAAACTCCGTATTCTGGACCATTACCAAATCCCAAATCAATTATTGCAAAATCATAATCATATTCACTGGGTGCTGGAGGATTTGGTTGTATTTGTTTAAGTTTTCTTACTAAGGGGAAGATTTCAACCGACTCTTTTTTCCCAGCAGAAGAAGCATTGTCTTTTGTCGCGATAAAGGCAACTTCTTCTATTTGACGTATGTCATCAAAATCAGGGTTAGTATGCCCGGCTAAGTTTTCAAAACCACTAATTATATCCAATATAGTCTTAAAGTTACTAATTTCACCTCTGATTCCCTTGTATCTAAAAGGTGAAGTAGCTGGATTGGGAACTTTTTTTGCTCTTCCCAAACCTAAATGTTCTGGTACATTTGCCATAATTTTAGTTATTTAAATTATTTTTATAATGATTTATTAATTTTTCAAGAGATAAAATTTTTGGTAAGCAAGTAGCACAAGGTCCAATGAATGAGGATGTTGTATTGTTTAAATTAAATAATTTTATATTGTTATTTTCTACTTTAAATGTAAATTTATCTTCTTGGTCAATTATTTTTAAAAAGTAGTACTTATTATTCCTATTACTATTTGTGAATCGAAGTTGATTAAATGTTTCGTTTAAAAATTCACCATCCTCTATTCTATAAATAATCCAGTTGGTTTCAGTAGGTGAACCAATATTTAATAATGTTAAAGCTGCTATTATTTTTTTGTTTTTTAAGATAGGCAATAATATTTCATTACTATTATTGAGTTTTGCTAAAAAAGATTCAATCTCATCAGAACCATCTTCATTGCTAATAATTGCACCAGATGGGACTTCTTTTATTTCTATTAACTTTCCTAATTTGATATTCTTCAAACTTCCAGCTAAACCAGTGCTTATCTTAAATGAATCAGAAAGTAAATTACTCTTAAGTATATTTTTTAATTTTTTGAATAATTTTTTATAATCCTGATCGAACAATGAATTAGGGACTACAGTTGTATCTTGAAATCCTTGTTCTGTCAATGGAGACTCTCTTTTGTGAATAATTGTATGAAAACAATCGCTACATTGGGCTTGTTGGTAGTACATCTCATAGGTCGTATAAAATGTATTACCTTTTTTCAATGGCCATGGGTCATTCACTTTTATCAAATTTAAAGAAATTTCTTTATTATAGTAAATACTGTGATATTTTTCAACATCCGAAAAAACTACATAATGAAAACTACTCGCACAGTCCGAACATAAATATTTAAAAGTCTGCATAACAGGCAACAAAGATGCTAATGTGTCAAATTTAATAGCATATTTTTCAGGTTTTAATAATGTATAATAACTATAAATATTAGTTGGGGGAATGCCTACAACATTATAGCAATGACCATCACAGCAATCATTTCCAGTATTATGCTTCACTTTTTTTATAGCATTACATTGAGAATCCAAACCCATCATTTCAATACACGCAGCCCAACACGATTCATCAAATATTTGACCTACTCTAACTACATTATTACTTTGTCCATACAAATCAAAGTAGCCAAAGATTAAATAAAAAAATACAATTTTCCTCATCTCAATAAAATAGTTTAAACCAACCTATACTCCAAAGCCTTCACCACCGCCTCAGGAGCAGAGTTTACATGAAGTTTTTCGTAAATGTGGCGGATATGTGTACAAATCGTAGTGATACTTACAAAACATTCGTCGGCAATCATTTTGTAGCTCAGCCCATGCACCATGTGCTGCAAAATCTCTTTTTCACGCTTCGTTAGCTCAATGTGGCTGTTGTTTTTGTCAGCAAATTGCTTCTGAAACATCTCCATTACCTTTGTTGCGATGATGGGCGTAAGGTGCGAGCCACCTGCAAAAACCTCTCTTATTGCCTGTACGTAGCTTTCGGGCTTGGGGTTTTTCAAGATATAGCCACTTGCTCCTGCACATATTGCTGCAAAAACTTTGTCATCATTGTCAAACACCGTTTGCATCAAAACCTTTACTCGTGGGTAAAGCGTTTTTATTTCAACCAAAGCATCTAAGCCCGACCTGTGCGGCATCTGAATGTCCATTAGCACAACATCTGGTTCGTATTTTCGTATTAATTTGGCAGCATCCATGGCATCATTATATGCTCCAACCAAATAAATATCTTCAACATCAGTCAAATACATCGAAAGGCTTTCCCGAAAATTCTTATTATCCTCAAACATCAAAACCCTTATCATAAGTATTTAATTTTAATGGGACAAATCTAAGGTAGGAATTCGGTTCAAAAAATCGTCAATTTTGATGATATTTTTATTCTACGGTAGCCATCATTGCTACTTTTGTTCCTTTTTTTGGTTCTGAGTCTATTTTTATGTCAATTCCGTTGCTTTTTCCTCTGTTTTCAAAGTTTTTCAAGCCATTTCCTTCAAAAATTTCATTTTTATCAAAGCCACAGCCATTGTCTTGTATATCAATTTTCAAACGATTGTTTTCTTTTATAATATTCACCCAAACTTTGGTAGCGTTTGCGTGTTTCACAATGTTATTAATTGCTTCTTTATAAATCAAATAAAGGTTTCTGCGTTGCTCCATGCTTATCGAAAGTTTGTCATTTTCGATGGTATTTTCATAAATAAAATCAATTTTTTTGACCGATAAAACCTCAAAACCAAGCGATTTCATGCGTTCAAAGAGTTTTTCGGTGCTGTCGTTGTCGGGGTTGATTGCCCAAACGGTTTCTCGCATAAGCGAAACCGTTTCTTCTGAATTGGCAGTAATTCTATCTAAAATGGAAGCTAATTCGGGTTGTACTTTGGCAACTTTTTTTCTCAAAACTTCAATAAAAATCGCAATACTATTTAGGTTTGAACCAACTTCATCATGTAAATCGGAGGCAATTTGGTTACGAATGTGCTGAACTTTTAGTTTATTTCGGAAATCATACAAGAAAAACAAGTAAGCAGCAATGCCAAAAATGAGCAAAATATAAATGCCAATAGAGGGCCAAAAGAACCATTCTTGATAAAATGCTTCATCTTTGATGATAGTTAGATGTAAGGATTTTGTAAAACCTGTGAGAGTTTGAGCTTTTATTTCGATTTGATAATCGCCACCCGCCAAATCATAAAATTGTATGACTGGAAATTGGCTAATATGCCATTTTGTAGCTTCATTGATGCGATAATGATAAAAAACGGCATCGCCAGCTAAGGGTTTGAACTCAATAACGACATCATTATTTGAAGAAGTTAATAGAAGCGTTTGATTTTTTAAGGGAAGTTTTACGGCTTTATAATTGACCGTAATTTTATTGATTTCAAGCGAATCTTGCCCTTGTGTGTAGCTCACACAAAAGAGATAAAAAAATAAAGTAGCAGCAGTAAAGGTTCGGGTTACGTATAGCATTTTTAAATCTTATGTTTCAAAAATCGCAAATACTCAAACTTTCAATTCGTATACAATGATAATTTAAAAAACGCTTATTTCCAAATGAAGGCTTGCTTTGAAGTGGGTTTTGAACTAAACAAAAACCCCTGACAGAAAGATTATTCTGTCAGGGGTTTGTTTGAAGGCAACCCTTAATCAATGAATCGGGCACATCACATCTAATGCCGACATGAAGGTTCGGATAACTGTTTTCCAAGCAGTAGGAATTAATGGAAATGCGAGAATCAATTTCAAAATTGGTCTTACTACTCTGTAAGCTCCGCAAACATTTGGTGCAGCGGCAAGTGCTTGTGCGTCGGCAGAAGTTAAGTGCCTCTCGACATGGGCATTTACTTGCTCGAAAGTGGGTGTTGTTTCTTTTGGCATGACTATAATTGTTTTGTTGCCTACTCTAAATCGGATTTTCGGCTTTCTCCGTTTTTATTTATAATTCATTGGCTATAAGTACATTACAATATTTTATAAGTCAAATTTCCGACAAATATCAACACTCGGCAATCACATAAATTGATGATTTTTAGTTAGTTCGTGTTACCAAATGTCCATTGAAATAGTTGTAGGTATGGTCTTCATATATAGGTATGTATTCTGCATTTAAACCATAACCATCATGCCAATATATCTTCATTTGGATTTCATCTTGAGCATTTAGTTGCACATCTTTACTAAAAGTAGCAGATACAGTTACTTCAATATCAGAAAAAGTTTCAGCTAATTTAACCCCATTCTTCCATAGCGATAGACCGTAATAAATACCACCCCAGTCTAATATACCACCTGGTTCTGCTTTTATTGCTGCATCAAAATGATATATACCGTTGTAAGGAGCCACAAATGTATCAGTACTCAATGAAATATTCCCACCAAGGTCGTAGTCTTGAGCAGTATAATTTATCTTTATATATGTATTTTGACCAACGTAATAGGAATGGTCGCTCGTTACAGAAAATGCAACTTGGCTTTGATAATTCCATGTTGCATTTCCACTTGCGTCAGAAGTCAAAACTTTTCCTGCGGCATGACCAATATTATCAAAATTCAAAGCTCCATAAGTTTTGAAAGCATGACCACTTACGTTTGAAGTATAAAAATATCCTGCCGAACCTGTACCTGCAGTATAAGAAATTATCGTATTGGTATTATTGAAAATATTTGAGATAGCGGTATTCATTACCCAGCTCGTTCCTGAATTTGTTAAATTAAAAAGCCCACCTGCATTTGAACTTGCAGTAGTAGTATATGGAATACTAAACTCCGAAGGTCCTTGCCAAGCAGCACCATTGCAGATATATAATTTATTATCGGTCGTCAGAAAGACCATTTTGCCTTTTGCAGCACCATTGCAAGTAGCCAAAGCAGCAACTTTCGGAATCGAAAAACCTGTTGGTTCTAAAAGACCTGATTGTGCAAAACTGAATTGATAAAATGTTGTAAAAAGTAGTAAAAGGTAAGTCTTTTTCATGATATTGTAAATTTTATTACTAAAAATCTATTTTTTATAAACCAAATATCCACTAAAAAAACTTTTATTTGATGAACTTGCACTCAAACTCAAATCGGTGGGAGAATTATGAGAAACTGCTAAAACAACCTTTTCGCCTGCATTGAGGGAGATATTCATGCTTAATTGATTCGTACCTGCTTCATCATTGCTAAAATAACTGTTATCGAAGGAAGAAAAAATAGACGAACCTGCTGAGTTTTCAATCCTCATAGTTAGTTGGTGTTCATACCTTGTATTACCAGTTAAGACTGTCCAAATAACTTTGGCATCAAAATGATAAACACCATCAACAGGAGCAACAAAACGATTAGGACTTGTAGCCGAACCATTGAGATTGAAATTATTTCCATCATCAAATCTTTCGACAGTGAAGGGTACAAATTGTAAAATATTGTCAGCAAATGCGGTCGAAATAGTTGTATTTGCATAAAAACCGACTTGATTAGACTGCCAAGTAGCATTTCCAAGTGCATCTGAAGTTAGCACTTTTCCTAAAGCTGCCCCTTGCCCAGATAGCTGTATTTTACCTTCAGTTTTTAAAGCAAATCCAGCCGAATTATCTGATAAAAAATAACCTGCTGTGCCATCAAAAGTTCGTCCATGAATGCCGTTTGATTCAGTAGAATAACCCATAATGGCTATTTGAGAAGTATAATTATTTATTCTAAAGACAGCATCTGTGCCACCAACACTTCCTCCGCTACCGCTATAAGGCAAGCTAAAACCAAGATTAGACCAGCCTATAACTTGCTTCGTTTTTAATGTTAAACTATTAATATCATAGGCTATAGCCCCTCTCGGAGCATTAATATTTGCATCTATTTGTGAAGTTGAAAGTTGAGGTACACTTAAATAATTAGGGTTAAAAACACCAGCTTGCATTGGTGGGAGATAGCATGACCCTTGAAGAATTAGGTTTTCTTGAGCAGAATTATCTACCCTTGTCCAAGTACCATTACAGGGTGGATTATTAATTGAGGGGTCTGTATTTGGAATTGTATAAAGTTCAATTATTACATTGATTGAACGAGCCGAGGCGTTTGGTGTTGGTACAGAAGGTAATTGCGTTATTTTCCAGAAACCACCCTGCCGTCTAATAATGTATCCCCCATTCTGTCCAATTTCTCCTAAAGAATATAAATTCGTTCCAAAGTCTTGATATTGAGTCAAAGAAGCGTCTTTATTTAATACAAATAATGCACTATTTAAAAATACCACTGAAGCTCCTTGAATTGATACATTTTGTGCAAAACTTAAAAAGTTGCTGCCAAAAAAGATTAAAAAAATGACGAATTTTTTCATTATTATTTTGAATTTTATTGTTAATAAATTACTGTTTGTTTTTAAATAATTACTCGTTTTTCTTCTATCAATCTTTTATATTTTCTACGAGAAACGATACATTTTAGGTCGTTTTCAAGCAAAAAATGCCCTTCATAATACGATTTGAAATAATCAAGATTGACCAAATATGATTTATGAACTCGGGCAAAAGAATGAATGATTGCGAAGCGGTTTTCAAGTTTTTTGAGGCAAGTCGAAACGATAACTTTATTGCCATTTGTCAAGAAAATCATTGAATAATTGATGTCAGCCTGAATCATCACGATGGTTTCAGGCGGAACGTAGGTGCGAGAACCTACATGAATGTCGTCAGGCAGGGGAATGTTTTTTATTTTAATTTTCATGGTTTGTTTTTATCTCTTGGGTCAAATTTCTGACAAATATTGATGCTTGTAAATCACATAAATTGGTGATTTTTGGGGAAGTTTAATCTATTTTCAAGCTATCAATTGGTACTTTTGATTTTGCATTCCAAAGAGCTGTAACATTCACAATCTTCCATTCACCGTTTTGCTTTTCCATTATTCGGCTTTCTTCGCTAATGATATAAAATGTATTGTCTTTGTTGGCATTGTATTGTTTCCAGATAAGATATGCTACGTTTTCGCCGAAAAATTTTATAATAGGTTTCTCTTTTTTTACGACTGGATGTACGATATTTTTACCGCTTTTATAATATTTCTCTATCCATTCTTTGCCTTGCTTATTTATTTTTTCCCAACCGACTGCTGCATCAAAAGTGCCGTCATCGTTGTTCCAGGCTTGCATTGCGTACTTTTCGTGGCTCCAATGCTTGTTCCAACAATCATAATTTCCATCAAAAAAACATTTTGTTTCTTCTTCGATGGTTTTCATAATTACAGCAGTTTCTTTGATTTCATCAAAAGTGTTTTCGTTGCTTTTGGTGCAAGAAGTAATAACGGTTAGAGAAAAAAATAAAAATAGTGTTATTGATTTCATGATGATTTTGAGTTTTATGATTTATAAAATTAGATTATGTATTTTAAGGCTATTTAAATTATACTTACTTGCACCCTGCATACTCAATGGTTTGGGTAATCACTTTATTAAAAATTAGATTTGTAGAAACGATTTTGGTTGGATATCCTTCTGAGGTATATTCGTAGCTAAACTCTAAATCTTCTTTTAATATCCCCTTTCTATAAACTTTTGCTTTGAGTGGGTTTCCACTTGCACCTACCGAATAAAGAGGTCTTTCCATATAGATACCTGCGTATACAAAAACATCAAACTGAAAGCCTTTCATTAGATCATATATTGTTTTTTTGTTGTCATAAGCAGTGATTTCCATTCTAAAAACTTCGTCAGTGCCTTCGGTTTCCCTTATTTCGATGATATTTCCTTTGGCATCTCTTTTAATGATTGAAATATTCCCTCGGTTATCTTCCATTTTAATGATTCGTTTATTGGCATCTGTAGATATTTTTATCGCTAAATTGACAAAATCTGGCATATTAGAAGTGGGTATTTTGATGGTACTTAATATGCCATTTAGGTATTCATAATTTTCAATATGAAGTTGCCCAGAATCATTGTATTGTGTCAAAAACCCGTCTTTATAAGTCATCCGAAATGCTTGCGACCCAACTTGGGTATTATTCCTTTTATATATAGCATCGGCACTAATTATAAAGCCATCTTTGTCATAATTGAATTTCACCGTTTCAAAGTTTGCCACGGGGTCGTTCACCACATCTTGGCTATATTGGATAATCCTGCAACCACTAAAACTTGGTGTAGGAATAGGTGTGGGTGTAATTGTTGGTGTTGGCGTATCTTCAGTTTTTTTGCAAGAAAAAATCAGCATAAAAAGGATTGCCATTGAAAGAAAATGTTTTGTTTTCATTTTTGTAATAGGTTGACGGTTCGCTGCCGCAATTATTAATTAGTTACATCTACCAAAGATACTTTACCAAAATAGCTGGTAGGTCTTTACTATTGGTAATGTCTTCGTAAATAATAGGACTGTTATTAGCAATTTGCGTATCATTTGTCTCGCCAAAAATTTTACAATTATCGTCCTTAAAAAAGTATGAATCGGGTAAATATAAGCCAGCTACAAAGTTCCCTTGAATAGCAATTATGTTTCCTGCCTGTAATTTTACTTGTGTTTCACTCACTTTAGATATTTCAATATCCCATTCATAGATTACGGGATTAACGCCTGTGCCAATTGTACGGGCTTTCCCTTTTTTATCTTTCAAATTGAGCAAAACCTCATTTCTTGATTTTGTCAAGATAAACATCTGTTTTCCTGACAGAAGAGCATCTAAAATAGTGTTATTCGCACATTTGATGGATATTGGCAAAGAAGGAGTTTCTGACTTTGAGCAGGCTAATGCTATACAAATTGCAGTTGCTATGATTATGATTTTAATTAATGTTTTCATATTTATAATTTTTACATCAAATTTCCGATAAAAACTGATGCACGTCAATCACATAAATTGATGATTTTTAGGCACAAAAAAAGACCCAAACCGTGAAATTTGAGCCTTTTTTTTAATTTTGATTGATTTTTATCGTAATAATTTTATTCCTTTAAAATATCCATAAAGCAAGAATACATAGATTAAATTTTCGGAAATAAAAACTGCATAAAGCACCAAATCGCTACCAGCTGAATAACTAACATCGGTAACAATCGTAAAAACCAAGCCTCTTAAAGCAAAACAAAGCATGGCTGCAGTAAACCAAAAATCAGGATTTTGTCTTAATTTTCCTGAAATTCCCTTGTTTTTGAACATCAAAGTAAGATTCCAAACCGTGAAAAGTATAAAAAATACTCGGTTGATAATCATCGAAACCGTATTCATACTTTTATAGCCATCTTTATAAAATGCTGTAAAAATATTTAAGGACACATATACAATGATGAGCAAAATTACACCCCAACGAACAATTTTATTCTTATGAAAATCTCTTAAATAAAGTGCTTTTAAAGTAAAATGGGTTGGTGCTAAAATATATTCTAAAAACAAATTATTGGTTAATAATAGAGAAGTAATTATCGAAAAGATGTCAGAAACTGCATTATAGCAAAATAAAATTCCCAAAAAAACATACTTCCCTTGCCACATTCGCTTGGTTTTAATAGCGAAAATAGCAAGGGAGATTTCAGTAATTGTTACAAACCAACCTGATATTCGGTAGAAGATTAACATGAATAATTATTCTGATGGTGGTGGTGTACGTTGTGGAATTCCACCACCTGGTGCGGCATTATTTGAACTAAAAAAAAATGGTTCGGCTCCAGGATATTCAGGAGAAAGGGTCGTCATAAGAAAACCAACCCAGAAGCCATCTTCATAAAAATTTTTTTTGTGACCATCTTTTCTATCTCTTTGATAGGGTATCATTTCAACTGAATATTTGCTACTTTCCTTGCCAACCATAAAGCAAACACCATCAGGATGGTTTCCATCACCATAAGTTTTTAATCTCTCACCTAATTGTATGAGTTGTTCGTTAGAAAGATAAAAGCCTGAAAAATTTGGTTTTCTTTTAAAAGGCCAAAAACCTGATCTATATGCTCGGACTCTTTCCAAAGCATGTGAAAAATTTGCCATAACTTTATTTATTTTAAGGGTTAAAAAAATCAAATCAAATGTAGTTCCAGTGCTTTAATTATTGCTTCGGGTGCTGAATTTACGTGCAATTTTTCATAAATATGCTTTACGTGCGTACAAACAGTGTTTATGCTAATAAAACATTTATCGGCGATGAGTTTATAACTCATGCCTTTTACCAAACAATTGAGGATCTCTCGCTCACGGGTAGATAAATCTACATAATTTGGTTGTTCTTTTACAAACTGATTCTGAAACATTTTCAAAACCTTAATCGCTATCGTTGGCGAAAGGTGCGAGCCGCCCATATTCACTTCTTCTATTGCTTGCAAATAATTTTCGGGTGTGCTGTTTTTCAAAATATAACCCGAAGCTCCCGCACAAATCGCTGCAAAAATTTTGTCGTCTTCGTCGTGTATCGTTTGCATCAAAATCTTGACATCGGGCTTTTGTTTTTTCAATAAAATCATTGCCTCAATGCCCGAAAGATAAGGCATTTCGATGTCCATCAAAACCACATCGGGGTTGGTTTTTCGGACAATAGACATACTTTCTCTGGCATCAGGATATGCTCCTATCAACCAAATATTGTCTGAACTCGCCAAAAAAAGCGACAAACTTTCTCTGAAATTTTTATTGTCTTCAAATAACAGAACCCTTGTCATAGCCAATGAGTGAATTAATGAATGAGCGAATGAGTGAAAAGATATTTTAAACTACCCATTCACTAATTTTCAATTCGCTAATTCACGATTTATAAATACAAAATAGCAGATTTACTTTCAATTCCAAAATCACATAAATTAATGATTTTTTGTAACCAAAAGTAAATCCACACGTGTCCCAAAATCTATTTTAGATGCAATTTTTACATCAATTTCGCTATCTTTTGCCCGTATTTGATAGTTTTTAAGTCCATTTCCTTCAAAAACTGTTTTTGTATCGAAACCTACGCCATTATCTTCGATGCTTATTTTTATGCCTTGTTCGTCCTCATTTATTTTCAAAAAAGCCTTAGTTGCAGAAGCATGTTTTGCAATATTATTGATGGCTTCTTTCATAATGAAGTAAAGATTTTGGCGTTGTTCGATAGACAAATCGAGGTTTTTTTCTGCCAAATTATTTTCAATCATAAAGGCAATATCCTTAGAAGAAAGCAATGCCGAAGCAAAACTTTTGATACGTTCCAACAATTTTTCAAATGTATCAAAATTAGGGTTCAATGCCCAAATCGTGTCATTGATAAGTGTTACCGATTCCATTGAATTTGATGAAATACGTTCCAGCAAAACACTCACATTTGCTTGATTTCCGTTCAAACGTTTTTTGAGAGATTCAACCAAAAACGTAATACTGCTTAGGTTTGCCCCAACTTCATCGTGCAAATCTTGACTGATTCGATTTGATAGTTTTTCTATTGCCAATTTCGATTCAAAATCCTTTGTAATGAGTGCTTTTTCTTGTTCATTCCACCGTTTCAATAATGCCCACTGAAACAAAAATATATCAACGAGCATTCCGATTCTGATAAAAAGTAGTGGATATTTATCGAAAGCAGAGAAATTTCCGCCTGTATTATACCTTACTGTCAGGAAAATAGTAATCGAAAGACAGAGCAAAATCACGAACATTCCTCGCACAATTAACGATTTAAAGCCTTTTGTGTGAAGATTATACAAAATTACCATACTCACAACAGGTCCATTGATTACATGGGCAGCATAAAAAATGACATCGGTGGAAATATTTAATAGTGTAAGCAGAACATAGAAAGTATATAAAATTGGGAAAGTGTAAAGCGTAATAGAATATAGTAATTGCAAATTTTTTCTTTGAAAATCCTCAATAAAAACTTCATGAATAAATAGCAAATACAAGTACATCATTGCAAGAAACAATGCAAAATTTAGGTAGATATAATAAGGCGAATTGAAAACGATTTCGGCGTTGATTTTGAAAAAAGTATCGGTAGCGTTGAGGTAAAAATAAATCGAAGTAACAAGATTGAGCAAGCAATAAATCAGTGTGTCTTTTTTTTTGTTGATAAAGTAAATCATGCCAAAGAAACCCACCTGAAAAAGTAAGATTCCTTGAAAATATAAGTAAAAGTTTTCAACAATAAATTCAGCCATAAATTAATGATTTTTTGTAAATAAAAGTATATCTACACTTGTACCAAAATCTATTTTAGACGCAATTTTTACATCGATTTCGCTATCTTTTGCCCGTATTTGATAGTTTTTAAGTCCATTTCCTTCAAAAATTGTTTTTGTATCGAAACCTACGCCATTATCTTCAATGCTTATTTTTATGCCTTGTTCGTCCTCATTTATTCTCAAAAAAACCTTAGTTGCAGAAGCATGTTTTGCAATATTATTGATGGCTTCTTTCATGATGAAGTAAAGATTTTGGCGTTGTTCGATAGACAAATCGAGGTTTTTTTCTGCCAAATTATTTTCAATAGTAAAGGCAATATCTTTAGAAGAAAGCAATGCCGAAGCAAAACTTTTGATGCGTTCGAGCAATTTTTCAAACGTATCAAAATTAGGGTTCAATGCCCAAATCGTATCATTGATAAGCGTTACCGATTCCATTGAATTTGACGAAATACGTTCCAGCAAAACACTCACATTTGCTTGATTTCCGTTCAATCGTTTTTTGAGCGATTCTACCAAAAACGTAATACTGCTTAGGTTTGCCCCAACTTCATCGTGTAAATCTGCCGCAATTCGTTGTCGAATCTGTTCGGTTTTCATGCGTTGCCGAAAATCGTAGAGAAACCAAAAATAAATAATCAAAGAAAGAAATAAAACCGCAAAAAAACTCACAAAAAGCCAAAACCACCATTTTTCCCAAAAGTTTTCTTTTATCTCAAATTTGAACGAATATTGAGCGATGATTTTATTATTTTCTATCATTTTTCCTTGAAAAACATAGTTTCCGCCTACAAGATTAGTATATCTTATCTGAGGAAAACCGGACGATTTCCATTGATTTTCGAGGTTTTCAAGGCGATATTGATAAGAATATTTTTGTGGAGATTTTTCTGGAAAACAAAAAATAACTTCGTGATAACCAGCATTCAAAGTGCATTTTTCATTTAAAAAATGCTTTTTCCCATCAACTTCAATGACGAAATTGGTTTGAGTACAGGCTTCTGAAAAAATGAATCCTAAGAAAACAAGTATGAAATATTTATTCAATCGGGACATTGAACACAAAGATTTATACGGGGTTATGGTTGAAATTTAGAAATAAATCTTAGAAACTCAAGTATATTCATCTAATTTTAGATGATTTTCTCTAAATTAGCACTTTAATTATGTGAATGATGGAAAATTTAATCAACCGAATAGAGATAAATCCTAAAATAATGGTTGGAAAACCTATTATAAAGGGCACAAGAATTACTGTTCAAAATATATTGGAACTTCTTGGTTCTGACGAAACATATCAAAATATCCTTGAAGCATATCCAAACCTAAAAGTTGAAGATATAAGGGCTTGTATTCAGTTTGCGAGTAGGGTAGTTGCTGACGAGTTTTATACGCCTCATAATATATGAAGTTTGTTGTTGATGAAAATTTAGGTCCTTCAGTGTCAAATTGGCTTAGAAACAAAGGGTTTGACACTTTTTGTGTGTTACGTGAAGCCACCAGTGTTGATGATACAACTGTGCTACAAATTGCAAATAATGATAATCGAATCATCATAACAAATGACAAGGATTTTGGTGAATTGGTATTTAAAAATAATCTTCCCAGCAAGGGCTTAGTATTACTTCGCTTACAAGACAATTCTCTATTGGGTAGAATAAACGCCCTCAAAAATCTTTTTGATAATTATTTGAGTTTGATAAATGAAGCTAATTTTATTGTTGTATCAGATGAAAATGTAAGAGTTAAAAAGCTTAATTCTAAATAAAATCGCAGTAAATATTGGTAAAGTTTTACCAAAAACTCCCTACTTCTCCTCCAGCCATTTTCTCACTTTTTCTGTCCATTCGGCTTGTTTTTGCTTGTTGATACTGTGTTGGGTTTGTCCGTCATAATCTTGTTGAAGTTTGTTCATTTCACGGTACGATTCCAAATATTCGTACTGAATCATGCTGTTCAAATCGTCCACAGTTTCGGCTTTCATGGCAGCAATTTTCTTTCTAAAACGCTGCACAACAAGGTGTGTAATATCAAAATGCAGTTGCTCGTGGGCAAGCGAATAATCCTCACGGGCAAAGGGCGTTACCCACGACATTCCACAAACCATATAAGTTTGGGTCTGAATAATTGCCTCAATTAAGCCCCCCGAAACTCGAAAACTTGAACCATAAGCGAAATTTGCAAAAATGGCTGCCCCATAACGACTATTGGTTGGTTTTCCCCTAAAATCGTCCCAAGTAACCTTTCTTGAATGATAATTAATAGTATCGGCAGTGTTTTTAGTCAATTCTGGCAAAAAAACAATCTTCACGCCATTGACCAATGCCTCGTGTTTACTGCCATTCAGCAGAAGCCATTTATCAAAAAAAGTCAATGATTTTATAAATAATGGTGTCAATAATGAAGTATATTTGCTCATTTCCATTGTATTTTCGGAACGTAAATAGGCAGTCGAAAGGGTTGTTTCTGTCAAGGAAATTGTATCTTTTTTTCCAATTCGTTCAAAAGAAACTTTCAACAACATTTCGCCAGCAATATTTCCATTGGAAAGGCGTGTTTCGGTAATTTTCAAATCCAATATATCATATAAAATTCGGACGGTGGAAGTGCTTGGCGGAAGTGCTTGAGCAAGCATTTTTTTGACCGCATTAAGTGTTCCACCTTTCAAAGTAATAGCTTCTTTTTTGCTTGTAGAAACAAAAATACTTCCAAGAATATCTTTTTGAAGGCTACTATTTTTTACATTTTCGATTTGAAAAGGATAATCAAATTTCATCTTTTCGGCAGTCAAAACAAGCTGATTTTGAGCATAAATGTTTGAAAATATGCTGAAACTTAGAAGAAAAGAAAGAAATTTCAATATTTTCATTTGATGTTTTTATAAGCGAATTGATACCCGCGACACGTAATTCTATTGTGGTAAAAAAAGTGTGCCACGGGGTTTGTATCTATCAAAAACTACTCGTCAATGATGCACTAAAACCTGTGTAGGCAGGCGTGAGTCGGCAGATACCCCCCACACACAAAAGTCCTTCTCGCTGCCGACCATAAGCCAACGAAATTCGGTGGCTACTGTACGAAAATGTTGAACCAATATTCGGAAAATGCTTTACTTTTTCAAAGTCAAAATCTTTATAATTGATTTCATCTGAAATATAGAAAAAATATTTGGGCGAAACACTATATTCGACCAAACTCATTGCCCAATTTCCTGCATCTTGTTTCGTTGCCAAATGCTGCAATTCAAAGCGTAAAGCTCTCTTTTTCGGCAGTTTGTAAGTGCCATCAAAAATAAAAGTGTAAGATTTTACCATTTCTTGGCGAGTGCCTTGTATCTGCCCTTTATTATAATTTAGATAGACAAAAACCAAGTTAGACTTAAATTTTTTCGACCATTTTCGCTCAAAATCTATGTTCAAATCTCGATAATATTTCTCTTTTCCAACTTCAAAAAAGTCGCTTTTGTAGCCTTCATCAGTTGCAATTTCTTTTTTGTTTAAAGCATTCAAAGCTGCAAAATTTATGGATAAAGTTGCATTGTTTTTGAAGGAATAAACTACGTCAATTTGTCCGCCAACTTCGCCCAAAACCTGCGAAGCATAAGGATAAAGCGTGAGCAAACGATAAGAATGTTGCTTAGTTGTGGCAGGGATATAGCTCAGAAGTGCATTGTTGAGGCTTTCGCCTCGCTGACTACGAAAATCGAAATTATCAATTCGTTTTAGATTTAATGACAAAGAAAGGTTTGTAAAATCAAGATTACTTGTTAAAAACACACCCGAACCACGATGCGTAATATAGCGATTTGCAGTTGAAGCATCAGGCGATTTTGACACATATTCGGTAGAAAAACTAAAATTATTTTTCTGAAAATTCAGCCTCCCTCCTACTGCCCAAACATTGGCATTGACAGTTTTCAAAATTCCCGAATAAGGCTCATTTTTATTGACAAAACTTAGTCCTCCAGTCCAGTTGTTTGCGGCAGAATCTTTGCTAAATCTAAATTCATTGTCAATGCCCAGCACGATTCCATCGGCATGCTTGAAACCTAATCTTTGCTTGCCTCCAATGAGTTTTACAGCATAATTTTTCGTGGGATTTACCTTCAACTGAAAACCATCGAGCGAAGTGTCCATTCCCAAAAAACGTTGCTGTTGCAAACGTAGCATCATACCGCTACCAAATTGCTCATAAAAATTGCCAACAGTTGCCGAAAATTTCTTGGCTTGATAATTCACAAAACGATTGACAAGCCCCTTTCCTTCCAGATTATATGGATAACCAAGCAAAGGCGGAAAATAACCTTCGAGTCTAATTCCTGCACTAATTTTTTTATAATTCCCTTGAAGTGTTAGATAATTGTTTGAACCAAATTTTTTATCTAACTGACTGTATATCAGCGAGTTATCATTAGTGTATTTTTGAAAATCTGATTGAAAACTTCCTGAAAATTGAGCAAAAAGCCCGCTATCTCCCAGAGAGGGGATTAAGAAAAAAAATACTAAAAAAATCAATAATTTTCTTTTTGAAAAACCCCAAAGGGATTTAACATAAATAGCCCTACGTAAAACGCAGGGAAAATAAGGAATTAAATGTACAGAACCCTGAAAGGGTTCAACAATTTTACGCTTAAATTTCCAAAAGTGAGATTGCTGTTTAAATATTGTTTTTTTCATTTATTTTTTGAGCTTCCTTACAACCTCAATATATGCCTCTTCATCACCCGAAGCGTAAGATGTGTGCTGATAAATGATTTTTCCTTTGGCATCCAAAATGAGTGTGTGAGGCACATTCAGCACATTTAAGGCTCGCTGAAAATCGCCATTGTCATCAAAATAGACACGGAACGCCGCCCGATTAAACTTCCATTTTTTGCTATTGATAAATGTCGGTACACGAGCTTTGCTACGGCTATCGTCCACCGAAATTGCTATAAATTTCACGCCTGTTTCTTTATGCCATTCCTCCAAATTTTCGGCAATAGCATTGATTTCTTGCAAACAAGGCTTGCACCAAGTTGCCCAAAAACTTATGATTATTGGTTGAGATTCTTCGGAAAGCTGTTTTGTAGAAATCGTTTGTCCTTTCAAATCTTTTATCTGCACATCAGGCAATGATTTTTGAGCGAAAGTGTTGAAGAGGCACAGAGTGGCAAAGACACAAAGGCATAGAGTTTTTAAACACTTAGTTTTCGGTTTTTTATTCTTAATCTTTTTGTGCCTTTGTACCTTTATATCTTCATTCATATTAATGTTTTTCAATTCAAAACGCAATTTTAGTACCAAAGATTGTAAGGCACGGTTTTTGCCATTTTTTGAATAAAATAAACAAAATACGATGAATAAAATACTAATTAAAGCTTTCCTTCTTGCAAATAGTACGTTCATTTTTATACAATGTAGCAAAAACAGTACTACTCCAGAGCCTGCTCCCGTAGTTATTGTCGAATCGAAAGACCCAAATATTGGTTGCACCGACGCCATAGCAAGCAACTTCAAATCAACTGCAAAAGAAGAAGATTGTAGTTGCAAATATGATTATGCAAGCAAAGTTTCGACTAAAATTCCGCAAGAATTTACGAGAAAAATCTTGTTGGAAGAACATTCGGGTACTTGGTGCGGCTGGTGTCCGTTGGCAAAGGAAACTTCCGAAAAACTCACTACCAATACACGTGTAATTGCTGTCGAAATTCACTATAATGACGAAATGACTGCCGATAAAGAAAAGGTTTTTAATCCTTTGAAAAACAAATATGGCTACCCTGCTTGGCCTTCTGGCATGGTTAATCGCCGAAAATCTATTGTTGGCACAACTTATATCATTGGCGAAAGCGATTGGACAGCCAATGTAAATGATCTTTTGAAAACAGAAAAAACTACGGCAGGAATTGCCATCGAAAGTAGCTTAAATGGTAACGAATTGACGGTTTTGAGTCATGTGAAAATACAATCCGCAACTGATGAAAATTATGGACTGGGAATGTATTTAGTTGAAGACAAAGTGGCAGGATTTCCGCAAGCCAATTATGCCAGTCGAGATACTCGTTTTCAGAGATATGATGCTTTTAGTAAGCCTTCAATGATTGAAGATTTTTTACATAGAAATGTTGCCCGTGATGCCATCGCTCCTTTAGTTGGCGGACTTGATATTCCAGTTGTTGCTACGAAAAATGTTAAGATTTTCAGAAAATTATTCAAAATAATGCTACCAAATAGCATAAAAGTTAAGGAAAACTGTCATTTAGTAGCATTTTTGACAAATCAGAAAACCAACGAAATTGTGAATGTGCAGCTCGTAGAAATCGGAAAAGTGAAAGATTGGGATTGAGTTTTTTCAACAAAATATATTTTGGTTGGGTAGCTGAATAGGCTACCTTTTTTTGTAAAAATTGAGTTATAATTATATGAAAAGAGCTACAAAACTTTTTATATTTGGGAGTTTTTGTGTGAGTTAAAAAAAACTTTACTCTACAAACTATGACGAACAAAACAATTTATAAACTTCTGACTTATTGCATTGCAACAGTTTGGATTGCAAACGGACTTTTTTGTAAAGTGTTAAATCTTGTGGCTCGACATCAAGAAATTGTGGCAAGAATTTTAGGAGCAGATTATTCTCGTATTTTGACATTTTTAATTGGACTTTCGGAGATTTTTATGGCGATTTGGATTTTAAGCAAAATAAAAACTCGACTAAATGCTATTGCTCAAATTGCAATTGTTGCGACTATGAATACATTGGAATTTATACTTGTGCCTGACCTTTTGCTATGGGGTAAACTAAATTCATTATTTGCATTTATATTTATTTTGGTGGTATATTTCAATGAGTTTTACTTAAACAAAAAACTAACTCAACAAACATAAAATGCTTTCATTCCTAAAAAATCATCCTTTTGCAGTAGAAGCATTTTTCGATAGCTCAACCGTTTTAACTTTCGCAGTTCCAAAAGAACAACTTGAAAAATTAATACCAGAATGTTTGCAATTGGACACATTTCAAGACAAATGGGCTTTTGTAGCGGTTGCAATGGTTCAAACAAAAGACTTGCGACCAAAAGGTTTTCCGAAATTTATGGGAAACGACTTTTTTCTAATTGGCTATCGTGTATTTGTTCGCTACACAACAAACGCTGGTAAAAATTTACGTGGTTTGTATATTTTAAAATCTGAAACCGACAAAAAGAAAATGGAATTTATGGGCAACATTTTTACCCATTACAATTACACAACAACTGATATTAACCAAACTGAAAAGGACAAAACAAAAGAAATATCTTCAATTAAATCAAACTTTAAACTGACATTAGACAAATCAGAGGAAAATGTTCCTTTGCCAGAACATTCGCCATTTGCTGACTGGAAAGAAGCAAGAAGATATGCTGGACCCTTACCTTTTACATTTACTTACAACAAAGAAACCAAAGAGGTTTTAATAATTGAAGGCGTTAGACAAAACTGGACACCAAGTCCTGTTAAAGTAAATGATTATAATTTTAAATTTTTGGATAAATTAAATCTTCAAAATCCTGTTTTGGCGAATGCTTTTGTAATTAGAAATATTCCTTACCACTGGAAAAAAGGTAAAATTGAATTATGGAAATAAAAAGACGGAATTTTCAAGGGGTTTTAAATATTTTGAGCTTCAATAGACACTTTTATGTGTTTGGGTTAATTGCTTTGGCCTTAATCATCATAAGTTATTTGCTTTTTAGTTGGTCAGTCCTTCTATTTTGGATTGTTATTTTGGCTTTCTTGTATGGACTTATTATGCCTTTAATTGTTTCGGCTTATGTTTACGATTTTTCGGGCTATTATAACTTTGACTGGTTGAAAAATTATAAGTTTACAGATTTAGATGACAAACAAATTTTGAATATCAATGCAGGATTTGATGAAACAAGTTTTATTATCAAAAACAATTTTCCAAAATCAGATTTGAAAGTTTTTGACTTCTATAATGCCAATCAACATACCGAACCTGCAATTATTAGAGCAAGGAAAGTGAGTTTAGTTTACCCAAATACAGAACAAATTTTATCAAATTGTATTCCATTAAAAGACAATTCTGTTGATTTGATTTTTTTGTTGTCAGCAGCCCACGAAATTCGGACACAAGAAGAAAAAATTCAGTTTTTAAAAGAATGTAACCGAGTTTGTAAACCAACTGGCAACGTAATTATGATTGAACATTTGAGGGACTTTCCTAATTTTGTTGCCTTTACGATTGGATTTACTCATTTTTTCTCGAAAAACATTTGGAAAAAGGCGTTTCAAGGAGCTGGCTTTTCAACATTTGAAGAACAAAAATTCACCCCATTTATGTCAATCTTTAACAGCCAACCATAATGGAAATTCATTTAAAAATAATTGGTGTGCTTTTAATGGCTTTGGCGTTAATTCATATTTTCTTTCCAAAGTATTTCAATTGGGACAAAGAACTTAAATCGTTGAGTTTAATAAACCGACAAATGATGACAGTTCATACCTTTTTCATTGCATTTACTGTTTTTTTAATGGGTTTACTTTGTTTGATATCCTCAACCGATCTAATTGAGACATATCTTGGAAAGAGGATTTCACTTGGACTTGGTATTTTTTGGACAGTTAGACTTTTTATTCAGTTTTTTGGTTACTCGACAGACCTTTGGAAAGGCAAAACTTTTGAAACATCTATGCACATTTTGTTTTCAATTTTTTGGGCATACTTAAGCTATATATTTTTGACAATTTGGTGGACTTAATCCCCCGCCAAGCCCAAAACCGTTAGCACTAATTTTATAGAAAAAATTCAACACAATACCATAGAATTGGCAATGAAAATAGCTATTAGGTCAGCCCAAGAAGTCGAAATCAATATATTGCTTGAATTTGAAAAAGGAATCATAGAAGCCGAACGTCCGCATGATTCTACTTTGAAAGAGGGAGAAATTCATTATTATGATTTAATTGAGCTGATAAAATCCGATGAAGCGGAGGTTGTAGTGGCCACAGTTAATGACGAATTAGTTGGTTCAGGATATGCCAAAATATTAACTGCCAAACCTTATCAAAAGCATACGTATTTTGCCTATTTAGGTTTTATGTTCGTAAAACCCGAATTTCGTGGCAAAGGAATCAATAAAATGATATTGGCAGTTTTGACAAATTGGGCAAAATCAAAAGGCATTTCAGAAATAAGACTTGAAGTTTATGATGATAATTTCATTGCAAAAAAAGCTTATTTAAAAGCGGGATTTACACCCAATTTATTAGAAATGAGAATTGAAGTTTAAAAACAAATCTCTGTAAAAAACGCTAAGTTTTTACAAAGATTTGCTACAAATATCACTTATTTTTTTCTCGGTAATTTTTCATCCCGCATGGCTGCATTATATACAAAGGATGCGATGATTGTTGCAGCTTGCTTCAAATCATCGGGTTGCAAATGGTCGTAAGAGTCCATATTCGTATGGTGTGTGCGAGTATTATACTCGATTTCGTCTTGTATGAACTGAAATCCAGGAATTCCGACACCTACAAAAGACAAATGGTCGGTGCCACCTGTGTTTCTTATGGTAACGGTTTTTGCCCCTAAATCATGGAAAGGCTCAAACCATTTCGTGAAAATTGGGCGGCAAGCCTCATTTCCTTGCAAATAAATTCCTCTGACTTTGCCAGTTCCATTATCAACATTAAAGTATGCCGAAACCTTATCACCTTCTTTGTTACTTTTCTTGGTATCAGCATCGGTTAGGTGATTTTTTACATAGTTTCTTGAGCCAAAAAGCCCCTGTTCTTCACCACTCCAGAGAGCAATACGAATCGTTCGGCGAGGCTGAACGCCCAAAGTTTTCAAAATCCTAACTGCTTCCATCATCACTGCCGAACCTGCCGCATTATCAGTTGCACCAGTAGCACTGTGCCACGAATCAAGGTGTCCACCGAGCATTACAACTTCTTCTTTGAGATTTGGGTCAGTTCCCTTGATTTCAGCCAAAACATTGTAGCCTTTGAGGTCTTCGGTAAAAAATTGTGTTTTTACGTCTAATTCTAATTTAACAGGAATACCCGCTTTTGCCAATCTGCAAAGCGATAAATAATCTTCAGCTGCTAACATAATATCTAATAAACCTTCGGGGTCGGTTGCTTTATACGAACCCCCACTCGACACAAATAAAGTACCGTCTTTTCCTCTGGTATTCATGCTCAAAAGTGCCAATGCCCCTTCTTTTTTTGCCATGGCTTTGGTTTTGGTCGAAAGCATATTAGTTCTACGCATGGCTTGCATCATCGAGCGAAATGCGGTATCGGGCTGACTTGCATTTGTTGGAGTTGCGACAGCCATTTTCTCCAATTCTTCGTCGGTATAGCGTGTGGCATCAGGTTTGAATGAAGGTTGGATTTTGTCATTTTTATACAACAAAATCACTTTATCTTTTAATTTCCCTTTGTAGTTTTCTAACCCTAAAGTATCGGTTTCGTCAATCAACAAAATTTCTGCCGATTTTAGTTTTCCTTTTGTTCCAGCACTCCAAGTTTTAGGTGCGGCAATCAACGGTTTGTAGTAGGGAGCGGTCATGGCAATATAGCTTTTTTTCAACTCCCAACCTTTGCCAAAATCGCCCCATGCTTCTAATTTGGCATCTTCTAAGCCCCATTCACTTAGTTTATTTTTTGAGTAATTGGCAGCTTTCATAAAGCCAGGTGAACCTTGAAGGCGTGGGCCATTGGCATCGGTCAAGTTAAAAGCAATATCCATTACTTTTGAATTTTGTAGTCCTTCTTGACGAATTTTTTTGACCATTTCTAAGTCAATTTTTTCTTCTTGGGCAATCGCCCCAAAAGAAAACACGCTAAGTGCAATTGCAGGTAGTAATTTTCTCATTATAGCTATTTTTAGTTTGTTTTGGCTAAAGATAGAAATTCATAGCCACGAATTCAAAATAATGAGATTAATTCAGCTTTTATAGCGATTAACTGAGCTTGGAAGTTGATGTTTGAGACTTTTGCAATGCATACTTATCAAAACGAATATTATACTAAAAAATGAAAACGCTCTGTAAAAAAAATATTTTTACAGAGCGTTTTACTTAGTTTTTGTTCGTTTAATACTTCAAATCAAAAACTGCTCCCACATACACAATTCTACTAATCGGGGCAGAACCATAAACGCTAATCGCATTTGCATTTGTCAGGTTAGTTCCACCTAATTTGAAAGTCGTTTTCAGTGGTTTTACATGATAATTTACTTGTGCATCAAGCGTGCCAAAAGCCTTAATTTCACCTTCATCAAATGGCATGAAATAAGTATAAGTATCACTCCAACGATAATTAATTGAATAAGCTAAGTGTCTGATTATCAATCCATTAGCTCCTAAATTAAACTTGTACTTTGGTGTATTAAAACCTGCAATCAAACCTTGAATGTCAGAGATTTTCGACCAAGTATAGTTTCCGTAAAGACTCACTTTTTTGTTCAAACGATAATCAATGCTTGCGAATGCTCCTTGCGTAGTTACAGGTTTATCGAAGTTTGCCCAAGTCTGAATAAACCTTCCACGAGTTCGGTCGCCTACTGGTTTTACCCAATCGCCTGTTTTTGTTCCTACAAAATTCCCTTCGGGCATTGTGCCATCTTCACGCCCTTGAAAACGGACGATTCCGATAAAACCATTGTACAAACTTCTATAATAACTCAAATCAATTTGTAAATCTTTGGTGAGCAATGCCTTGTAGCCAACTTCCCACGAATTCATTTTTTCGGGAGCAAGTTTTTTTACCTCATAAGGTGCAGTTCCTGCCGAATTGAGTCCTTTGAAGCCATTTTGAGTATTTCCTATAAGTAAAAGACTGCCATAATCTAAATAAATATATTGGTCGAGTTGGGCAGGAGCTCGGTAAGCTGACGAATAATTTGCTCTAAAATTATGGTTTCCTGCCGAATAAACCGCCGAGATTCTTGGTGAAAGTTTTGCATCAAAATTCTTGAAAGCATCTAATCTACTTGCGAGTGCCAATATTAGTTTTTCGTTTAATAATTTCTGCTGAATTTGCCCATAAACTCCTGATTCCCAATTAGTTATCGAATTCCGTTGTTCGGTATTTAACGGCGAATAAATGCCGTCTGAAAACAACGTTCCATTAGATTTTAGCAAATAAGTTCGGTACGCACCACCAAGTACAACATTAGTAGTTTTGAAACGAAACTCACGCTGTACCGACAAATCTACGTTGCGGGCAGTATTGGCAAATGCCGCACCTTTGATGGTCGTTCCATTGATTTTCAAATCTCCAATACCGTTGGCAACTTGGTTGGTAATTCTCTCAAAAACATTTGGAACAGAATCACCGTTCAAAGGTTTTATTTGTAAATTTTGGGTTAAATCAAACGCCAATTTTGCAGCACTTTCAACGCTTTGTCCACCTTGAATATTTGGTAAAGAAAAACCAGTCGGCACGCCACCGTTTATGGCATCGGGCGTGAACACTCCTGCCAAGTTTCCACCACCAAAACCATTGCCACGAGCTGCCGCAAAAATCTGATTCCAAGCATTAAAATAATTGGCAGATACTGTTGGAAAGTTTCCATTCGCAGGGTCAGTCATTCTGATATTTTGCAGGGCATTTGCTACGCCTCCAAGTTCGTAAGCCTTTCCTCCATAATCGTACATTGAGTAAGCACGCACAAACCAACGATCATTTTTAATCTCGATTTTGTGCAAATCATATTTCATTTCTCGCCACGCAAAGCGACTTGTACTTTGAAAAATACCATTTCCAATAGATTTTCGGTATTCGTAAGATGCCTTCGTGTTTTCGTTAATCTTGAAATGCAACGAAGGGTTCAACCTTAAATTTCCTGCCTTAAAATTGCCACCAAAACCAAATTTTGAACCATCATTTACTGTCAAAATTTCACTTTCTTTGTAGCCAGGCATATAAATTCGGTAAGATTTTCCATCATTATATTTCGTAAAATCGGGGTTTGTAATTGTCGAACCAACATCGCCAAAATAGTTGATTTTGTTCCAACCAAAAGGCGAACCATAAGCATTATTTGAAGCATCTGAGCCAGCCAAACCGCCTTCGGTTTTTGCTTTGATAGCCGCATCAGATTCACCCAAAAATTCATCTCCTGAAATAAAATTGAGGTTCAATTTAAAAGCAAAACGCTTGGCAAAAACCTGTGCATAGCGAATTTGAGCATCAAGTAATGCCCTCGAACCACCACGCAAAGAAACTGTAACTCCTTGATTTTTGAAAGGGTCTTTACTCGTCATTAGCACTACGCCATTTAAAGCTCCCGAACCATAAAGAGCGGAGTTTGCTCCGTAAATCACTTCGACATTGTCAATATCTAAGTCGGGAGTTCCCATCCAATTGCCGCCATAAAGTGATGAGGTTGGCGACATAAACTCCACATTATCAGCCAGTTGCAATAAACGTTCGGCTTTTGCACTGTTAAATCCACGAGTGCTAAGGCTCGTAACAAACCAACTCGACTGACTTACATCAATGCCTTTGTAGCGAGCCAGCGACGAAATAAGTTCGATACTTGGCGAGTTTTGTAGCTGCAAAGAGGTTATTTTCGTAACCGAAATCGGTGCTTTAAAAATACTTTCTTCAATGCGGGAAGCCGAAACTATAACTTCATTTAAAGTTGTTGTGCTGTCGGATTGAGCAAATGAGTGATTGAATGAATGTGTGAATAAAATACTTAGTAAAATTGTAATCGTTTTCTTCATTTTCTTTGGATAAAATTAAAACTGAAATCCCCCAAAACTACAACGTACAAAATAAAATACATCAAAAACACGGTTTCTACTAAGTTTTTCCTTTTTAAATTATATTTATCATGTCCAATCTTTACTTTTTTCGACTTAAATTATTTTCTTTTAGCTGTATTTTATAACTTTGTATATACCTATGAGGAAATCCAATGACGATTGATACTTATTCACCACAACCATCTATGTTCGATTTGTGGCGACATAATCATTATCTATATAAAGACAAATATACTTCGCACCAAACGTCGTATATTCAAAACCTATTGCCCGAAATTGCTGTACAGCTCAATGTCTATGATGTTTTAGATATTTTGCAACGCCGGCTCGGTGGCGACACACTCCAACGTGCCATTGATACGAACCAAATTTTTAATAGCCCTGTTAGTCATTATTCAGACGGTTCTTGGCTCAAAAAATCGAACATGATTGGCATCAATGTTCGTACAATTGGCAATTTTTTCAATGTCATAAAATACGCTTTTACTATTCCAAAATCGCAAGATTCGATACATTTATTGCCTATTTGGGAACCTGGCGTAGTTGGTAGTCTTTATGGCATGACAAGTTTTAATATCAATCCTGCCTTTTTTAGCCATGAATTATCTGCTGCCATTCCGACTTTAAATACAGTTGAAAAACAGCTAAAATTTGTCATAAATATTCTTCATGCGATGGGTAAAAGTGTGGGAATGGATGTCATTCCGCACACCGACCGTTTTTCCGAAATGGTACTTGCTTACCCTCGTTTTTTTGAATGGGTGAAGCGTGTAGAGGGGCGAATTACGAGTAATTCTGAAACGATTTATCGAGATATTGAAGAAATTATTTGGCATTATTTGGGAAGAAATGGCACTGCCAATGGCACACCGATTTCGTACTCAAAAAATACACTTTTCTCTCCCGAAATACCAATTTTGACTGACGAGCAACGCTTAGAAATTATTTTTGGACATAAAAACGATTATCAAGGGCGTTTACGTAGAAGAATTGAGTTGATGCACGAAATGATTTATCAAGGCTACGAAACTTTGCCAATGACGATGGCCCCACCCTACCGTGGCTTGCACATCAATGCCGAAGATTTTATTATTGATGAAAATGGCAATCGTTGGTACACCTACGAATTTGATGAACCACAGGCAATGTCAAGAGTTTTTGGACCGCTGGCACGTTATAAATTTTATCATTCAAAAGACGATAATACTAATTGGGAATTAGATTTTGAAAACCCAAATAAGCATGCTTGGGCATACTTTTTTCAGAAAGTTTATGATTGTCAGAAAGCATATAACCTTGATTTTATGCGAGGTGATATGGCTCATGTGCAGCCACGTCCAACGGGCGTCCCGAAAGACCCAGATGCTTATTATGACCCTTTAATGGCGGTCAAGAAATTTGTACAAAAACAAGGAGTCAAGCATTTTGCTTTCTTTGCTGAAACTTTTTTAGTTGAACCTGATTTTATGGGTTATGGCAACGAACTCGACCATCTGGAAGCCATTGAAGCTGATTCAACTTTGGGTGATTTACAAGGAACAGTTGTTGGCTCAGAAGCGTATATGGAAAAGTTTGTAACTTATCATAAGTTGCTGAATACCAGACAGTTTGCTCCAAATTTTACGGTAATGACTGCCGATAAAGACGACCCAAGATTTGATGAATTTTATCGCACAGCCAACCATCTTAGATTATTCATAGCTTTGTTTCTGACTGATATGCCAAGCTATGTTGGCTTAGGTTTTGAAACCCGAAATTTGCATTTAGAAAGAGGACAAAACGAAGAATATACTAAGCTCTATGTTTTTGATATTAGAGATGATAACGACCTCGATAAAGTTACGCACGGACCTTTCGTTTGGGGAAAAAACTATCAGCAATTTGCTTTATTCCAAGCCCTACATTCTTTAGCTGAAAACATTTGGGAAGAAATAAAACAAAGAGAAGTAAAGTGGTTGCTCGAACCAACCGAAACTCAAAAACTCATGATTTGGACGCTACAAGATAACCCAAAATATATTTTTGTGGCAAATCTTGATGCCGAAAATGGCATTGATGAAAACGCATTGCAAGAAGCAACTTTCAACCATCCTTTGCAGTTTATCTTGGGAACGGGCGAATATAGTTGGCAGCATGAGTGTCGGGTTTATGTTTTGGGGGAGTGATAAATATAGGTTTTACTAAAGAAACTCATGGATTTCGGAAAACTTCAAGATATTTCAAAGGTAGATTTTAGTCTTCCGCCTGACAATCCTCTGACGGCAAAGACACTTGATTTAGCTCCGAAAAACCAAAAACCTAACATATATATCGGTCCGCCTATTTGGGCAAATAAAGATTGGGTTGGCAAGATTTACCCTCATAATGCCAAAGATGTGGACTTTTTGCATCATTTTACTCGCCAGTTCAACACTATCGAGTTGAATGTTACTCATTATCAAATTCCGACATCAGAAACAATTCAGCGTTGGAAAGATGCCGCCGCTGATGGTTTTAAATTTTGTCCAAAATTCCCGCAAGTCATTAGCCACGACCGCCAGTTGGTTGGTTGTGAGGCACTTACTACTGAATTTTGTAATTCTGTTTTAGGTTTAGGCGAGCATTTGGGCATGACTTTCCTGCAACTTTCTCCTAATTTTAATCCTCGTCAAATAAAGTTTCTTGAATTATATTTGAAATCTTTGCCCCCAAAGTTTCCTGTTTCGGTTGAATTTCGGCATCCGGATTGGTTTAAAGATGCAAAAACCTGGGAAAATACTTGCAAAATGCTGGCAGAAATGAAAGTCGGCACTGTTATAACTGATGTAGCAGGGCGGCGAGATGTGCTACACAATACTTTGACAACGCCCAATTTGACTTTGCGATTTGTTGGAAACGAGCTTCATCACACCGATTATGAAAGAATTAATGCGTGGTGTATCCGCTTGATAACTTGGCTCGAAATGGGTTTAAAAAATGCGTATATCTTCGTACATTGCGGCGAAAACACGTTTGCTCCCGAACTCACAAAGTATTGGATTCAACGATTAAATACTTTGGGAAATTTACAAATTCAAGAACCAAAAATTATTCCACAAGTTGTTCAAGGGAGTTTGTTCTAAAAAAACACTTGCATTTTAATAGGTAAGTCTATAAATTGCGAAAATTTTTTGAGTGATTATACTCAATTTCCACCATAACTAAGGAACGTTTAACAAATAACCGAAGCGTCGGTCGCTCCGTTAATTTATTTGCCTTTTTTGCCAACTCTTCATCAAAAAAATCTCATTTAGCTTGCTAAATTTCGCCTTTTTTGACTTGATTTGACAAAAAAAAATTCATAAATTTTGAACGGACTTATTTTTTAAGTGTTCCTAAAGATTTTTTTCCTGACAAATTTAGCGAACAAAATAAGCCCGACGCTTTGTCGGGTTTTATTTTTTTGTAGAAAAACACAATTATTTCAACATCAATCAACAAAAAATATGAAAGCGATTTTAGTTTATTGCGGAGCAAATTCTGGCACAAAACCAATCTATAAAGAAACTGCCGAAAATCTTGGTAAAGCCTTAGCTATCAACCAAATACGATTAATTTATGGCGGCGGAAGTGTAGGTTTGATGGGCATTATTGCCGATGCTGTTTTGGCAAATAATGGTCAAGTTACAGGCATCATTCCAAATTTTTTAGACCGCATGGAAGTTGGGCATAAATCTCTGCCTGATATGCACAAAGTAGAAACCATGCACGAGCGAAAAGCCCTCATGGAAAAACTTTGTGATGGCATTATCACTCTTCCTGGAGGCTACGGCAGCATGGACGAATTATTCGAGATTTTGTCTTGGTCGCAGCTGGGTTTGCATAATAAACCTGTCGGATTGCTGAATCTCAATGGTTTTTACGACCATCTTTTGAAGCAATTAGACGTGATGGTGGAAGAAGGTTTTTTGAAACAAGAAAACCGAAATCTGGTTATCGTTTCAGATAATATTGAAGATTTATTGCAAAAAATGGAAGATTTCAAGCCTTCTTTTCATGAAAAATGGCTCAAAAGGGAGCAAATCTAAAATGTGAGTGGTTTCTCATTGTTTAGGATAATATTTGGTGTGCAACGGTATTTAGGATTTTTACGTCTAAAATTTTGAAATATCCATTTTTTGGCGAACTTTACTAAAATTTTGCTCCAAAAACACCCACTATTAAAAATGAAAAACACCATTAAAAATATTTTTTGGGTACTATTGTTGTCTTCTTCATTTAGCAATTTATTCTCTCAATGTCCCACAACAGGCTTGCCTGCAACCACCGTCAAAGGAAAATTTGATATAAATTCTGCTGGCATCATCACAAGCACCGATGGCGTAAATAATACAAAAGTAACGGTTTGCCCAAATAGTGCATTTACCGTTACCGACAAAAGTGGTCTTGGAAACATTCAATTTTATTATAATACTTCTCGTACTGCATTTCCTGCTCCACCGGCTGGTTATGCCGCGGGCAATGGTCCTCGAACTATTCCTACTGGTGGTGCAGGACAATTTATTGTTATTCAAGTAAGCTATGATGCCGTTACTCGAACAGTGAGGTCTTATGCTTGTCGGGCAATTGAAGTGAAAGCTCCGCAGCCAAGTCCAAAGTTTACGCTTAGTAGTTGTACCAATTTGCAAGGGCAATTAGACATTCCAAGCGACCCAAATAATACCTTCGATTCTTACCTTATTAATTGGGGCGATAATCAAACTGAAACCATTTTGAAAGCCCAAATTCCTTTAATTGCAAAAAAACATACGTATCTAAATGCAAATACTCGAACAATTACTATTACTGGAAAAAAAACATCTGAAGTATGCGATGCAACAGTAACCTCCGCATTAATACCAAATGGCAGAAGCACTTATGTTCCAAATTTGTTTAGTTTGACAGTTCAAGACAATGATACTATTCAAGTTCGATATGTGGTTGGGTCAACTCAAACTTTTGATTTTTATCAAAAAACTGGTGCTGGTATTTATCAAATTGTAAAAAAAGTTGTAAATCCTGCAACAGGGCTTAATTCACAAAAATTGGCTGTAAAAGATGCAAATAAAGAGCAATATTGCTATAAAATAGGCGTTACAAATGCTTGTTTAAGAACTTCCTACTCAGATTCGAGTTGTACTATTCCGCTTCAAGTAACAGTTTTGGATAAAAGAAATTTCTTGAAATGGAAAACTTTAATTCCTGCAAGATTTAATTCTTATCGTGTGGTTAGAAATGGAAATACTAATTTTAGAAACATTACCAGATCTACTATCGATACCCTTACCGACCGCCCAACCATTTGTGGAACTACTTATAGTTATCAAATTATTGCTCTTTCGGGAGGAGTCCAATCAATGTCCCGCACCATTAATGTAATCGGCGTTGATAGCACAAAGCCACCTGTGATTACAAATGCTTTGGTGTCGGTTGAAAAAGAAAAAGTGAGCATTACGGCAACCAGACCAGGCACACAAAGTCTGAAAAACTACTTTTTTTATCGTTGGAAAAACAATAAATTAGAACAATTTTACACAGGAAATGGCACTCGCACAGTTGATGATAAATCTGACCCAAATAACCAACGAGAATGCTATAAAGTTGCTTATGAAAATGGCTGCGGAATAATGTCGGATACTTCAACTACTTTTTGTCCATCATACCTAACATTAGAAGGTTCAAGTATTAAATGGACGGACTATCAAAAATTTCCTTTGGGTTTGGGGTCATATTTTGTTGAAAAATTAGATGACAAAGGTGCAGTTTTGACGACTTCAAAAGTTGATAAAAACTTAAAATTTGAGCCAGACCCAAGTACAATCGACCCTGCAAATCCAATTGTGAAGTTTAGAGTGAGAGCAGTTTCTACCAATAACCTTGTCAGTTACTCAAATGAGGTGCTTTATGCCCAAAAATTATTGATGTTTTTGCCAGATGCTTTTTCTCCAAATGGTGATAGTCAAAATGAAGTTTTTGAGATAAAAGGAATTTTTATCAAAGATTTCAAAATGCGTATTTCTAACCGAGCAGGAAATGTAATCTTTGAAACCGAAGACTACAAACAAGGCTGGGACGGCACCTTTGGTGGTGAAATAGTACCAACGGGTCAATATTATTATGAAATAAATGCGACAGATTTTAAGGGCGAAACAACAAAGAAAAATGGTAGGATTATGGTTATGAGGTAAGTTATTATAACTTTAACTCCCGATAAGTCAAAGGCGTTTCGGGAGTTTCTGATGGTGTTCTTCCTTGCAAAACCGATAATTTAACGTTATTGAGATGTGGTAAAACCATTTTTCCGAAAAGCTCACATTCTTCTTTGAGTGGGTAGCCCGAAAGAATAAACGCACGCACACCCATATCCATATAACGATTCATTTTTTCGATGATTTGTTCGGGCGTACCAACAATCGCTCCGCCACAACCCGACCTTGCTCGTCCGATTCCTGTCCAAAGCATTGGCTCTACAAAGTCGTCTTCATCGGCTTTTTCACGAAATTCATCTTGGCGTAAAACTCCTGCCGATTTTGAATCTTGCGTGCGATTTTTGAGCTTTATTGCCAATTCTGCATCAAATTTCGACATTAATTGCTTGGTATAAGCCTTTGCTTCTTCTTCGGTTTCTCGCACAATTACGTGCAAACGCATTCCAAAATCTATCGTTCTGCCATAATCCGCTGCACGTTTGCTCATGTCTTGCATGGTGGCATAAATACTTTCTTCGGGTTCGGGCCACATCAAAAACACATCGCAATATTTGGCACATACATCTTTTGAACCTGGCGAAATTCCTCCAAAATAAAGCAATGGTCCGCCATTTTGTTGGTACGGTTTCACAGGGTCGGCATTCATATCAAATTGATAATATTCTCCCTGAAAATTAATTCTATCTTGCGTCCAAGCTTGTTTTAAAATTTCAATTACTTCTCCACAACGCTTATAACGCATTTCGTGGTCTTCTTTCAAGCCGGGAAGGTCAGAATTAATGATGTTTACGGTTAAACGTCCTTCTAAAATATGGTCGAGTGTAGCCAAATGCCTTGCCAACATAGGTGGGTGAATTTCGCCTGTGCGAATGGCGGCAAGCATATTGATGTTTTTGGTGAGTGGTGCCATTGCCGATGCAAAAGGCAAAACTTCCTGCCCAACTACATAAGAAGTTGGCAGTAAAATATTGCTAAAACCTAACTCATCGGCAGTAGTCATAATATCGGAACAATGAGCAAAACTACTTCGGCGAGAAGGGTCAATCGTGCCAAGAAATGCAGTATCGCCTCCGCACAAATCATCAAACCATGCTACTTCTACTACTCTTTGCTCTGTTCGGATAGCTACTTGCTGAATTTCTCCCGTAATCATATTTTTATTTGTTATTTCAATTTATACCAATCAATATTTTTGAGTGCTGCTCGCCTATTTACTTTTTCGGTGGCTGGATAATTTTTTGCAAGATAATCCAAAATTTTTGGTTCGGCTTCGCCCAAATCCCACAATTTTTGTTTTTGCTGCATCCATCTTATTTTTTCGAGCCAACCTTTGCGGTCCGTATGAAACTGGGTAATTAATTTGCTCGAATGGCAACCCGTGCAATGAGCCGTTACCAAATCTAAACCCTGAGAAACTATCAATCCTGTTGCCTTATCAAGTACGATTGTTGAGTCGGCAAGGGTTTGTTTTTTGAAATTATTCTCTTGTTTCAAACTTGCACTTATTGAAAAAAATGCAGCAAAAACAAGAATTAGTATTTTATGTAAATGTTTCATAATCAGTTAGTTATGCTATTTTTACTGCGATTCTGTGGCAAGAATTATTGAGATAACCTCCTGGATTCCACGCTGGAATAACCATTGGTTGAGAGCTACCTTGTGCATCAGTTGCCTTTGCCCAAACTTCATAATAACCTTTTCTTGGAAAACTAATTTTTGCAGACCAATGCTGCCAAGCTAATCTGTTTTTGGGTTTCAATAACTCACATTTTTGCCAGGTAGCTCCAAAATCTATCGAAATATTCATTTCGGCAACCTCAAAATCTCCCGCCCAAGCGTGTCCTCTAATATCAAGAACTTGTTTTTCTTCAATAATTGCTCCTGTTTTTGGAAAAGTAATGACCGATTTTACAGGCATTGACTCAATGATTTTCAAATCATTGTCTGGAATTGTCGCACCTGCCTCCACAGGAAACATTGGCACTCGATAGCTATGCCCTGACATTTTTTCACCATCATGAATTTTGTTTCTGATAGCAATTTTACTGAGCCATTTGCCCGAAACCGAAGCTGGCCAACCTCCAATAACCAATCGCAATGGAAAGCCATGTTGAAGCGGAAGTTCTTTTCCATTCATTGCCCAAGCCAAAAGCGTTTCGTCTTCGAGGGCTTTTTTCATTGGCACACCTCTCGAAATCGGTGATTTTGTGGCATCGCCACTCAAATGAATGTCTTTCCCGTAGTAACCAATATAAACGGCATCGGGTTTTATACCAACACTTTCCAGTACATCACGGAGGCGAACGCCTGTCCATTCGGCACAACTAACTGCTCCATCTTGCCATTGATTGCCTGATGTTTGTGGACTAAAACCATAGCGACCATTTCCTGCACATTCGAGCGTGAGTTGATAGGTATAAGTTTTAAATTTCGTTTTTAAATCATTGATAGAGAACACTTTACGTGTTTTTGCAGATTCTCCTTCAATGACTAATTCCCATTTTTTTACATCAATATTTTCAGGCAAATTGCCGTTATTTCGCACAAACATTTTGTCGGCAGGCGTAACGTTATCGTCCAATAAATGTGGAGGTGTTTCGATATTCCAAGGGCGGTCATTGAGCAACATCAAATCTTTATTTTTCCCTTCGGGCAAATCTGCTACAAAAGCCTTTTCGCCTAAAATCTCAGTTCCATTTGATAAATTTTTGGCAAAAACAACTTCACTTCCAAGTACAGAAATTAGTCCTACCACACTTTTTTGAATAAAACTACGGCGATTATTGATAATTTTCATAGAGAATCAAGATTGAAAATGGATAACATAATACAAAGATAATAGACAAATGATAAGCCAAAGCCCAACTGCTTGTAAAACTACTTTTTTGCCAACTTTTTTGATGTTTTCGATGGAAATAGACGAGCCAATAAAAAATAAACTGACAACCATTGCTTGTTTTGAAATAACATAAAGAACTTGATAAAGGCTTTGATAAGCTGGCAAACTACTATAAACGCAAGAAGCTGCCACAAAACCGATAATAAAAGTGGGTATTTTGAAAGATTCACGGTTTTGAGCAAAGCCCAAAACCAAACCGAGTGAAATCGGGATTATCCACAAAACCCGCAACATTTTGGTAATTGATGCAATATTCAATGCAGAATCTCCATATTTTGAGGCTGCACCCACTACCGAACTCATGTCATGAATTGCGATAGCTGCCCAAGTGCCAAATTGCATTTGCGAAAGTCCCAACCAATGTCCGATTGTTGGAAAAGTAAAAAGTGCTACTGCATTTAATAAAAAAACTACGCCTGTTGAAACCGATAACTGATTTGAGTCTGCTTTGATGACAGAACCTACAGCTGCAATTGCACTTCCGCCACATATTGCTGTGCCAGCCGAAATAAGCAACGATATTTTTTTATCTATTTTTAATAATTTCCCAAATAAATAGCCAAGTCCTAAAACTACAATTACAAAAAACGCTGTGCTACCAATATTTTCTTTACCTGCTTTTAATAAAACACCGATATTGATGCCAAAGCCCAAACCAATGACCGACGTTTTGAGCAAATATCCACCCCATTGATTGGTTTTTTCTTTGAACGAATTTCCAAAAACAAGTGCATAAACTAAGCCGATTAATAATGCCCAAGAAGAGTTGATTAATTGTGGTATGCAACACAATATCGCCAATATAAAAAATACAAATAGTTGTTTTTTCATAAGGTCAAAATTAGACCTTCACAAGTGGGCAAACAAATGGTGTTTTTTTATTGATAATTACTTTTGGTTATAGTGCCTATTGGCAAAGCGGATAAAAGTTGTTGATAAACTATCTTGTTGCCCATGAAGATTTACGAACGAAAATCTTCTCAAAATTTTGAAATCATTGATGGCAAGAATTTTCAATTCGCCTTGTTTTACTTCTTTTTCTATGGCACGAATTGAAAAAAATGAAAGAGCGTGAGAATGTTCTAAAAACGATTTTATACTTTCGGTGCTACCCAAGTGCATCACAATCGGCAAGCTCGAAAGTTTGATGCCTTTGTCTTTTAATGAACTTTCTATCACCTCCAAAGTACCCGAACCACGCTCTCGCATCACCAATGGAATATTGGATAAATCCTCTAATTCAATTTCAGTTTTTTTAGCAAAACGGCTTTTAGAATGAACAACTGCCACGAGTTCATCTTCCATAAAATCAATGTATTTTAAGCCAGAATGATGCTTTTTGCCTTCTACAATACCCAAATCAATCTTTTTTGAAAGAACAGCATTGACTATCGTTTCGGTATTTCCGTTAAGAAGACTCAATTCAATTTTAGGAAATTTTTCATGAAAGGATGCTAAAACTGGCGAAATTAAATATTGGGCAATTGTTGTACTTGCCCCTAATCGTAGGCTACCTTGATGTTGATTTTTGAGTGTTCCTAACTCAAAAAGTGCTTCTTGGTAAAGCTGAAAAATTTCTCCTGCATAGCGAAATAAGACTTCACCAGCAATTGTCAATTCTATAAAACTTCCTTTTCGCTCAAACAACCTCACACCCAAATCTTCCTCCAAAAGTTTTACATGTTTGGTGATAGCAGGTTGTGTAATAAACAATTCGGCAGCCGCTTTTGTGAAGCTCTGGTTTTTTCCAACTGCATAAAAAACTTTTAGTCTGAAATCTTCCATTGGCTGCTTTTTTATAAAAATAATAGGTTTTTTTGCTTAAATAGTCTATAAATACTATTAAATCTATATACTGAATATGTTAATATATTTTTGACAAACAAAAAATTGGGCAAAACTGATTATTTTACAAATAAAATGCAAAAAGGGTGATTTTTCAATTTTATTATAACTTTTTGTAATAATCAATAAATAATTATGTCTTTCAAAATAAATTTATAAATATTTTTTTTGTATAAAGTTTTCTTTGTTTAATTCTATTTTCCGACCTTTGCAAAATAATCACAAACTAACCTAAATTTTCTCAGACCTATGTTGAAAAAACCTCTACTTACCTTATTAGGTATTATTTTATCTGTTTATGCTTTTGCACAAACGACTATTACTGGCTCTGTAACAGATGCCGCTTCAAATGAACCCATTGTTGGGGCAAGTATCACTATCAAAGGAACAATTGCTGGTGCATTGGCCGATGCCAAAGGAAACTTTAATCTCAAAACAAAATCTTTGCCCGTAACATTGAGAATTAGTGCTGTTGGCTACAAACTTGTAGAAATAGAAGCGAAAGATGCAACTGTAAATGTAAAATTGACTGAAGACATCGGTTCACTTTCAGAAATTACTATCACTGGAAACCGTGTGGAGGAATCGCTTACAAAATCTGCGGTTAGTGTCGAAAAATTAGACATTCGTAAAATCCAACAATCGGCTTCGGCAGATGTTTATGGAGCTTTACAAAGCCTTAAAGGCGTTGATTTGCTTTCTCAAAACATGATTTTCCGTTCGGTCAACATGCGTGGTTTTGGGGCAAATAATAACAACCGATTTGTGCAACTAACCGACGGAATGGACAATCGTTCGCCTGGACTTGGCTTTGGTTTTGGTAATGTTGCTGGTGTTTCAGACATTGACATCGAAAGTATCGAGATTTTGCCAGGAGCATCGTCGGCACTTTATGGACCTGATGCTTTGCAAGGTATTATGCTTACAAAAACCAAATCACCTTTTGAGTACCAAGGACTTTCGGCTCAATTGAAAGCTGGCGTAAATAATGTTGGAAAAACAGACATGAATGCTTCGCCATATACTGATGTTGCCTTGCGTTATGCCAAACAAGTTGGTAGTAAATTGGCTTTCAAAGTTAATTTTCAAGCAATAAATGGTACAGATTTCATTGCAGATGATTATTCTGACCGTTCGACTCGTAGCCGTGCTGGATTTTTTGTTACAGATGCAGCCACAAAAACCGTAGGTATTGGCTATATTCCAAACAATAACCCTGCAACAAACTCTCAATTTGATGCTTTGAATATTTATGGAGATGACATTACTAATGGTGGTTCATTCAACTTTTCGGCAGCAAATACTACAAATGCTGGGTTGGTTGGCAAAACTGTAACACGTACGGGTTACAAAGAAATTGACCTTACAGGCGATAATGGAAAAATATTTAGTTATCGTGCCAATGCCGCTTTGCATTATAAATTGACCGACAAAATTGAGGCGAGTTTAGGCTGGTATTATGGTACTGGAAATTTGATTCGTACTGCTGGCTTGCGTGAGTATTTCCCAAAATACAAAAGAAATCAGTTTAAGTTTGAAATTCGTGGCGATGAGTTTTTTGTTCGTGGATATAATACTTCGCAAGAAGCCGAAGGATTTAGTTTGGGCAATTTGGCTGCTCGTATTTTGCAAATTTGGAAACCAACAGCGGCATGGGCAACCGATTTCAACAAAGCATTTACAGGTGATTTTCAGGCAGCACGAAATGCTGCTGATGCAGGCAAACCTATGCCAGGAACTGCTGCTTTTCAATCGTCATTTGATAAACTTATTTCGACCAACTCAAATGTTGCCACCGGTTTAGGTGTTAACGGTGTAAGATTATTAGATAATTCGGGAATGTATCATGCCGAAGGAATGTATAATTTCAAGAAAATACTACCTGAAATGCTTGAAGTAGTTACTGGAGCAAGTTTCAGAAAATATAATTTATTGACAGAAGGCACGGTGTTTCCGAGAGATGGAAAAGGAAACGAGTTTACGATGAACGAAATCGGTTGGTATTTGCAGGCTTCTCCAAAACTAAAAATCAATGATAAAATGACATTCAAGCCAACGGTGGCTGTTCGTTATGACAAAAATCAATTCTTTAAAGGTGGACTTACGCCTCGTATTTCAGGAGTTTTCACTTGGGGCGAGCATAACATTCGTGCATCTTGGCAATCGGCATTCCGTAATCCTTCACCTAACCAATTGCTTTCCGATGGCATCGGTTCGGCAGAAGTGGGTGGCTCACGCACGGCAGTAGAATCTGCTCAATTACTTACAAATCAAGGCTATTATGAGGCTTCTGTCTTGAAATACCGTTCTTCGGGCAATACCGCAGATTTAGTGAAATATGAGGCAAATCCTGACGCTTTTACAACCGAAAAAATCAAAACATGGGAAGTTGGCTACAAAGCATTAATCAAAAATAAGTTTTTTGTAGATGCTTTTTATTACCAAAGTACTTATAATGATTTTATTGCAGCCCAAAATGTTTTGCAATCAAAAACTGGTCAAGTTGATGGCTTAAAAACTGGCTCTTCGACAACGGTTTATCAAGCAAATTTTAATAATTTTAATGAAATTTTTGTAAATGGTTATGGTTTAGGACTCGAATATGCACTTGGAAAAGGCTATAATATTGGCTTTAACTACGCCAAGCAAATCGGAACAATTACTTTGAAGGATAATTTTGGCGTAATACGCAAAGATGGTTTTGGAGATGAAATCGTTAAACGCAAAATGTCTGACCCTGTGGTTGCTGCCGTTGGTCGTAACTTCTTTATTTCACCAGAAGATAGATTCAACATTACTTTTAGCAACCCTAAAGTTACAGACAAAATCGGTTTCAGTATTAACTATCGTTGGACATCAGAAATGTGGGTAGAACAAGGAAACACGCAAGGCGACATCATGCTTCCTGCTTGGAATACGCTTGATGCGGCAGTTTCGTATAAACTTCCTAAAAAACTCAAACTCAAGGTTGGTGGCTCAAATATTCTGAATAATTATTACTCACAAGGCTACGGTTTGGCAAATATTGGCGGACTTTACTACATCAGTTTGAGCTATAATTGATAGAACGATAATAATTAGGCACATCTTTATTGAAATGATAAGGGTGTGCTTTTTTATTATATTTTATTGGTATATTTGAGTGAAATAATACACCAGAATTATGCTTGACCCTCATTTGATATTTGAAAATACTGAAGATTATTTAGATTTTATCACTTCTGAAAACTCAGAAGGGCAATATTTTGATAGAAAAGAAGTAAGAAATGATACTAAAAAAGATTTAGATGATGCACGAGATAAGGTAGTTAAAACAATTTCAGCATTTACAAATGCAAGAGGAGGAATATTAGTTTTGGGTGTGGCTGATAATGGCGAAGTGAAAGGCATAAATCATTTAAGTGAGACTGAAAGAATATCTCTATGTAAAATAATTGATGATAAACTTACTAATCACCATGCTCGTTCAAGAGAGTATTCCATCGGAGATAAAATCGTATTATTGATTTATGCTCCCGAAGGTTCGTCTGGCATTTGTGAAACTACTGAAACCCCTCCAAAATCTTGGAAAAGAGAAAGTGCAAATAGTTTGCCCCTGACCTCGAATGATAGAGAGCGATTAGTTTTAGAAAGAGGGAGGAAATTTGAGCAACTCACAGTTTGTGAATATGATTTTGCATTAGTCAATAAAACAATTTATGAGCTTTTCAAAAAAATGTATATTGAGCATACAGATGCAAACTTTCAAGATGATGATGCTACTTTTTTACAAAATATAGGTGCATGCAAAAGAGAAAATGGTATCTTGAAATTCACGAATGCGGGATATTTATTTTTTGCAAGTAACCCTCGAAGTTATATCCCTTCTGCGTATGTGAGGTTTTTAAAATATGAAAATGAGTTTCGTGATAATGCCAATGCAGGAAACGCAACATTTGATAGAGATTTCGATGGCTCTTTGCCAGAAGTTTTACGCAAAGTAAGAAGTTTTATAACCGAAACACCTTATTTTAAAAGATATAGTTTTAGAAATCCAAATACGAGTGGCATAATTGAAGAAACCGAATATCCATTAAATGCAGTCGAAGAGGCTGTAGTAAATGCAATTATTCACAGAGATTATAATAGCAATCAACCTATTACTTGCTATGCCTACCGAGATTCTTTTTTAGTTAGAAGTTACGGTAGTTTTAAGCAAGATTCATTTATACCCACAGAGTTTAATCTTGGAGAAGTAAATCTTTTACCTTACAGACGTAATCCTTTGTTGGTTGAGTGGGCAAGATTAATGAAAGATGAAAATGGACAACGTTTTGTAAAATCCTTACGTGAAGGTACTCAAACTATGCTTGATAGCATGAGAGCTATGCAACTTTCAGCTCCTCATTATCGCACAAATGGCTCAACTGATGTATTGTTTTATAATAATTATGTAGAACGAGAAGCAAAATACTATTCTTTCAATAAACAACTTGAAAACGAGTTTACTAACTTATACAAAGTTACTGTTTTTAGTAATAACAATACAAATTATGACTTAAATGAGGTAAGGCGGCAAACAATATCTTTATTTAAAGATAAACTCAAAAACTCAAATTGGTTTATTGATAGTGAATTTGGCTTACGAATAGTAGCTCACCCAAAAGGAAAACATCTCGAATTACATAACAAAGCGAGTGAATATTTACAGATATTTCCAGCTTATACTTTTCAAGTTTATTGGATTGGGTCAGATTTATATTTGTCAATAGATTATGATGTTCAGGTAAAAAATAGGGCAAGTATTGCAAATTTGATTCAATTTTCAAGTATTGATTTTAGGCATAAAAAAGCATTCGTAAAATATGGCAATGCTTGGACATTTGCTGTAATACAAGATACTACCGATTATTATGCAAGGGTTTTTTTGCCAGAATTTGAGAAAGAAACAGATATTTCAACAAAAGATATTATTCCAAATCTAAAGGTAACTGAAATAAAAAGCATCTTGCTAAAACAGAATATTTCCTTCGATTTGGATAAAAAAATTAAAGAATTTAGTTTAGCTTCTGAGGTAAATGCTGCCAAAATACGTTCACAAAAAATTAATGAAATAACTAAGTTCATAGCAAGGGATATTTTCCCTATCGCATATAATGGTTATGTTACGCAACTAACCGAAAAACCAATTCAATTAATTGAGGCTGATTTACAAATTTCAGAAAAAATAGTTCAATCTTTTGCTCTTTATACACTTCCTGAACCTAAAGTCAAATTCAATGACAATTCGACAGAAGAAAAAATTGCAAATGGATTAAGTAAATATGGAGCATTTGAATTTAAGCCAAAACAATTAGAAATTATACCTTTTTGTATAAATGGCTATACAAATAAAATGGAAAATTTGTTAAAAGTATTACAAACAGGCAGTAATACTTTTAAAGGTCTTGGCAAAACATTTGCCACAAACTTAAAATATACAGGTATAATTACTAAACCCAATGCAGAGGATTTCTTAGCAGAGTGTGAAAGACTTTTATCTCAAAACCCGACTTGGGAAGGCAATGCAAACTTAGATAGATTGTTTCTGATTCATGTTCCTGAAAGTAAATATGATGTAAATGACATCAACTCCCCTTACTATGTATTGAAAGAGTTTTTATTAGAAAAAGGAATTCCTGTGCAAATGATAGACTCAAATACCTTAGAAAAAACAGAATATAAAGACTTAAATTTAGCCTTGAATATTGTTGCAAAAACAGGAGGAGTGCCTTGGGTTTTACCTGACAAATTACCCGATGCTGATATTTTTATTGGACTTTCTTACACCCAATATAAAAGTGAAGAAACACTTTATAGAACTATGGGATATGCCAATGTCTTTTCAAGTTATGGACAATGGAAATATTATAAGGGTAATGCAAATGCTTTCAATTTTGATGAAAAAGGCAAATATTTCTCTCAATTAGTAGAAAATACGCTTATAGCACTTAATAATGAGCTTTCTGAAAGTCCATCAATTCATATTCATTATTCTGATAGATTTTCAAAAGAAGATAGAATTCAAATTTCAGAAGCAGTAAAAAAGGTTAAACCAAAGGCAAAAATAACATTCATTTGGTTGAATTTAGGTCATAATATTAGAATGTTTGATAATCGAATAGAAGGAAACGGCAGTTTGGCAAGAGGAAGCTATATAACTATTTCTCCAAATCAGTTTTATCTTTCTACCACAGGTTATAACACTCTTCGTAAAACATTAGGTACACCAATAATGCTTGAGGTTAATGTTCAAACAGACCCTAATCATGCAGGTGATATTATACCTTTTCAAACAATAGCTCAACATCTATTATCACTTACAAAACTAAATTGGGCAAGTAGCCAATCCATTAATGGAGAGCCTGTTACAATTAAATATGCCCGCAGTATTGCAAGATTATCATCTGTATTTTTAAGGAGAAGGGGAGTTTTCCACTTACATAAAGTACTCGAACAAACCCCTTGGTTTATATGAATGTTGTATCTTGGTGGAAAGAAGCCATCGTTTATCAAATTTATCCCCGAAGTTTCAAAGATTCTGATGCTGATGGCATTGGCGACTTGCAGGGAATTATTTCAAAATTAGATTATCTAAAAGATTTAGGCATTGATGTAATTTGGCTGAGTCCACATTTCAAATCGCCCAATGCTGATAATGGCTATGATATTTCGGATTATGAAGCCATCATGTCGGATTTTGGTACAATGGACGATTTTGATGAAATGCTTGCCAAAATTCACCAAAAAGGCATGAAACTCATCATTGATTTGGTGGTCAATCATTCATCTGACGAACATTTTTGGTTTCAAGAAGCACGCAAAGGCAAAGAAAATCCTTACCGAGATTATTATATTTGGCACGCCCAAGAAACATCAATTCCGAACGATTGGATTTCTTTTTTCAGTGGTTCGGCTTGGGAATTAGACGAGTTTTCAAAAGAATATTACCTACATTATTTCGTAAAAAAACAACCCGACCTCAATTGGGAAAACCCGAAATTACGCCAAGAAATATACAAAATGATGAAATTTTGGTTAGAAAAAGGCGTAAATGGCTTCCGAATGGATGTAATTTCGTTGATTTCAAAAGACCAAAATTTTCCTAATTTCCCCGACAATCGTTTTGGTGATTTGAGCTACTATGCCAATGGGCCACGAGTGCATGAGTTTTTGCAAGAAATGAATCAGGCAGTTTTGAGCAAGTATGATTGTATGACTGTGGGAGAAGCGTTTGGTGTGTCTGCCGAGCAAGCTAATGAGTATGTGGGTAAAGAACGAAACGAACTCAACATGATTTATCATTTCGACCATGCTGTGCCTCGTGATGAAATTTGTTTTGTTGAACCTAAACCCGAATTTAAACTTTCGGAACTCAAAGCGATTTTCAGAAAATGGGATGAAGCCATTGGCGATAATGGCTGGAATACGGTCTATTTTGGCAACCATGACAATGCCCGAATGTTATCAAGATTTGGCGATACGGGCATTTTTCACAAAGAATCGGCAAAGATGTTGGCAACCATCTTGCTTACTTTGAGAGGTACACCTTATTTGTATCAAGGCGATGAAATTGGTATGCATAATTGCGTGTTTGAAGACATTTCGGAGTTTAATGATGTGCAGGTTTTGAATGCCTATCAAACACTTGTTGAGCGTGGAAATTATTCATCGAAACAGTTTTTGAAAGCAAGTAATAAAATTGCCCGTGACCACGCCCGAACGCCCATGCAATGGAACGCTGAAAGCAATGCGGGCTTCTCTGATGCAGAAAAAACTTGGTTAAAAATTAATCCTAAATACTTGTCTATCAATGTTTTAGAACAAACAAAAAACAAAGAATCTGTATTGAATTTTTACAAAAAACTCATTCAAATTCGTAAGCAAACACCCACCTTAATTTACGGAGATTATCATGATTTACGCCCACGTTGTAACCGGATTTGGCTTTATCTTCGTACTTTTGAGGAAAATTCATACTTAATTATGAATAATTTTACGAACAAAAAACAGACTTTTGAAGTAAAACAAAAATTCACCCAAAAAACACTTCTCGTAGCAAACTTGAAAGTCGAAAATGATGTATCAAATAAAAACTTTATCTTAAAACCTTACGAATCACGGATTTATAAAATCAATTAAGTATTTCAATATATGTCATTAAAAAACAAAACAATTCTCCTAACAGGAGCATCAAAAGGAATCGGAAAAGTATTGGCTTTGCAATTAGCTGAACAAAATATAAATATTGGAATCATTGCTCGCAGTGAGGCAGAATTGAACGAAATAAAGGCAGAAATTGAGCAAAAAGGCTCAAAATGTTTGGTTTTTGCAGGAAATGTTGCCGATGAAAATTTAGCAAAAACTGCCGTAAGTGGCATGATTGCAGCTTTTGGCAGCATTGATTTTTTGATAAACAATGCAGGCTATGGCGTTTTTGGACCAACCGAAAGTATCTCTGCCGAACAATGGTCTGATATATATGATGTCAATGTGAAAGGTACTTTTTTGCTTTCAAAGGAAGTTTTAGCCCCTATGCGAGCTGCCCAACAAGGACACATTATTAACATTGCATCAGATGTTGCCAAGCGTGTTTTTGATGGTGGAGCTTTGTATTGTTCGTCAAAATTTGCCCAAGATGCTTTTTCGGCAGCACTTCGCAAGGAAGTTCGCAAAGATGGTATCAAAGTTTCGGTTATTTACTCGGGCTTAGTTGATACCATGTTTCACACCGACCCACAGGGGCATGACTCGCACCACGATTGGCTCAAAGCAGAAGACATGGCAAATACGATTATCTATGTAATAAACCAACCAAAACACGTAGTGATTGATGAGTTGATGATTCACCCATTAAGTCAAGATTATTAATTTTTAAATCTAACCTAATATGCTAAATACCCTCCAATGGTTTGATATTATAGTGGTTGTTGCGGTTTTGTTGTTCATAATCGTGGCGAGCATGTATTCAAGTTTCAAGAAAAAAGATTCTGAAGAATACTTCATGGCAGGGAGGTCGCTGCGTTGGTGGTCGGTTGCTGGGTCTATATTTGGTACCAATATTCATGCCCAGCAAATCATTGGAATGATGGGCGTTGGTTATTCGATTGGTTTTGCACAAAGCCATTATGAGATTTGGGCAATTCCAGCAATTTTGGTATTGTGCTATATCTTCATTCCAATTTACCGAAAAAAGAATTTCTTCACACTTTCGCAATTTTTGGAGGTACGTTTTAACTCCCATGCCCGCTTGGTTTATACCGTGTTGATGGTTGCGTTCATTATGATTCAGCTCATTGGTGGTTTTTACATTGGAAGCCGAACTTTGGGTCTTTTGTTTGAAGGAACAGGCTGGGAGGTAAGCTATATTCAAGGAATTTTTATCATTGCTACCGTAACGGTAATATTTACTGTTTTTGGTGGAATGGAATCGGTCGTAGTTGCTGACAATATCCTTACAATAATAATGATTTTGTCGGTTTTATTGATGGGAACACTCACATATATGCAGCCAGAAATTGGTGGTTTGTCAGGTTTATTAAAACTTGACCATGCTCACGCCAACAAAATGCACTTGTATTTACCTTCCAATCACCCTAAATTACCTTGGAGTGGTATTTTTACAGGACTTACAATCCTAAATATGTTCTATTGGACAACCAACCAATATCAAGTACAAAGAGTATTGGCTGCCCAAACCGACCGAGATGCCAAATTGGGTGCAATTGCCGCAGGATTTTTGAAACTCATTATTCCTTTCTTTTCGATTGCCGTAGGAACTGCCGCTTTTTATTTATTTGAAATTAGATTTGGGGCAAACTATATTAAACCCGATGATACATTCTTGACACTGCTCAAAACCGTTGTTCCAACGGGATATGGCTTTGTTGGCCTCATTTTGGCAGGACTTATGTGTGCCATTTTCTCGGCTATATACTCGATGATGAACTCTGTTTCTACGATGATGGCTTTTGATATTTTCAGAAAATACATTAATCCAAAAGCATCCGATAAAAAAACTGTTAGGTTTGGGCAAATGATAGTATTCATTATTTGTGCCATTGCTGGTGTTTTGGCATTTTCAACTTATGACCCTAACTCATCTGATAATTTTTTCCTGAAATTGGCTAACCAAACATCTTATATTAAGCCGGGTTTGGTAGTCGTATTTTTCTGGGGAGTATTATGGAAACAAACAAACCCTATTGCCGCCGTAATTGTTTTGGCAGGTTCTCCATTAATCGGCTTGGGTTGTGATTGGCTTTATCAAAACGTTTTGATAGATTTTGCATTTGTCAAAAACACATTTGGTGAAACCTTCAACTTCTTATATCGTGTATTTTCTATTTTTGTCATCGGTTCTTTCTTGCTTGTGATTTTGAGTAAATATCTCAATAGTATCGGAAAAGGGAAGGTAACTGAATACGATTTAGAAATATCATTATCAGGTATCGGTGGCACATTGATGAGATTCTTGGCAACACAAATACCATTTATATTATTAGCTATATTTCATATCATTTCGCCACAAATGGCTGCAACTCCTGCTGCAATCGCCTGTTTTTTGCTGTTTTTGTGGTACATGAAAAGAGAAAAAGAGCCTATTAAGTTTTATCAATCAGATATTTTTTATGCAGGATTGCTCACTGCTTCAATGGTTTGGATTATGTTTTTCTTTGCTTAAACAATACTTAAATATATGCTTATTCGTTACGTCAGAATGACATTTCAGAAAGATAAAACCGATGAATTTCAAGAAATATTCGAGGCTTCAAAAGATAAAATCAAAGTCATGTCGGGTTGCCAATATCTTGAACTTTTGCGAGATATAAATCAGCCAAATATATTTATGACTCACAGTCATTGGAATTCTGAAGCAGATTTGAATAATTATCGAGATTCGGAACTTTTCAAGGAAACTTGGGCAAAAACCAAAGCACTTTTTGCCGAAAAAGCCATTGCTTTTTCGGTCGAAAGTTTGGTTGTGGTGTAATTTTTGTATGTATTTTTCGTTAAGTAATGGTAGAAAAATAAATTATAAAAAATTTGAGAAAGAAATTTTGCAAAATAAAGTGTAAAAACCGTAGCTATGCAGAGCATAGTGAGGATTTTTATACTCAGAGTTTGTGAAATTTATGAGCAAATTTTATAATTTATTTTTTGAGCATTACCAAAGAATAAAAGTAAAATTGAAATGAAAAAAATAACAATATTCGGCATTTTAGGAATACTAATTTTTACACCAGATTTTTCGCAAGCATCTGATAATAAAGCAATTAGCAAATCAGAAATTCAAAAAACTGATGGTGGCGGACGCAAAAACAAAAACGGAAGCTATCGCAGAAGCAAGGGTTTTATGTGGGGTTTATTCAAAGGCAAAAAGCAATGCGATTGCCCGAAGCATTGATTTACTCCAAAAACTTCGTTCGGTAAGTCAAAGGCGTAATTTTCTTAATTGCCTTGAATTGTCTATTGAAATTTGAAAGATTATTAAAACCACTTTCAAACGAAATTTCGGCAACACTTTGTTTATCAACCATGAGTAATTTGCAGGCGTGTTCGATGCGAATTTCTGCCAAAAACTGCGTAAAAGTTCGGCGAGTACGTTTCTTGAAATACCGACTAAATGCCGACTCACTCATATTTGCCAAATCAGCCACATCTCTGAGCTGAATTTCGTCTTGATATTTTACCATTACATATTCAAAAACCTTGTTCATTCGAGCTGAATCGACTTCATTTCGGAGCGAAATCGGGTTAGTTGTTAGGTCTTCTTTGTCCTCACTTTCGCTCAAAATCGTCAATATCGAAACCATTTCCAAAAGGCGTTCCATTCCTGTAAGATTAGGGAGGTTTTTAAATTTCTCACTTATCTTTTCAATGGTTTTTTCACCAAAACTCAAGCCCCTTTTTGAACGCTCCAAAAGAGCTTTAATCGCCTGACTTTCAGGAAGTTGCAGGAATTTATCCCCCATAAAATCCTCCAAAAAATGTATCACCAATGACTGAGCTTTTATGCCTGAATCTTTGACATAATATTCTTCGTCATTTCGATAATAATGAGGCAAATAAGAGCCAATCATGCACAAATCACTAGGTTTGAAGTCAGTAATACTACTTCCAACAAATTTTTTGCCTGTACTTTCCAAAACCAGCACGATTTCGTACTCTGGATGGTAATGCCACGGCGTAGAAAAATAGGGAGTTTCCTGCACAAACAAGCTAAATGACGAATCAGGAGGATTTGATATTTTTAATAATTGAGGTTTCATTTTTTTATTATTTTAAAACATCAGATGGTTTGGTATTATCACTTAAAAACAACAACAATATCTAACCCAAGCAACGAATTTAACACTTTATAAAGGCTAAATTACTGTTTTTAAATATCTGTTGCTCAAAGTTCACTATTATTTGTCAAAAAAGCATTAGAAATTAGTAAAATTTTAATGGTAGGAAATCTATTCATGTATTAATTTTGTATAATTATTTTTATGATTAGTTTACCTATTTTAAGTCAAAACTATCATTTCTATTATTTTTTTAACTTAACCCTCATTTAATGAGTATGAAACAATTACTAAAAAAAGTATTGCTTGGGTTTGCTGTCCTACTTAGCTGGCAGTTTGCACAAGCACAAAACCGAACTATTTCGGGCAAGGTTTCGGACGCAAGTGGCGGTGGACTGCCAGGCGTAAGTGTTACTGTAAAAGGTACCACACAAGGTGCAATTACAGATGTTGCTGGTAAGTTTAGTACACAAGCAGCCAACAATGCAACGTTGGTATTTAGCTACATTGGCTACAAAGCACAAGAAATTAAGGTTGGTAGCCAAAGTACAATTGATGTAAGTATGGAAGAAGATGCTGCTTCATTGAGTGAAGTTGTGGTGGTTGGTTATGGTACACAGAAGAAAAGCCAAACAACTGGTGCAATTTCGCAAGTAACTGCTAAGCAAATTACAGAAATGCCCCTTACATCACTTGGGCAGGCTTTGCAAGGACGGGTAGCTGGTGTTGATGTTTCGCAGTCTGGTTCTAAGCCAGGTGCGGCTCCTCGAATTTTGATTCGTGGTCGTAGGTCATTTAATGCAGGAAACGACCCACTTTATGTTGTAGATGGTATTCCATTATCTGCTGGCTATGAAGACATAAATCCGAATGACATTCAGTCAATGGAAGTATTGAAGGATGCAACAGCAACAGCCATTTATGGTGCCAGAGGTGCCAATGGTGTTGTACTCGTAACAACCAAAAGAGGTGGAAACAAAGGAAAAACAACTGTTACGCTTGATACCTATGCTGGTGCATCAAACGCATATAGTACATTAAATCTTTTTTCGGGAGAAGAATTTGCTGAATATGTAAGAGAGGCTTATAGAGCTACTAACTTATATAAAGATGCAGCTGGAGTTGCTGTGCCAACTGGAACTGCAAATGCAGCGGCTGATGCCAAAATAGCGGTTTTAGGTGGCGACCCTAACGTTGCGGCTGGAATTGCAGCTGGAAGAAATACGCAATACCAAGACTTGATTTTGAGAACGGGTATGATGCAAAATCATACAATCGGTATTCAAGGAGGAAACGAAAAGACATCTTTTTATATTTCTGCTGGATTTTTTCAAGACAAGGGTATAACAAAAGGTTTAGATTTTACACGTCAATCGCTTCGTGCTAATATTGACCACCAAGTGAACAACAGATTGAAAGTGGGTATATCCTCATACATGATGTATTCAGTTAGAAATGGTGAAAACTTAAATCCTTATGCCAATACGCTAAATGCTAACCCTCTTGGTGCGGCATATAATGCCGATGGTTCATTGATATTTGAACCTACAAACGATGCATTATTATCTAATCCACTTTCGGAGATAGAGCCAGGCGTGAATATTGACAATAGAAAAAAATATAGAATATTTAACTCTATTTATGCCGAAGTTAAAATATTAGAAGGTCTTACTTACCGTTTAAACTTTGGTCCTGATTTTACTCAAGACCGTTGGGGACGTTTCATTGGCTCAGAAACAAACGCCAGACGTCGTGGTGATGCACAAGCATTCAACGAAAATCGTTTTGGATTCAATTTTACAGTAGAAAATATATTGAACTACAACAAAACCATAGGTAAGCATGCGTTCAATGTTACAGGTGTTCAATCTATCCAAAAAGATAATTTTGAGGCGTACAGAACTGATGTTCAGGGAATTCCTGCTCAATCACAATCATTTCATAGTTTAGGCTCTGCTACTTCGGTATTGGCTGCAAATTCAGGATTAGTTGAATGGACAATCAACTCATTTATGGGTCGTATAAACTACGCATTTAATGATAAATATTTATTGACATTGACTATGCGTCGTGATGGTTCGAGCCGCTTCGGAGAAAATACTAAATATGGTAATTTCCCAGGTGTTGCCGTTGGTTGGAATATTACCAACGAGCCATTCATGAAAAATGTTACTGCAATTGATATGCTAAAGCTTCGTGCTGGATGGGGCAAAGTGGGTAACCAAGGGGTTGCACCTTACCAAACACAAGGTTTGTTGGGTCGTACTGGATATGCTTTTGGTACTACTGCTGCATTTGGTTACAGACCAAATACTATTGGTAATCCAGATTTAAAATGGGAATCATCGGCAAATGCAAATATTGGCCTTGATTTCTCAGTGTTCCGTGGTCGTGTACAAGGTTCACTTGAATTTTACGAAACAAACACCACCGACCTTTTACTTTCAGACTTTTTACCAGGTTCTACTGGATTTAACGCAGTTACAAGAAACGTTGGTCATACAAGAAACAAAGGTATTGAGCTTGGATTGACAACTGTAAACGTAAATTCAAAAAATGGATTTAAGTGGACAACTGATTTCCAATACACAAAAAACAAGGAAGAAATTGTAGAACTTTATAATGGAAAAGTTGATGATTTGGGTAATAGATGGTTTATTGGTTATCCTTTAAATACTTACTTTGATTTTAAGAAAGCTGGTATTTGGCAGACAAGCGAAGCAGACCAAGCTAAAGCTTTTGGTTCTGAAGTAGGACAAATCAAAGTTCAAGATACAGATGGCGATGGTAGAATTACTGCATTAGACCGTGTAATTCTCGGTAATGATGTTCCGAAATTTGCAGCTGGTATTACCAACAGATTTGAGTTCAAAGGCTTTGATTTAAGTTTCTTCTTATTCGGTCGTTTTGGAAACACTATCTTATCGGGTTTCCACAGAAACCAATTACAGCTTGCAGGTCGTTACCAACAAATCAAGGTTGATTATTGGACACCAAACAACCCTACCAACGAATTCCCTCGTCCAAAAAGCACGCAAGAATTTCCTGTTTATAACTCGACTCTTTTCTATTATGACGGAAGTTTCATAAAACTAAGAAATATAAACTTTGGATATTCATTACCAAAGGGACTTGCTAAAAAAATCGGTGCGGAGTCTGTTCGTTTGTTTTCATCAATACAGCAACCTAAAATTTGGTCATCATACTTGACTAAATATAATGGTGTTGACCCAGAGGCTGCTATCACAGGCTCGGCAACAGGTACAACTGAGGTAACAAGTGGTGTAACGCCATCTACTACGGTAACTACATTTGGTTTAAATATTAAATTCTAAAGCAAAAATTAAAATGAAAATAAATAAATTAAAATCAATAGCATTAGTTGGGCTTCTACTCATTAGCTCATCTTGCCAAGATTTACTAAAGGAAACTGTAGTATCACAAATTGGCAATGATTATATCAATACAGCCAAAGGATTTGAAGATGCAACAAGAGCGGCATATTCTTCTTTGAGAACTTTTTATGGTACACAATTAGGTCTAACATTGACTGAGTATGGAACCGACATCTACGCCACAGGTGCAGATGGTGGTTATAAAGGTTTCCATTTCTACGATACCCAAATGCAACCTACCGTAGATTATATGTTTTTACTTTGGGACGAAATGTATAGAGGTATCAACACTTGTAATGCTATCATAGGTAGAGCTGCAACTGTAACTGGTGTGGCTGATGCTACAAAAAAATTAAGAATTGCTGAGGCAAAATTTTTGAGAGCTCACTATTACTATATTTTGCATCAACAATATGGTCCTTTAGAGTTGAGATTGACAGAAACGACTGGTCCAACAAAGGATACAAAAAGAAATGCTGATGCCGAAATTTATGCTCAGATAATCAAAGATTGTAATGAGGCAATAGTTGACCTTGAAAATAAAGCTCATTCAGGAGATTATGGTAGAGCTACAAAAGCATCTGCCGAAGCACTTTTAGCAAAAGTATATTTAGCAAAGGCTTATGGTGCATCAAAAGCAGCTGATGATTTCCAAAAAGCTGCCGATTTATGTGCTGGCTTGCTTACAAAGTATGGTTTCAAATTGACAGATGATTTTGCTGATGTTCATGACGAAAACAATCAGCAGAATTCTGAGGTAGTTTTTGCGGTTCAATATACAACTGACATGATTGCCAACCTTACAAACGTAGGCGGTGAAGGTGGCGGTGGTAATAACCTTCACTTATACTTCGGTATGCAATATGATACGCAAGCAGGTATGGTGCGTGATGTTTTCTATGGTCGTCCATTTAAGCGTTTGAGACCAACAAATTACCTTCTGAATACAGTTTTTGCAGAAAGACAAAATGATTCTCGTTACAAAAAATCGTTTAGAGATACATGGAAATCAAATAGCCCAGGTGCGTTCAATACTTCTTTTGACAACTCAAAGGCTCGTGTTACTTTCGCTTCTGGTGATACTACGATTTTTATTCCTGGCTTTGAAATGAGCCAAGCAGAAAGAGCCAAAAGAAAGTATCAAGTATTAGTGCCAAGTGCATATAATGAGGCATTATTTCCAACTTTGCAAAAATTCTTTGACACCAAACGTTCTGATAGAACTGAGCCACGAGGTTCAAGAGACCACCATGTTTGGAGATTAGCGGATATATATTTAATGCACGCTGAGGCACTATTGGCTTTAGGTAAAAAAACAGAAGCAACCGCAGCAGTAAATGCTGTGCGTGAACGTGCGGCATGGCCAGGTAAAAAAGCTGCAATGAAAATCACAGAAGCTCAAACAACATTTGACTTTATTGTGGAAGAGCGTGCAAGAGAATTGGCTGGCGAACAAACTCGTTGGTTAGATTTAAAACGTTGGGGAATATTGGTTGACAGGGTAAAAAAGCATAACCCTCAAGCACAGGCAGTTGCAGAAAAGCACAATTTGCGTCCGATTCCTCAGACACAGATTGACCGTTCTACACCGGGTGCGTTTGCTCAAAATCCGGGATATTAATTAGTAGTTTTGTTTCATCATAGTATAATAGAGAGGCTCTTCCACTTCGAAGAGTTCTCTCTTTTTTGTTTTTAGGCTATTCCTTCGATGTGTAAATTTCACACAACTATTTTCTACAATTTCACCTTTGTGAATTTTATTTCAAAATCCAATTTTTGTCTTTTGTTCAAAAAGACTAATGCTCATATTTATCATTAAAAATAGATTAAAATAATATTGAAATTTATTGTTTTTCACCCTAAAAAAAATTTTATTTGTAATATATTTATATAAAGTATGCTTTTATCAATATTCAAAAACTTCATTTTCACCCTAAACAAAAATAATTGAGTATGAAACAACTACTACTTAAAATGGTCTTTGGTTTAACCGTTCTATTGAGTTGGCAAATGACCACAGCCCAAAGTCGGTCGGTGTCAGGCAAAGTATCTGATGCTGAAGGTAGCCCATTGCCAGGTGTAAGTGTAACGGTAAAGAGCACTTCAACTGGTAGCATAACCGATGCCAATGGAAAGTATAGTATTTCTATTTCGGGAACGACCAACACGCTTGTTTATAGCTATATTGGCTATAAAACACAGGAGGTTTCGGTAGGCAACAAAACTACAATTGATGCAAATCTTGATGAAGATGTGTCGGTTTTGAATGAAGTCGTTGTGGTTGGTTACGGAACAATGAAAAAAAGTGATTTGACAGGAGCAATCGCACAAGTGAAAGCGACCAGAATGGAAAACGAAAATCCAAGGACTGTTCAAGACATGCTTCGTGGAAATGCTCCAGGATTAGATATTTCAAATAATGCCTCTCCAAGAGGTGGTGGTAGCTTTCTGATTAGAGGTCGTGCTTCGCTTACAGCTTCAACTTCGCCCTTGGTAGTGGTTGATGGCGTTATTTACCCTGGTTCGTTGAGTGATATTAACCCAAATGATATTGGGACAATTGATATTTTGAAAGATGCAAGTTCGGCGGCAGTGTTTGGAGCAAGGTCTGCCAATGGAGTGATTCTTATAACCACTAAAAAAGGAAAACAAGGAAAACCACAAATTACTATCAATTCGAATATTGCAATCAATCAAGTCGGGAAATTTAACCATATTTTAGGTGCTGATGATTTTTTAAAATGGCGTGGAGATGTACTCTGGAGTATGAACGGACACAACCCTGCAACGCAATATAATTTTTATGACCCACGCAATTTGCCTTCAAATATCACAACGGCTCAGTGGTTGGGGAGCGACAAAGGCGACCCTGTGGATGTTTGGCTCAACCGTATCAAGTTGTTTCCTGTTGAGGTTGCCAACTATAAAGCAGGCAAAACAACCAATTGGGAAGATATTTTGATTAATGATAACGCTATTCAGCAAGACCACACAATCGGAATTTCAGGCAGCACGCCAAATACCAGTTATTATATGTCATTGGGCTATCTAACCAATGAAGGACTTTCGGTCGGTGATTTCTTTAAAACTATTAGAGCGAGAGTAAATCTTGAAAATAAAATCACAAAATTCCTTTCGGTAGGTTTAAATATTCAATTTGGTAATCGTGATGAAAGTAGTATTCCGATAGATTTAGGAAATGTAATTCGCACTACACCTTATGGTCAGCTTTATCAAGATGATGGTGTTACGCTTCGCCAAAGTACCAATGATGATATTGGTAATAACACCAACGCTTTTCTTGACCAAACATTTAATTCACGCGATAGAAGAGTCAATAACTTATTTAGTTCGATATATATCAAAGGCGATATTGCTTATGGTTTTTCTTATCAAGTCAATTTTACGCCTCGTTTTGAATTTCTTAATTACTTAGACCACGTTTCTGCTCTAAAGCCAGGTATTACGACACGGGCTGGTATTTCAAGAAGAGAGAACAGCACTTCTTATCAATGGCAATTAGATAATATTTTGAGGTGGAATAAATCATTCGGAAAACATAATTTTGATGCAACATTCTTAATCAATGCCGAAAAAGCACAAAGCTGGCAAAACGTTATCAATGCTGAAAATTACTCACCAAGCGATAACCTACTCTATCATAATGTAGCGGCTGCTACGCTTTACCCATCAATTACGAGCAATGATGTCTATTATACTGGAGAGGCTTTGATGGGCCGAATAAATTATAATTTCAATTCAAAGTATTTCCTAACAGCCACCATGCGTCGTGATGGTTACTCAGGATTTGGTCAAAGTAATCAGCGTGCAATGTTTCCTTCTTTGGCTTTAGGCTGGCAATTTACTGATGAGCCATTCTTGAAAGGATTAAAGAATGTTTTAGATTATGGAAAACTACGAGTTTCTTATGGCGTAAACGGAAACCGTGAAATTAATAATGCTGATGGCTCTGCCAATCGTTTTGCATCACTTTCAGCACTTTCAGCTGGGGTTTATACATATACAACCCCTTCGGGAACTACCTATAATACAGGTACAGTCAGAACTTCTAACATGAGTAACCCTGATTTGAAATGGGAGAAAAACAGTTCGTATAACTTCGGTTTTGACTTCGGAATTTTGAATAGCAAAGTCAGCGGTACAATTGATTATTATATCCGTACTACCAGCGATTTATTATTATTCCGTTCGCTTCCAAACATTACAGGTTTCGGTAATGTGATTTCTAATTTAGGCTCCGTGGGCAATAATGGTCTTGAAGTTGCCTTAAATACTGAAAATATTAGTAACAAAAACTTTGTTTGGCGTTCGAGTTTTAGTTTCTGGACAAATCAAAACAAAATCTTAAAACTATACGGAGCTGTTCCTGTTACAGATGCCAGCGGAAACACGACACTTATTGACCAAGACGATAGAGCCAATGGCTGGTTTATAGGAAGGCCAATTAGCCAAATCTGGGATTATAAAGTTTTAGGCGTTTGGCAAGAAGCCGAAAGAGATTTAGCAAAAACCTATGGTTTTACCCCCGGTGATTTCAAACTCGAAGATTTGAATCAAGATGGTAAATTCAATATTGATGACCGTCAATTTATAGGAAATCAAAACCCTAAATTCTCATTCAATATGAGAAACGAATTTAATCTTTACAAAAACTTTGATTTATCATTCTCTTTGTATGGTCGTATCGGTCAATTGACAACCTACAATGAAGCCAAAAATGTAGATTTATTTTATGACCGTTCGCAATTTTACAAAAGACCTTACTGGACTCCTGAAAACCCAATAAACAATTACGCCAAAATGATGTCGGCAGCCGGTGGTTCGGTAGCATTTAATGTTTACAGAAAATCATCTTTCGTAAGGTTAAATAATATTAGTTTAGCTTATACTTTACCCAAATCAATTATGAGCAAAATCAAATTTGATAGCATGAAATTCTATTTGAATGTTTCGAACGCAGCAGTATTTACTCCTTGGGAATATTTTGACCCTGAATCAAGAGCAAATACTGAAACCAACAATGCATTTTATCAAAATTTAATGCCACGTACTTCAACACTTGGGCTAAACATCACATTCTAAATTAACTGTTTATGAAAAATATATTTAAAAATAAAAAAATAGCATTTACCACAGCTTTATTGCTTGCTGTGAGTACGAGTTGCAAAGATAATTGGCTTGACCCTAAACCGCTTTCTTTATTTACTCCCGAAAATACCTTTGTTAACGAGGCAGGTTTCAAATCAGCTTTGGCTTCGTGTGCATCAAATTTGAGAGATGAATGGTATGGAGATGGCTCTCCAATCATCACAGAGTTACTTTTCTCAGAAATGGCTGTTGAAGGAACAACTGACAAATTTGGACCTGCTGTAGATTTGAATATTTTGATAACACCTGATGCTAATCTAAACAGTGGTGATTTCAACCGAATTGGGTGGTATTGGGAAAGACACTGGCTCGGCATTCGCTTAGCAAATACCATCATAGAACGCCTTCCAACTGTCACTACAATCAAAGATGATGTAAAAAATCAGCTTCTTGGTAAAGCTTATTTTTATCGCTCATACCATTATTATCGTTTGGTAAATCAATTTGGAGATGTGCCTACCACATTTAAAGAAATCACAACTCCAAAACTTGATTTTCAGACTGTAAAAAGAGATGTTATTTTAGCAAAAATCAAAACAGACCTCGATTTTGCTTTCAAAAATGTGTCATTTGTGGGAGACAAAGGTGATGTAAATAAGGCTTCAATCGGTCATTTGCTAACAAAAGTAAATTTATCTTTAGGGCTTTACGACGAAGCCATCGCTATTGCTGACCAAGTTATCAATAGCGGTACTTATAAGTTAGTAACAAACAGATTTGGTATTGATGCAGGAGTTGTCACTAAAAATGTTACTTGGGATTTGCACCGTCCAGCAAATAAATATGTTGCGGCAAATACCGAAGTGCTATTTTCTGTTACCGACCGTTTTGGTTTGACGAGTGCATTTGCTGGTGGAACAACCACCATGCGTCAGGCTGTTCCATTTTATACAAACAGTGTGATTTTAACTCCTGATGGAAGACCAGGAATGGTTCCAGGGCAAGTTGAATTAGATATGGCTTCAAAATTTGGCCGTGGAATTGGCAGATGCCGAGCAACTAATTATTCACAATATAATATTTGGGATGACGTAAAAGATTACCGCCATGACACAAAATCTGGAAATTGGATGAGAATGGAAGACTTGGTTTATAATAATAATGCGATTAAAGGGATTTCTCCATTTTATGGCAAACCTCTCCAATTGAGAGATGCCACAGGAAAATTATTAATAAGCAATGGAGATACTATTAGAAATTGGTATAACTGGCCTCATTACAAACTGTTTATAGAAGACCAAATTCGTTTGCCATTTCAAGGTGGAAACTCAGACTGGTATGTTTTTAGATTAGCCGAAACCTACCTTTTGAGAGCCGAGGCTCATTGGTTTAAAGGAAATAATGCCCAAGCAGTTGCAGACATAAACGCAGTACGTGTAAGAGCAAATTGTAGCCCATATCCTTCAAGCAAAGTAATTGACATCGGTACTGTACTCGATGAGCGTGGAAGAGAATTGTATTGGGAAGAACCTCGTAAAACAGAATTGACTCGAATAGCTTATCAAATGGCAAAAGGAGGCAAAACTTATAATGGAAAGAACTACACTCTTGCTAATTTTTCGACTGCCAATTTTTATTACGACAGAGTGGTAGAAAAAAATGATTTTTATAGGTTGAAAGTAAAAAACGTTCGCGGTGATAGTTATACCATAAGTCCATATCATGTTTTGTGGCCTATTCCAAGAGCTGCGATTTTGGCAAATAGTTTGGGCCAAATCAATCAAAATATAGGCTATTCAGGAAGCGAAACAAATAAACCCGCTTCAGACACGATTTTAGAATAGCCCAATAATTTTAATTAGTAGTTTTGTTTCATCATAGTTTAACAGAGAGGCTCTTCCAGTTGGAGGGGTCTCTTTTTTTTGTACCTTGCATTGTCTATATAAAATATCAAAATCTTAATATTTTTAGATAAAAAAGTATCTAATTGGTATCTCTTAAATAGCTAATTTTGATTTGTCAATTCAACCCTATTTTTCCTCATCAAAAATGAAAAAGAAAATTATTTTCACCCTCATTTATTCAATCACTCTCTCAGTTGCCGTTTTTGCTCAAAAACCAAAGATGAAGAAGATTTTTAATGGCAAAGACCTAAAAGGTTGGATTCTCCCTGACGACAAAAATTGCTGGACGGTAGAAGATGGTTTATTAAAAGTAAAAAGTGAACCCACTAAAAAAGGTTCTATACTTTGGACAGAAAAAAAGTACGAAGATTTTATCATCCAAGTTGATTTTAAAATGGGCGATGGTCGGGTAGATTCTGGGATTTTCTTGAAATCTGAATTAAATCAAGTACAAATTGGCATTTCTGGCTCTCTAAAAAGAGACATGACCGCTTCGCCGTATGTAATCGGAAAAATGTATCCGAAAGAAGCAAAAGTAAAAGATATTTTGAAACTCGACAACTGGAATACAATGAAGGTAAAAGTAGTTGGAAAGAGCTATCAGGTTTGGTTAAATGGCATTGAAGTGATGGACTATACCACCGAAAGTATTCCCGAAAGTGGACCAATCGGCTTGCAATTACACCCAGGTAACGAAATGTCGATTTATTATAAAAACTTGTCCATTGCTAAACTTTGATTCTTTCTGAATATAACCTTTAACTCATTTACCCTTACCCTCAAAACTATGAACAGAAGAGATTTTCTCACCCAAGCATCAATTCTTACAGCATCTTCTTTTTTGTCTTTAGAAGCCCTTGCTGCAAAGTCTAAACAAAAAATCGCTTACTCAGCCATCACTTGGAATGGAAATGACTTGGTAGCCATTGGTGATATTGCCGCTTTAGGCTTCAAAGGAATTCAACTTAGAGCCAATACTTATGCTCCGTTCAAAGACAAACCACAGGATTTGAAAGACACTTTGGATAAAAATAAGCTAAAATTGGCTATGTTTTCGAGTGGAAATGTGAGTATTCAAGACGATATTTCTAAAGATATTGAAACACATCTCAATCACGCAAAATTTATAAAAGCATTGGGAGGGAATTCTTTGCAAATCACAAACAATGTTCGTCCAAAAGACCGTCTTCCAACAACCGAAGAACTGAAAAAGTTTGCCAAAAACATGAGCGAAGTAGCCAAAGTTGTAAAAGGCGAAACAGGTATTCAGCCGTCGTATCACAACCACATGAATCAACTTGGCGAAACTCCCGAAGAAGTTGATATTATTTTCAATGAAATGAATCACGACTATATTTTGGCATTGCTGGATGTAGCTCATTATAAGCAAGGCGGGGGGAATCCTGCTGAGGCTGTACTAAAATACAAAGATATTTTGTACGCAACTCATATAAAAGACACCAAAGCAGTTGAAAGTAAATCTGGCTATCAATTTGTAGAATTGGGTCAAGGTCGAGTCGATTTTCCATCGGTATTTACTGCATTAGAGAAAATCAAGTTTAAGGGCTGGAATATAATTGAGCTTGATTCGGTGCCTGTAAAAGGACGCACTGCCCTCGAATGTGGGCAAACCAGCAAAAAATATTTAGAGTCAATAAATGTAAAGTTTTAAGAAACATATTTTTAGATTCAAAAAGTAGTCAAAATAGCCATTTTGACTACTTTTTAATTTTATGGCTCCTTTTTGACATTCCAAAAAGGTTTTCAGTCAATTAAATATCAAAATCTTAATATTTTTAGTTAAATAGGTATCAGATTGGTATTCCTTTAATCACTAATTTTGATTCATTATTCAACCCTAATTATCTTCATCAAAAATGAAAAAGAAAATCATTTTTACGCTCATTTTTTTACTCTTTTTATCATTCTCTCATTCACAGTTAGCTTTAGCTCAAAATTGGACCGACGCTCGGTGGACAAATCTTTTTGATGGGAAAACCCTAAAAGGTTGGAAACAGCTCAACGGACAAGCAAAATACGAAGTAATAAATGGCGAAATTGTAGGCACAACTGTTGCCAAAACTCCCAACTCTTTCCTTTGTACCGAACAAGAATACGGTGATTTTATATTAGAACTCGACCTAAAATTAGATAATGCTATGAATGGCGGTATTCAGTTTCGTAGCCTTTCAAAAGCTGATTATAAAGATGGTCGTGTGCATGGCTACCAAATGGAAATTGACCCTTCACCTCGTGCATGGTCTGGTGCAATTTATGACGAAGGTCGCAGAGATTGGCTATACATTCCGAATAATAACCCAGAAGGAAAAAAAGCTTTTAAGCCCGTAGGCGAATGGAATAAATACCGCATCGAAGCCATCGGAAATGTTCTACGTACTTGGATAAACGGTGTACCAACTGCTCACGTGATTGATGACATGACCGCCAAAGGTTTTATTGCCCTACAAGTTCATGCTATCTATGGTGAAATGAAAGAAGGCATGAAAATTCGTTGGAAAAATATTAAAATCCAAACCGAAAACCTCAAACCAAGTCCAACTGATAATTGCCCTGTGGTGAATTTAATGCTGAATAATCTTTCAGAGCAAGAAAAAGCACAAGGTTTCAAGATGCTTTTTAATGGTAAAGATTTTTCAGGTTTCCGTGCCGTTCATGGTACTGAAATGCCAAAACAACATTGGAGTATAATTGACGGAACAATTAACGTGAGCCCATCGGATGGTTCAGAAACTGGAAATGATATTGTAACAAATGAGCAATATGGAGCATTTGAATTAGTTTTTGAATTCAAACTTAGCGAAGGAGCAAATTCAGGCGTAAAATATTTTGTCAATGAAGCTTTCGATTCGGGCGGAAAATCTGGTGTTGGACTTGAATTTCAAGTATTGGATGATGTAAAGCACCCCGATGCAAAAATGGGTGCCGCAGGAAATCGTACGTTGGCAAGTTTGTATGATTTGATTCCTTCTTATAAAATTGATACAGATTTAAAAATGGATAAGCGTTTCATTAAAAAAATCGGCGATTGGAATCAAGGGCGTGTAATTGTTTACCCAAATAACATTGTTCAACATTGGTTAAATGGCTTTAAAGTTTTAGAATATGAGCGTAAAAGCAACATTTTTAATGCTTTAGTAGCTCGCAGTAAATACAAAGATTATAATGGTTTCGGTGCTGCCGATAAAGGCAATATCTTGATTCAAGACCACGGCAATAATGTTTCTTTCAAGAATATCAAAATTCGTGAATTGAAGTAATTCTTAAAAAAAACACCTCAAATGAAAAGAAAATATAGTTTTGCCATCACCTTATTTTTGAGCGTAAGTATCGCTTTCGCCCAAAAACCAACCCAACCGAATCTTGGTTTTCGTTCAGTTAAAACACTGAAAGTCAATGGCTTAGAGTTTAAAGATCTCAACAAAAACAGCAAACTTGATAAATACGAAGACTGGCGTTTACCGCAAGAAGTCAGAGTCAAAGATTTGATTTCACAAATGACTCTTGAGGAGAAAATCGGTTTTATGATTATCAGTACAACCCGAATGGGTGGCGACTTGGCATTTCAACAAAATGCTCCAAGAACTGAAATTACGAGCAGTTTCAACGAGGAAGACTTGATACAGCCTAACAATATGTTTACTCGCAAGCCTTTGGCTGTACCGATGATGTCGTCCGCAGGAACAACCAAGGGCGTAATGACTTATAACCTTCGTCATTTCATATTGCGAGCAAATACAAGTGCCAAAATCATGGCCGATTGGTCAAATAATTTACAGGCTTTGTGCGAAACTTCCCGTTTGGGAATTCCTGCAATCGTTGCCTCAAATCCACGAAATCATGTAACGGTTGATGCATCGATTGGGTTGAGCGTAGGCACAACGGTTTTCTCAAGATGGCCAGGTGAATTAGGCATGGCTGCTATGCGAGATTTGAAATTAACTCGTGAATTTGCCGAAATTGCCGCCAAAGAATGGACGGCAGTAGGATTAAGAAAAGGCTATATGTACATGGCTGATTTGTCAACCGAGCCACGTTGGCAACGTACAGAAGGAACTTTTGGCGAAGATGCCGACTTGGCTTCTAACATGATTCATGAAATAGTTTTGGGTTTTCAAGGCACAAAGCTCAATAAAAATTCGGTAGCTATGACTACCAAACATTTCCCTGGCGGTGGCCCACAAGTTGGCGGTCAAGATTCACATTTCGATTGGGGCAAAAATGCTCATTACCCTGGTGGTATGTTCGATTATCACGTAAAACCGTTCATTGCGGCCATTAATGCTGGCACTTCGTCAATCATGCCTTATTATTCTGCTCCGAAAGATAAGAACATGGAAGAGGTTGGTTTTTCGTACAACAAAGCAATTATTCAAGATTTGTTAAGAAAAAAACTCAGTTTCAAAGGAATCATTAACTCTGATACAGGACCAATTGACATGATGCCTTGGGGTGTTGAAAACCTGACGATAGTTCAACGATACCAAAAAGCCCTCGATGCAGGTGTTGATATTTTTTCGGGTGGTGCCGACCCTGCTTTATTGCTCGAAACTGTAAAAACAGGCTTGGTTTCAGAAACAAGAATCAACGAATCAATTGTTCGACTTTTGAAGGAAAAATTTGATTTAGGTTTGTTTGAAAACCCTTATGTTGATGTTGAAAATGCTATAAAAACTGTCGGAAATGCTGAATTTCAGAAAAAAGCAGATTTAGCTTTGCGTAAATCAATCGTTTTGCTTCGCAATGATGCCAAAATTTTACCGATTTCTAAGAAAGCCGATGGCGGCCGCCCGAAAGTCTATTTTGAAACCTACAAAGAAAGTAGCGGTAGAGGACAAGCACAAGGTTCAGCTATCAATGTAAATAAACCTACTCTTCAAAATCCAAATATCGAATTTGTTTCGACCAAAGAAGAAGCTGATGTAGTGTTATTATGGTTGATTCCGAGCGGTGGAGGTTTGTTTAGTTCAGGTGGACAAGCCATTGAATTAAGTCTTTCAAAAAACCGAGTTGATGTAGCTCATGTCAATGAAATTTTGAACTCAAAACCTACAATTTTGGCAATAAACTTTACAAATCCTTGGGTAATTGATGAAATTGACAAAGGAAAAGCAAAAACTATTTTAGCTACTTTTGGTACAACTCAAGATGCACTTTTGGATATTGTAAGTGGAGCTTTTAAACCCACAGGAAAAATGCCATTCACGACACCAATTTCAGAAAAAGCAGTATCTGAAAACAAATCAGATGTACCGGGGTATATGGAACCCAATTATGCTCTATTCAAATTCGGCGATGGGATTAGCTATTGAAAAACTACACAGTTTTGTAAATTTTAAATAACTGATTAGCAAAATTGCCTTGATTTTTCAACAGTTCGGTGTGAATATTAAGTTGATGAAATTAATTTAGTCATAAATTATTGATAATCAGGTGTTTACAAAGAATATTAGCTGCAAAAGGTAGCCCGAAGGGCTATAACTTGAATAGCCCCAAGTTCCAACTTGGGGAGTAATATTGAACATCAAACCCAAC
>JANNDY010000117.1:0-6176 GCA_031378345.1 Emticicia sp. | reverse complement strand
AACTATGTTGGGCTTCAGTTACGGGCTTGACCGTTTATTAAGAAACATTTTTGTAAAAATTAAATTTTCGTTCTTTAACTTACATCACAGCCGGGCTGGACGAACTATGAATTCCCGTACTTCGCCAAGCCGTGACCGTTGGCAGAAATTATAAACAACCTCACGTTTGACAAAGAAAATATGAAATGGACTGTACTCTTTTTATTTGTTGTTGCAGGTTGTTCTCCTGGACGGGAAATGGTTATGCCGTACAAAAATCTTGGTTACTCAGCTGACAGACTGTTTCCGGTAAAGACTAGCTATGCCGAATTTTCACTTCGGATATGGATTAGCAACAGCACTTCAGTAGACAGAGTAATTTCAATTTCAAAAGATTCTTCAGAAGATTTTCAGGGTTACATAATAGAAATCGGCGAACTTTATATTGGCAAAAAAACCAAGCAATACTATCTTCAAAAACAAATAATTCCTACCAGTGGTTTTAGTGAGTTCAAAAAAAAGATTGACACGCTCAATTTATTAAGTATGACGACTCAAAGTAAACTTTTGGACTTGCCTTTTGACCGTGCGTTTTCAACTTATGTTGTAGAAATTAAAGAAAAACAACAGTTTAATAGTTTTCAATTCGACACCTTCTATCCATACATGGGGACAATAAATGAAAAATATGAAGCGATCGAAAAATTAGTATTTGAAGAATTTAGTATCAAGGAATACTTTAAATTCCGAAAATAACTTCTGCCAACATTGGGTTTGGCGTTATTGGGGCAGGACGTTGTAATCTTCATCTGCAGCAACGTGGCGGCAGTTGTTCAGGCTGGACGTTTTCCAATTTGGCTTTTAGTTGTTAACTTCAACTTCAGTTTTTTAATTGGGCTTCAGTTCCGGGCGGACGTTTTTCAAATCCCCCAACAACGCCAAGCCCCTGCCGTTATCGGCAACCTTGTGGCGACACTCTAAACATTAACGGACAGGAAAAAACATTAAGAAACTTTATCTTTACACATAAAAGTGACAGACCCAAAACAAATAGCGGACAAATATTTTGAGAGGTATTCAAAGCTTACCGACTCTACTAACAGAATTGTTTTAATAACCCTGTTGGTTCTTATTACGAATTGGCTATTCATTGTTGAAGCCAACTTTAGCAAATACAATTCCGTAAAACAGGACTTTAGATTGAGGTTTCAAGCAATAGAAAATCAGTTTACAGTTATTGACCAAAAATATTCAGAAGATACGGCAACATATAAAGTTGAACGACAAAAACTGGTAACACAAAAAGATGAGTTGACGAAAGAAAAAGAATCTTCCCTAAAGGATAAGATGTCAGAAATAAAAGACTTGCCTTCCTTAATTAAATTCATTTTTTTTATTTCAGACAATCTTGAAAAAGGTGGATTGATTTTAATCATTCTTTTTTTCGCACTATTAACATACTTAACTTCTATCCGTAGAACTTCTTTAAAATATATTTCTAAAGCACTTCGTATATATAAAATTGAACCAACGCTTCAAATTAATCAATATCAAGACTTCAATCTTTCATCTCCACTTTGGCTTGCTCCATTGCCAAAAAATAAGTATAAAGATGTTTCTCCAACTGAACTCAAAACTATTCTTGGGTGGACATTTAATCACCGACGTTTGAAATTTATTTTAATTGTATCACTAATCTCTATTTTAATAATTCAGAGCAGACTTGCGTACATTACTTTTATTGTCAACGGAAGTAAGTTTAATTCAATATTTTTTATAAGTGCCTTATTTGTTCTTCTAACATTATTACTAATTACATATTGGTTAATGCCAATTAAAATTGAAGACAACTTTAATTATGAAAATAGTCCAAACTCTTTTTCAAGAAGGGATTTTGTTACTCTTTCAATATTTGGACTATTTTCTATTGCATTATATAAAATTTCACCTTTGCTTCCAAAATATATTCACAAGAGGATGCCAAGATTTAGGGTAAATAAAATGAAGTTGAATTTCTCTCTTCCAAATTTCAAATCTTTATTAGTAAAAAACAAGAAATCTAATATTGTATATTTTATTAACAATGACGGATTTTCACAGGTATTCAAAAATATTCAAAGCAATACTGATTTTAATAAATTCAATGAGCACCTTGAAGCATTCACTGATATTAATACTTTAAAAACAAAAAAAGAAAAACCACGAATGCCAATAGGATACTCAAGTTGGCATTCAGAGAACTTAGCACTCGAAAAAATTAAATTAGGTAATTACGATAATGCAGCAGAAATACTTACTTATTCAATAAAACAGAATATCGAGAGTTTTTCACCAAGCTATCGTTTATACGATTTGCTTGCATTAATTTGCATAAGATATAAATCGAAAATCCCAAGTGATATTTGGCAAAATCTTATTGAGTTATCTAACAACTCAAAAGATATAAAATTAATTACAAGAGTAAAAAAATGGAATGACAGTAAATGGACAGAAAAAATAATTAAAAAAAAGAAATTAGTCTTTAATAAGATAATAATATAAACGGGCTGAGTATTTCAATGTAGAATATCGCTTCCTGCGAAGATAGGGGTTCGAATCCCCTCTTGACCCACTTTTTATTTAACTTGACACAACAGAACGTAAGACAAAAGGCAGCCGATAACATTGGTATTGCTGCAAGTGGGGCTGGACGTTGAAACATCGGCTGTTTGCATCGCTGTACTTTGGTTCGGGCAGACGAGTTTCAATTTGGCTTTTTGTTGTTAACTTCAACTTCAGTTTTTTAATTGGGCATCGGTTCCGGGCTGGACGTTATAAAATATCCCACCTGCAGCAATACCTGTCCGTTATGGGCAATACTACACCCTGCACTTTTAGACAGTTTCCAATTTTGACAATTCATCCTTCATTTTCTTTATTCGCCTTTGCTTTGCATCTTCCTTGTTTATTTCATAATACTTTTTTAACAACCCACTAAAAGAGTTGAAAACATCTTTTGCCCTGTTGATATTGAAGTACAAGCAATGGTTATGGCTATCTGAATAATCAGGTGCAAATGATTGTAACTCTAAAAAGAATTTTTGAAATAAATCAGTCGGATAATCTTCGCCAAAAATGTAAGCACCAGTTGGGAATTTAAAAATCACTAACTGTTCATCTTTGGGTTGTTTCCCATCATCTGACCAAGAAACTTTGCGGCTGTACTTATCGCCAAACCATCCAATATAACAATGCTCACCACATTCTACCCAATCAAAAGAACGTACAGATTTTTCGTCAATATTTAACCCGTACTTTTCTTTTAGTTCTAAGCCAAACAAATGTAGTCTTGACTTTATTTCTAAGCCCTCAATATCAAAAACACAAATATCTTTATGCTTTTTCATCGCCTTTAAAATTTCATTGTAGGCTTTTTTTGTTGTTTCTAAGTTCATATAATTTTAAGTTTTTAGTTTACTAAATTTGACCGTACAGCCCATAACATTGGGTTTTGTGCAATATGGGCTGACGTACAAAACTCATCTTCGTTTTTCAATTTGACTGTGTGCAGAGGCTGAACTTTTGTTCCCTGATTTCCCATACTGCACAAAGCCCTGTTCGTAAGCTGCTATTGTGGAAACTCTCTGCGGTTGCATCATACAAAAAAACTTTATGAAGATTTTCTTTTTTGTTGCCGCTTTTAGTTTGACACTCACAGGTTGTGACACTTCCAAGCCAGTTGACAAAAAGATAATGTTTAATGACTTTGACTTTTCTTACAATGACTTTTTTTCAACTTGCTTTTCTATAAAATTCACACAGGGCGACACAGTTTTTATTCGCCAACATTGGGCTTCTGCATTTTCTGACTCTATAAAAAGCAACAAAAATTATCGTGCAATTTTGAATGACTCAGAAAGGGGAAGGCTTGACAGCTTCCTAACGAAGATGAAATTTGCGACGTATGACACTTCCTACTACGAATCTTATGAAGATGGACACTATTATGAATTCTTTATAAATATGGACACTTTACAAAAGACAATTTTTGTTCATAGTGACAGCATACCGAATGAGCTAAAGGACTTTGGTTATTGGATTGTAGCGACCAAGAAAAAATTAAGACATGTTGAGATTGACACAACATTAGAATTTGGAAGTTTAAAATACTTCTTGCCGCCATCTATTCCACCACCGACAATAAAGTTTACACCACCAAAAGTGAAGTAACAGCAGCTTACATTGGGTTTTATGCAAGTTGGGCTTGACCTTATAACATCAGCTAATTGCAAATCCCAGCTTCGGTCCCAGCAGACGAATATCTATCAGCTTTTGTACTTAAATTCATCAACATATTTTCAATCAGCAGCGGTTGTGGGCAGACGGAATACTAATTCCCAACCTGCATAAAGCCCTGCTCGTTATCGGCTATTTTATTGGACACCCTACACTAATTGACAAATCGTAAAATGACAGAGATTAAATTTGTAAATTTGCGACCTTAACGAACTTAAATAAATGGACAATAAATCTTCTAATAAAACTTTAAGAAAGGCGAACAAAGAAAAGAACGATGAGTTTTATACCCAACTATCTGACATTGAAAAAGAACTTCGACACTACAAAGCCCAGTTTAAAGGCAAAGTAGTCCTTTGTAATTGTGATGACCCGAGAGTTAGCAATTTCTTTCATTACTTTTCATACAATTTTGAAAACTTAGGACTGAAACGCTTAATTGCAACTTGTTACAAAAATCAAAACGCTGACTTATTCAGCGAAAACAAATCAGAGAAAGCAATTTACTTAGAATATACAGGCGACAAGAACGGAGACAATGTTCCAAATCCAAATGAAATTGGAATAACACATTTAAAAGGCGATGGAGATTTTAGAAGTAAAGAATGTATAGAACTTTTAAAACAAGCCGATATTATTGTTACTAATCCCCCATTTTCACTATTCAGAGAATATGTTGCACAGCTTATTGAGTATGAAAAGAAATTCATAATTATTGGAAACCAAAACTCAATAACCTACAAGGAAATTTTTAAGCTAATCAAAGAAAATAAAATTTGGTTAGGTTATGGCTTTAATCGTGGCGTGGCTCATTTTGTAAACAAACACTATGTTGATTATGCAACAGATACAGACCACAGAGAAGGAATGATAAGAGTTTCGGGCATTGTTTGGTTCACAAATCTTGAAACAAAAAAACGCCACGAAGATTTGATACTTTACAAGACCTACAATGAAACAGAGTATCCAAAATATGACAACTACGATGCAATCAATGTTGATAAAACAAAAGATATTCCAATGGATTATAAAGGTTCAATTGGCGTACCAATAACTTTTATAGACAAATATAATCCTGACCAATTTGAAATTGTTGCTTTGGGAATTGTTGGTTCAATTGATTTTACTTGTAATAAAAGAATGGAAATTTTAGACAAAAGCGGATTACCAACAGGAAAATATACTGTAAACGCAAAAGGAACATTATATAGGAATTACAACCCAAAAACTGATAAGACGCCGAGTTTTAAAAATGTTGAAACAGGCGAATTGTATTCAAGCATTTATGCAAGGGTTATCATTAAGAACAAGAAACTATGAAAATTGAACTGAAAGAAATATCAATAAGGGAAGTATCGAACGGATATTTAAACGACAACGAAGAAGGTGTTGTTGGCTATGGTGGCAAACTCAACATCCGACCAAAATATCAACGAGAATTTGTTTACAAAGACAAACAAAGAGATTCAGTAATTGAAACAGTTCAAAAGAACTTTCCTTTAAATGTAATGTATTGGGTAAAAAACGAAGACGACACTTACGAAGTTTTGGACGGACAACAAAGAACAATAAGTATTTGTGAATATGTTACAGGCAGTTTTTCATTAAACTCTATGTATTTGCACAACCTCACAAACGTTGAAAAAGACCAAATACTTGACTATAAATTAATGGTTTATTTTTGCGAAGGAAACGACAAAGAAAAATTAGATTGGTTCAAGACCATAAACATTGCAGGAGAGAAACTAACTAATCAAGAGTTACGAAACGCCATTTATACAGGCACTTGGCTAACAGACGCAAAAAAACATTTCAGCAAATCAAATTGTCCAGCTTACAATATCGGAAACGACTATTTAACAGGTTCTGCAATAAGACAAGACTATTTGGAAACTGCAATTAGTTGGAAAAGTAATGGCAAC
>JANNDY010000146.1:0-69462 GCA_031378345.1 Emticicia sp. | reverse complement strand
GGGTTCTTATATTTCTTTAATCCGTAAATTACATTTACGGCTATTCAAGTTATAGCCCTTCGGGCTACCTTTTGCAAGGAAATTACAATATAACTTGCTGATATTCAGATACTTATATCAAAAACAATATCATCAATTTAATACTATGCATACTGATTTTGTATCCAATTCTATTCATTTTAAAGAGCAATCCTGCCCTTTGTGTACAGATTACACAAGTTTCATTTCTTATCGTATTGGCATTTATGGTTTGGTTCTTTAAAGGATTCTATGCCGAAAAACCTTTAAAAACCATTTTACTGAAAGTGCTTCTAATGGCATTTTTACTATGTATCAACTTTGTGATTTTTATGATTGCTATTGTAGTAATTCTTATGATTATCAGAGGACCAGAAGGAATGGAGTATTTTCGAGCAAAATAGAAGAAACTAACAAACTTGGAAAAAACAAAATAATCATCACTGAAAGCCATGAAAACGATTCTCCTCATCCTCTTTGTATCCATTACAACTTTTGCACAAAAAGAACCTAAGAAAATCAAAATTATTTTGTTAGGTTCTTTTCATTTTAACCAAAGCCTCGATAGTAACAGCAGCTTACATTCAAATCTTTTTTCAGAAAAAAGGCAAAAAGAAGTAGCTGATTTAGTAAATAAACTGGCGATTCAGAAGCCTGACAAGGTTTTCTTGGAATTTACAGCTAAAAATCAAGCTTTTTATGATAGTGTTTACATTGATTATTTGAATGGAAAAGAACCACAAAGAGTGAGAACAAAAGCCAATGAAATTTTTCAATTAGGCATGAAAACTGCCAAAGTTTTGGGTCATAAAAAAGTTTATGGCATAAATTATCAGCCCGAAGAATTGGCGGATAGCACCTACAAACCCAAAAATGCGATTGACAAAGCCATGAAAGATTTGTATTATGCCATCGGAACTTTTGAAGACACTACCCGTGCAAATATTGGTTTTTATGACCTTCCAATGCCCTATCGGCTTCCAAAACAAGATTCTCTGCTTCAAAAATCAACACTTTCTGAGTTTTTGCTCTATACCAGTAACCCTAAAAAACAAGTACAAGAAGATTACAGCAATTGGAACTGGTTTTACAGCGTCGGTACAGGCATGAATATGAGTGTAACAGATTATGTAGGAACGTTTTGGTATGGTGCAAATGTGCGAAATTACAACAATGTTTTACGAAATGTAGATTACAAAAAAGACAATTGTTATTTGTTAATTTATGGTTCTTCGCATATTCCATTTTTGAAATTTCTATTTTCTATGAATCCTTATTTTGAGATTATTGATTTGGATAAGGTTTTGAAATAATCTTAAATCAGAATCCTATACATCTTTAGGGTTGATTATTAAGAATTTTATAATTTACGAGAAATAAAAAAAACTAAAATCAAGAAAACAATGATTTAGCAAATAGAAACAGAGGCTCGCAAGAACCTCCGTTTTTCATGTTATTGACTGCCGACCGTCAACTACTGACTAATTTCTACTCTTCTCTTTCCAAAGTAATGTTATCAATCGGACGAAGAATCAACGGCACTTTTTCGACCTTTACATTGCTTGTGTCAAGCCCAAACCACTTATCTTCCGAGTTTGTGAAACCTTTAATTAAGAAATAAGCATCCATCGTGATACGTTCCCAGAAAGGAAGGTTGTTTTCGTTAGAAAGGTAGCGTTCCAAAACCACAAACCTAAAATCACCAATAACATTTTGTTTACTTAGTGATTCATAGCGACTTCTAATGTCAACTTCCTTACGTTTCACCATTTCTTCAATAACCTTTCTGAAATAGAGATTGATTTTTTGTTCAACTCTGAATCCGAGTTTAAAAGTTACCTTAATTACATCATCTGGTTCGATGATATTTACCTTGTATTTCATTGTATAAGGCTCATCAGTAATATCAACGTGGAGAAACCAATAAATATCGGCACGTTTTGGGCGTTTTTCAAAGATTGAGTACATCACCTTCGATTCAATTTCCGAAACACGGTGTGCATTACTCATATAAACCAAGTGGGTAGCGTATTTTTGAATAGATTCATCTGTACTTAATTCTTTTAATCCATCAATATACTTTTCTAATTTTACAAATTCAGTTAGACGATTTTTGATGATATTTGAGCGATACCAAATAATCATTACCATTGCAATCACCGAAGCGATAAGTACCGAAACCCAACCTCCATGCGTAAATTTGAGCATATTTGCGGCTAAAAATGCCCCTTCAATCAATATATAAACCACCAAAAATGCCACAATCCAAATTTTATTGAAACGATGTATGTAAAGATAATATCCTGCCAAAATAGTCGTCATCAACATCGTGAGCGTAATAGCTAATCCATACGCAGCTTCCATATTGGCCGACTCTTTGAAATAAAGCACTACACCGATACAGCCTGCCCAAAGTAGCCAGTTAATACTTCTGATATAAAGTTGACCTTTATGGTCGGAAGGGTATTTTAAACGAACTTTTGGCCAAAAAGTAAGGCGAATCGCTTCCGAAATGAGTGTATAAGAACCCGTAATCAAAGCTTGGCTGGCAATGATTGTAGCCATTGTAGCAATACCGATACCAATCAACAAAAACCAATCAGGCATTAATTGGTAGAAAGGTTTACGAGTCCCCAGATACTGTCCATGCATCGAAATTGCCCAAACGCCTTGTCCGAAATAGTTGAGCAATAAGCATATTTTTACAAAAACCCAACTGATTCTGATGTTTCCACGTCCGCAATGACCCAAATCTGAATAAAGAGCTTCTGCCCCAGTTGTACACAAAAATACAGCACCCAATAACCAAAAACCATCATGGTGAAAAAATAACAAACGATAAGCATGGTAGGGATTAATGGCACTAAAAATAGCTGGGTCTTTAATAATTTGTCGAATACCCAAAATTGCCAACATCGAAAACCAGACAAACATTATTGGGCCGAAAGCTTTTCCAACCACATTTGTTCCGAAAGCTTGCACCAAGAATAAGCCCGTTATGATTCCAATAATAATTGGAATGGTTTTTATTTCGGGATAAACCAATTTTAAACCTTCGATAGCCGACGAAACAGAAATCGGAGGTGTAATAATTCCATCGGCGAGTAAGGCACTTCCGCCAATAATTGCAGGAACTGTGAGCCATTTTGCGTGTCTTCTCACAAGGGCATAAAGTGCGAAAATCCCACCTTCACCGTTGTTATCGGCTCGTAAAATCAAGAAGACATATTTTAAAGTTGTTTGAAGCGTAAGCGTCCAGAAAATAAGTGAGAGCGAACCAAATACAATTTCGTCGTCAATCATTTCTTTGCCAATGATGGCTTGCATTACGTAGAGTGGAGAAGTTCCGATGTCGCCGAAAATAATGCCAAGTGTAATAAGTAAGCCTGCCGCCGTTACTTTATCAAGATTTTTGTGGTTTTGACTCATAAATGATTGACATTTAATAAAAAAGTGTGCAAATGTAGTTTTTCGTATTAATTAGCAATGAGTTTTTTCAAGAAAATTTCATTCTAAAATAGAAAAAAATAGATTGTATTGTAAAAGTTAAAAAATATCGCATAAAAGTACAATTTGTAGTTGGCTCATTGTGCCGTATTTTTATTTGTTTGTCCCAAATCATAATCTGATACGTCTCAAATCATCTTCTGCAACGACTCGCTTTTCATTTTGCCCCAACTTTGCATCATCAAATCGCAACGAAGCGATTTTGCAAAACAGCGGTTCGCCGCCCGATACAAAATGAAAAAGCTATTATTAACATCTCTCGCCTTTACCTTATTTTTTACTTCTTGCCGGAGCCTAACCTCAACTACTTACATCAAAGGTAATGACGCTTTTATCTTAGGTAATAATAAACACGGTGAGTTCTCGGTAAAATTAAGAAATGCTTCTACCACAAATCTTGAACTTTGGAGAACACCAATTGACGGAGGGCAACATTCACCACTGACTGTAAAACCAAATGAAACCGTAAAAGTGAACGTAGAAAAAAACACAGCTTTAAGAATCGAAAACAAAGCTAACGAGCAAGCAACAGTTGAACTTCTTGTGAAGGGTGATACTGGGCTTTCGATGGGATACAAAAACTAATTTTTAAACTATAAAACATTTCAAAATCATGAAAAAGCAAATTTCAATTTTCGCAAAAACACTTACTTATTCTGTTATTTTATTTGTGTCTTCAACAGCATTCAAACCACAAGAAGATGTAAAGGCACAGTCGGGTAAAATAGAAGTACCAGCTAAAGGTAAGTTATCGCTTTGGGAAGGCAAACATGGTAGTTTTAGTGCGACCATTACAAACCCTAATGAAAAGGTTTCGGTAGAGCTTTATACTGTAAAAGGTTCTTCAAAAAAGTGGATTACACCCTCATTGTTAGCCAAAAAATCAATCAAGGTTTCGGTGGCAGCGAATGGTTCGGTTCTGATAGAGAACTACAATTCAAGTAAAGTAATTTTAGACGTAAAAATAGATTGATAATTTCAACCTTTCAAACATAATAAAATTATGAAAAAGCAAATCTCAAAAATCGCCTTTTTAGCACTTTTATCAGTAGGTGCTTTCGCCCAAGAAAAACAAACAAAATCGACGCAAAAAGTAAGCGTTACTTTTAAAAACAACAGTGTTTTACCAAGAAAATATACTTTCGTAACCTACTGGACAAAAGACCGCAGCAACAACGCAACCGAAGGAGTGGTTTTAGCTCCTTACGCCACCAAAACGATTACAGATGTAGTTGGAACGGAGTTGTTTTTGGCTAATTCTACTCAAGTAAATACCGTAATGAGTGGCAAAAAGATTGAAGACAAAGCATTTTGGGTTTTCAAAAATGAAGATAACGGTAAAACTATTAACCTCAGAAAAGATTAATTTTTCATAGCATAATTAATTCAATATCAATACTTTAAGTCAAATAATAAACATGAAAAAGTTATTACAAACAATCATCATTCCTACTTACACCAATCATTGGTCAAGCGATTTATTATTGGCTATTCCTCGCATCGTGGGTTGTTATTTTCTTGCCAAAAACTTTGGCGGCAGCAAGTTTCCTTGTCCTGATTGGTTTATTCAAGATGTTGCCAAATTTGGTGGGATTTTCGCAATGTTTCCTGCATTTTTTGCTTGGGCGGCTGTTTTAGCCGAAACTTTTGGCGGAGCAATGTTGGTACTTGGACTCGGTACTCGCTTGGCAGGATTTACGGTGATGTGTACGATGTTGGTGGCGATTTTCTTTCAAAAATGGGATAAAGAAGTCTGGGAAATGTTGCCAGCCTTTGGTTTCCTCTGGATTTCGATTTACGCTATTGTAATGGGTTCGGGCAGGTTTGGACTTGACCATTTAATCTCAAAAAAATTATTGTAATGAATTGACTATCAATATTTTAAATTCAAAAAATCATGAAAAATACATTGTTAATTGTCGTATTATTAAGTTTAGTTTGCACATTCACGCAAGCACAAAAAGGCCCATTAAGAGGCACAGGCAAAATTATTTCAAGAAATTTCGACATCAAAGGTTTCGATAAAGTTTCGTTTGAAGATTTTGATGGAAATATTGAGGTCGAAATTGGAAAACCGTTTTCGATAAAAGTAGAAATTGATGAAAACTTAGAGCCAAGACTCGAAGTAAAAAAAGAGGAAAACGAAGGGCAATTAATCATTCGTTTGGCAGGAAATTACAGCGGAAAATTGTATTTAGAAGATACGCATATAAAAATTAAAGTAACAATGCCCGAAGCATCGGTTATTCAGCACAGAGGAAATACGGATGTACATATTTCGGGAATTATTGGGCGTTATTTTAGACTCGAAAATGATGGAAATGGCGATGTTTCATTGCAAGGAAATATTGATGAACTATACATTAAGAAAAGTGGCAATGGTAACATAAAAGCCCAAAAATTGGTGGCTAAAACAGCAAAAGTAAAAAGTTATGGTAATGGCAATGTGTTGGTCAATTCACAAATTTCGCTCACAGCTCATGGCACTGGAAACAATAGCGTGATACAATTTGGGCAAGGAAAAATAGACCCAATGTCGGGTATTATTGGCAATGGAGAAGTACGAAAAATGTAAATAATTGAACAAAGACGAAGCTAAATAGTTTTAAAAAAGGAACAACCTCTGAAAAATGTCGCTATACACCACTCCGCTACAATTTGGTTATTTTCTCTCATTACTCTTTACAGTTTTGCTTTGGTACAGAGGTTGGCAAGAAGAACGTCTTTCTGATAAATTCTTGGGTTTTGTTATGTTTTTCTTGGCGATGGAAATCCAAGATTATACCTTTGGTTTTGCAGGAATCAATATTCTTTGGGAAAAATTTGATGGTTTTCCACGCTATTTTTCGTTGGCTTTTGCCCCGACGATTTACTTTTATTTGAAAGCTCAAATCAATCGAGATTTTAAATTTAAGCCGCTTTATTTTCTGCATTATGTGCCGTATTTTATTTACTTTTTTATCAATATTGTATTTTTTGTTCAAGGAAAACCGGCGGTTGATGCTTTTCGTAGTTCAGAATTATCTTATTGGTTGGGTTGGCTCGAAAGCATAGCAACTTGGACTTCCTATATTTATTATTTTTATCAATCGTTGCGTATTTATAAAGAATATCGTAGCTGGACAGAAACGCAATTCTCTGATACTGAGACAATTAGCTTTGTTTGGTTACGAAATTTTATCTATCTGATTATTGCGGGAGAAGTTTTCAAATGGGCTTGGGGAATGGCTGATAAATTGCTGGGCGATTTACCTTTTGAGCAAGATTGGTGGTGGCATTTGCTTACTGTACTTATCATTTGTTACGTTGGTATCAAAGGTTATGCACAACATCAGCCATTGCGGTTGACGTATAGTTCAAAAAGTGTTTTACAAAACGAAACGATAACTCAAAATGTAGCTGAATCAATAAAAGAAAATAACTACGAAGACTTGAAGCCAAAAATCGAAAAGATTATGTTTCAAGAAAAACTATATCTTGAACCTGAGCTTTCGTTGAGCGATTTGGCATTGAAGCTCAAAACCAATACTTCGGTGCTATCGGCTGCGATTAACTCAAATTTTGGCAAAAACTTCAATGATTTTGTGAATGAATATCGAGTAGAAGAATTCAAAAAACAAATCAAATTGCCTGAAAATCAACATTATACACTCTTGGCTGTAGCATTTGATTGTGGTTTTAATTCAAAGGCAACATTTAATCGGGCTTTCAAAAAATTTACCGGACAAGCACCGAAAGCGATGAAGGAAAGTTGAGGTTGTTATCTACAAATCAGTTAAACGTATAGAACCATCTCCATACAAACAAAACTTATTTCTATTTTGAATTAATTCAGAGCCAGCTAAGCTTTCATAATAACCACCTTCATCAAAAAGTTTATCTGCTTCTTGAGTAAAAACTTCTTTTGCTTCAAGTAAAATCTCATCCCAACTTTTATTCGATGTGAGAAACTCTTTTATAGCATAATTTTCACATTTCATAAATATTTCCTCAAATTCATCATCCACACTAACAATGTCATCATAGCCTATAAAGACTTTGCATCCTTTCTGAATGAGTATTTTTCCTAACTCTTCACCACACGAACAAGCTGTTGTATAAAAACAAGAATTATTAAACAAATCGGCATTACTATTGTCTATGAATATTGAACTACCATCTTCTGTACCCAAACAATCGCATGAACCGTGTGTAAAACCAACAAAAATAAGATTATCTAAACTTTTGATAATTTGATTAATGTGAATTCCTTTTTGTCTGTTAATGCTATTTAACGTAATATTATTGTTAAAACGTACTGTTTTTACATCATTGAAACACTTCGTAAAATATTGTCCAAGCTGTACGTCGGTATCGTCAAAAAGTATAGCTAAATTAATCATTTATTTGTCTTTTTCCTCTGGATAATAGGTCAATTGCCGCATAAATAATATTATGCTCTACATTTATAGCATCGGGTTTTCCTTGTCTTATATCATCTAAAAGTTCCAGAAAAGTATATGTTTTGCCACTTTTTGTTGTTAGATAAGGCTTATCTCTTTCTTCTTGTGATAGTCCGCTCAACCATTCTTCCAAAACAACATCTACTCGCCTATTTAATTGATTTTGTGCTTTTTTTATTAAATCAATTTTTTCTGTTATATCACTTGTAAGAGAAGTAATTGCTAAGGCATCATTATTAACAAACTTAATATAATCTTCAGATGGAATTCTATCAAAATTTGCAGATACAATAATCACATATATTAATGACGTTTTATCTCGAATTTGTTCTATTACCTTTGCTCCATTTGGCTCATCAGTTCCTAAATCCCAATCAAGTAAAACAATCGTTTTTTTTGAAATATTTTCTAAAACATATTGTAAGCCTTGGGTTGAGCTTCTATATAAAAGTACATTTTCATCATCAAACTCATCTTTTAGAGAAAGAATCAATGGATTACTTTCGTTAAGATTATCATGTATAACAACTATTTGTGCTGGTTCAATTTTCATATTATTTGTTATTAAATGGAATAGTCATTTTGAAGGTAGCACCCGAAGGTTTTAATTCATTTTCAATGACTTCAATTTTACCTTTCATTGCTTCTAAGATTGTTTTCACAATATATAATCCTAAACCCGCACCACCTTGTTCGGCAGTTGTTGTAAAAAACATATCAAATACTTTTCGTTTATTTTCCTCTGAAATTCCACTTCCATTATCCGAAAATAATATTGTTAATTCATCATTTTCGATAGATGCAGAGCATTTAATGACTTTTTCTGATTGATTTTTCAAGAATTTAATTGAATTACTCACTAAATTTTCAAATATATTTTCAAACAGTTTTTGGTTTCCCACCAAAATGATATTTGATGGAACTTCAACAATTACTCTGATTTGCTCATTTTCTAATGTTCTTTCATATTCATTATTTAAAAGATTATTTAGTACTTTCTTAACATTGAATTCCGTAAATTCAACATTAGAGCCAGCATAGCTCAACATAAAATCTATGACCTTGTTTAGCGTTTTCATTTCCTCAAAAATCAGCGTAGCATAAGTTTTGAATAGGTCATTTCTTTTAGGATTTGGGAAGTTATTTTTAAAATACTCCGCCATGTCTTTTATTTTAGACAAAGATGTTCTGACAGCATGAGCCAATCCAATTGCATATTCTTGCAAAGACATTAAACTCAAAAAAATGCGTTCTTTTTTTTCAAACTCCGCTTTTTCTTTCTTTTGCTCACTAATACCTTTTGAAATTGATTCTTTTATGTGTACAGCTTGGTCTTTTAATGGTTGTAAAACGGGTTTAAGCGTAGGCGTAATTTTGGTAATATTTGATATTTCTTTTTCAAATGATTCAATTTCTCTGCCTGCTTGTTGTAAATTCTCATTTATTGATGCTTTTTTTTCTTTTCTTTCATAAAGTTTTAGGTCTTCAAATGCTTTTAATTGATGAATAATAAATTCCTTTAATTCTCTATATTTCTCATTATCAACAAAGTCTTGTCTATTGGTTGCGTCTGTAATAAATGGATTATTTTCACGGGTGATAAAAATAGCACCAATCAAATCTCTTGAACCAACCTTATCAAATGCACTACTCCAAAGTCGTTTATCAATACCCAGAATATCTCTTTTTTTGTTTCTGTCAGCTACGCTTTCCGCAAATGGAGTTGTAACAATATTATCACGGTAAATTTTTATTCCATCAATACGAGAATCATCATTTTTAAATACAGAATTATATTTACGCTTTGCAGCTTCGTTGAAATAGTAAAGCCTCATTTCAACGGGTCCAAATATTTGCTTTTGTAGTTTTTCAGTTCCGATTTCGCCCGTTTCTTTATTAAAAATTAAACTTTCTTGAAGATTATTTTCATAATCAAATTTTATTGATGCCTGATGTGAAGCATACAAAATAGTATCAGAAATAACTTTGGACTGATTGTATTCTTTGATATTTTCATTAGAACTGATGAAAATATTGAAAGGTGGATTAAGCGGGTAAAAAGGCGAAACAATTTTTGAAAGTTCTTTATATAGCCTATCAATATCATTTTTAGTCCAAATTTCATTAAGGCTTGATATGTTTAATGCTGTTCCATGCTGCTTTATATCGGGTGAAGGTTCAAATTCGTATTTATTATCAATATCAGTAAATAGTATGAGTTGTTCACCTGTTGATAGTTTCTCATAAGTATCCCACTCAATATTTACTTTTAGTAGTTCTGTGTCATTCTCTTGCTTAGTTTCGATAACTAATTTTTCGCCTAATTTATCAACAGCAAATCGCCCGATTCCTTTTTCACCTACGTAACGCCGGTGATAAGGCTCAGGTGAATATAAATCCCTTCGTTTGCTGGCAGTACCAACAACCATCCATTTATCTCGTATATCATTAAAGGACATTCCACAACCATCATCTTTGATAGTAATAGTGCCTTTTTTTGAACTTGCATTATGGAATTCTATAAAAACATTTTGAGCATTGGCATCGTAGCAATTTTTAACTAATTCAAAGACCGCAGTAATGCGGTCTGTAATTAATTCTCTACCAATAAGGCGAAAGGTGTTTACATCAAAACGCCAACGCAAGTTGTTCGTTTGATTCATTTTTTATCTGCAAAGTAGGGTTTTCGATATGTTCTTTTATGCTTTGGGCAATAGCTCTTCCTAAACCGACAGGAACAGCGTTCCCTATTTGTCGGGCAAGCATTTGAGGTGAAAAAGGGCGATTTGGGTCAATAAATTTATAATCTTTTGGGAAATCCTGAAAGATAGCGGCTTCTCTTAGAGTAATAGCTCTATCTTGCTCGGGGTGTCCAAAGCGACCATTACCTAATCCATTGCAATATGTTGTCATGGTTGGTGAAACATCGTCCCATTTCATTCGACCATAAACACTTCCAAATGATTTACCACTTTCTTTTTTATGACAGTCTAAAATTAAACTTTCGTCCCAATCTCTCCAACTTCCTCCTTCTTTTGTTGCTTGAATACGTCTTTTATTTAGGTCTGTTAATTTACGAGCAATATGTAAAGGGTCGGATGGGGCGGCAATGCCATCTTCAACAGGTGGCAAATCCGAAATAGCATCTCGAACGGTTTTGCATTTTTCTATTTTACTATTAATCAATGATATTTTTCCATTTAAGGAGGCTAAAAGTACCAGCCGTTTCCTCCTTTGTGGAACGCCAAAGTTTTGTGCATTAACTATTTTATGAGTAACAACATAGCCTATTGATTCTAATTGCAATACAAAATCGTTAAAAATTTTGCCATTATTAAAATTCTTTAATTGAGGAACATTCTCCATTGAAACAATTTCAGGCTTAATTTTTTCTATTAAATCTATAAATGAATATAGTAAAGACCATTTTTTATCTTTGTCTTGGCGTTCTGGATTATTATTATTTTTATGGTTATAGACAGAAAATGGCTGGCATGGAGCACAACCAACCAAAATTTTTTTCATTCCTTTTGGGTAAAAACCTTCTAATTCTTCGGCTAACAACTTAGTAATATCTCTAAATTTGAACGGAGCATCATTATTAGTCTCAAATGCGTATTCACAAGATTTATCAAAGTCAATTCCTGCCGCAATCTTAAATTTTTCTTGAAAAAAGCCATGAGTTAGCCCTCCAACCCCACAAAAAAGGTCAATAACGGCATAGTCATTAATAGAATTATCTTTGTTTTTTTTCATTGAAGCTTAGTAACATAAATAATTTTAAATTTAAATCATGCAATTTAGATTTAAAAGTTAAAAACATCAACCTTTTCGGATTATATTTTATAAAAGCAACATTCAACAGTGCCTTCAAAAAATTCACTGGTCAAGCCCCAAAAGCAATAAAGGAGAATTGAGGCTATTATCTTTTTAAATTTGATAAATCCTTGATTATCAGTTAGTTGTGCTTGAAAAACTCACACCATCTTCCCTTTTTCTACCGACAAAGCTCCTTTTTTTGACAGGGCTTTTACACCAAAAATAAGGTCTGCAAAGCGTGGGTCGGAGGTCAATCCTTTTTTGTAACGGCTATAAATCTGTTGAATAACTACTGAATTTTTGAACAAACCAAAGACATAAAAATACAAAATATTTGATACATCTCGCCCACTTTTTTGGGCATAACGGTCAGCAAATTCTTGGCGAGTGAGGTTTCCTGCCACCCACGAAAGATTGAAGTTTTTCTCAAAAGTCCCATCATTTGCTTCTGCCCAATATGACAAACTCGTGCCTAAATCCATCATTGGGTCGCCTACTGTTGTCATTTCCCAATCTAAAACTGCTACGATTTCTGACAAATTATTGGCATTTAGCACTACATTGTCATACTTATAATCATTATGAATGAGCGTAGGTTTTCCTTCGGCAGGAAGATTTTCTTTCAGCCAATTTGCCAAGCTATCCATGTTGGCAATCTCGTCAGTTTGTGAAACCAAATATCGTTTATGCCAACCTTCCACTTGTCGCTGAATATAACCTTCGGGTTTACCGATATTCACTAAGCCTGTGGTGTTAATATCAATAGCGTGTAAATCTGCCAAATTATCACAAAGAGCCTCCGACAGTTTTCGCATTTCGTCAGGACTCACCGAAGTCATTAATTTTGGAGCATCTTTTGCTCGCAAAATAATGCCCTGCACTCGTTCCATAATATAAAACGGACAACCCAAGACCGATTCATCTTCTGTAAAAATTATCGGATTTGGTACTTTTTCATAACCAGACGCTTTCACAGCACTCAAAATCTTGTATTCCCTGCCCATATCATGCCCACCTTTGATGTCTTTTGCACCCACAGGCGGACGACGAAGTACGTATTCTTTGTTGGTAGTTTTCAAAAAATATGTCAGATTTGAATAACCACCCGGAAACTGAGAAATTTCGGTAATTGCCTCAAAGTCAGCCAGTTGCGATTGAATAAAATCATTCAATCGCAACAAATCCAACTCTTCGCCTTGCCTAACTATGGTAGGAGTATCAATATTTAAAGAAGTCATTTTTTTAGTTAATAGTCCACAGACCACGGTCGATAGAAAGAAAAACGAATGTTGAAAATAAAAACTCCGAACTCTCTTACTGATGTTCAGGTCTTAATAAATCATTCACAGTTTTCACAGGATTGAAGGTAATCAATGGCACTTCTACAAACAAAGTATTCCAGTTTGCCATTGCACCGTTCCAAAGTCCTGGCAATTCTTGAGCTTTTAGCTCACGTCCACTTTGCGATTTTTGAGTATTAAATCCTGTTTTGGCATCACGGAAGTCCAAAAGATTGAATTTTTGCCCTTTATAATCTTTCATGGCACAAATCAAATCAACAGGGTTGAAGTGCGTAGCTTTCTCGAAAATCTCTTTTTGTGCTGGATTTTTCAAATCAATTTGAGCAGATTCTACTACTTGCAATGAAGTCGAACCATCGGCATTTTCTGCCCAAAAAGGTCCGCCGCCTGGTTCACCAACATTTTGCACCATGCCACAAATTCTTAGTGGACGATTCAATTTTGTTCGACAATAAATGGTTTTTTCTTCCAAAGAAAAATCTTCATAATCATCAGGTGGCAAAATACAAAGCTCCGATTCTAAGAATTCTGAAATTTCTATCAAATCAACCTCACTAATTTTTACACCGTCCATCATTCTCAAAAAAGCAAAAATTACTTCTTGGTAAGTCAATAATAAACTTGCCAATGCTTTTTTATAAATAATAGTCTGAGTTTTCAAATTATCAGGCACAACGTTATCGATATTTTTGATGAAAACCACATCGGCATCTTGCTCATTGAGGTTTTCGAGCAAAGCCCCATGTCCCGCTGGACGGAAAAGTAAATCACCGTTAGCATTTCGAAAAGGCTTGTTTTCTAAGTCTACAGCAATAGTATCCGTCGAAGGTTTTTGTTCCGAAAAACTAATGTCATATTTTACGCCAAATTTACTTTCGTAATTAGCTAAAACACTGTCTATCAAGGCATTAAACTTACTCCGATGCTCTGGAGAAACCGTAAAATGAAGCTGAACTTTCCCTTTCGAATTGGCATATTTTGCACCTTCTACCAAATGTTCTTCAGCAGGTGTGCGAGTTTCTGTGCCATATTTATGAAATTCGAGCAAACCTTTTGGCAAGTTTCCATAGTCTAATCCAGCATCGGTCAGCAAAGATTTTAGCACTGTTTTATGGTCATTCGCATCTGAACCAATGGATTTTTTTAAGCTATTATGAAAAGCAAAATCCTGCACACGATTTAAAAATTCATCAACCGATTTATCAATTTTATCTTCTTCTAAGGCGGCAAAAAGCGACTTGAACATGCGAGAAGCAGCCCCTGAAGCTGGTACAAATTTCAATAATTTAAGGCTAAATGTCTGGTCATCAAAATCGCTGGCAAGTTTGGTGGCTTTGGTATCACCCAAGTGAATCATGCCGTCATCAATCGTGGCGGCTTTGATAACATTAAGGTAGGGAAAACCATTTTTGAAGTTTTCTATTTGCTCCAAAATCGTTTCCAGATTTGCTCCACGGGCGTGTATTTGGTCAAGGTCTTTTTCGGTAAACATAACAAGTCTTTTTGTTTATAGGTTATTGCGGTGTAATTTTACGAAAAATTAGAATCAAGGCAATGTTTTTGTTAGAAAATAAAATATGACATCCATTCTTCCTCTTTTACAAAAAACACAACAAGCGGCTGCCACAGTTCGTAGGCTTTCTGATGCTCAACGAAGTGCTTTACTTAATTATTTAGCTGAAATCGTAGAACAGTCGGTCGCATTGATTATGTCTGAAAATCAAAAAGATTTAGACTTAATGGATAAAGCCGATGCAAAATATGATCGCTTACTTTTGAATGAAAATCGTATTCAATCTTTGACAGATTCGTTACGAGAAGTAGCTCTTTTGCCCGACCCATCAGGCGAGGTTTTGGTTGAAAAAAATCTTGCTAATGGCTTGAATATCAAGAAGATAGCTGTGCCTATGGGCGTAGTAGGTGTAATTTATGAATCTCGTCCAAATGTTACGATTGATGTGGCTTCGCTGTGCTTGCGTTCAGGAAATGCTTGTGTGCTAAAAGGTGGAAAAGAAGCGATTTTCTCTAATACTTGTTTGGTTTCGCTCATTCATCAAGCATTGAATAAGTTTGGTATTGCCAATGAAGCGGTTTTACTTTTGCCAACCGACCGAAAATTTACCGAAGAATTACTGAAAGCAACTCGCTTTGTAGATATTATTATTCCACGAGGCTCAGATGCCTTGATTCAGTTTGTGCGTAAAAATTCACTTATTCCGACCATCGAAACTGGGGCTGGTGTGGTGCATACGTATGTTGAAGCAAGTGCTGATTTGGCAAAAGCGAAGGAAATCATTGTGAATGCCCGAGTTTCTCGTCCGTCAGTTTGTAATTCATTGGATTGTGCGATTATTGATGCGGCAATTATTGAAAAATTTCTGCCAATGTTGGTTGAAGATTTTAAAAAATGGAATGTCGAAATCTATGCCGATGATGCCTCCTACGCTGTTTTTGAGAAAATTGGCTACGAAAAACTCCATAAAGCTCAAGAAGAAGATTTTGGCAAAGAATGGTTAGATTATAAAATTTCGTTCAAAACTGTCAAAGATATTGATGAGGCTTTGGCACATATTCAAGCATTTTCTTCAAGACATTCGGAAGCAATTTTGACCGAAAATCAAAATTTTGCCGAAAAATTCTTGACTGAAGTTGATGCCGCAGCCGTTTATCACAATGCTTCAACCAGATTTACCGATGGTGGACAGTTTGGTTTAGGAGCAGAAATCGGTATTTCTACACAAAAACTTCATGCAAGAGGACCTTTCGCCCTCGAAAAATTAGTTACCGAAAAATGGGTAGTTTTGGGTGATGGGCAAGTGAGATGGTAGAGCCCCCTCTCAACCCTGCCCGATTGGGGGGTTTTTCAATATAATGTAAACTCCTGATAGTCAGCTACTTTCATTCTTTTCATTTGTAATTCGCAACTCGTAATTCGTAAATGGCTTTTTTTCCGTACTTTTGTAGGACGAAAATAAACCTATGAGAAAATGAAAAATCTTCCTGAGCAATTTGCTCATCCTTATTCCTTTGCCCCAAAGTTCAAAAAATCCGTTGCTTATTTCTCTATGGAATTTGCCATTGACCAAGCCCTCAAAACCTATTCGGGTGGTTTAGGATTTTTGGCAGGTTCACACATGAGAAGTGCTTACCAAACCAAACAAAATCTTATTGGCATCGGTATGCTTTGGAAATTTGGTTATTATGACCAAGTTCGCAATACAGATAACAGTATGGCAGTACAATTTCGTGAGAAAATGTATAGTTTTTTGCAAGATACAGGCGTTCGTTTTCAAATGAATATTCAAAATCGAGCAGTTACAGTCGCAGCGTATTTCCTTCCTCCAACCACTTTTGGCACTGTTCCAATGTTTTTTCTGACCACCGATACCGATGGAAACGATACTTGGGCGAGGTCAATTTCTTACCATCTTTACGATGCTGATGCTTCGATAAAAGTAGCTCAATGCATGATTTTAGGTATTGGAGGTACAACTTTGTTGGAAAAAATACATTACGAACCCGAAGTTTATCATTTTAATGAGGCTCATGCACTCTCGGGAGCTTTTCATTTATATAAAAAGTTTGGAAAAGTTTCTGACCTAAAAAAACGCTTAGTTTTCACGACACATACGCCCGAAGAAGCAGGAAACGAAAAACACGACATTAATCTGCTCGAAAGCTTGAATTTCTTTGATGGTATGCCAATGAATGAAGTTCGTAAGATTTCAGGAATTAAGGATAATGTTTTCAATCATTCATTAGTTGCTTTGCGTTTGAGTAGAAAAGCCAATGCAGTTTCAAAACTTCATGGTGATGTTTCTCGCAAAATGTGGGGCGGTTATGAAGGCATTTGTGAAATTACACATGTAACCAATGCTCAAAACAACCTTTATTGGGCAGACGAAACGCTGGAAAAAGCTCGTAAAAAAGGAGATACAAAAACTATTTCTTCTCGCAAGAAAGAATTAAAATCGGTACTTTTCAAAACCGTTGCCGACCAAGCAGGAAAACTTTTCGACCCAAATGTGTTTACAATTATTTGGGCAAGACGTTTTGCAGCTTACAAACGTCCCGAATTATTGACTCGTGATAGAGAGCGTTTTGCACGATTGATGAATAATACAAAATATCCGATTCAGTTTATTTGGGCAGGAAAACCCTATCCATTTGATGGTGGAGCAATAAATACCTTCAATCAATTGTATTATTTGAGTCATTTGTACCCAAATATGGCAGTGCTGACGGGGCATGAATTGAGCCTTTCAAAACTCATAAAAGATGGTTCTGATGTTTGGCTCAATACACCAATTGTTACTCGTGAAGCCTCAGGCACAAGCGGTATGACGGCAGCAATGAATGCCTCGCTCAATTTCTCGACGTTTGATGGTTGGGTTTGTGAATTTGCCAATGAAAGCAACTCTTTCATTGTTCCAGAAGCACCATATTCGCCAGATTGGGAACGTGACACAGCCGACATGAGTAACATGCTCGATATGCTCGAACATATAATCTTGCCAACATATTCTGACAAACCCGCCGATTGGCAAAAAATGGTTTTAAAAAGTATGAATGATGTAAATGCGTTCTTCGATTCTGACCGCATGGCAGCGGAGTATTATGAGAAGGTTTATTGATAGAATCAAAAACGTCCATTTGAAGTTTTCAAATGGACGTTTTTGATTTAAAAATCCGCAGTAATGGGAGGTTTTTATCAAATACTTGCCTTATTTCCCTTCGTAAAAGTATAAACCAAAACCCCCACACCAAGCAAAACTGCAGGAATAGATAAGATTTGTCCCATATTTAATGACATTTTATCTTCAAATGCGACTTGGTTTTCTTTCAAAAATTCGTAGAAAAAACGCAAGCCAAAAACCCAAATCAAGAAGACTCCGAGCAGAAGTCCTTGAGGTGTTTTTTCTTTGAAACGATTCCATAAATAACATAAAATACCAAAAAGAACCAAACACGAAAGTGCCTCATAAAGCTGTGCTGGATGGCGTGCCTCTAAAGGGTAAATGCCTCTGAGGTAGTCCACATCATGCTTGAAAACAAATCCCCAAGGCAAATTTGTAGGTTTTCCAAGTATTTCAGAGTTCATCAAATTTCCCATTCTTATACAAAACCCTGCCAAAGCAACCAAAATTACAATCCTGTCGGCTATCCACAAAAAAGGTTGATCTTTGTGCTTTCGGGCATAAAGAAGCAATCCCGTAACAATACCCACCAAAGCTCCGTGACTCGCCAAACCCGAATAAGGCGGCACAATCATTTCCCAAAGAAATGCTCCAGGGGTTTTCAAAAAATAATCAAATTCATAGAAAAAATAATGTCCAAATCTTGCCCCTATGACTGTTGCAAGAATCATTACGAACAAAAGTGTATCTAAATCTTTTTCTGGTTTGCCTTCTTTTTTGAAAATATGTGCCATAATTTGATACCCAAGCAAAAAGCCCGAAGCAAAAAATAGTCCGTACCAACGTAGTTCAAAACTACCTAATTTTACAATGATTGGATTGACGTTCCAAGTGATTTCTAAAAGAGTCATTAATGTTTGGGTTTGATTTTTCCTCAAAAATATGAGTTTTATCTGATAGCTTGCGTAATTTTGTGGTGGATTATTAAAAAACTTGTCAAAAGGCACTAAAATTTAACATTATTTAAAGAAGAATTCAATTTTCAGATGAAAATAAACATTGGAATCATTGGTGGGGCTGGTTACACAGGTGGCGAATTGCTCCGTATTTTGCTCAATCACCCACAAGTAAATATTAGTTTTGTCAATTCAAAAAGTCAGGCAGGAAAACCTGTTTATTCTACACATGGAGATTTATTAGGCGAAACCAATTTGCTATTTGCAGATGAACAATTTTTTGATAAAGTTGATGCTCTATTTCTATGTTCGGGACATAACGAATCAAGAAAGTTTTTAGCGGCAAATGATATTCCTGCAAGCGTAAAAATCATTGACCTAAGCACCGACTTTCGAGATGAAAGCAATGGTTTTGTTTATGGTTTGCCCGAATTACAAAGAGAAACCATCAAAAACGCCACAAAAATAGCTAATCCTGGTTGTTTTGCTACGAGTATTCAGTTGGCTATTTTGCCTTTGGCAAAAGCAGGTTTAATTAAAGATGACATTCATGTAAGTGCCATTACGGGCAGCACTGGTGCGGGACAATCGCTTTCGGCAACGACTCATTTTAGTTGGCGAAACAATAACATTTCGATTTATAAAGCCTTTAATCACCAACATTTGCAGGAAATAAATCAAAGCATCAAAGGTTTACAACCAAACTTTGAAAACATGATAAACTTTATTCCTTATCGTGGAAATTTCACTCGTGGAATCATGGCAAATGTTTATACAAAATTTGCAGGAACGCTCGAAGAAGCCAAAGAATTATACAAAAACTATTACGCTTCGCACCCTTTCACGCATATCAGCGACCAAGAAATTGATTTAAAGCAAGTAGTAAGCACCAATAAATGTATCTTACATTTAGAAAAAAATGGCGATAACTTATTGATTACCAGCATTATAGATAACTTGACCAAAGGGGCATCAGGACAAGCTGTGCAGAATTTGAACTTGGCGTTTGGCTTGGAAGAAACAACTGGCTTGAAATTGAAATCGGTTGGGTTTTAACTTCGTACAACAAGTTAGAAACTTGTTTGATAACGTCGTTCCCCCCTTGAACAAGTTGGAAACTTGTTGTACAAAAAAACCACCTCGTTCAAAGGTGGTTTTTTTGTTTTATTCTGAATATTTTTACTTTTCCATCAAAGCCATCACATCTTCCGAAATACCAGTATTTGAGAAACCTCCATCGTGCATGAGGTTTTGCATCGTTACCATGCGAGTGAGGTCTGAGAAAAGCGTGATACAATAATCTGCACAAGATTCTGCCGAAGCATTGCCCAATGGGGCTATTTTATCTGCAAAATCAAAGAATTTATCAAAACCACCAATGCCCGAACCCGCCGAAGTTTCGGTTGGTGATTGAGAAATAGTATTTACACGTACTTTTTTCAATTTTCCATAACGGTAGCCATAGCTGCGAGCGATTGACTCCAACATTGCTTTTGCTTCTGCCATGTCGGTATAGAAAGGGAAAGTGCGTTGAGCCGCCATGTAAGTCAAGGCAAGCACTGAACCATATTCGTTGATAGCGTCCATTTTTTCGGCAACTTGCAAGAATCTATGAAATGATAATGCCGAAATATCAAGGCTTTTCATGTACCAATCATAGTTCAAATCTCCGTAAGGGCGACCTTTACGAATATTTGGCGACATTCCAATTGAATGCAACACAAAATCCACTTTTCCGCCCAATATTTCCATTGATTTGGTGTAAAGGTTTTCAATTTCCTCTGTAGATGTGGCATCGGCAGGAATAATTTGTGCTTCACAAATCTCTGCCAGTTTATTGATTTCGCCCATACGCATAGCTATTGGGGCGTTTGTCAAAACGATTTTAGCACCTTCGTCGTATGCTTTCAAAGCTACTTTCCAAGCGATTGATTTTTCATTTAACGCACCAGAAATGATGCCTGTTTTACCTTTAAGGAGTCCGTATGCCATGATTTTGAATTTAGGATTTACGATGGGGTCGCCCGTGCGATTACGATTTACGAATAATCTGTGTATTCTTATCTACCACCATTTGTTTTGTGGACTCAAAGGTACGTATTTTCTAAAAAATAAAAAACTACTCTTTTAATACTCCAATTTGCAAAAACAAAAAACCTTTCGTCTTAGTTTCTATGCCGATGGTCTAATCTGTTTTGATTTTAGCAATTAATATTCGTAATTTTGAATTAATACTTTACACCTATAACTTTCCATCAACCTATCTATGAGAACTACGCTACTTGGTTTTCTATTCTTTTGTTGCTCATTAAATCTCTTTGCTCAAAATAAATTTACATTATCAGGCACAGTTACCGATATTGTTTCTGGGCAGACTTTGCAAGGTGCAGGCGTTTTCTTTTCGGGTTTGTCGGGTGGCACGCAAACCGATAGTTCAGGAAAATTTTCAGCAAGACTTCCCAAAGGGCGATATACTGTTACAGTGCGTTCGTTGGGCTACAAAGTCGAGACTTTTAATGTTGATTTGATTCAAGATGTATCAAAATCAGTGCAGCTTGCTATGCGTGTGGGCGAACTTGCCGAAGTAGAAATAAGAACGACCAAAGAAGACCGCAACATCAGAGAAACCCAAATGGGCGTGGTGAAGTTGGAGATGAAAAACCTCAAAAAAATTCCAGTAGTTTTTGGCGAATCGGACATCATAAAAGCACTTACTTTGCAGCCAGGCATCACAACCGTGGGCGAAGGTGCAGGAGGTTTTAATGTAAGGGGCGGACGAGTGGACCAAAATCTGGTGCTTCTTGACGGAATGCCAATTTATAATACTTCACACCTTTTGGGTTTTTTGAGTAGTATCAATTCTGATGCTTTGGCGGGCGTTTCGCTCTATAAAGCTGGAATTCCTGCCCAGTATGGCGGTCGTTTGTCGTCTTTGCTCGAAATGAACACAAAAAGCGGTAATTCAGAAAAAATAACTGGCTCGGTCGGTGTTGGTCTGATTACAAGTAAAGTTGTGCTGGAAGGGCCCTTGCTGAATAATAAAATTACTTTCATGGTGGCGGGGCGAGTGGCGTATCCTAATTTTATGATAAGCAAATTTCCTGAACCGTCGAACCGAAGCAAGGCATTTTTTTATGACTGGAATGGCAAGATTCAATATAAACTCAATGCCAAAAATGTACTGACTTTGAGTACCTATGGAAGTTTCGATAATTTCAAATTTGCTGACGATACGCTCTATTTCTCCAAAACTCAAACCCTTAGTTTGCAGTACAGTAGCATCATCAACAAAAAACTTTCGGTAAATGTGCAGGGCGTTTATTGTGGCTATCAATTTGGTACAAAAGGACTACGAAACGACTATGAATTTACGCTAAATTCGGGCGTTCGCCATGCCGAATTGCGTGCTTTTGCTCTTTACACACCCTCCGATAAATTCAAAACCGAACTTGGTGTTAATGCCATTGATTATATGATTAGCCCTGGCGATTTGCAGCCCGATAAGCCAACTTCAAATATTATCAATCTAAAATTACCCAACGAATTTGCTCGTGAAATCTCTCCATATATAAGTTTGGATTGGACAATTAGTTCAAAAGTTAGCGTTCAGGCGGGTGTTCGCTATTCTACTTTTCAGAACTTAGGTCCAAAATTAGTTTATGGCTATGCCGATGGTCAATCTCGCACTTCACAGACGATTCGAGATAGTAGTAGTTTTACAAAAAACCAAACGATTCAAAAATATGGTGGAATTGAACCTCGCCTTTCGATGCGATTTACATTGACTAAAACTTCGGCAGTTAAGTTAAGCTATAATCGAATGAGACAATATGTACATTTGATTTCAAATACAACCGCCATTTCGCCTGTGGATTTCTGGAAAGCTTCGGACACCCACATTCCGCCACAAATTGCCGACCAAATTTCACTCGGTTTTTTCAAAAATTTCAAAGAAAATACTTACGAAACTTCAATAGAAACTTATTACAAAGACATTCAAAACTTGGTAGAATATAAAAACGGAGCGAGGTTATTTTTCAACCCAAACCTCGAAACCGAGCTTTTGGCAGCAAAAGGCATTGCTTATGGAGCAGAAGTAAGCGTTCAGAAAAACAAAGGTCGCCTCAAAGGAAGTTTTGCTTATACTTATTCGAGAACTTTGGCACAAGTAAACTCCGATTTTCCGACCGAACAAATCAATCGTGGACAATGGTTTCCTTCGACTTTCGACAAGCCACATAATTTGGCAATTTCGGTGCAGTATTTTATCAGTAATGGCTGGACATTATCAGGTAATTTTGTTTATGCTTCTGGTCGCCCAGCTACATATCCCGACCGAACTTACCGACTTTTGGGCAAAACTGTCATTGATTATTCTTCAAGAAACCTCGACCGAATTGATAATTACCACCGACTTGATGCTTCTTTGCTGAAAGATACACGAAAAACCACCGACCAAAAACGTTATAAAACTTACGCTATTTCGTTGTATAATTTTTACGGTCGCCGAAATCCCTATTCGGTTTATTTTGTGCGTTATAATAGTTCTATTCGCTCTTACCGTTTGTCGGTTTTTGGTAGTATCATTCCTGCATTTTCGGTAACATATAACTTTTAGCACGATTGTAAAGATTGATTAGATTACCGAAAAACCAAGCATAAAACATTGATTATAAGAGATTTATAAATTTTATATGAAAAAAAATATTTTATTACCACTCATTGCCTTTGCGTTTTTGCTTTCCTGCATTGAGCAAGTTGAGCTACCTTACCGCAACGAAGAACCGATTTTGGTGGTCGATGGTGAAATCACTAATGAAGCTCCGCCTTATAATTTGAGGTTGAGTTATTCGGGAAAATTTGTGTCCGGTAGCATCATTACTTCACGCTTGGCGGTCAATGGTGCGAGGGTAATTATGAAAGACGACAAGGGCAACGAAATTCGTTTTCGGCAAAATGTGTTCGAGCCAGCACTTTATCAAACCGATACAAAATATCAATGCGAAGCTGGGCGTTCTTATTCGTTACGCATCGAGTTGCCTGATGGAAAAATCTATATCGTCAAGCCACAATTGATGAAGCCAATTTCGACGATAGCAAAGATTTATGCCGATAAAACAAAAGACTTTGTCCGTTTTTATATTGATACCAAAGACCCAGAAAACACTGTTGATTTTTATCGCTGGAAAAGCTATTCGATTTCGCTAAAAATAACAAACGGAGCAACTTCGGGAGGCGATGGCACTTGCGGAGGCTCATGTTGGACTTATAATAGGGAAGATGCGGCAAATATTTTTTCGGATAAATACATCAATGGCAAAGAAATCAAAAAACGCTTGGTTCATTACTCTCCGATTCCTTTTCAAGCACCACTTTCACAGCACTATGCCGAAATAAAACAACTATCTATTTCGCAAGAAGCTTACCTTTTTTGGCAACAATATGAAGAGCAAAAAACTCGAACTGGAAGTATATTTGACCCTTTACCTTCAACTATTATTGGCAATATTGTTAACGAAAAAAATGAGAAAGATTTCGCACTTGGTTTTTTTGGCGTGTCGGCAGTAAGTACAAAACGTTTGATGGGAAACCCAATGGATTTGACCTTTTCGGACGAGGTAAGTTTTGATATCAGCCCACCCGCTGTTATAACTACTACACCAAATGGTGATTGTCGAACTACTTACCCTGGTTATGGCTGCACACCACCAACCGACTGGAAATAAACGAAAAACATTATGAGAAATAGCTTTAAAATACTGATAATAAGCACTTTATCTATCACTATCACATCTTGTTTTGAAGGTGTAAAAGATATAATTGACCAAACCGCCGTAGCAGAAACGGCACCAGTTTATACGGCTGATTCGCCAATGTGGAGAAAACTAAACTCGCCGTCATACACTACAAGAAGCGGAGGAACTTTCAAATTTGAAAACGAAGACCTTTACACTTGCGTAATGTCGAAACTTGACACGCTAAATAATTATCGAAAAATTGATAATTTTAGCCATATCGGAATGAACGGAAACATTGATGCCGAAACGGTCATTAGCGGCACATATATTCCCGAAAATAATTATTGGAATATTATAAAAACCGAAGGTACGCCACGTTATTCTCCCATATTATTAGGGCCTTTTGTTCGTGTTGGCAGGTTTGAAGTGATTGAATATTTTACACTTTTGGGGGCTGGTTATTCAGTCAATGAAAGCTTCCCGATGGGTTCGCAATTTATTAAAGATTGGTGGCTAAAATCTGATTATAAGCAAAATGGCGAAACCGTAAATAGTGGAGTTCTGACGGGTTTTATGGCAAATAATGCAGGATATTTCCTTGAAAATGATGCTAAAAAGCAAGTTTGGTACATCAATAATGGTCAAATTTATGAAAAAAGAAAGCCATTTACGGGCAATTATTATTATAAATTTGCAACCGCTTCGGCAAAAATTAGCAAGAAAGATTATGGTTATATGGTTTCAGAAAGTCAAGATGAAAAAATCAGAACAAAAGAGTTTTATCAATATATTACTGAGACCGATTCTTGGACTCGAAAAGCAGATTTCCCAGGAGAAGACCGCAACGAAGGCGTGATGTTTGGCATTGATGATAAAATCTATTACGGACTCGGGCAAAGCAAAACCGAAGCCAAAGGTTTCCGAGACATTTGGCAATACGACACCCAAACCGACAAATGGACAAACTTTGCCACCTACCCAGGCAGTGGAAATATCAAAGTTGCAACAGCATTGGTATCGGGCAAAGTTTATATCGGCATGGGTTACTATGTGGGAAAAACCACCATAAATACTGAAAAATACATAGGCGTTTCTGATTTTTGGGAATTTGTGCCGAGTAAAAAATAAAAAACCGCCTCTCAAAATAGAAAGACGGTTAGTTCGATTTTTAGTTGTTGATTCTAAGCATTTTTAAAAAATTCAACCTTATTCTTTAAAAAATGTATTTGTTTTCCTCAATCATGGCATCAGCCACACGGCGACGTGCATTTTTGAGGTTCATTGGTTCAATTTTCGTGAAACGCTTCAAACCCATGAGCATCACTCTTAGTTCGTCGCCTTCTGCAAATGATGTAATTGCTTCACGTCCTGCGTTATTTACTTTCGTAACTGCCTCATTCAAATATATTAATGCCATATCTTTTTGAAGAGCAACTGCTGCTTCACCTTTGATACCGATTAATTTTTCAACTCTTAGCAAAGCTGATTCTGCAACATAAATTTCGATTGCCATGTCAGCAATGTTCATCAAAATCTCCTGTTCGCTCGAAAGATTCATCATAAACTTCTGAACTGCTGCACCAGCAACCATCAAAGCTGCTTTTTTCAAGTTTTTCAAAACTTTTTTCTCAGCCGCAAACAAAGTTTCATCATCAGTTGCACCAAAATCAGGAATTGACATAATTTCTTTGCCAACCGCCATTGCAGGTCCCATCAAATCAATTTCGCCTTTCATGGCACGCTTCAAAAGCATATCTACTATCAACATTCGGTTGATTTCGTTTGTGCCTTCAAAAATTCTGTTGATACGAGCATCTCTATACGAACGTTCCATCGGAGCATCGGCAGAGTAGCCCATTCCACCATAAACTTGTAAACTTTCGTCAACCACATAATCCAAAACTTCCGAACTATGTACTTTCATAATGGCACATTCAATAGCAAATTGCTCCAAAGCCTTCAATTTCGCTTCGGCATCGCCCAACCCTTGTGCTTTTAGGTCAATAATTGCATCATCAATATTTTGACCTGCACGATAATTGGCAGTTTCTGAGGCAAAAATACGAGTTGCCATTTCTGCCAATTTATATTTTATTGCTCCAAAAGTTGCCAAAGAAACACCAAATTGTTTACGCTCATTGGCATATTTAATGGCAAGATCCAACGAACCTTTCGAGCCACCAACTACTGCAACACCAAGTTTTATACGACCAATATTAAGAATATTTACGGCAATCTTGAAGCCATTTCCACGACTTGAAAGCAAGTTTTCAACAGGAACATGACAATCATTAAAGAAAACTTGACGAGTATCTGAGCCTTTGATACCTAATTTATGCTCTGGTTCGTTCATCGTGATTCCTCCAAAAGATTTCTCTATGATAAATGCCGATAACGTTTTATCATCATCAATTTTTGCAAAAACAATAAACAACTCAGCAAAACCGCCATTGGTAATCCACATTTTTTGCCCGTTGATAATATAGCTTTTTCCATCTTCCGACAAAACTGCTTTCGATTTCGCAGCATTCGCATCAGAACCCGAATCTGGCTCGGTCAAGCAATAAGCGGCTTTCCATTCGCCCGATGCTAAAAGTGGCAAATATTTTGATTTTTGTGCTTCATCTCCATAATATAAAATTGGCAAAGTACCAATACCAGTATGTGCAGATTGAGCAACCGAGAACGAATGACCAGTTCCCAAAGACTCAGCAACGAGCATCGAAGTATTAAAATTCATGCCAAAACCACCATATTCTTCAGGAACAGCTGTACCCAAAAGACCTAATTCACCAGCTTTTGTCATTAAAGACGACATCAAATCGGGAGATTTTGCGGCATCAATTTCGTTGAGGCGAGGGTGAACTTCTGTCTTCAAAAAATCACGGCAAGTAGTAGCAATCATTTGCTGCTCTTCCGTAAATTCTTCTGGAATGAAAATTTGGTGAGCTTCTACATCTTTTATTAAAAATTCGCCACCTTTAATCGAGGCTTTGTTTTCAGTTGCTGTCATAATATTTCTTGGTTGAAAATTTGCGTTAAAAATTAGTATGCGTGCATACTGTCTGCAAATATAAATATTTTTTAAATTAGTATGCAAGCATACTAATAAAAATATTTTTTAAATAAGATTAAATGGAAAAGGTTTATGCGACTGACGCACAGTTTGAATCTGGAGGAGCTTTACTTACGACTTTATTTTAACGCCATTAAAAGTATATGTTACAATAAGTTTCTTAGATTCATCTTTACCTATAATATTCACAAAAACAGTATTATCAATAAAGCTCACTTTACCTGTGAGTTGTAGCGAAAATGTTTCGATTATGCCATCTTTGAATAGTTTTACTATGACATTCGAGTTTTTTAATTCAAATACATTTGGTGTTGTTTGTTCAGCAAGCACTAAACCTGCTCCCCAATAATAAAGAGTTAATTGTATTTCTGTTGGCGTTCCACCTTTATTTGTGGAAAATTTGGTAATTGCGGGAGTAATTTCATACCAAGTTAAAGGATTGTCTGTAAATCTATATTCAAACCCACCTTTTAACTCGTAATTGCCAAATATTTTTTCAATTGGATTAACTTCTACCTCTTTTTTACAGCTAAACAGAGCAATACAACAGATGATTATTTGTAAAAATAGTATGGATTTTCTCATATTTTTGGTGGATTTTTTTGTTCTACTTTTATTGTTACCTGAGCGAAGTCGAAGGTTTCTTCTCAATAATTTCATCAATTACAAAGAATGGGCGTTTTTTTACTTCAATATAAATGCGGCTGATGTATTCGCCAATGATGCCAAGCATGGTGAGCATCACACCTCCTAAAAAGAACATTCCTACTGCCAACGAAGCCAAACCCGGTGTTTCTTCGGGCGTATGTCCAAAAATTTTGAAGCCAAAAAGTCGGTGAACCAAAAAGAAAAGCCCTACAATTAATGAAGGAATGGCAATGCTTATGCCCAAATAAGTAGAAAGTCTTAGCGGAAAACTCGAAAAACCAAACAAACCGTCGAGGGCAAGTTGTACCAATTTTTTGAAGGTAAACTTTACTTCTCCAGCGGCACGTTCGGCACGCTCATAAGTTACCCCCACTTGCTTAAAACCTGCGTACGCTCGCATGCCACGAATGAATCGAATTTGCTCAGGCATATCATGCACCAGCACATTGATAACTTTTCTATCCATTACACAAAAATCGCCAGAGTCAAGTGGAATATCAATGTCTGAAATGGCTGCCATGATTCGATAAAAACTCGAATAAGCTAATTTCTTGAAAAAACCTTCTTTTCGCTTTGTTCTGATGGCATAAACCACTTCGTAGCCTTCACGCCATTTGTCCAAAAAACGATATAATTCTTCGGGTGGGTCTTGCAAATCGCCATCCATGATAATAATTGCATCGCCTTTTGCCTCTTGAATTCCCGCAGAAATGGCTGGTTGATGTCCAAAATTCCTCGAAAGTTTGATAACTCTCACCTGCGAATCTTTTTCTGCCATTACTCGCATCATTGTTAATGAGCTATCATGAGAACCGTCATCTATTAAAACTATTTCGTAGTCTTCTTTCCAAGTCGGTGCTGCATTTGTAAGACGAGTATAAAGATTTTGGAGGTTTTCTTCTTCGTTATAAATTGGGATAACAATCGAAATCATTTTTTGGCTGGAATTTTTCTGAATTGCAAAGATAGGATTTTTGAAGCAAAAAAGGAATTTGAAAGAAGGAAGAAAAACAAAAAAGTCTTGCTCTTTAAGGGAACAAGACTTTGTCTGAAATTTGTGCGTATGATGTATAAACGCCGTTAGTATATAAAAAGTTTTATGCTTGAAAAACTATTCAACTATTTTTCAAAATATTATCAAAAACCAATTTTCCCAGAAAGAGATGCCCCGTAAGGTACAAAATCGGCATTTAGTCCCATAATTATTGCAGCTTCGGCAGCGACTCTGATTGAGTTATTTGTGCTTCTTTCGTCAGGATAAATGTGCGTCATGTTTGCCAAATAAAGATTTTCGATTTCGGTTTTGCTGGCAGGAACTTTCTCCGAAAAATTCAAATCACAGACCGTAGCGGCAGTATTTGTTTTGAAAACAAAAACATTCTTTATCCAATCTTCCGAAAACTCTGGATTTATTTTCTTCAAAGGCGGAATCATCACTGCTTTTATTTGCTCGTCGGTCATAGTTGCCAAATCTTCGGTCATGGCAAAATAGCGAGAAAGATAAACTATGTGCGAACCGTTGTATTCTTCTTTTGGAATAAAATTGGTATGTTCAATCACGCCACCAAAAGGAAAACCTTCGTCGGCAACATTCATCCAATAAATATGACTAAATGATTTTTTTAACTCCAAAATCGTACAAACTGCTCCAAAATATTCGACATCACCACCAAGCTTTGGCGGTGAATTTTTGATTTTTTCAATGTAAATAGAAGGAATCGTAATCAAGAATTTTCCGCCATCAATTATCAAGTTTTTTGTAATAATTCCTTCAATTTTTCCTGCATTTATCTTGAATTCTTTTACTTCTTCGTTCTTAATTAGCTCCACTCCCATTTCCTGCAAACGCTTCACAAGAGCGTCCATAAGGGTTTTCCAGCTTCCAGCAACATAGCCGAGGCGTTCGTCTCCACCTTTGCGTGAGCCAAGGCGTTGTGCCATTCTGCCAATCATCCAAGTAAGCGGAACTTTGTTGGCATAGGGTCCAAACTTGATATTTAGCATTGGTTTCCAGAGGGCATCGGTGATGTCTTTTCCTGCCCAACGATAAAACCAATCTAATGTTGAAATATCTTCGTTTTTTCTCCAATCGGCAAATTTTCCCAAGAAAATACTCGTCAAACCAAAACGAATTTTACCTATAATTCCTACGGGTTTAAACTTCAATAAATCTATTGGAGAATTGAAATCATAGATTTTCCCATTACGAAAAACCCCCATTGTTGTTTTTTTGTAGAAAGCTTTGTCGGCAATATTCAATTCTTCGAGCAGCCAACGAAGTTCGGCATCTTGCGTAAAAAAATGGTGGTAATAATGCTCCAATTGGTTGCCGCCAATCTCAAAAGTATTGAGCAAACCGCCAAATTTGTCGCTACCTTCAACGACCGTAACTTTTACGCCTTGCTTTGCCGCAATATATGCCGCTGCAAGCCCTGTCATTCCGCCACCAATTATTGTAAGTTTTTCCATACAGCCTCTAACCCCAGAGGGGGAATTAATTTGCTTGTTATATTTTTTAGAATGATTGTTTAAAATTTCTCAACAGATTGAATATAGTCTTGAAAATGTACTGCTGGCAGAAAATTGAAATTGACACGATAAGAAAGTACAGTAAATACCAAAATCAAGGCACTAAGAAATGCTTGCATCAGGATTCCGAAAAATAGTAGCAATGCCCAAGTTGGAAAATAATATTTGAAAATAAATATCAACGAAATACTCAAAATAGCTGTCAGAATAATTGAGGAAATTCCAATGAGGAGTCGTACTGAAACAGTGTCAATATAAACAGCAACAGCACTTAAACCATGAATAACGAGCGAAGTATAATTCATTTTTGATTTGCCCGTATAACGCTGACCACGCTCCAAACCAACAGAATTATAAAGTAATCTCGACCGAATAACACCTCCCGGATAATGATTCCAAATGTCCGAAATGTGTGTTACTTTGTCTAAAAGTTTATTTGGAATGACAGAATAATTGCCAAAATTGATAACTTTTCCTGTCAAAAGAACAAAGGCAAATTTATAGATTTTATAAAATATTTTGAAGAAAAAACTCTCTTTTCGCTTCGTACGGCGAGCAAATACTATTTCATTTGCTTTATTTTTGATTGCTTCGTCCAACAAAATGAGCAAATGTTCGGGTTTGTCTTCTCCGTCCACGTCCATTACCACCACCAAATCTTGCTCTGAATTTTTATTTAAATAAGACAAGCCGATTGCAATAGATTTTTGATGTCCGAGGTTTTTATTCAAATGAATAATTTCGAGAGGATGTCCTGAAAGTTTTTCTTTTTCTACTTCCAAACTCGAACAGTCGTCCACAACTACAATTCGATAATCTGAATATTGGCTTCGCAAAAGCACCGTCCGAATTTCTTCAACGAGTTTATAAAGACAATCCCAATCATTAAAAAGTGGTGTAACTATTGCGATTTTGTAAGACATATATAAACCCCCAAGCACCCCCAGCCCCTAAAGGGGGATTTTTTTAAATTGGAATAATTTAACTTTTAGATTTTGCAAATTTATGAAAAAATACGGTCAAATTTAGTCGGCACGTACACTTTGGTTGAAAAACATTTTAACACAAACAATTTATTTTACTTCAAAAGTTATCAAATCAAGAAATCATCTTATTTTTACATCGAAAAACACAAACAAACTATAAAAACCCATTATGCCTGTTAATACTGAAAATTACCCTTGGCGGAAGTTTTATTCGCCGGGAGTTCCCCACGAAATCAACCCCGATGCCTATCCTTCTTTGTTAGAATTGATGGAAGACGGCTTTAAAAAATTTGCTCACAAGTCTGCCTATTCCTGCATGGGTAAAGAAATTACTTATAAGCAATTAGACGATCTTTCTCGAAATTTTGCTGCTTATTTACAAAGCATAGGTATGCAAAAAGGTGATAGAATTGCTATCCAAATGCCCAATGTGTTGCAATATCCGGTAGCAATGTTTGGTGCTTTGCGTGCTGGACTGACTGTGGTAAATGCAAACCCGCTTTATACGCCCCGTGAAATGGAGCATCAGTTCAAAGATTCGGGGGCGAAAGCAATTGTGATTGTTGCCAATTTTGCTTCAAATCTTGAAAAAATAATCAATAATACTTCAATTAAGCACGTTTTTGTAACACAATTGGGCGATATGCTTGGGTTTCCTAAAAAGTATATTGTCAATTATGTGGTGAAAAATGTCAAGAAAATGGTGCCTGACTATGACTTGCCACAAGAGCAATCTTTCATGGAAGCTGTCAGTAAAGGGGTAAAAATGACTTGGACAAAACCAACTTTGAAAGGTAGCGACTTGGCATTTATACAATATACTGGTGGCACAACGGGTGTGTCGAAAGGGGCAATGCTAACGCATCGAAATATTGTTGCAAACTTGGAAGGAAACTATGCTTGGCAAGGAAGTTTGATAAATGCTATTGTTGATGATAAGATTGTGGTGGTTGCGGCATTGCCTCTTTACCATATTTATGCCTTGACTATCAATGCTTTAACTGCCCTTAAAACTGGGCCGATGAATTTGCTCATTACCAATCCTCGTGATATGGAGGCATTTATTAAAGATTTGAAGAAAAATCCTCCGCATGTTTTTACAGGAGTGAATACTTTATATAATGGCTTGCTCAATCATCCAAAAATTGGTGAAATTGATTTTAGTAAGTTGGTTATCACCTCGGCTGGCGGAATGGCTTTGCAAGGAATTGTGGCAAATCGTTGGAAAGATTTGACTGGAAATCTTCCTGCCGAAGGTTATGGCTTGTCGGAAACTTCGCCTGTGCTTACTTCAAATCCTTTGATGGGTGGCAATAATAGAGTTGGAACAATTGGTGTGCCTTGGCCAAGCACCGACATAAAAATATTGAAAGACGATGAAACTTGGGCAGAAATTGGCGAAGCGGGCGAAATTTGTGCCTTTGGCCCACAAGTAATGACTGGTTATTATAACCGTCCTGACGAAACAGAAAAAGTTACTTTTATTGACAGTGAGGGTAAATCGTGGTTCAAAACAGGCGATGTTGGCATCATGGATGCTGATGGTTTTTTCAAGATTGTAGATAGAAAAAAAGATATGATTTTGGTTTCAGGATTTAATGTTTACCCGAATGAAATTGAAGAGGTGGTTGCGACTTGTGCTGGAGTTTTAGAAGTTGCTTGCATTGGCATTGCTGATGATAAATCTACTGAAGCGGTGAAGGTTTTTGTTGTAAAAAAAGATGAAAACCTTACTAAGGAGCAAATTATGGCACATTGTAGAGAAAATCTGACTGCCTATAAATGCCCAAAACATATTGAGTTTCGCACCGAATTACCAAAAACTAATGTTGGTAAAATTTTGCGTAGAACACTGAAAGAGGAAGAAATGGCGAAGAAGTAATAGACTTTCGCAAGAAGTCTAATGAATAAAAATCCCCTCATTTCAATAGATTTGAGGGGCTTTTAAACAACATCAACTAATGATTCAGATACTTTTTTTAGTTTAAAACCAAACGTTGTTCCTTTGTCTATTTTGCTTGTTACGGTTATTTTAGAATTATGGGCATTCAAAATATGCTTCACAATTGCCAAGCCGAGTCCTGTGCCGCCAGTATCACGAGAGCGACTTTTATCTACTCGATAAAAACGCTCAAAAATACGATTCAAATGCTCAGGCGGGATTCCTGGTCCATCGTCTTCTACCGAAATATGAAAATGCTTTTTTTCTTCTTCAATCTCTACAATTATTTTTCCATTATCGTGTCCATACTTTATTCCGTTATCAATTAAATTAGTCAAAACCTGCGTAATTCGCTGTTTATCAGCCATTACCAATGCTTTTCCTAACTCTTTTGGTTTGATTTTTAAAGTTACTTTTCGGTTTTTGGCTTTGTTTTCTAATTGCTCAAAAATTTCTTCGGTGATATGCTTGAGGTCAATTTCTTCTAAATTCATTTTCAAATCACCTTTTTCTACTTGCGAAAGCGTAACCAAATCACGCACCAAAGCATCAAGTGCATCAATGCTTTTGGCGGCACGGTTCAGAAATCTATCAAGCGTTTTTGGGTCTTCTTTTGCTCCGTCAATGAGCGTATGAATAAATCCTTGGGCGGCAAAAATGGGGGTTTTGAGTTCGTGCGAAACATCTGCTAAAAATTCTCTCCGAAAGATTTCCATTTTTTTCAATTCTTCAATTTCAATCTGCTTTTTAGTAACATAACTCGAAATTTCAGAATTCAATTTTTTGATTGGATTGACACTTTTTATCAAAGATTTTCGAGAAATATCAAAATCACGAATTTTTAATTTTTGTATGGTCTTATAAATTTGGTCAACTTCCCGAAAAACTAAAATATCAATGGTGTAGAAAACAAAGAAAAATGAAGCAAAAAAGCACGATACACCTACTACAAAGAGCATTGCAGCACTAACGTCTGGAACAAAACTAAGAAATGCCACCGAAATGAGCGTAATCAGGACAGCAAGAAAAAAGGCAATAATTCGGGGGCTGAAAGACATAAAGACGATTTCGGGTTTCAGAATGGTTCGACACCTCGATTTAGATTTCGGACGAAAAATTTCATTCTTTCGGAAAATACGCTTGAATTTAATCCAAAAAAATAACTTTTCAAACTTCGTCGGTAAACATATATCCTACACCTTTGAGGGTTTTGATGAAGTTTTCGCCTACTTTTTCACGTACTTTACGAATATGCACGTCAATTGTACGCTCAACCACGTAAACATCTATCCCCCAAATTTTCTGCAAGATTTCATCTCGACTAAAAACTTTATTGGGGTGTTGAGCAAGGAAGAAAAGTAATTCAAACTCTTTTTTAGGTAACACTACTAAAGTTCCGTCGGGTTTTGTAACGGTATAATTCAAACGATTGATGTTCAAACCTGCCACTTCCAAGGTTTCGGTTGGGTCAGTTTTTTGAGCTTCACGACGGAAAAAAGCATTGATTCGGCTCATCAAAGCACGTGGTTTGATGGGTTTATTGAGGTAGTCGTCAGCTCCGACTTCGAAGGCTGCAATTTCGGAATACTCTTCTGAGCGAGCTGTGAGATATAAAATGTAAGTGTTTTTGAGTTCGGGCATGGCACGAATAATTCGTCCAACTTCGATGCCATCGAGGTGAGGCATCATAATATCCAAAATCACTAAATCGGGCAAAAATTCTTTGGCAATTTCGATAGCTTTTTTGCCATCTGGGGCAGAAGCCACTTTATAACCTTCTTTTTCGAGGTTATAACTTAATAACTCCACAATATCGGCTTCGTCATCAACTACTAAAACACGGTGAGCAAGACTCATAAGTAGTAATTTGTTTTTTTACAATGCAAAGGTAAGATTAAAAAAACGTTAGGTATATTAAGCCAATGTTAAATCTTATTGAGAGAAAGCATTTGAAGGAAGCATAATTTGCCAAAACAAACATATTATCGGTATTTTTTGCTTATTATTTCGAATAAAGCTAATTTTTTTACACTAAATATTTAGACAAATAATAGGGCATTAGTTATATTATTTCATTGAATAATATAATAAAAAACATTAAAAACAAAAATTTGTTTAATTATTTTAACAATTTATTAAACAAAAAGATAAGCACTTAAGTTATATCAATATTGTTGAACACTTAAACATAGTTACCCTAATGTACACTTTATTTTTAAACGTCGTCAGTGTTGATGGCAAAGACCCAGTTTCATTTACATTTTTTACAGGCTACATGGCAATGTTAGCCGCCTCCGTTTTCTTTTTATTTGAAAGAGGAAGCGTTGATGGCAAGTGGAAAACATCTCTTTTAGTATCAGGTCTAATCACTGGTATTGCAGCGGTTCACTACTACTACATGAGAGATTTTTATGGTGCAACTGGCGAAAGTCCAGTAGCTCTACGTTACATCGACTGGACATTGACTGTTCCTTTGATGTGCGTTGAGTTTTACCTTTTATTAAAGCCCGCAGGTGCAAAGCCCGCTTTTATGTGGAAACTCATATTGGCATCGGTAGTGATGTTAGTGGCGGGTTACATTGGAGAAGCATTTAACCCAACTGCTTCAATGAGTCACTCGGTAATGTGGGGTGTAATTTCCTCAATTGGTTATGTTTATGTACTTCATTCAGCATGGATGGGAGAGGCAAAGCAATTAGCGGCAGCTTCAAACTCATCATCTGTAAAGTCTGGTATTCAAGCACTGGCTTGGTTCGTGTTAGCAGGTTGGGCTATTTATCCAATTGGTTACATGGCTGGCCCTGGTGGTTGGTTAGGACCTGATGGTGCTGGGTTACTACAAACAAAAGACTTGAACTTGTTTTATAACATTGCTGATGCAATCAACAAAATAGGTTTTGGTTTAGTAGTATATAATATTGCTATAACTGAGTCGAAAAAAGTTATTGCATAATATCCTTCTTTTTGATATTTTGCTACAAAAACCCCTTTAAAATAAGGGTTTTTGTAGCAAAATATCAAACATTTCTCCCTAACTACTAAATGTTTTCTTCAATTTCTACCAAATAGAACCAATGAGAATACTACTATTGTTCATCGGCTTTGCTATACTTTTGGTACATCAATACGTTCAAGCTATTTCTGCACATGGGCAATTTTTGGCATTCGCTGTTGGTATTTTGTTTTTAGGAATTCCACATGGAGCTGCCGATTTGTTGGTTGCTACACAAAATGCGAGCAATGAAAAGAAGCGGTTTTCGACCTTATATTTTTTCATTAATTATATGGGTCGCTTAGTGGCATTTGGTATGATACTTTGGTTTTTCCCATTATTTGGCAATATTCTATTTATTTTTTTGGCGGCATATCATTTTGGCGAAACTGATCTACACCAATTTAAGACAGATACACTTTTGGGGCAATTTTTCGTTACGGCTTATGGTTTAGTTATTTTGAGTGTAATTTTATTCCCCAATTTTGATGAAGTAAGAGCAATTTTACAACTTTTCAAGGCAGGTTCAGACAATTTGGCATTTATTAATTGGCTTGACGGTCATCGTTACGAGCTTATTGCTTCTTCAATAATCTTGTTTGTTATTAGTGCTATTGTTTATTTCGCAAAAAATAAAGTTTTTAATAAGTCCGAAATTCAATTATTTATAGGACAGTTTATGCTCATTCTTTTGATTATTTATAATTTGCCCATGTTATTGGGTTTTACGTTTTATTTTGTTATTTGGCATTCAACACTGTCGCTTAATAACATAACTTCATACTTACAAAAAAACAGCAACTTTTATAACATTAAATCAATAGTAAAACAAATGGTTTTTTATAGCTTGCTTGCTATTGGTGGTATTTTTATATTCGGATTTACTGGTTTTATGTTTATCAACAATAATGCAATGATGGCATATAGTTTTTTGGGCTTGGCAGTACTTACAGCACCACACATGCAAGTGATGCACGATATGTATTATAAAATTCGATTAAACCAAACCACTGATTTTTAACGTAAAATACTGATAGTAAACAGAGTACAAAATATTTCTAAAAAATTATTTTAAAATACCTTCTAAAATATCCTCGAAAGCTTTTTTGCCATTAGAGGCAGACTCCACTTTACAAATTTCTTTTTCGGGATAAAAACTCAATAACTCCACAATATCGGTTTCGTCATCAACTACTAAAATATGGTGGGCAAAATTCATAATTAGTAGGATGCAAGGGTAAGATTAAAAAAACATTGGGTGTATTATGGCAATGTTAAATCTTATTTGTGGAAGGAAATTTTCAAGAAGAAATAAGATTATGAGCCTAATTGGGATGTTCTAATTATCAGTAATTAATCGGGAAGCATTCCGTTTTTCACTTCAATTTTTTCATCAAATCTTTAGCAAATTCATTATTTGGATTGATTTGTAAAGCCTTTTGGCAATTTTGCAAAGCAGCATTTTTCATGCCCATTTTTTGGTAAGTTTCTGCCAAACGATAGAAACCATTCTCGCTTCTAACATTAATTGATGTGGCTTTTAGATAATATTCTGCCGCCTTATCATAATTCTCGGCTTCAAAATAAAGTCCAGCCAAATTGAAGTTTGCTTCGTAGTGTTTGGGGTTTATTTTCAAGGCATTATCTAAGTCGGCAATTGCTCCTTTTGTTTGTCCCAAAGCGGTTTTGCAATTTCCTCTTTTATAATAACTCGTTTCGGAATTAATACCTAATTTGATACAACGGTCAAAAACCGCAAGAGCTTTTGCATCGTCCTTTTTTGAATAAAATTCCATTCCTTTTTTGAATAATTCTGCTGTTGGAATTCGTTCAACTTCCTTCTTGAAATCAATGATATTCAACGAATTATCTTCATTTTCTTCTTGTTTTAGCTCAAAACCATCAAAAATTTCAATATTATTAGCTTTGGCAAATTGGCTCAAAGATTGCTCCATTCGAGTAGCGGAATTGGCATCAAAAGCATCTTTTTTTTCCATTTCTAACTGAAACTTTCCTGCGTTTTTTGAGGTATTTATAAAGCGATAATTTTGTTTTAAAAGCAAATCTTTGAAGCGAGTAAGGTCTTCTTGGCTATTATCTATAAAAAAATAATGGTAAGAAATAGGTGTTTTTGTATCAAAACCATTGGCAACTAATTGGCTATAAAGCGTTTGAATCTCACGGGCATGATTGCACCTTTGAGAAAACCCTAAAAGTGGGAAAAGTAGTAAAAAATAGAGTTTTTTACTAAAAAATTGACATCTAATTGCTGATTTTTTCATCTTAAATTTAAAACGTTTATTTAAGGAATTTATTAAAAATATAGCTTAAAAACAACAAAAGGCACCTTTTGAGTGCCTTTTGTATTGTATATTTCATGACAAATTTAATACGGCTTGATATTTTTATTATTGAAAATTGAGCAAATTAGCGTAGAACCAGTTGATAATTGTTCACAGATAATTTATAATTTTCCTTATCTTGGAATCCCGAATGCTTTTGCAACTTCATTGAAGTTTGTATAATCAATATTTGCTCTTGTTTTAATCCCTCCTGGAATAATCACATATCGAAATTGTAAACCTGTGGCCGGCTTGCCTTGTATATCTAACAACTCTACAAAAGTTATATTTATTTTGCCTACTGCTATCGAAATATTATAATTTGTTAGTCCTGAATTTGTTTCTAACATGAGTGGAAGCAAATATGCTTGTCCGCCAGCCGTTTGGCGAGTATAGGCAAGCACTACACCTTTATCTATAATGTCTTGCGTCGTTTTCGCATCAATCATTGCATATATATAGTTTTTTTCTGTTACTTTTTGCCAATCGGAAACTGCAGGGGTAAACCAATCAGAGTAAATAACATTGCTTGTGCCTGCTGCACCAGTCGCACCAGTTTGTCCTTGTGGTCCAGTAGCACCAGTTGCTCCTGTCGCACCAGTTTGTCCTTGTGGTCCGGTAGCACCTGTTGCTCCAGTAGCACCTTGAGGCCCCGTTGCTCCTGTTGCTCCCGTCGCTCCTGTTTGTCCAGTTGCACCTGTCGCACCAGCAGGTCCAACAGCCCCAGTTTCTCCTGTTGGGCCTTGAATTCCAGTAGCACCCGTCGCTCCTGTTTGTCCAGTTGCACCAGCAGGACCAACCGCACCTGTATCTCCTTTTACTCCTTGCACACCTTGAATCCCTTGGTCGCCTTTTGCTCCTTGAGGCCCCTCTGGTCCTTCACAACTACATAATGTTAAGCATCCCATCAGTAAAAAACTGAGGGCAGATTTTGTCTTGATTTCCATGATATTAGGTCTATTTTTTTATACGCTCACAGCAGTTACATTAGTCCTTTATCAACATTTATGCCAATCTTAACTTCTTATATGTTAATATCAGAATTGGCTTTAATTCTAACAAAAACAAAAAACGTAAGTTATTGGTTATAAGCATTTTATGAAAAAACAATCGAAATTCAAGAGAAATCAATAAATTTTAAAAGCAGAAAAACGAGTTGATTTTGAAGATAACCGCACTGGTATTAAATAAAAACCCTGTGAAAATCATATTTTCACAGGGTTTTTTGAAATGTATTTTAAAGAGCTTTAGAAGCTTGGGAAAACCTCACTTCTAAGCCTCTATCTAACTTATTTTTTACAACTTTTATGCTAACCTGCCCATTGGGTTTTATTTTCCAAGTTAGGTCTTCTTTAGTAGGTAATGGCTTGCCATAACGAATCGAAAATTGATTGCTCAATTCGTTTTTCAAGCTATCGTTTGAGGCGTCGGTATTCATATAAATATCTAATTCGATGCCTGTAACACGATTTTGTTTGTCTTTTTCGTAGAGAATATCCACTGTTTCGAGGCTTTCGGTGTCGAACGAATAGCCAATATGGGTATCTTCTTCTTCAAAAATCTCGATTGTTTCCTTCTTTTTAACATCAGTTATGGTATCACCAAACTTGACACCCCGAAGGAGACCTTCGCCCGTACCCATGATGGCACGTAGCAATTTTTGTACGTTACTTGATGTAACTGTTTTGGGTGAGGGTGGGCTTAAAACTTCCACGGTTTTTGTTTCTTTTGGGTTACTGCACGTAATTAATAACAAAGATAAAATAAATAAATGAATTTTCATAATTTTTTGAAAGAAATATATTAAATGAAAATGAATAAAAAAATCAGCAATTAGTTTTCGGCAACCAGCTTTTTTTCAGCATGCCAAAGTAAATTTCGCAGATTAAAGTTTAAAAACCAGTATAAAAAATGAAAATTTTGATTGTTGCCTGCCGAAAACCGACCGCCGATAGCTAAAACTCCCGAGCCAAATTAAAAAACAAACGTTTTTCGCCCAAACCATTGATTGAGTAATTGAGTCGTCCGACTACATTATACCAAGTAATTACATCTAAGCCAAAACCTCCACCTACTAACCATTTATTTGCCAATTTAGTATTATTTATCTGTGGAAAATTATTTTGGGCATAACCAAAATCTATAAACGAGTTGAGATATGCCGCCACTGGCAATGTATTAAATTGTTTTATTTTCAGAAACTTGCTGAGGTTAAAAGTACGGTCAAGAAGTTTGTATTTTAAATTGGTTTTTGCCAGCACAAAGCTTTGACCATCAATCACATAAAGTTCGTAGCCACGTACCAAATCATTTCTATAACCCAAACCTACCGTTTGCAAAAAAGGTTGCTTTTGAGGAAATGAGACTTTTGCCCGAAGGCTATAATTGGTATAAAACTTATTTTTAATAGGTAAATATTTACTATATGATGCACTTATACTCAATTGATTGATATTGTCGGAAGCAAATAAGCCATATTTTGTTACATCAAAACTCGTCCTGTTGCCTTTCAGAGCATATTGCCGATTGTCTCGTCTATCGAAAATATAGGCATAGTTTATCAAAAAATATTTTTGCTTTATTTTTCCATCTAAAAAATAATTCGGGTTTAGATAAGCAATTGTATCTGCAATTTGTGTTTGGTTATAACTTATTTGCAAAGATTGATTTTGGTAAAAACCCGTACGTCGAGAAAGCACCGTATAGAAATTCAAGCGTTCACGTTGGCGTTGTTCACTTTCCAAAAACTGAAATTTATCTTGCCAAGTCCGATAGACCATTGTTTTGTTAATTCCGTAAAAAACGCCTCCCAACAGAGTAGTTCGTAGTTTTTTATCTAAATAAGGACTGCTGTACGAAATCTCAAAGTTTTGAATAAAGCCAGTTTCTGCCCGAATTCGGAGTTGATCATTATTGCCTGTCAAGTTGGAATGTTTGCCATAAATTCCGTAAATTGTTCTTCTCAGGTCATGATTTCGCTCGTACCACCATTCATTTACATTTCTATCTGCCAAATAAAAAACTGGAAAAGCCACCAAATATAAGCGTTCTTTCACCTCCACAACTACATCAATCTGGTGATTATCAAGCTCTTGTGTAGAAATTTTCACGGTGATAAACAAATTCAAATTTGTGATTTTCTGACGGTCAGATTCAATTATTTCTTTTAACTTATTTTTTTGTAAAATATCGCCAACGTGAATTACCATTTCACGAAAAATAATTTTATCTTTCGTTCGAATATTTCCTTCAATTTTAATATTACGAACAATCAAAGAATCATTGGCAAAGCACTGATAATCAATCGTTTGTGAGAAAAAAAACAGAATAAACAAGAGGCGTTGAAGCATTAAAAATAGGAATTTGGCAAGTGTTTCTTTGTGAACTTTGTGCCTTTGTGGTAAACAAAACTTTCTCAAAATTAAACTATTTTTCAAGAAAAACCTTAAATCTTTGTGCCATCGAAATAGTAAACCTAACTTTATGCCAATATTTACACTATCAATCCTAAAAATCATCGCTAATGGAAAGCCTATTTATTACCGAAAAACTCAAAGACCTATTACCAAAAATTCAAATATTTGTTCAAACTGAACTGTATCCTCTTGAAACAACTGAAAATCTTCTGCATAATTTTTCTTATGTGCTACCTGTTTTGAATCAAAAAAGAGAGTTAGTAAAACAAGCCGGGCTTTGGGGTTTGCACTTGCCCGAAGAAGATGGCGGACTTGGGCTAACACTTTGTGAATTTGGTCAAATAAGTGAGGTTTTGGCAACTTCACCTTTCGGACATTATGTTTTTAATACTCAAGCCCCCGACATCGGAAATACCGAATTAATGCACAAATATGCTCCAAAACACCTCAAAGACAAGTATTTAAAGCCTTTGATGAATGGAGAAATTAGGAGTTGCTTCTCTATGACCGAGCCAGAATTTGCAGGTTCAAACCCAACTCGAATGGGTACAACTGCCGTGAAAGATGGCGATGATTATGTCATAAATGGTCATAAATGGTTTACTTCGTCGGCAGATGGTGCAGCTTTTGCAGTTGTGATGGCAGTTACAAATCCTGATGCTGCTCCTCACAAACGAGCAAGTCAAATCATTGTGCCGCTTGATACACCTGGTTTTAAATTTATCAGAAATATTCCTATCATGGGTCATGCGGGCGATAGTTGGGCGAGCCATGCCGAAGTGATGTATGAAAATGTACGAGTGCCACAAGCTAACTTAATTGGTGTTGAGGGTTCTGGTTTTTTGTTGGCACAAGAACGCCTCGGACCGGGCAGGATTCATCATTGTATGCGTTTTATTGGTATTGCCGAGCGAAGTTTTGATTTGATGTGCCGATATGCAGCTTCAAGAGAAATGTCAGAAGGTGTGATGCTGGGCGAAATGCAATTTATTCAAGGTTTTATTGCAGAAAGTAGAGCAGAGATAGATTCAGCAAGGCTTTTGGTGCTACGAACTGCAAAAAATATTGACGAACAAGGGGCTGCTGCCGTGCGTGATGAGATTTCGATGATAAAGTTTTTTACGGCAAATATGATGCTGAGAGTTATTGACAGAGCGATTCAGACGCACGGAGCTTTGGGTATGACCAACGATATTTTACTTTCGCAATGGTACTCGCATGAACGTGCTGCAAGAATTTATGACGGTGCAGACGAAGTACATAAAACAGCCTTGGCTCGTGGCATTTTGAAAGCCTACGGCTTGGATACGAGGAAGAAATAGTTTTTTTTTACCCATGTAGAGACAAGGCAATGCCTTGTCTCTACTGTTTTTTATATAGAATCAAGCCTTTTTCTTCACCAATTTCACTACCCACATCACCAAACTTGCTAAGAATAAAATGATGATTACTGCAAAAAACAGCCATTTTAAAATTCCTGCATTGGAAGCAAATTTTGCCCAGAAATCTACTCTTTCGGGAAATGCTTTGAGCATTTGAACAATGCCAAAATTTTCGCATAAATCAAATATCATTGCTCCCATTGGAATTAAATTCCATTTGCCGAGATTCCAGGCATTTTTCTTGAACAAAAAACTCAACAGCAAAATCCATGAGATCGTATAAGCAATTGGGTAAATAATATCAATACAAGATTCGACAAAAAGATAAACTTCACGCCCTGCGTCCCCATAACTTTCGATGATGCTGTAACCTTTTTCTGGCGTAAAATTGAAACTCAAATCCATCAAACCAAGATTGAGATTTGGGTCGAATTGCTTTTGATAATAGGGTAAAATCAACATAGAAAAGAGTGTTTGCAAGGCAAAAAAGCCTAAAACGGCATAACCATTGGCACGATTGTAGAAGAAATCTGAAATTTTTTTCATGGGTTTTTTTGCGGTTAATTAATAATTTATGCTTTTAAACTTGATAAATGATTGCTGTTAAACAGAACGCCGTCCGCTGTAGTCTATTGACTATTTATTTACTCCAAGCCCAAAGGGCTTAAACTTGAATAGCCCCAAATGAAATTTGGGGGATAAATGTCAAAAAAGTTTTCCAACCCCGAAGTGGGTTGAACAAAATCGCATAGAGCGAGTTCAACCCACTTCGGGGTTGGAACTGCCTTTGCTTTACAACCACGAGTTTCACTCATGGCTATTCAAGTTTAAGCCCTTTGGGCTTTATTTTGTATAACATGAGTTATTTACAAATAAAAGTTGTTACAAAACTATGTCCATCATTCAAAAATGCAACTTTTTTTTCTGAATCAAAAGCTGTAATTCTGACGGCATATTTCTTATTTGATTTCAATATTGGCATATTATTTCCATAAATTAATGTGGTTGCCCGAATATTTTTTTGTTCAAAAAGCGGAATCGTTACCGATTCAATATAAGCATTGGCGTTTACCTCTTCATCGGGCAGTTCGACCAATTTGAAAGTGTAATTTACACCTCGTGCCAAGCCGATTACATTCGACCAATTGAACATGAGTACTTGATGATTTGCAATATTGATAATTTCCTCATCTTTTGGAAAAATAATGACTGGCGGCTCAACATACCTGATGCTAATTGGATTACTGCAACCCAAAGGTTCGTCAAACGATAAGAGCGAATTTGTGACAAAATCCAATGCCCTAATACAAATATTATATGTTCCTTCGGGAAAGCCATTTCGAGCAATGGCTTCAACATTTATTTCGGAATATTCTACATTATTTCCATCGAAAAAATCTTGTAATTCTTGCCAATTTTTGAAGATTTTTATCTCATTTGGATTCAAAATAATGGGTTTTGTTGGCTGAAAATTTGGCTTAGTTTTCACCCAAAGTCCGTTATCGCCAATGATGCTTCCAACCAATTTTATTTGCTGAATTTGCCGAGTATTATTCTTGATTTGCAAGGTTAATTTTCCTGCCGAAAACACATAATCAAGCATATAAGGCGTGTACGGTGGTGCGACCGAAACGCTTACTGAAACTTGCTGGGCATTACAAATGCTGATTGCTAAAGTGCTGATAATCAGTAAAATGTATTTTTTCATAATCTTCAAAATGTTAAATTATATTCGATTGTTCCTCTGTTTTCGGAGAAATCTTGTAAGCCTTTATTTTTAATCAAACTCCAATTGAGCGAAAGCGTGTTTTTCTTGAAAAAAGTATAAGAAACATCGGAAGAAAGATTCAAAACATTGCCTTTTTCTTGAAAATCTAAGATAGTTTGTTTGCTCAGCATATAGCCAAAATTGCTTCTTAAAGTCAAATTATTGTTCTTCAAAAATAGTTTGCTAATGCTGCAAGTTGGTCCATGAAAAACGCTTTCGATATCAATAGATTTTGTGAGTGTATATGAATAATTTAGGCTAAAATCAAAGTTAGAAATGAGGTTTTGGAACGAATAAGAGGCGTTATAATTCCAGTTTTGGTTTTCGTTGAAAATGGCAGTTCGGCTGTTCAAATCTTGTAATTCTTGATAAATTGCCGAAACCATAAAAGTCTGCATATTACTTTCTCCGATTTTCATATACATCGAATTGAGCGACAAAGTTTTGTTGTTTTGAGCAATTTTTAAGGTGTCTATCAAAGGCAGATAGCCCGCTTTTTGCGTGATTCCGTAGTTAGAAAAGAGAAAATCCATTGAAAAATTTTCATTGGGAGCATAAACAATTGCCGCCGAACCAATCAAACGATTTGTTTCCACTTTTTTCTGATTCAATAAATTATCATGTTGTAATCCGATGCTCGTATTGAGTTTTAATTTGCTTTTGAAAAGACTAAGATTTGGATTAAAAGTATAGCTTTCGATGTCGTTTTGGAAATAATATGCACCCATCGTTTTGAATTCGGGTTCGATACGTTTGTACTGAATTTTTCCAGAAAAAACCTTTGATTTATAGCCAATTGCCGACTGCAACGCTGTCGAAAGCTGGGTTGAAACGCGTGGAATAAACACCTTTTTGATGGCATCATAAAACCTGATATTGACAAATTCTCCGATGGCTTCTGTACGAATATCACGAGTAAAAGCACTCGCTGAACCGTCTAATTCGAAGCTAAATTTCTTCTTGATTTTTAACCTTGCACTAATGCCCAAAGCCAAGTTCTCGGCAGGCTTAATATACTTATAATCAGGCGATAAGCTAATAGAATTAACATCATCGGCAACTTTTAAAACTATCAAATCAAGGTAATTTATCTTTGTTCCGACACCAATTCTCGAAGCAAAACCCGTGCGTTTGAAAAATGGAATTCGGTCAGGTTCAGCAAAGTTTCCTTCGATAGCTCGATTGAATTTTCCATAGATAAAACCGAACCTGAATTTCTTTGGATTGAGTTCAATTCCCGAACCTAAAAAAGTATGTCCAGCAAGCGTAAACGGCGAAAAATAAACGTTGCGATAACCGCCGTGCAGCACAAGCCAATTTTTATACAAAGGGCTACTGCCAACTTGATTGTAAGGTTGTCTGAAACTATTATTCTGACTACTATAAATCATCGAAATCGGAACTATCCAATTTTTAGATTTCAGCATCAGTTTTCCACTAATTCCGTAGGGATTAAATTGCCCGCGAGGAGCATCCAAACCCGACATTTTATAATAGCCTGTCGAGATGGTCAAATCTCCCGAAATGGTCAATTTTGGCTCAACGGTTTTTACAGAATCTACTTTAATTTTGACCGAATCTACCTTGTTTTGGGTCGAATCTTTGGCAAATATTTTAGTAAAAATCAGACTAAAAACGAATGTAAAAATGATAGTTTTCATGGCTATAATTTGTATCAGATTGATGATACAAAATTGCAATTTTTGATGCCACAAATCAATACAAACAAGTTTGTATTTTTGAGGTAATTGATTGATTATAAAGTGTTTAAAACAAAAAAAGCCACCGATTAGGGTGGCTTTTTGTAATTATTTAAAGTTTTTTAATTCCCTGTATTGGGACTATTATTGTCATCTAATTTCCACACGATTCGAGTCAAATCTCCTGATGGTGGCGGTGGAAGTGGCGTAGGGTCGCACAAAGCACAAGCCTCCCAACCTTCATCAACAACAACTACTCCACATTCACAATCAAGGGGGCCTCTTGTGCCACCGTTATTTGCCAATGAAATCTGTTTTAGGTTATTTCCTTTCTGAACTCTGACGGCTACGACCTTGCCACCTCTTTTGGTAATGTACATTTTCCCAACTCTACCGAAATCAACTGTGTTGTTTCCTTCGACCAAAACGACGCTTTTTTCTACTTTGTTTTCACGAGGACTTTGTGCAAAAACTGCGGTACTGATACTTGCAATTACAAGTGTTACGATTACAAAAAATTTAGTTTTCATGATTTTTGCGTAAGGTCGCCACGTTTGTTTAAAATATAATTTATTTGTTAAATACTTGATAATAAGGTGTTTATGAAATTAAAGTCTATTGGCGGCATCCCTCACTTTCTGAACTGCGGGCAATAAAAGTCCGATACTCCATTCGTTTTCGCCATTCGATAAGTTGCAAGGTTTGCACAAACACATTCCGATATTTTTTTCGGCAGTCGCAAAACACGCATCTGGCACAGGGCATTTGCAAGCTGGACTTGGTGCTGCTCCGTCGCTTCCATCATTGGGGTTTAGCCTTACGATTTTTCCTGCGGCATCTTGAAACATCACATTTGAGAAACTTTCTCCACGCTTTACGAAGCGAATTGTGCCTACCCCATTTGGAATTTGAACGACATTTGAGCCTTCATTTAGTTTGATTGAAGAAATGAGAGCATCAGACATCGTAACTTTATATTGTGCTGAAACTTTGCCTACGAAGGCAACTACTAATAATGCGAATACTACGATTGTTTTTTTCATGGCTTGTTTTTTGCGGAACGCCGCATCGGTTTATTAAAATTGATTAATTTTGTTTGTGTATAATAATTTCTAAGCGACGAGGTTTGACAGTTTCAGATGGATTTGCACCTGCTGAAAGTGTGTTGCCAGTACAGCCGTAGCAACAATATCCTTCTATACAAATCTTATGGCAACCACCAGTACAGTTATCGCAATTGCTTTCACAACCTGGTACTTGGGCAGTTGGGTCGCCAGTTGGTCCACCCAAGCCAAGTTTATAAATTTTACCCGTTGCATCTTGAAAATTAGCATTTTGGACTTGTCCGCCACGATACATGAACCGAACCGAACCTTCTCCATTAGGTACTTGCACAGTATTTGTACCTTCTTGAAACCTAAAATGGATGTCATGTGTGCTAACTTTGCCAGCACCCCGTTGAGCTGAAACTTTGCCTACGAAGGCAATAAATAAAAGAGCGAATACTAAAAATGATTTTTTCATGGCTTTTGTTTTTGTTAAAAAATGAATGAAGTTAAATTTTCATAAGGCATTGATAACCAATGCCTAATGAGGTTTGTTTTAGTTTCCAAGTGAAATATCTTGCGGACCCGCTGGAACATAGAACATAACTTTGAAGGTGTCTTCAACCTTTGAATTTCCTTTAAAGAAATAAAAAATCACATTTGTTCCCGTTCCTTTATAAGAGTATCCTTCTCCGTACGACCCTAAATTAGGAATGTAAATATTCGGAATGTAAGTAACTTTATTCATGGCAATAACTGTGGTTTTCCCATAAGTTTTCAAAATCACATTTGAAATCTTCTTGTTTGGCACATCAACCGTAACATTGGCTGTGTAAATGAAATACCCTTCTTGGTTGGAAATACCCTGACTCGGAATCGAAACCTTCACGATTTTGTCATCTTTTGAGAAAGTCATTTCTTCAAAAGAGTGTTTTGCTTGCGAAAAAGCAACATTTGCGAATAAACATAAGGCGATTGTTTTTACTAAATTTTTCATGGCTTGTTTGATTTGATTGTTAAAAATTTGATTTGATTAAAATTTAAAGTTTTCATGACTATTTTGATGTTGCAAAGTTGGCAGTTTTCAAAGGGCGAAATCAATACTAACTTGTTTGTATTTTTGAATTTGATAGATTTGTTTTTCAAAATCAATGAAATCAGCCTAATCATATAAATCATAGTTCAGACACTTTCGACGATGCAAAGTTGGCACATTCAGCAGGGTGATTTCAATACTAACTTGTTTGTATTTTTTGTATATTTGAAAAAATCTTTTCAAAACCAACCATGAAAACTACCATAAAATGCTTTTTGCTTTGCTTCTGTTGGTGTTTCTCTATGGCACAAAAAGATAGTAAATCGCTGATAATCAATGATTTACAAAATTTTTCTCTTCAAAATCACCTTTTTCATTTTCAAACTTCGAGCGATACCGTAAATATTTTCACTGCGATTGATTTTCAAAAAAAAGGCTTTTTCAAACCAAGCAAAAGCACCACTTCTCGACAAGAATTTGGTTATAATAAAGATGCTCATTGGCTTTATTTTGAAATAGGCGAAAACCCAAATCAGCAAAAACTAATCCTCGAAGTCGAATATGCCAATCTTGATAATATTGAACTTTTTGAAGTGCAAGAAGGAAATACTCGACCAAAATCTTTTGGAATAACGGGCGATATTTACCCATTTTCTCAAAGAAAAATTGCTAATAATAATTATGTTTTTGAGATTTTACCGAAATCCAAAACCAAATATTTCCTACATATCAATCACCGCGATGCCATTTTGTCGTTTTATGCTCACCTAACTTCGACCAATTATTTCAAAAAAACTGACCGAAATGAATACCTATTTTGGGGGATTTTTACAGGAATAATTTTCTTGATTATTTTGTTCAATAGCATCCTTTGGTACAATACCCGTGACTGGATTTATTTTTGGTACAATATCTATATTACCTTTGTGATGCTTCATCTATATGCCGATTCGGGCTTGGGTTTTCAGTTTATTTGGCACGATTTCCCTATAATAAATACCTACAATCCTGTCTATCTGACTATCTGGATTGCACTTGCGGCACAGCTAATTTTTATGCAATATTTTATTCATCAAACTCGTCAAAAAAAGGCTTTTCGTTGGGTGATGATTTATAAGATAATCGTTGTTTCTGCCTTGATTTTGCTTGTTTTTATTCAGTTTTTCGACCTTGAAGGCACGCCAAAATTCATCTATAAAACCCTCGTTTCGCTTACGTCTTATTTTGTGGCGGGCATGATTATTTTGGCAACTTGGAGCTTGATTGAAGGTTATCGAAATGCCGAAAAATTAGTGAAACTTTATAGCTATGCTTTGGGCGTTCAGTTTTTGGCTTATTCTTCTTCGATTGTCATAAATATTTTGCAAGAAAAAGGCATAAATCTACCTTTTGAAATAGAAACTTACACGATTTTGGCATTTTCGGCTTTGATAGATATTGCTTTTTTTTCTTATGGATTGGCTTATAAATACAATTATTTTCAAGTAGAAAACCAAGATTTGGCACTCAATTTATTGAAAATAGAACAAGAGGCTTCCCAAAAAATAATCGAAACACTTGAAGAGGAACGCCACCGAATTGCACAAGATTTGCATGATGATGTAGGGGCAACGTTGGCTACGGCAAAGGGTTTCCTTTCGACACTCACAAAATCTGTCGAAAGTAAAGAAAAATACCCTTTTTTGCTTGATTCGCAGCATTTATTAGACAAAGCAAGCGACGTTTTGCGTTTGATTTCGCATAATTTGATGCCAAAAAACTTTCAAAAATTAGGCTTATCGCTTGTTTTGGAAGAAACAATTAGGAAAATTTCAAAGCCTGATGGAATTCAATTTGACTATATAAAAATAGGTCAAGAACGAAAATTGAGCGAAAGTATCGAGATTCAGCTTTTCAGAATCGCCACCGAACTTCTGAATAATGTTTTGAAACATTCACAAGCAAGTGAAGCAACTTTGCAACTGATTTTCCATGAAAATTACTTAAATCTTATTGTGGAAGATAATGGGCAAGGTTTTGAAGCAAATCAAGCAAAAAATCAAGGCTTAAAAAACATCGAATCAAGAGCAAATTTAATCAATGCCGAGCTTTCGATTGACTCAAATATCAATGGAACAATCGTTGTGGTGGAGGTGCCTTATCAAAAATGAAAAAAAACCTACTAATACTTTCCCTTCTCACGATAGCATTATTTATCGCAACTGCCTATATTCCGCAAGAAGAAAAGGTAGGTTTAGTACCTTTTGAAATCTATCATTTTGAAGATAAAACTAATGCTTTAAAAATTACACAAGTAACTGATAATCAAATAGTTAAGGCTTTCAAAAAACTCAAAAACAATCGCTTAAATTTTGGTTATACAGAGTCAAATCATTGGTTATATTTTAAGTTAGAAACCGATATTGTCCCTGCCGATTTATCGCTCGAAATTCAAAATCATCGCATCAATCACCTCGAACTTTTTGAGCGAAAAAAAGGAAAAATTCAATCGCTGGGCATTACAGGCGACGGCTACCCGTTTGCCCAAAGACCTACGCCTACGCACACTTTCGTCTTTCCGATTCGCTTAGATTCTTACGAAAATGCCGAATATTTTTTGCTTTTAGACAAGCGTTTTGAAGAACTTTCTACGCCAATTACACTCCGAACCACGAGTAGTTTTGAAGAAATAGACCAAAAAGAATATCTTTTTGCAGGTTTTTTGCTTGGTTTTGTTGGTTTGGTAGTTTTGGTTAGTGGAATTTATGGCTGGGTTTCGGGCGATAAGGTTTACTTTTGGTACATAGCCTATATTCTTACTTTCATGCTTCGGCAAATGGTTGACATTGGTCTTGGATTTCAGTATTTATGGCCCCATTTTCCGAAATTTAATACGCCCGACCCACTTATTATGAGTTTGTGGTTATACATTTTTTCTTTCTTCTCTTTTCTATCATTTTTTGTGCTTCCCCAAATCAAAAAAACTCGCCCGTTTCGAGTGAGTCAGTTCATCAAATGGATACCTTTGGCTTTGTTTTTCATAGTTTTAGCATTACAAATTACTGGTTTTACCGAAAAACACAATATTTACACCATCACGATTCGCACGCACGCAATTTTGGCAATTATCACTATCGGACTTTGGATGTGGATGATTTTTGAAAACCGAAAAACCACCGAACCAACGACGATTTATTTTAATTTTGCCATCATTATCCAACTTTTTGCCCAGACTATCCTGACCCTTCAAAACATCAATCGTTTTCGGGAAGATGGTTTTTTTATAATCGAGCCTATTTTGTTGCTAATGGTTGTTTTTTTTATAGATATGATTACTTTTTTGTTGGGTTTGGTTTATCGCTTTCGTCAATCACAAACCCAAAATGAAAATTTACAGATTTCTCTTATCAAAACTCAACAGCAACAAAACCAACAAATTATTGAAGCCTTGCAAAGCGAACGTCAGCAAATTACAGAGGATTTATATGAAAATATCGGTACAAGTCTTTTGGCAGTAAAAATGCAGTTGAGCGAAGTAAAAAATGAAGAATTTCCTTTATTAAATGAAACAAAAAACCTTCTAAAAAAAGCTACCGGAGACCTCCGAAGTGTTACGCATAACCTCATTCCAATTGATTTTATTGAAAAAGGTTTGTCGAAATCTGTTGCTGAAATGATTGAAAAAACCAATCAAAGTTCGGCAATAAAATTCACCTATTCTACTGACTATCAGACGATTAGATTAAATTTATCGGTCGAAGTGCAAGTATATAGAATCATTTCTGAACTCATAAAAAATATACTCAAACACTCGCACGCCACCGAAGCAACGGTTTCGATTTTTTACAAAGAAAACACCTTAGAAATCACCGCCAAAGACAACGGAACTGGCTTTGATGAAACCCAAGAAAAAGACGGAATAGGCATCAAAAACCTTCATGCAAGAGCAAAAGAATTGCGTGGAAATGTAAAAATTGACTCTGGAAATTGGGGGACAAAAATTGTCGTAACAATACCAATATGAATGAACAGGAATTTATTTATTTACACTTTGTGTCATGTTGTAAGCATCTGTTGGCGAGTACAAATTCGCTACAAACGGATTCTTTAGGGGACGCCCAGTCATAATGACACAAAGCGTAAAAATACAAACAAGTTTGTATTTTTTTGAAACCTCTGATTTAATATATTGCAAGTTCAAACCCAAATGATGTTCAAAAAAGCAATAAATACTCTTTTTGCTGTTCTATTTTTTAGTTCTGCACATTCACAAGAAATGACCAAACCGCTTGAAATCAAGCAAAGTAACTCATTTTCTTTGAAGGGATATTTGTATCATTTTGAAGACAAAACCAATGCTCTTAATGCCCAAAGCATTCAACAAAATTCTTTTGAATTACTGAACGACGAGAAAGTAAATGTGGGCAATTCTGCATCTAATCATTGGGTGAAATTTAAGATACAATCGGCTGATAGTCAGCCTATTAGCTATTTTATTGAAGTAATAAATCCAAGAATAAACCACTTGAATATTTACGAATTTCGGGGTGATTCTCTCACAAAAAATATTCAAACTGGCGATGCTTTGAAGTTTGAAAGTCGGGGTTTTCCAAACAGAAATTTTGTTTGTCAGTTTAGCCTCAAACCCAACGAATCTGCAACTTATTATATCATGGCAGAAAAACGTTATGAACTGTTGAATTTTAAAGTAAAACTCTGGAATTCGAGCGATTTTGAAGCAAATGACCGAAAAATTTATGTGGCTTGGGGCATTTTGTTTGGAATTACTTTGCTTGTTTTGTTGCTCAATGCCGTTGTTTGGTTTGCAACCAAAGACCTTGTTTTTGCTTGGTTTATGAGCATAATTTTAACAAATGCTTTCAATATAGGAGCTGCTTCAGGGCTTAGTTTTCAATATTTATGGTATGATTTTCCTGAAATAAATTCGCTTTATCCACAAACATTTTCGACTTGGTTGGTGGTGCTTTTTCAGTTATATTTTATGCAACGATTCATCGGTCAAACTGCCGAAAATAGTCGAATTTTTCAATACGTTAAAAGATTCCAATGGTTTATTATCGGCACTTTGATTGTCAGTTTTTTGGTACTGATTTTTGATCTTATTCTAAAACAATTCTTCGGAATAATGCTCATTTTGTCACTTTTCTTTGACTTTATGGTAATTCCGTTGGCGATATTTAGCATCAAAGAACGCATCAAAAAACGTGAAAAAATCATACTTTTTTTGGCAGCCGTAACTCTTTTCAAATCTTTGATTTTATTCATTTATCTCGCCAATACTGCCCTAAAACTCTTTGAATTTGATAGTTTAGCGGTAGTTTTGTGCGATTTTCTCTTTGATTTGATAATCCTTTCGCTGGGCGTTTTATACTTTGGATTTAGTAAATTTCGCTCTCAAAATGAAGAATTATTAACGACACTTCACCAAAATGAACAAGCACAATCAGAGAAAATTATTGATGCTCTCGAAATCGAGCGAAACCGAATTGCCGAAGACCTTTATGATGATGTTGGGGCAATACTTTCGACGGCAATTGGTTATATTTCGAGCGTGATGCGAAAAGAAGAAATCAAGGAACGCTATCCGATAATTCCCGAAGCACGAAAATTGCTGGAACGTGCTGTTGAAAACCTCAGAAATGTTTCGCATAATTTGATGCCGAAAAATTTTGCTCAACTCGGTTTGTCAAAATCTCTTGCCGAAACAATTGACAAAGTTTCGCAAACCAGCGATATTCAATTTGAATATTTGGTCATTGGAAAAGAAAAAAGGTTAAATTCGTCCATCGAAATTCAGATTTTCAGAATTGCCTCCGAGCTAATCAATAATATTTTGAAGAATTCTCTTGCCAAACACGCCAATTTGCAATTAGTTTTTAATGAAACTCATCTAACCTTAATTGCCGAAAATAACGGTTGCGGAAAACCAATTTTTAATAACTTGGAATCGAAAGTAAATTTTATCAACGGAACACTGAATTTAGACATAAATGAAGAAGGTGTTACAGTGATTGTGGAAGTGCCAATTTTGAATGAGCGAATGATAGAATGAGTGAATGATAGTTTTTTTTATTCATAAAACACTAATAATCAGATATTTACTGAAACATTTGCTATTATTTTTCATTCTATCATTCACTCATTCTAAACGGGCGGCGAACCGCTTCAAAATTAAATAAAACCATGACAAAAATACTCATCGCCGACGACCATCAATTATTCAACGATGGCATGAAAATGATGCTTTCGCCCGAAGATAATATACAAATTGTCGGGCAGGTTTTTACAGGAAAAGATGTGATGGACGCCATTCATCGGCTATCGCCTGACGTGGTTTTGCTTGATATAAACATGCCACATTTGAATGGTTTGGAGGTGGCAGCTCAGATTATGCAGCACCACAAAAATGTAAAAGTTATTATTTTGACAATGTATAATGACAGAAAATTTGTGGAAGATTGCCAAAAAATGGGCGTTCAAGGCTATATTTTGAAGAATTCGGGCGTTGATGAAGTTATTTTGGCAATTGAATCGGTGGTTGCAGGAAAAAAATATTACGACCCAAAACTTACCAAATCAACGGTTTCGAACCAACATGAAGATGATTCCTTCATGAAACAATTTCAGCTAACAAAGCGTGAAATTGAAATCATCGGACTTATCGGAAAAAGTTATATCAATGACGAAATTGCCGAAAAACTTTTTCTGAGCGTTGCCACCGTCAAAACGCATCGTAATAATATCAATCTCAAATTAGGCATTACAAAACCAGGAGATTTGATTAAATTTGCTTTGGAACATGGGCTGGCTTAGTTGTTTCTTTACCTTTTTATCAAACAAATGAAAATAGTTTTTCTTGATGCTTTTACCCTAAATCCATTGAATGATTTAGATTTATCAATCTTGCAAACGCTTGGTGATGTAATTCTCTATGATCGCACAGCACCAAACCAAATCATTGAGCGAGCTAAAGATGCAGACATTATTTTGACCAATAAATGCCCTCTTAATACCTTGACTATCAGTCAATTACCAAAACTAAAATATATTGGTGTGGTTGCCACAGGCTATAATATTGTTGATGTCATGGCTGCCAAATCTCACGGAATTATCGTTGCCAATGTGCGTGGTTATAGCTCGGCCTCAGTGGCTCAATTGGTTTTTTCATTGATTTTGAGTTTCACAAATCGAGTTGCCAAACACGCTCAAAACATTGAAAATACTTGGACTTCATGCCCCGACTGGTGCTTTTATTATAATCCTTTTGTTGAGCTTGAGGGCAAAACTTTGGGCATCGTTGGCTTAGGCGATATTGGCAAAAAAGTAGCAAATATTGGCTTAGGTTTTGGTATGAAAATATTGGCAACAAAGCGAAATCCAGTAACTGGTGGAATGGAAGGTGTAGAGATTTGTAGCCAAGAAAAACTTTTCCAAAAAAGTGATTTTATTACACTTCATTGTCCCTTAATGGCTGATAATCAAGGGTTTATCAACAAACATTCTTTGGCTTTGATGAAATCTTCTGTAATTCTTATCAATACTTCACGAGGAGGTTTGATTAATGAAAATGACTTGGCAAATGCTTTGAATGAAGACAAAATCGCAGGTGCAGGACTTGACGTACTTTCGGTAGAACCACCATCAAAAGCCAACCCACTTCTCATAGCAAAAAACACCATCATTACGCCACACATTGCTTGGGCAGGCGTAAATGCTCGCAAGGAATTATTGTCGGGTGTCGTCGAAAATATCATTGCTTTTCAGCAAGGAAATACACCAAAAGGAGCGATTCTTTGATTATTCTTTTGTTTTCTTCAAACTCAAATTCCACATCGAAAGAGCTACTAAAATCACGTAAATGACTGATATACAATAAGATAGCGTGATGTTTTTTGTGGGAATTTATTTCTGTTTTGGAGATAGATTGTAAAAAGTTCGGGTTACGCCAAAACCCAAATTAAATTTTGGAGAACCGATTCTATAATTGCCATATTCTGTAAAAACCATGTAGTTTTTAGCAACTTTTACTCTTAATCCAGCAAAAACTCTTGCTTGCCATTCAGGTCTTCCATATTTACTCCAAATCCATTCGTCTAACCATTTCAAATTACCTGCATAAATGCCAAAACCAAAATACGGTCTAAGTTTTGGATTTTTGAGCAAATAATAGGTGTATCTCATTCCTATTGAAAACTCTTTTTGGTAATTAATTTTTACATTATTATAATTTAGAGAAAGCCCAAGCCCCCAATGATGATTGAAAACATTTGGAACAAACTCATAATTAAGAGGAAAAATCAAAATTCTATCATTTGGTTTGAAAAAATATTGTGGGTGAATTCCTAAACTGACATAATGCCACGATTTTTCCTCAATTTTCTGAGAAAAAACTTTTATTGAAATAAAAATCAATAAAAAAAGTATCTTGAAAGCTCTATTTTGCATTTTTAGCATCATTTTCATCAAATTCAAAAATGTGATTATAGTAAAAAAATCTGCCTTCATCATTAACCTTTTTATAAGAAGAAAAATTAAAAAGGCTTCTATTTCCATTGCAATGATTTGATGGGAAATTTTGTGTAGAATAATGACAAACATTTATCCATTTTTTGCCGTTTTTTAATTCAATTATAATAGAATCTGCTCGAATTGTTGCGATACCAACTGGGCCGGGAACATCACCATTTCGCATATAGCCATTTAAAAATTTTCTTTTTTTTGGTTTTAGTGCAAATTCCATTTTCAGTATATTTCTACTAAAAGCTTTGAAATAAATAGTTTCGTTGGTACGGTTTTCAAGGAAATATTGAAAAAATGAATTATCATCATCCGTGCAGCCACACAAAAGCTGAATAAATAAAACAAAGATTAAAAATTTATTGATTTTCATGACGATTTTCAAAAATAAATTATTTGTTAAAATCATTTTTCCTACTCTTCTTCAAACTCAAATTCCACATCGAAAGAGCTACTAAAATCACGTAAATGACTGATATGCAATAAGATAGCGTAATAAAGAAGTCGAGATAATTGATGCTTTTTTGAAAATAATTTTTGTAGAAAAGCACCAAAATACTGCCCAAATAAGCATAATAATCTGCAAAGGTTATCAAGAAACCGACCGTTCCAGATTTTTTGAAAGTGGCAATCATTCGCTCAAAATAAAGGCTATTACACATCGAATATGCCATATAAACCCCCAAACCCAAAGTAGTGAGCCACGTAACAGGCGATAAGATTTTTTGTTGAAAAAGTAGTGTACTTACGCCTATCAAAACGCCCCCAGCCAACATCAAAATTTGAACAATTATAAAAGCCTTATAATTGTTTTGTACCCAACGCATGGCCGCCATCATTAGCAAAACTGTAATGGCAATTGGTGTTTCGGTTTGGGTAAAAATCGCTGAATTATTGCCGTAGCCAAGCAGTTTCCAAATCTCTGGCGTGAAATTATCTCGAAATTCTCGAAAGGTCGTAAGCAGCACATAAGAGATTACAAAAATGGTCAAACTCAACGAAAATTCTTTGATAAATGCCTGTCTATCAGCTTTTTGCATGGGTTTTCGTTCAGTACGATTTTCTATATCAGCTTCATTTGGTAGCGGAATTTTGCCCATCAACCACGTACAAAACCCAAATGGAACAATCATAATGGCACAAGCTACAAACGGCATCCAAAACTGACTAACTTCGAGGCTTGTCATCACCCATTTACCGATACTTTTGGCAAATCCCGAACCCATAATAAACGAAGCCGTCAGCACGGCAACTAATAAATCTGTCGTTTTTCGTCCTTCCAAAAAACCTAAAATTGTGCCATAAACCATGCCCAAAGGCAGGCTTGCCATGAAGATAAAAAGCAAGTTGAAAGGAGCAGGAACAAGGGCAAAGAAAAAATAGCAAATCCAAGATAAAGCAATCATTATCAGTAAGTTACGTGAGCGATTGGCAGGAAGCATTTCGGAAACATACTTTATTCCTAAGCCTTTTGAAACCGCAAAACCCAATACTTGTGCAGTGATAATTAAAATCTTGAAATTGATTCCCAAAAAAGCCAAATCCTCATAAGTTGCTGCTGTATATGCTCGCCTAAATGGGTAAAAACACATATAGGTAAAAAACGCTGTGATTGAGGCAAACAAAGTGAAATTAAACTCACTTCGGGCGATGAATTTGCTGAGGTTTTTGGTCATAAAGGCTTGAATAGTAATGAATTGAGTTCAAATATAGTTTTTTTGAATGAAAAAATCCTTAAAACTGACCGTTCAGTAAAATTTGCCTTATTTTGGATTAGTGGATTATTGAAATCAATACATTTGTGAAAATTAAACTTTCTCAAAAACATTTTAAATAATTATTGCCATGAAAAAAATCTTGTTAGTAGCCACAATTCTCTCTTTTTCTTTCGGAATGTTGGGTAGTTGTTCAAAAGCCGCCTCTGTTGTGGCAAGCAATTGCGATAATGCCGCCAATAAAGTTACTGCCGCCTCGAATGCTTACATTGCCGACCCAACCAATAAAGTCAAATGCCAAGCCTACGCCACAGCTATCAATGATTTGTATAAATCTTGTCCTACCTATTATACGGGTGCATCGAAAAAAGCATTAGATGATTTTTTGGCAACTGCATGTAAATAATTTTAATACATAAGTAATTGACTATAAGGCTATTGTGAAGAGTAAGCATTCCTCACAATAGCCTTTTTTGTCTTATCTACGAAAATATTCGTAATAAAATTTGGAAGTACGAATTATTTCGTAGTACATTTGCTACGAAATAATTCGTATTGAAATAAATGGAAAATATACAAGCAATAAAACCCACCGAATCAGAACTTGAAATCTTACAGGTTTTGTGGCAACTCGGTAAAGCAACCGTCAGACAGGTCAATGACGAACTGCGAAAAATGAAAGATGTTGGCTACACAACTACGCTCAAATTATTACAGATTATGAACGAAAAAAACATCGTCAGTCGAACTGAAGAAGGACGCTATCATTTGTATAAAGCTGCCATTGGCGAAGAGCAAACTCAACAGCTTTTACTGGGCAGATTTGTAGATGCCGCTTTTCGAGGTTCTGCATCGAAGCTTGTAATGCAAACACTTGGTAATCAAGAAGTTAGCAAAGACGAATTAGACGAAATTAAGAAATTAATTGCCGAAAAAGAAAGAAATCTAAATCATTAATTTTATGTCTTATACCCGTAAGATGTATGTAAAAATCCCCCTTTAGGGATTAGGGGTCATTATGAAAAAGCTATTTAACATTTTTAACGAAAACCTCACTTCGGCCCTTGGCTGGACACTCATTCACTCAATTTGGCAAGGCATTGCTATTGTGCTGATATTCAGCGTTTTACATTATGTGTTCAAGTCTTCAAGTACTCGCTATCGACTTGGAATTGGGGCTTTGGCTTCGCAATTTTTGGCGGCAATCGCAACTTTTTTCACGATTTACGAACCCGTTTCTACTCAAACATTTTCATCAGGAAATGTGGCGTTTACCAATTTTTTAAACCAAACGTCCAACCTCACTTTTACACCACAAAAGTTAAGTATTTTACAGCAAATTGAGTTTTTCTTGCAAAACAATCTTGATTTATTCGTAACATTTTGGTTTATCGGCACGAGCCTTTTATTGCTGCGTTTGGTAGTAGGATTTACTTATGTCCAAAGCCTAAAAGTACAACAAGTGAGTTCGGTAAGTGCTGATATTCAAGCACTTATGGATAATCTTCTTGAAAAAATACAAATTTCTATCCCAATCAAATTGCTCGAATCGGCACGAGCAACTGTGCCAATGACAATCGGTTGGATGAAACCAATTATCTTGCTGCCCGTTGGCATTGCTACTGGTTTGACGGTCAAGCAATTAGAGGCGATTTTGGCTCATGAGTTGGCACATATCAAACGCTATGATTATTTGGTAAATATTTTCCAAAATGTAGTTGAAATCTTGTTTTTCTTTCATCCTGCCACATGGTTTATTTCTGCAAAAGTGCGTGATGAAAGAGAAAATTGCTGTGATGATTTTGCGGTAGAAATCTGTGGCGATAGAATGATTTTGGCACACGCTCTTACACAAGTGGCAAGCTACCAACAACAACCACGTTTGGCAATGGCTTTTGGTGCAAAACGCCAAACTTTTATGGACAGAATCAAAAGAATTATTGGCATAAACACCTCAAAACCAAATAGTTATGGCAATTGGTCGGTAGTTCTGGGAATGATTTTGGTTGTGGCTTTGGGCGTTGTTTATGCTCAAAAGGAGTTTGTGAAAAAGGATAAAAAAGCTAATAAATCTTCAATAACAGAATCTTATGTTGCCTCAAAAATGGCAGATTTGGCAAAAATTGCTGATGAAAAGATAGGGAAAATTGGAGAGTTTAATCTTTCAAAATCAGACTCAACCTCGCTCGAAGAAGTAGAAGCCGAAATGGAGCGTTTGGGTAAGGAAATGGAAAAATACGGCAAAGAAATAGAAAAATATGGCTCTATAATGGAAAGCAAGTATGGTAGAGAAATGGAAAAACAAGGTGCCGAAATGGAGCAAATTTCTCGCAAAATGCAAATACCACAAAGAAAAATTCAAGAAATTTCGATGGAAATGCAAGAAGTAGGCTTGACTATACAAAAATTAGAATTTAAGTATGATGATGGGAAAATGCCTGCCGACGTGAAGCAAAAAATCAAAGATTTGCAGCAAAAAGAGCGTGATTTAGAGAAACAAATTCAAAATTATGAAAACGAAAATCGCAAAGTAGAGCAAGAAATGCATGCAATTGAAGAAAAAATGACACGTTTGAGCAATCCAATGGATAGCCTAAGCCGCCTCATGGAACGCTACAATAAACCAATGGACAGTTTGGGCAAAATCATGGAAGAAAAAGGGCGAATCCTTGAAAAATTAGCCAAAGAAGATGAAATTCGTTTCAAAAAAGAAATGACGGAGTTTGCAAATTTCTTGATAAATGAAAACCTAATTAAAGATAAAACTGATTTTGAAATCAGACTAAAAGGCGACAAAATGCTCATAGATTTGCAGCCTCAATCTGCCAATGTTTATGACAAAGTTTATAATTGGTTGAATACTCATTGGAGCAAAAGACTTAATTTGAAAGAAAAAGACTTTTCTATTAGTGTAAAAGGTGACCATATCAATATAAATTCTCATAATGGGCGTGGCAGTTATAATTATTCGACGGGCTTTAATTCTCCCCCCCTACCTGCCATTGCTCCAACTCCGAGAATTGGCAGAACACCAATGCCTGCACTTGCACCAATACCACCAACACCAAGAAGAATTTATGGAACACCCATGCCTGCTCTTGCTCCAGTAGCTCCAATGCCAAGAATCTATGGAACGCCGATGCCAACTCTTGCACCAAAAGCACCTATTCGCATTAAAAACACATTAATTCCAAATACTTATGATAATTGGAATTATTCTTTTGCCTCAAATGGGGATAGCAAAATTGCATTACAAAAACCACCAAAAATAGTAAAAGTGCAATCGTTAGGCAAAGATGCTAAAATTATTAAAGAAATGATTTTAGATAATAAAGGTACTTGTACTATTTATGTTGTTTCACAAAAAAATGGAAAAACCTTTGTAAAAGCCCTTCCTGCCATTTTAAATAATGATAATTGGACAGCAAAAGGCTTGAAATCTGGTGATTTGATTGTTGTGGAAAGCAAAGAAAAACTAAAAAATGGTGATGAAGTAGCAGTTTTTGGTGAACCAAAAGTTGGGCAACTTTGGCAAACGCCCAAGCAAAGAGCAGAAGCTGTAATGGGCAACGAAGACCCCGAACTTGAACGCAACGAAGAAGGTAAAAATACCAGTATTTATGCTAATCCGCTTTTGTTGAATGGGCAGCCATTTGATTATGCCACTTTTTCTATTAAAAGTAAAGGCGTACTGAGTGTTATGAAAGGCAAACCGACTTCGGCGGAGGCTGTAAAAATTCCATTTCGTCTTTATTTAAGACGAAATGGAATGATTGTCTATGAAAAGAAATCAAGCGATTCAAAACTTACACAAGTTGAAGTTTCAGAGGTGTTGGCACTGAGCAAACCTGGCGACCAAATTATAATTAATCCTACCGAAAAGGTTGATTACAAGGCAAAACGGATAATAAATGTGTTGCCTTAGTTACAGTTTTCTAATCCAAATATTTTTGAACTGCGTTTTATTGTTGTGGTCTTGCAAGTGAATCACATCATCGCCATGAGCGGCTGGGTACATGTGCAAGCCGATATAATTAGTAAGACCCAAAATCGTAGTATTGTTTTGAACCAAAACGCCATTCAACAAAACTGTGATACGTGCAGGAGCATCTACACGTCCATCTGCCTTGAAACGAACAGCTGTGTAAATGATATCATAAGTATTCCACTCCAATGGTCCACGCATGGCATTGACAAGCGGAGCTGCATCCTTATATATACTACCAGCTTGACCATTGCGATAAGTGCGGTTTTGATAAGAATCCAAAATCTGCAATTCGTAGCGGTCTTGCAAGAAGACCCCACTGTTGCCACGTCCTTGGCTTGCACCTTCTACGAGGTCGGGAGCAGAAAACTCAAGATGTAATTGGCAATCACCAAATTTCATCTTGGTTTTAATATCACCAGTTTTAGGTACAACTTCCATTCTACCATCTATTACCAACCATTTTGCTGGCGAATCATCTTTGGCACTTACCCATTGCGACAAATCTTTACCATCAAATAATATAATGGCATCAGATGGAGCATCGGCACTGGTTTTTCCTGGCGTAACAACAGTAACTTCTGGTTCCCAAATTTCTGTCATTTCGGGTTTCATAGGCATTGGCGAAACCGCAGGGGGCGTAGAAGTTTGCTGAGCATTAGTTGTGCAGCTAATAAAAACCGCAAAAGTAAATGCGGAAGCAATGATTTGTATTTTTTTCATCTCTATAGAAAGGTTGATTATTTTGAATTCCAAATGTAATAAAGTTTTATGAATCTTGAATGAATAGTGTACGAAAATGGCATATAATTGTACGAAAACGGACAATTTTTCGACATAATTTATTTGCCTAAAGTAGATTGATTTTTTATAAACAATTGATTATCAACGAGTTATGTTGTTTTTATGAATTTTTATAAAAGTTTGGCACGAGTTTGTCATATATATAAATGACGGTTTGATTAAAAAAGGGCTTTATACAAAATAATATTTGGCAAATGCTTAAATGATTATTGATATAGAGAATAAAAGAAAATTATATTTTGTGAAAGTTGATTTTTAACTCATCAAACCTAATAACCATTCAACCTTTTAAAATAACCATTTGAGTAGTTTGTTATACATAGTACCAAGTTAAACCTATACCTTTGAATCATCAAATCAGAAACAATTATTAATTATTAAAAAATAGTCAAGAACATTAAAATTATTAAACGACAAAATTATGAAAAAGCTAACAACAACAATCGCAATCGCCTTATTGGCAACAACAACATTCTTCAACGCAAATGCAGAAGACCACAAATCAGAAACAAAAAGTGCCAATACCAGCACAATGCTTGATTACAAAAGCAGTAATCTGAATGTAGGTATGTACGAATCTGGAAAAGTAAATTCTTTGAAGTTAAACATCACTTTAACCAAAGACGAAGGCAAAATCGCAACCATCAAATTAATGGACTCGAAAGGTACAGTATTGAACGAACAAAGAATTGGAAAGAAATTGACGGGATATAATTTCCGCTTCGATTTCAGCACTGTTGAGGCAGGAAAGTATTTTATTGAAGTTACTAACGGCGAGCATATTATCACTAAAGAAATCTTGAAAGGCACAAGCACTTTGAGTTACTAATTCCACTTATCATGTTATACGACCGATTAAGCAAAAAGCTGAAACGTTGGCGACATAGTAAACATCTCATTACTGAAAAAGCTATAAAATTTAAAAACATTCAAACCTGCGGTTCGCCGTACACAAAATTATGAAAAAGACTATTAAAAACTTCGCAATCGCTCTTGTAGCAGGGATTTTCACCTTCTCAAGCGTTTTGGCTACTGAGCCAATCGCAACAAAATTAGATGTCAATAAATCATTTGACGTAGGTATGTATCGCATCGTAAATTCGATGAAAGTAAATGTAACGATTGAAAAACAGAAAGGAAACGTAGTAGAAATTAGCCTGAAAAACGACAAAAATGAAGTGATTTATACCGAAATAGTTGGCAAAAAATCAATCAAATTTGCAAAAAAATTCGATTTGACAGGTTTGGAAGATGGCAAATATCGTTTTGACATCAGCAGCGGTAAAGAAACAATTACCAAAGAAATAAATTTGGAAACACATCAACCAACACCTGCCGATTATCGCACGGTTGAAGTGAAATAAGATATTTAGTATTTAGTTTAGGGGATTATGGACAGCATCGTGGAACTTCCGCAATGCTGTTTTTTTTTGTTTTATAGTTTCAAATCTCGACTTTTGCCTTATTCCATACGCCAACCGACTACGTAAATCACGCAAATCAATAAGGATTTTTACGCAATTTTTCATAGCGTATTTTTACTTATACCTTACATAAATATCTGATTATAAGCATTTTATGAAATGAAAAAAAAATGAAATTCCAGAATGATAATACTAACCCACAGTTTTTTTATTCAAAAATGTTTATATACATTTGACCCAAGTTTTGTTGCAACATAAACGCTAAATAATTTCACAATGATAACTTTTAACTTGCTCTTTTTACCCCCATCGGGGGCAAGGGGGCTTTTACACATGAACATACTCCTAATATCTGCCTTTTTACTGGGCGGTTGCAACACAAAAGACCCCGTGGCTACGCCCGAAATCATTTATGGTGATTCGGTAAAAACTGTAAAGAGTAAAGACTACGATAAACTCTACAAAAAAGATAATAATAGTTCAAAATACATTGTCGTAGGTGATACTATTATTCCTTTTGCGGTAACGAAACTACATACTCCTCTAAGCAAAGACCCAGATTTAACAAAAATTAAAAACGACAAAGAATCTACACTTAAAGGCAAACCACTTACGATGGTTGTGATCGGTGGTAGTATGTCGGCTGGCGTGCGTGATGGTGGTTATTTTAATGATGGCATCTTGACAAGCTACCCCAATATGTTGGCTCGGCAAATGAAGCTAAAAAAGTTTGAGCAACCGTTTTTTGATGCCGCACAATTTAATGGTATAGGCAGAAGAGTAAAAACAGGCTTTAACCCTACTGGCGGACCGATTCAGAAGTTTAATATCATACAAAATAATCTAACAGGAGAATATTTGCCTGATGAACAATATGACTTTAAAAAAATAAAATTACCCGACTACAAAGGAGACCCCGATAATTTGGCAGTGCCTTTTAATAGTAGGTCATTTATTACAATAGATGGTGTAAATAATTCTTTTAAAAACAGAATTATTTCTAAAAAAAATAGTTTTGGATGGGATATAAGCATAATGAATTATCTCAAAGCCAAAAAATTTGATTTCTTTATAGTTGAGACAGGGATTGATGATTTAATTAAATTTGTTAACCATGAAGATGGAGCTACTTGGACAACTAATATACCAATAGGAATTAAGGATTACACTTTTCAAGATGTACTTTCTTATGAAGAAGAGATTAGAATTCAACCAGAATTAAGACTTATTAGAGAAGTACTTGCTCCATTGGGAGCAAAAGGTGTTTTCTTTAATATTCCTGATATTTTAGATTTGCCTTATTTTTTAGACAAAGATTATGTACTTAGTTATGACCTATTAGTAAAAGATGCATTAATTCGCATATATGGTTCTGATAGATTTTATCGTTTTAAACCATCATCTAAAATAGATAGTTTAGTAAGTAAAAAAGTACATATTACATTAAAGCCTGTGTTTAATGGTACAAGACTTCTTGAAACCAGTGATTTTATTAGTAATAGCAGGTCTTTTGACACACAATTAGATGATATTCAATTAGGAACACAACGAATGAATGGACAACTAAAAAGTTTCAATCAAAAATATGGCTATGGCATTGTTGATATTAGAAGTTTATACAAAAAAATATTAAGTAGTGCGGGCTATATAACTGATGATGGCACGCCTATAAATCGAACGAATTTCTTCTCTAATGATGGTATCAACCCTACGCCACTTGGTCAGGCTGTAATTGCTAACGAGGTAATAAAAACCATTAATCAAACCTATAAAGCAGATATTCCTTTCATAAGTGTTAGAGAATATCTCGGTTTAAAATAATCAAAAATCTTTACTGAAAATTAATCGACATGAAAAAATATATCTTTTTTCAGTTGGGGATTCTTGTATCCTTGCTGATACCGATTACCTCAGTTTTGGGGCAGATTGTGCCAAAATTTGGCTCTGTCCAGCTTACTTACCCCATTAATAATAGTGTTTTTCAACAAAATACAAGTGGAAACGCTAATATTTCATTTGCAGGGCAAATCTTGAAAGGTACATACTATATGCCAAGCCAACTTAATAATTTTGCAATAAAAATACAACAATATGACTATGCAACAGGGGCTTGGACTTTGAATAATAGTTACGTTTATAATATTGCTTTAGAAAATTGTGGAAATTGTAGTAATGACCCAACTATAGACCCCAAGACTTTTTATTTGAATGGCAATAATATTACAACATTAGCTAAGGGTTGGTACAGGGCTGCAATAGGCTATACTACTAATCTTAATTCCACTTGTGGTACTACTACTAAGTTTGTCCCACTTACTGCGTGGAGTACATTCGGAGTTGGTGATGTGTATTTTGTAGCTGGGCAGTCTAACGCCAGTGGCTTTATACGAGATTATGACAATACTCTCATTCCTTTTGAAGCATCATCTGCAAATACTAACACAATTCCAAATGGTTCTCTACCCGCAAATGCTTTGGCAGATTCTGATATACCCGAAGGCTCAATTATTTACAGAATTAATAAAGCAAGAGGTGCGGAAGGAAATACTCCACCTCAAGGATTACCTTTGTACTCTGAGGAGCAGCCACAAAATAATATAAAAGGCTTTCGTAAGTTCATTTCAGGAAAATCAGGGGAACTTAATGTAATGAGTATAGCCCCAAATGGTGTTGATTCATGGTCATGGTGCAGATTTTCGAGAGAAATGGTCAATGATGCGAGTAAAAAATATCCAGTATTAACTTTTAATACAGCAATACCCAATACAAGTATAGTTGAGTGGGTGGATGTAAGTACAAATATTAACCCGAGTACAGGTTTGCCATATCCTTCACAATTCGATACAATGCTGAAGCCTACATTGCAGATGTATGGAGGTGCTTTTGGTGTAAAAGCTATTTTATGGCAACAAGGGGAAAAAGAAACTTCAATAATGGTTAATGCACCGCCGATAGGTGATCAGCCAATTTACACAGTTAATTATACCGCAAAATTAAATCAAATTATTGGGTTGTCAAGAACAGCAATGGGTGGAGGTAATAATATGAATTGGGTAATAGGCCAAACTTCTTATTCAGCGGGAGGTTCTCCACAAAGAACGGATGCAAGAGTTATTTCTTTTCCTTTAAATTCTGGTCAATATTCTAATAAATTTATGGCCAGTAATGCCTTGGACAATTTAATTTCAATGCAAATAGGAGCAATAAATAATACGAATGTATTTACTGGGTTTAATGCTGATAACTTTACAGAAAATTTTCGTTCTTTTTCTCAAAAACTGCATCTTGATGGTTACGAACCCAGCGGAAGTGGCAATAATGGTTTAATGCAAGCGGGTTTAGGTTGGTATAATGCAGTAAAAAATATTAGTAACTCAAATAATATTTCACCACAAAAACCAAACAAAATAATAGTTACCAAAATTTCTGGTCAATATGTACTTTCTATTGTCTCTATTAATTCGGATGGTAGTAGTAGTGCTATCGCTACAGGTAATTTTTACTGGATACGAAATGAATTAGGTATAGGAAGTCAAGAAATGACAAGTAGTACATATCCAATAAATGTAAATATTTCATCACCATATTACATTACTTGTTATACTTTAAACAGGGTAAATATTAACATTTTTAAAAGTCTGAAATTTGAGATTCATTAGTGATTTTATTTCCTGTTTGTATTCTTTGTTGGCATCGTCCAAGCAAGTATGAATGGCACATTGGAATTTATCAAATT
>JANNDY010000144.1:0-50995 GCA_031378345.1 Emticicia sp. | reverse complement strand
CAATATTGTCTGTTTTATAACACTTAAATAAGCTTCCAAAGCCTTTCAGATACTCATTAATTTTTTTTCATCAAATATTTTCATGCTCAAATTTAGTTATAAATATATTCTAAGTTCAGAGTGCCAAAGTAGAATTAGGATACAAACTTTTTATTTCATCAATATTTTTATTTAATTCGCTCATAATGTCTGAATTATTTTAATTTTGAAACAAATTTACGGCAAATAACATTCATTTTTTGTTCTTTTCTTGGTAAATGATGTTGCAACGAGAATTTAGAGGAATGTATGTGGTGGTTGATGTGGATGTGGTGTAGGGCAATGAATGAATTATAGAATGAGTGAATGAAAATTTGGCATGATTGGTTTTTGCCGTTCAGAGAACGGCTGACACACTGAAAAATGGCTGATGCTTTGATTGAATTAAAATTCAGCCTAACTGGAGGAAAATATCTAACTTTGATTTATGATTTTACCAATAAATCTTTATATGAAAAAATACATACTTTTCTTGCTTATTATATTGTGTTTCTTTCACCCATCTTCTGCTCAAAGACTTTTGAAAGATATTGCCTCGGGTACAGGGAGTGCTGGTATTTATCGTACTGGAACTTACTCTTTTGGCGATACTTTATATTTTAGAGCTGATACCCTCAATGAATATGGCTCTACCTATCAATATTATTTTACAACTGGCTCGTCAGTTTCTACGAAAAAATTATTGACCGATTCTCCACTTAAATTTATCCTATCCCCTTCTTTTTATTTACCTAACTTTCATAAATTTAATGGAAAAATTTATGGATTCCAAAGTGGCAATTTAGTAGAAATTAGAAATGATTCATTAAAGATTATTAAGAATTTTGGTTCGCTCTATGCTGAATTTCTAAATTTCTTTGAATTGAATAATTCGCTTTATTTTCTAACTTTTGAACCCTTATCTAATCGCTACGAATTTTGGCAAACTGATGGCACTGATTCAGGTACTATATTGTATAAATCTATTTCAAATGATAGTTATTCATATAATATCGGAGATTCTTTCATAATGAATAATACTTTTTATAAATTTATTAGTAATGATTCTGACCAAAATACCTTATTATTTACCAACGGAACCTCGACTGGTACGAGCGAGATAATAAATAATAGATTTGCTGGTTTTGGCTTAGTTGGGATAAATAATGAGGTATATTTTTCTAAAAGTGATACTGGTCAATATTGGTATAGGCATAAATTATATAAATCGCAAGGCGATAGTTTAAGCACTATTCGAGCGATAAATGATATTGATGGTGATGCTAATTATGGTGCATATAGTTTGGTTAAATTTAAGAATGAACCATATTTTTATTCTGTTACTCAATTTGGAACAAAACTTAGTAAATACGATGTCAATACATCAACAATAATACATATTACGCCCAGTCGAAATCAATTAGATGCGTTATTTACAGAAGAAAAAATTTACTGCTTTTCTTACGAAAATAATGCATGGCATTTTTATGAAAATAGCGGAAGTTTGGCATCAGAAACATTATTATTTTCTACTACCCAATTTAGATCCTCAGATTATATAAAACTATATAAAGGTGCTACAAAACTGTATATTTTGCAGTCTTCCACAACTACTTATGAAATAGCTTATTGGGTATTTGATGGTCAAAATCTAACAAAAATACAAAATTTAAGACCTGATGTAGAACTTGGAGTTCAAAATAATTCGCTTGGTGTGGCAGGAGATTATTTTTATTTTAGTGGTGGAGATGAAGAACATGGATATGAACTTTGGCGAACAGATGGAATTACTACTGAAGGGACTTTCATGTTGAAAGATATTAATAAAACAGTTGCTTCTTCTTTTCCTAAACTATTATTTGGTTTAGGAAATTATCTCTACTTAATGGCAAATGACATCAAACATGGAAGCGAAATATGGCGTACTGACGGAATTTCTTCAAACCTCTATGCAGATTTGAACGGCTCATATCTAAGTAAACACGTTATCGAATCTCTTTATTATTCGGGTGCAAAACTTAACAATTCCTTTATTGCCAATCTAAACAGAAAGCTATATAAGTTTAGTGAAAATGGTAGCTTGGAAATGTTTTTCCCATATATTGAGAATATTAGCAAATTATGTAGTTTTAAAGAATCTGTTTATTTCAATGGAAATGATTATAATCTTTGGAAAACAGACGGGACAGTTTTGGGTACAAAACAGGCTGTTAATTTAGACGACACCAATAATGGGATTGGTAATTGGGGAGCAAATGTACTGACCAAAGTAGATACTATGTTGTTTTTTTCATCAAATTATGGTTCAAGGCTTTGGCGAACCAATGGAACGAAAAATGGAACTTTAAAATTGGCAGAATTTCAATCTAATGAAATTGAGTATGATGATTTTGACGCGTCAGATTATCCGACTTTTAATGCTTGTGGGAAAAACCTCTTTTTTGAAAGACGAAACACGTCAATTAATGCTCATGAACTTTGGGCGAGTGATGGAACAATAGCAGGAACTCAAAAAGTAGCTGACAATTTTAATAAGTTAGGTTGTTTTAATGACAAGTTCTATTTTAATAAAGATTATAGTTTATGGGAGAGTAATGGTACTGTTGTTGGCACATTTCAAAGAAGTAATGAGTCGTTTTTTTCAGTAAAACAACTGAGAAATAAACTTTATTTACTCCAAGCTGGCAATGATGTTATAAAATATTACCAATTGGACGAAAATGATAATTTAACTTATCTGAATTCGACAGAAAGTTTCGTTTCTCCAATTGGATATTCGCCATCTGGATTTATAGATATAGATAATCGTTTCCTTTTAAATTATGTCATTTCACTTACAAATCCACAATATACTTACTGTTATCTTACTGATGGAAACAAAGAGAATATCAAAAAAACATTTGTTTTAAGAAACTCAATACCGATTGGAGGGTATAATTTTACTTACCACAACAAAAAAGTCTATTTTTCTTCAAAAGATAGCCTCAATGGTCAAGAACTGTGGGTTTTGGATTTTGAATGTCCTGATGGATTTACAGAAAGGGATTCAATCGGAAAAGACACAAGTGTTGTTTATGGAAAATATATATGGGGGCAAAATGTATTACATAATAGTAAAAATGTTGTTTATGATGCAAAAAACAGTATAATACTACAACCCGGCTTTGAGGTAAAACAAGGTACAGTTTTTCGTACAAATCTTATTGGTTGTAATAACGTTGCTACACCGTCACTTCAAATTTCCACAAAAAATGAGCCTTTAATAAAAATCGTTGAGGCTGAAAACCCATATCCGCAATTAGAAGATTTTTTGAATTTTCAACCCAATTCGTTTATAAGGCAATTATTTGAGCGATTTCGGAGCAATAAATCTTTACCTATAACTTGGAATATAAGCATCGAAAAAGAAATTTATCGCTTAGATTTTAAAGTAGGAAATCAAGTTTACAAGGGTTTTTTACCCCGATAGGCTGAATTTTGACTCAGCTTTAGCCTGTTAGGCGAAATATTCCATAAGCCTGCTCTGCGAAGAATCTTTCTTCGCAGAGGTGTTTTGACATCTCCTAATGTCCGTTTGAAAGTTGTGTTCTGGAGAACTCAGAACACTCGTGCAATTTGCAAACTTCGCACAGCAAGAATTTTATACAAACTCACCCATGAATAGTTTCTGATTTTCCGTAGCGGGCTATTACCGAATCTTCAAATGCTATCCATTCTCGCCAACGTTTTTCTACGTCAATACCTTCGCCATACTTGCGAGCATAAGTTATAAAAGTGGTATAATGCCCCGCTTCACTCTCCATGAGTTGTCTATAAAATATAGCTAATTCGGCATCACGAATATTTTCTGAAAGTATCTTAAAGCGTTCGCAACTTCGAGCTTCTATCATAGCCGAAAAAAGGAGTCTTTCTACTAAGCCTGATACACGACTGCCACTGTTACTTTTTTTCATGTAATCGGCTAATTCTACTACATATTTGTCTTTTTGCTCTCTTTTAAAAGTTAATCCTCGTTTTCTGATAATGGCGTGTACCATCTGAAAATGCTCTAATTCTTCTTTTGCCAAAGCCAATAAATCAGTTACGAGGTCTGGGTATTCAGGATTGTTTGTAACAATAGTGATGGCATTGGTAGCGGCTTTTTGTTCACACCAAGCATGGTCTGAGAGAATCTCTTCAATGTTTTTCTCAACAATATTGACCCATCTTGGGTCGGTAGGTAATTTTAATCTTAAAACAGACATTTTTCTCTAAATTATAAAAACTCCCATAAAATTAATAAGAATGGATTTGAAAACTTGACTTTCTGTTAAAATTATTGACAAAGATTAAAATAAACTGTTAGACGGAATTAAATTTCAACCTAACTGGGACACCGACGAAATTAAAAAATGTATATTTGTAATAAAGCAATTTTAGGACAAGACATTCCCAAATCTGCAAAGTTTTGTACACCCTTTTCAACTCTACAAACTCAATGAAAATCAAATCGTTATTACTGTTTTTATCATTAATCGCCTTTACGAGTTTTAAAGCAAACAAACCAATTTCAAAGCCAAATATTATTGTTTTCTTTATTGATGATATGGGTTCTGTTGATTTGGGATGTTATGGGAATGTGTTTAATCAAACCCCGAATATTGATAATTTAGCTAAAAAAGGTGTGAAATTCACCAATGCATATTCGGCTTGCACGGTTTGTTCGCCTTCGAGGGCAGCCTTGATGACTGGCAAATATCCTGCTCAATTACAAATTACAGATTGGATAGCAGGTCATGTAAAAAAGAATCCCAAATTGTTGATTCCTGATTGGAAAATGTTTCTGCCTTTGGAAGAAAAAACATTAGCCGAGTATTTGAAAGAAACAGGTTATGCCACTTGGCACGTTGGTAAATGGCATTTGGGCGAAGAAGACAAGTATTTGCCGACCAATCAAGGTTTTGATGTAAACTTAGGAGGCAGTAATTGGGGTCAGCCGAAAGGTAGCTATTTTTCGCCTTTCAAAATGCCAAATCTGAAAGACGATGATTCAAAAGGACAATATTTGACCGATAGACTGACTGACGAAGCCATGGACTTGATTGAAAACCATGAAGATGATAAGCCTTTTTACTTAAATTTTGCTCATTATGGCGTGCATACGCCACTTCAAGCGAAAGCTGATAAAATCGAAAAGTATAAAAAATTATTACTTGAAAAAGACCTACAGAAAAATCCTGTTTATGCCGCCATGATTGAAAGTGTTGATGAAAGTGTAGGCAAAATTATTGAAATTTTAGAAAAGAAAAAATTACTCGAAAATACACTTATTATTTTTGCCGCCGACAACGGTACTTTGATGAAAACTACTACAAGCAAACCGTTTCGAGAAGGTAAAGGTTGGTGCTACGAAGGAGGAACAAGAACCCCATTGATAGTTTATTGGAAAAACCATTTTGAAAACGGTATAGAATCAAAACAGCCAGTAATTACAATGGATTTAACGGCAACAATATTAAAATCTGCTGGATTAAAAATTCCCAAAACAATTCAAGGGAAAGATTTGAAAGCCTTAATTTCTAACAAAAAAGAAGCGGAAAGACCACTTTTTTGGCATTATCCACACTATCACGAAGGTAATAATCCTTATGGAGCAGTAAGAAAGGGTGATTGGAAATTGATAGAATTTTATGAAAACAATAGCTTTGAACTCTATAATCTCAAAAATGACATTGGCGAAACTAAAAATTTGGCAAATCAAGAATCACAAAAGTTCAATGAATTGAAAAAGCTTTTGAGCAATTGGCGTACAAAAATGAACGCCCAAATGCCCATGCCAAACCCTAATTACAAAGAATGAAAACAATGCAAGTTTACAAAACCTTGCTCACCGAAAAATGAATCTGTGGCAAATACCCAGCACTAAAAGTTTCTATATAACTGCGAGGTGTCAAAACATTGACTTCTTGATTTCGTTCAAATTCTAAAACTTTCGTGTAGCCACTAAACGACCATTCATAAAGGTTTTGTTGATACCACAAAAAGGCTTTTGTATTTTCCATTAAACTAATAAAAGTTCCATTGGGTAAAGTAACTAAAGTTGCTTTAAATGTCTTCTGGTAACCTTTTTCGTCTATTCTTTCTTGATGAATAAGGGCATCAATTGTGTAAATTTTAGCATCTTTTTCCAGATTATATCGTTCATCATTTGCTATTAACCATAGATTTTTGAATCGCTTAAAATCAAGATTCCGACAAAACCCACATGGACGATGACCAGCTGCAAAAGCAGTAGCTTCATCTAAGAAAAACAATTCAGTCCAACGATTGGGAGTCATTACTTTTCTTTGAAAATTTTTGTATTCCAACACACACGTTATCCAATATTTTACGGCATGATTTCTGACAATTTCCTTATTTGCATTATGTATAACGCCTCTATTGCCTGTCCATGCACCACGTTCGGGTGTGGCGGTAAGAATACTGAAAGGGTTTACTCTGTTTTGTAGTGGCATATAATTATGAGAAAACGGTTACATTTGCCAAATTTAAGATATGAAGATACAATATATCTATCTACACTCAATGTATAGATGCAACGAGTTTCAATGCTTTTTTCGTCAATCTAAGAAATTGAGGGCAAAATATTAACACCAATTATGAAATCAAGAGTTTTTCTTCTAAATTTCGTCGTCGAAGATGCAAGAAGTAGCACCATAAAATCAGGCGGTTAAACGTTTTTGAAATAAAACAACTCCTAACAATTACACATCCCGCCCAAAGAGGGATTAAAAAATAAAAATATGCTCATTACAAAAAACAATCTTTTTTTCTTCACAGTAATATTTCTTCTTTTTTGCTTAAGGAGTTTTGCCCAAAGCAAAAAAGAGCTTCGTAAAAACAACGTAAAAGGCATTACCGAAATCATTACCGAATATGAAAACGGCAAAGAAAGTACACACAACGACGTTTCCAAGAAATTCGACAAAGAAGGCGAAACCATTCAAGAAATAAACTATGATAAGAATGGAGTTTTGAAAGAAAAGATTTTGACCAAAAACAACAAAGATGGCGATAAGTTAGAAGAAACTATTTTTGATGGAAACGGCAAGCAAAGTAAGCGATTTACTTATAAATATGATGGTTTTGGGCAAAAAATAGAAGAAATTGAATACGATGCTAAAAATACTTTGCTTACAAAATCGGTTTATGTCAATAATGCAAAAGGCTTAAAATCTGAAAGGAAAATGTACGATGCCAAAGGAAAATTAATTCAGATCAAGAAATATATTTATGAATATTGATTTTTTTTTCGATAAAATAAAACAAGTAACAGAGCTTTTCGAGCCGATTACATTACCAGAAATGGAAGGTGTAAAACTCATGGAAAGAATGGATGTTAAATACCTCATTCCGATGAATTTATTGCCTGAAATTTTGGCTGATGCAAAGCAATATTACAAACTTTTAGAGATAAATAATGAGCGTATTTGTCCCTACCAAACGCTTTATTATGACACCGAAGATTTGAGTTTGTATCACAAACACCAAGTTGGAAAACAGAATCGTTATAAAGTGCGTTCACGAAATTATGTAGGCTCAGATTTGCAGTTTTTTGAAGTAAAATTTAAGAATAATCGTGGCAGAACAATCAAAAAACGCATCAAAACTGATGGCATTAATGAGTCCGTAAAAGATGAAAATTCAGTGTTTTTGACTAAAATTAGTCCTTTAGTTGCTGATAATTTGCAGGGTGTCATGTGGGTAAATTATTCAAGAATGACGCTTGTAAATAAAACCTCACCCGAACGCCTCACCATTGATTTGGAGCTAACTTTTAAGAACGACTCTAAAGAGATTCAGTATGCTCAAATTGCCATTGCCGAAATAAAACAAGAACGCATCGGAATATCACCTATTTTGGATATTTTCAAGAAACATCAGCTAAAATCTGGCTCGATTAGCAAATATTGCTTCGGAATCATCAGCCTTTTTGAAGGCATCAAACAAAATAATTTTAAGAAACATCTCAAAAGAATTTCAAAAACATTACACCAATATGACTCTATTACAGCAAACGCTTTCGCCTGATACTTTACAAACTGCCCAATCTGCAACCTTTGAATTATTCGATAAACTTTCAAGCAAATTTTTTATTAGATTGTTCATTGATTTAGCTGCTGTATTTGTACTAATTCGCCTTATTTACTACAAAAACTACAAAAAAGCTGACCAATTTCTTACTTTTTTTGCTTTCAATTTGGTTATTTTCTTACTAACATTTTTGCTCAATAAAGTAGAAATGTCGATGGGTGCGGCATTTGGTTTGTTTGCTGTTTTTTCGATGCTTCGCTACCGAACCGAAAACATTTCGACCAAAGACATGACCTATCTTTTCTTGGTAATTGCCATTGGCTTGCTCTCGGCAATTAGCAAAGGTGGTTGGGACGAGCTGGCTTTACTAAATAGTATTATTCTAATATTGACGTTTTTGTTAGAAAGTAATTGGCTCATCAAAAAAGAGTTTACAAAGACGTTGGTTTATGATAAAATTGAGCTAATTACGCTTGAAAAAAGACAAGATTTAATTCAAGATTTGAAAACCCGAACAGGACTAAATATTCATCGAGTAGAGCTTCAAGAAATTGATTTCCTGAAAGATGCAACTCGAGTGATTGTTTATTATTATGAGTAGGAATTAGGACGTAGGATTTAGGAAAAAAAAACGTTCAAAAACAAAAAGTAACTTATGAAAAACCACATCAAAATTCTCTTTTTTCTGCTCATTTCATTGGCAGTTCAAGCACAAAAATCAACAGTTGATTTTCAGACTCGCCCTGCAGTTACGTTGAATCTTGATTTGCCAAAAGGTTGGGAAATTGGCACACAATATCGGGCAAAATTCGACCAAAATTCAAGCGTTTATAGAGGTTCTTATCTTTATTTAGATGTTGATAAAAAACTCAATAATTACCTCTCGGCAAGCGTTGGGTATCGTTTTGGACTTGTTGGAACAGAAAAATTCAACCGTTTTTCGGGAAGTCTTGAAGGAAAATATAAATACAAAAAACTAACTTTTTCGTTACGAGAATTGTACCAAACCCAAAAGCAAATCGTTGCGGGTGATGATGAAGGTACTGCTGAAAACTACCTCAGAAGTAGATTAGGAGTAAAATATGCCATCAATAAAAAATTAAATTTCAGTATTTCAACCGAACCATTTATGCACAATAAAGATGGTGTTTTTGAAACAGATTTTTGGAGAAATAGGGTAGGGGTTTCTTACGAATATCTGAAAAATAAAAGTGTCAATCTGTTCTATATTTGGCAGCCCGATGTGAATAAAAATTATCCTGATACTAAGAATATTGCAGGTATAAATTTTATTTTTGTGATAAAAACAAAGTAGGCAATTGATTAATTAGTCGAATCGCTTTTTTTCTTTCATTCGAAAGCAGTTTGTCGTAAATGTTTTGTACGGCAAACTTTGCTTTTTTCTTATCGATAAATTCCCCCAAAGTATTTTCTACACTAAACAAAAGCCCATTTATCTGCACGGCATCAGCATCCATCAAAACGGCAGCCCGCAATTGACTTACATTCCTCTCAAACTCGACAGTTTTATTGTATTCAGCATTTTCCATCAAAAATTGTTTCTTTTCAAAGGCATCTTGCGGGATACCATTGAAGGCATAATAGCATATTATAAGCATAAAAATTACTGTGGACAGAAGATTTTGAGCGTGATTTTGACGAGAAATAGTTGCTTGCATTACGAGTGATTTTTCCACAAAATTCGTTTATAAATATTAGTTAATGTTTAAGTAACTGTTAAGAAAAAGTAAACTTTTACAGCTAAATTTTCTTAAAATCTTAGAACCCAGTACATAAATGAGTTTAATTGGTGTTTTAAAGTATGTAATTACTTGATTATCAAGTATTTATCGTTAAAAAAATTCGTTTTTATTCGTCATTCGTTATTCGGGAAATTCGTCATTCTTGTATATTTTCTTCTCAATTTCTTAACATTGGCACAATATTTAGCTTATATGCTTGTGATACCTTTGTATCAGTAAATTAAATATAAAAACAAATGAGTAAAAGTACATTTCAATTGAACCAAACTCACTGGAAATACACAGTGAGAACCACAAGCGGACTCAGCGAAGAGCGTTTGTATGACGATACCGACGAAGATTCGTACGGTGATGCCTTTGAAGGCGATGATTTTGATGAAGTTTTCGACGATAGTTTCGCCGAAGATTTCTCAATTGCCGCTTAATTTTTTCATGAAATCTTAGTAGATTTAATCATATAGTTTTGTTTAGGTTAGTAATCAAAGAATCGGCAGAGGATATTTTCTCTGCTATATTTTTGCCCTTTTTTCTCACATTTTTCTCCTCCAAAAGATATTCTTCACATTTTCATAACATGTTCTTAATCAACACTTTACATGAATTGCTGTAATTTGTGGGTATGAAAAAACACAAGCATTTCCGTACCATCGTACTTTCCGACATCCATTTAGGCACAAGTGGCTCAAAAGCCAAAGAAGTTTCCGAATTTTTGAAACAATACCGTTGCGAACGCCTCATTTTGAACGGCGATATCATTGACGGTTGGGCTTTGAAAAAATATGGTGATTGGAAGAAAAAACACACTGGATTTTTCAGAGTAGTGATGAAAATGATGGATAAACACAATACGAAAGTTATCTATCTGCGTGGCAATCACGACGATTTTCTTGACCAAGTTTTGCCGCTTGTCGTGGGCAAACAATTCCAAATCAGACGAGATTATATTTTAAAATCTGGCGAAAAACGCTTCTACGTTACTCATGGAGATGTTTTTGACAGCATTACGACCAATATGAAATGGCTTGCTCATTTGGGCGATTTGGGTTATACTTTTTTGCTTTGGCTCAACAAAAACTATAACCATTACCGTCAATGGAAGGGTTTGCCTTATTATTCGCTTTCGCAGATTATTAAGCAAAAAGTAAAAATGGCGGTAAATTATGTCAATGATTTTGAAGATAAATTGGCTGAATTGGCAAAAGCAAAAGGCTGTGACGGCATTATTTGCGGACATATTCATCAACCAGCAATTCGAGAAATTGACGGAATTTTGTACTTAAATTCAGGCGATTGGGTAGAAACTATGTCGGCTTTGGTAGAAGATTTTGATGGAAATTGGAGTTTGGCTTACTATTCTACAAGTGATACATTAGGAAATTTTGACATCCCAGACGAGGAGGAAGAAGAAATGGTAAAAGAAAAATTTGTTTTACCAAGAATTGCAGCTTCGTTATAAAATTTTAAAATTAAATCCCCCTTTAGGGGCGGGATTCGTAATCTGAGGGGTATGAAATATCTATTCATTATTCAAGGCGAGGGACGTGGACATTTGACTCAAGCAATTGCTCTTTCAGAAATGCTTGAAAGTAAGCAACACGAAGTTGTTGGAGCTTTGGTGGGAAGTGCCGACGGCAATACAACTCCGAAGTTTTTTACTGATAATTTCAAGAAAACAACTGTCTCTTTTAAAAGTCCATGCTTGGTTTATTGCAAAAAAACTAAAGAATTAAATATTCGTAAAACGCTGACTAATAGCATTTTAGATATAAATAAATATTTCAAAAGTCTTAGAAAAATACAAAGTGTAGTTAAAGATTTACGACCAGATATTATCATTAATTTTTATGATATTTTGGGCGGAATCCATCAGTTTTTGTTTCGTCCAAAAGTGCCGATGGTTTGTGTGGCTCATCAATATTTGTTGCTTCACCAAGATTTTGAACACCCCAAAGGACATCAGTTAGACAAATTTTTGGTCAATACCAATACCCGAATCACGGCTTTGGGTGCTGCAAAAAAAATAGCTCTGTCATTTACGCCTTTTCCAAATGATGAAAAACGAGGTATTTTTGTTGCACCGCCTTTGCTTCGCTCCGAAATTCATAAGCTCCAAACAACTCGTGAAGATTATATTTTAGCCTATGCTACCCAACATTCGCTTGCTGAAGAACTCATCAAATGGCACGCCAAAAATCCCAAAATAAAAATTCACTGTTTTTGGGATAAACCACAAAATACAGCCGTTTTCAAATACGCTCGAAATCTGCATTTTCATAGAATCAATGCCCATAAATTTTTGGAAATGATGCAAAATTGCAAAGGTTTGGTAACAACTGCAGGCTTTGAGTCAGTTTGCGAAGCGATGTATTTGGGGAAGCCAACGTTGATGATTCCTGTGCCGAAACACTACGAGCAAGCCTGCAACGCCCTCGATGCCAAGCGTGCGGGTGCAGGCATTACAGGAACAAAGTTTGATTTGAGTGATTTTATTAACTATTTACCTCATTATCAAGACATTAGCTCCGATTTTCAGACTTGGCAAGCCCGCAGTTCGTTTATCTTTTTGCGTGAAATTGAGGTTTTATTTGAAACAAAAGAGGGTATTTTGTTTGGGAAATTAGAAATTGCATAAGTCATTTCTTCAAAATCTGCCGAATCGCTACTAAATGCGAAAACAAAACCAAAGGCACAACTACACTTGGAAGTAGATTAAAAGGAAAATACAAAACACCAATATTTGGCTGTTCAAAAGCAAATTGCTGAAATGGCAAAGGAGCTGATAATAAGGCATTTATAACGATATTTGCCAATAAAATAAGGCAAAAAATATTCCAAATCAAGAGTGTTTTTTTGCTCAAATCTTTCTTCACAAAAGCAAAATAATAAATAATTGGGGCGGTGATTCCTGCCAAAATATCAAAATTCCGCCCTTCAAAAGTCATTAGTTGTGGAATGGTTTTTTGTAGAAACAACCAAAAAAGTACAATCTCAACAGGTACTCTGACGATGTGGAGAATCGTGAGTTTTTCGAGCGAAAGTTCATCTATAAATTTCTTTCCGCTTGAAGAATTAAAAAGAAAAATAATCATTAATATTGCTGGGGCAAGTAACAACAAAAATCTTGGAGGAAAGTCGCCAATTGCAGCATAAAAGCCTGTGAGAGCAATAATACTCTGAAAAATCGTCCAAAGAATTATAATAATAAGCGTTGTTTTTGAATAATTTGTAGCTCTAAAAAACAACCAAATAGTCAATAAAGTAGTGCCAATAAAGGTAATGCTGATGTAGCTTGGGAGGGTATTCATGATGCCAGATTGATTTGATTATGTTGCAAATGTCAGGCATAAAATCTAAAATCTACTTAGCAAATGACAAGAAATGAATATTTATTTTCTTGCAAAATCTTTCCTAATTCTACTCAAAGATGTATCTGTAATACCCAAATAAGTAGCAATGTTTTTGAGTGGAGCATTTTGTAGAATTTCGGGTTTGGTGAGGATTAAATTTGCATAGCGTTGTTCGGCAGTTTGGTTTATCATCGAAAGCATTCTTTGTTTCAATGCAGTAAAGCCTTGCACCAATACTTTTCTACCAAATTCTCTAAATTCAGGAATCGAATGAAACAAAATTTGCACTTGTTCGTAGCTGATTACCAAGCCTTTACAGTCGGTCAATGCCTGAAAATTCTCTTGTGCCGGTGTGCGATTGAAAAATGAAGAAACCTCTAATACGATTTGGTTTTTGGAATAAAAATTAGTCGAAATATCATTTCCATCGGTGTCATGCGTGTATGCCCGAATAAAACCATCTATCAAAAATATATATTCATTACTCACCTGACCTTCTTGCAGTAAAAAGTCATTTTTTATGAAAGCTTTTTCCTGAAAATAGCCAACAATTTCCTCTGCTAACACAGTTGGCATTGGCAAAACATTTTGAATAAATTGTGTTAGGATTTCGTTGGTCATTTTCGTTTAATCACATCAATATGGTCGGCATCGCCAAGCAAAAATCCGAAAGGTCTTAGGTCTTCAATCGAATCAAAAACCACTTTAATAATAGCTGTAAGTGGCAAGGCAAGCACCAAGCCCCCAACGCCCCAAAGGCTTCCAAAAATAATGAGGGCAATAATTGCCGCCATCGAATTGATGCTGACTTTCGAGCCTACAATATAGGGTGTAATAAAATTTCCTTCCAACATCTGAACTCCTGCAAAAAGCGAGGCTACACCAAAAGCAGACCAAGCCGAGTCTTTGGTGATTAGTGCAAAAAGTATAGGTAATAATGAGCCAATCGCAATGCCAATGTAAGGAATTAGCACTAAAAAAGCAGCTAAAAATCCGAAGAAAATGGCGTGTTCGATACGTAAAATGTATAACCCGAGTGTATTTAATGCCCCAATGATAGCAATAACCATTATCAAACCAACCATATAATTGATGACCACATCTTTTACTTTTTTCAGCACAACATCTATTCGGTGGTTGCTCACCGACTTGAAAACTTTATAAAAAAACACACGAATAAAATCTCTATAAAGCAAAAATAAGAAAACATAGAGTGGAATTACTGCCAGATTTCCAAGCAAATTTGTGGTGGATGAAAGTGTATTTCCGATAATATCACTATTGTTTTTCAAAAATTCTGTGAGGTATTTTTGACCTTGCACGTTTTGCTGTGTGCGATTAATATGAAAATTATGTCGAATAAAAATTTGAAGGTCTTTGTAGTAAATTTCAGCTTTTTCGGTGAGTTGAGGCAGCACTTCTTCCAAGTCCAACACTTGGATATAAATAATATAAAAAAGGAAAGTCAAAATACTCAAAGTCAATAAAATCGCAATCGTAATTGCCAACCAACGAGGAAATCTACGGTTTTCAAGAAATTGGCAAAACGGCATCAAAAGCAAGGCAAAAATGCCCGCAAATGTCAGTGGAATGAGTAAATCTTTAAGCACATACATTCCATAAATGATGATTACCAACGAAATCAGAATGTAGGCGAGGCGAGCATTGAAAGATTGTTGAGCTAATTTCATGGTTTTGGACTTACGAATTTTCAAATCGTTATGAAGTATTTTTCCAAAATTAACTAACTTGTAGCCAAAATTCAAAATTTTCTATTAACGATTTACAAGAAACTATAAAAATCTGTTAATGCGAAGAGCGTTTTCTTTATTTTTATTATCAAATTTTCAAATCGACAAATTTTCAAATTATCATGTTTCTCTATAAATTTTATATGTTTTTGTTTTCGGTGAAAATTGCTACTTGCAATTGTCATACAGAAATAAAAAAAGATGGATTTCAGCAAGCAAAAGCTGAATACAGCATTTCGAAAACTGGTAGAATGCCCATTTGTATCAACGAAAATTCGGGGTTGGCACGTGCTTGGCAAGATGGTTTTTACTGGACACACAACGATAGCGGAGGAAATACTGAACTCTATATGATTAATGAAAAAGGAAAGATTTTTGATACGCTTTTTGTCAATGATTCAAAAAATATTGATTGGGAAGACCTCACAAAAGATGATAAAGGCAACGTTTATGTAGGAGATTTTGGCAATAATAGCCAATCTCGCAAAGATTTGTGCATTTATAAGCATCGAAATGGCAAAACTGAAAAAATTACTTTTCATTATGCCGACCAAGACTATTTTCCTGCCAAACAAAAGGTTTTTGACTGTGAAGCATTCTTTTGGCATGATGGAAAACTCTATTTATTCTCAAAAGATTGGTCGAAAAATCACCAAACACAACTCTACATCTTGCCCGACCAAGCTGGAGATTATATGCTCATGCCCGAACAAAGTATTTTTATCAAAAGTCCCGTAACGGCTGCAGATATTAGTCCAAATGGAAAAGAATTTGCCTTGCTTTCCTACGGTAAAATCTTTGTTTTTGAAATTTCTGGCGGAAAAATTGATTTTTCTAAACCAAAATCTTGCATAAAAATTGGACGAAACCAAGCCGAAGCATTAGCGTATACCAATGACACCGATTTTATCATTACCAATGAGCAACGAAAGGTTTTTTTGGTGAAAAGAAAGTGAAAATTCAAAAAAAACTTTGTAAAAATTCATGAATTTATTCGACATCAATAATATACTTTTTGAGTTTTTGGGCGTGAAAATGAGTTTTCTCGAATTTTATGCAACGCTTACTGGTTTGGTGGCAGTCATTCTTTCAGTGCGTGAAAATGTGTGGAGTTGGGTGCTTGGCTTAGTAAATGTCGTGTTGGCGTTTATGATGTTTTATCAGATTCAACTTTACCCCGATATGTTTTTGCAAATCTTCTTTTTCATAACAAATATCATCGGTTTTTGGCAATGGAAATTTCCGAAAGAACAAGAAGCTAATTTGCGTAATGAGTTGAAAATCAGTCAATTATCTTTACATCAATTTGCTATTTATTCGTTGATTGGACTTGTTTGTACATTTCTGCTCGGAACATTTGCCAAGAATTTGAACGAGTTAATTCCGCAGCTTTTCAGCAAACCAAGTGCTTTTCCGTACATGGATTCGTTTACGACTGTAATGAGTATTTTTGCTACATTTTTACTCATCAGAAAAAAAGTAGAAGCATGGTGGATGTGGCTCGCCATTGACATCATAAGTACTTATATGTATTTTGTGAAAGATGTGAAACTTTATTCGTTGCTTTACGCTGTCTTTTGTGTAATTGCACTCTTCGGAGCAGTTAATTGGACAAAAGAATATCGAAAAGCAAACTAAATCCACAGGCAAGTACAGGATAGTTTTTAGTTTTTTAACACTTAAATTTGTACTTCGATAGTTTTATAAAAAATTAATCATTCAGAATTTTCAGCCCATGCTCAGTAAAGATATTATTCAACAAAATAACGAAAAACTTCAAGCCGACCATCAGTTCAGATTGGCATATTTGACCGAACTTCTTGACCGTAAAGGCATTGATATTCAGACGATTATTGATAAAATAAAGGATTTTCAGGTAGCCATTCCGAGTTGGGCTTTGGGGACGGGTGGCACTCGTTTTGGGCGTTTTGCGAATGGTGGCGAGCCAAGAAATTTAGAAGAAAAAATTGAAGATGTAGGTCTGATTCACCAATTAAATCGTTCGTCAAATTCAATTTCTTTGCACATTCCATGGGATATTCCGAGTGATGCAAATGCGGTAAAACAACTCCTCAAAGCCTATGATTTGACGATTGATTCGGTCAATTCTAATACTTTTCAAGACCAAAAAGACCAACCTTATTCGTATAAATTTGGCTCACTTTCGCACACAAAAAGCGAAGTGCGGGACTTGGCGATTCAGCATAACATTCAGTGCGTGGAATATGGCAAAATGCTTGATTCTAAGGTACTTACAGTTTGGTTGGCTGATGGTTCAAACTTTCCTGGGCAATCGCACATGAGAAGTGCGTACCAACGCACAAGCGATTCATTATCAAGTATTTACAAATCAATGCCCGACGATTGGACGATGTTGATTGAGTATAAACCTTATGAGCCGCATTTCTACTCAATGGTGATTCCTGATTGGGGAACTTCGTATTCGCTTTGTCAAAGTGTGGGAAAAAATGCCCAAGTTTTAGTAGATTTAGGGCATCATTTGCCAAACACAAACATTGAACAAATTGTTGGACGTTTGATGCACTTCAGTCGCTTAGGTGGTTTCCACTTCAATGGCTCGATGTACGGCGATGATGATTTGACAACTGGAAGCATCAAACCTTACCAATTCTTCTTGATTTTCAATGAATTGGTTGATGGAATGCAAGACGCAAGCATAAAAAATCCACCATTGGCTTGGATGATTGATGCGAGTCATAATACAAAAGACCCAATCGAAGATTTATTGCAGTCGGTCAATGCGATTTTGACGACTTACGCAAAAGCACTTTTGGTTGATAGAGTAGCTTTGGCAGATGCCCAAGAAAACAACGATGTGTTGCGTGCCGAAGAGTTATTGCGTGATACTTTCTTGACCGATGCAAGAGCGTTGGTGGCAGAAGCAAGTCGCCAAGCAGGTGGTGCAATTGACCCAATCGCAACTTTCCGTGCAGGAAAAGTAAGAAGCGGCTTGGTTGATAAAAGAGGGTTTAGCGTGGCTACGGGGTTGTAGTATTCTGTAAAAATAAGAGCAGCGAATTTAATAGGGAGCTATCTATGAGAATAGAAAAGTATATAATACCAATCGAAATTAGACCAAAATGGGTCGAATATCCCTCTGAATTTATTAAATTATTGAATTCGGAGAGGATAGATTTAACTCCTTGGCATATTATCGAATATGAATTTTCGTTGAGAGAACACTTTTTATTAGAAAAAAGATACGGTCGTCTATTATTACCATTTGCTATTAGACAGGATAACGATGATACTGCTTGTTTAGAAAAAGGATTTGGACAATCAATAAAAATAATTCATAATTATGCTTCAAAAGGCTGGGAGAATGTTTCGTCTTTTTCTACATTTAGTGATTGGTTACAAGATGTAGAAGAAGAAATGAAGGACTGGTAAATCTTATCTGTTCCAACTTCTCCTGCTGTCATTTTGTAAAAGCGTTTTAGATTGGAAAAACGCTGAAAGCGTTAAACTCGAATAGCCCCGATTGAAAAATCGGGGTCAAGAAACAAGTAGCAAAACCAACCCTAAAAGGGGTTGAACAGCATAATGACATATTTAAGTTTAACCCTTTCAGGGTTAGAGATATTTTTCTGATATATTCTCCCCGATTTTCAATCGGGGCTATTCATGTTAAACACCGTTGGTGTTTCGTTGAAAGTTATAATAAGAGTTTAAGAGTAACTTTAAAACAAAATAAACAACCACTAAAAACCATAAATAAATGTCATTAATAATAGCTGTCTATGTTGCCGAAGGACTTGTACTTGCTGGGGACAGCCGACTTACTTTAAATTGGACAGATAAAATACAAACAGGCGAGCAATATAATTCGATTACAACGTCTGATTCTTACTCAAAAGTATTCTTACTTGCCGAGAAGTTTGGACTTGGGGTTTTTGGTGAAGTCTATGTCAATCAAGTTAATATTTGTGGTTTTATTGACCAATTTGTAAAAGAAAATATAGATTCTGACACAACCATTGACCAAATTCCTGAATTACTCATTGCGTTTTTTGGAGAAAAATTTGATTATCCAGCAACCTATTTTTATTTGGTGGGCTATAAAATGGAAGATGGCGTGTCAGTCCCGCATACTTACTCCATAAATATTGCCGAGAAAATATTTAATAGGTCAAATTTTGATGGAGAGAAAACCTTTCATGGCACCAATTGGGGTGGAGAAACAGAAGTACTTTCAAGATTGCTTCTGACGGTGAAAATGCCAAGTGGTGAAGATTGGGTAGAATTTGGAAATAATTCAATTCCTTGGAATTTTATGAATTTGCAAGATGCCCTTGATTTTGCAGTCTATGGTGTCCGAACAACTATTGACACAATGAGGTTTCAGCAAAAAGAAAAAACTGTTGGCGGCCCAATTGATGTTTTAGTTGTGAAGCCGCATCAAGAACCGATATGGATAAGTAAAAAAGAATTGAATGTTCTTAAATGTTAGTACCAAATATCTTTAAATGCAAAATAAATGCAAACATTCAAAATACACAAACCATCTCAGATTTCTTCAAGGTCTTTTTGGGATGTTAGATTTGAAGACTTAGATTTTGATAGAGATAAAGCCTTTATCATAGAAAAAGTAATGAATCATGGCGTAATGAGTGATTTTGTGAGTACCTTAAAGTATTATGGTAAAGACACGATTCGCCAAGAAATCGTAAAGGCAGCTTATTTAAAAAAAGATGTACTCAATTTTGTGTGTTTTTATTTTGACCTCAATCCAAGTCATTTTCAATGCTATACACAACGACAGTTGCACCCTCAACTTGGGAACTTTTAGGCAAGTTGATGAAACTTCCTTCTTTACAAAACTTTGGATTGGTTGGAGGAACAAATCTTTCATTGAGATATGGGCATCGGTTAAGCATTGATTTAGATTTATTCACAGATGAACCCTTCAATAATGATGAAATTTTAATCGAAATAGAAAGAAATTTTCTCAATATTGAAGTAGTCGATGAAAGTAAAAATATGCTTTTTCTCTTTGTTGAAGGGGTTAAATTGATATTGTTTTAGTGCCGTTTCCAAATATAGCACCGTTTGATATTTTTGAAAATATTCGACTAACATCTTGTCCAGACGTAATTGCAATGAAATTGAATGCACTTGCAAGAAGAGGCAGCAAAAAGGATTTTTGGGATTTAGCCGAAATATTTGAGAATTATACTGTTGAGGAGATTCTCGGTTTTTTCAAACAAAAATATGCTTCAAAAGATGTCATGTACATATTACGGTCAATGATTTATTTTGATGATGCTGAAAAACAATTAGATCCAGACCCATTAAAAAATACTACTTGGGAACAAGTGAAAGATAAAATTAGATTAGTTGTAAAGAATTATTTTGACGGTTTATAAAATCCAGCATGAAAGTAGGCTTATTTATACCTTGTTACGTTGACCAATTTTATCCAAATGTGGGTGTTGCAACCTTACAATTATTGGAAAAATTGGGTGTGGAAGTGGTGTTTCCAATGAAACAGACTTGCTGTGGGCAACCGATGGCCAATGGTGGTTGTGAGCAAGATTCTAAAGGTGTTTACGAACATTTTGTAGATACTTTTGCTGACTTTGATTACATCGTTACGCCTTCGGGGAGTTGTACTTATCATATCAAAAAACATTACGATATTATTGAGCAAACGCCCGCCGTTCAGAAAGTCAGAAAATCGGTTTATGAATTGGTCGATTTCATCGAAAATGTACTGAAAGTCGATGAAATTCCTGTCAATTTTCCATATAAAGTAGGATTACATTTAAGTTGCCACGGTCAGCGTGGACTTCGTCAAGCCAATGCCTCCGAAATTACTGGCGTGCGAGATGGACAAATTTCAAAATTACTCCGAAAACTTAAAGGTATCGAATTGACCGAATTGGAGCGTAACGACGAATGTTGTGGTTTTGGAGGAATGTTTTGCGTAACTGAAGAAGCCGTGTCGGCACGCATGGGACAAGACCGAATTGCTGACCACCTTCGCAACGGCACAAAAGTTTTGACAGGTGGCGATGTTTCTTGTTTGATGCACCTCGAAGGCATTATAAAACGCCAAAATGTACCTATAAAAGTAATGCACATTGCCGAAATTTTGAACGGAAATCAACCATGAACCACCAAAACCACCCAGAATTAGCCGAAGCCTTCAACAAAGATTTTGAGCGTACAACTTGGCACGACGAAACCCTCTGGTTTGTGCGTCAGAAGCGAGATAAGGCTGTTTATCCAATTCCCGAATTTCAGGATTTACGCACACTTGCGTCCGAAATTAAAGACCATACACTGAGCAATCTTGATAATTATTTACTTGAATTTGAGCAAAATGCCATAAAAAATGGCGTAAAAGTGCATTGGGCAGCCGATGCTACCGAGCATAATCAAATCGTGATGGATATTATCAAAGAAACGTCTTTGGAAAAAGCCAAAGGTCGAAATATCCGTTTGATAAAAAGTAAATCAATGCTCACGGAGGAGTGCCATTTGAATGTTTTTTTGCAAAAAAATAATATTGATGTTGTGGACACTGATTTGGGCGAACGCATTATTCAGTTTCGTGATGAAGCCCCGAGCCATATCGTAATGCCTGCCATTCACCTCAAAAAAGAAGATGTTGGCGAAACTTTTCACGAACATTTGGGTACAGCCAAAGGTGAAAAAGACCCACAAATTTTGACAGAAGCGGCACGTCAGCACCTGAGAGAAAAATTTGTAGCGGCCGATGTTGCACTCACGGGCGTAAATTTTGCGATTGCCGAAACCGGTAGTTTTGTGGTTTGTACCAATGAAGGAAATGCTGATTTAGGCGTAAACTTGGCAAAAGTTCACATAGCTTGCATGGGCATCGAAAAGATAATTCCGAAGTTACATCATTTATCAGTTTATACCCGACTACTTGCCAGAAGTGCTACTGGTCAGCCGATTACGTCATATACTTCGCATTTTACGAAGCCCGCCGAAGGCAAAGAAATGCACATTGTAATTGTGGATAATGGCAGAACGCAGCAACTCGGCAGAGCAGATTTTCGTGCTTCGTTGAAATGTATTCGTTGTGGAGCTTGCATGAATACTTGCCCCGTTTATCGCAGAAGTGGTGGACATAGCTATGATTTTACAGTGCCAGGACCAATCGGAGCAATACTTTCGCCAAATATTGATTTGCATAAATATAGCAGTTTGCCTTTTGCGAGTACACTTTGTGGTTCGTGTACTGATGTTTGTCCTGTAAAGATTGACATTCACGTGCAGCTTTATAAATGGCGACAAATTGTTGGTCAAGCAAACGAACTTCCTGCGGCAAAAAAATGGGGCATGAAAGGCTTGGCAAAAGTGCTTTCAATGCCAAAAGTTTATGATTTGAGCGGAAAATTGGCTCGTGGAGCATTGCGAATTTTACCTCATGGACTCACGCACAATCAAAGCATGAATCCGTGGGCGAAAGCAAGAGAATTGCCAGACGCTCCGAAGCAGAGTTTTAAAGAATGGTACGAGGAAAATAGGAAATAGAAATGACCAGCAGAGAAAAAATATTAGCGAGTATCGCAAGCAATAAACCTTCGTTGGTAACATTGCCAAATGTGCCAATTTTTGAAGGAGATGGAAGCATCGAACGATTCAAAACCGTGCTGGAAGGCATTGGGGGCAGAGCAATAGAAGTAGCTTCAAAAGCAGATTGCCAGACAGCTATCGACAAGTATTACAGCGATTTAAAAAATGTAGCATCCAATATCGTAAAAGCAAGCGTTGCTGTAAATCTCGACACAACTAAAGATATTTTGGAACAAGTTGATTTGGCTGTGCTTCAAGGTGAAATTGGTGTTGCTGAAAACGGTACAATTTGGGTTCCTGAAAGTAATATGCTCAATCGTGCCTTACCATTTATTACCCAACATTTAGTTTTGGTACTCGACAAAAAAAATATCGTTGCCAATATGCAACAAGCCTACGATAAACTCGAAGGCGTTGGAAGCTACGGCGTTTTTATTGCAGGCCCATCAAAAACTGCCGATATTGAGCAAGCATTAGTTATTGGAGCTCACGGAGCGAGAAGTATGATGGTGCTGATTTATTGAAAACTGTTTCTTTCCTTTTCAAATTCTCTTTCTTTACTCTTCCTTTCCTGAAATAAACTTTAGGTCTCTCCGCTCTGCAATTTGCTTTGGCATAATAATTGGCATTTAAACTCAAAATGTAATGGTTTATTGAAAGTATTTTCAGACTTTTACGTTAAGATAATAAACTAAAATATAAAGCCCCTGTTGGGGTTAGGGGTATATATGCAATTTCTTTTTCCGACTTTTCTTTGGGGTTTATTGGCACTTTCTGTGCCTTTGATTATTCATTTATTCAATTTCCGTCGAACCAAACGAGTTTTTTTTACCAACGTGGCATTCTTGAAAGCCGTCGAAACACAAACAAGTGCTTTTCGCCGCATCAAGCAATGGCTCATTTTGGCTTCACGCATTTTGTTTTTGGCATTCTTGGTTTTGGCATTTGCTCAACCTTTTTTGCCCGCTAAAAATGGCTCAAAAAATAACAGTTCGGGACTGGGTGTAAACAGCCTTTATCTCGACAATTCGTTGAGTATGCAAAACACAACCGAGAACAAACGTTACTTAGATTTAGCCATTACAAAAATTGATGAATTGCTCACACTTTTTCGTCAATCTCCTAATATTCAATTAGTTACCAACGATTTTTCGGGCGAAGACCAAACTGTAACCAATGGTGTAAAAGTAAAAGACCGCCTCACTTCGGTAGGTTTTTCGTCGAATCCTCGCACGCTTGAAAGTGTCTATAAACGCCAAAATAGTTTAGCCCAAAAACATAATTCGAGTGCTAATAATCAACTTTTTTGGTTTTCAGATTTTCAGAAAAGTACGGCGGGAGATTTGAAAAAAATCAAAACAGACTCTCTCAATAAGCTATTTTTGATTCCCGTACAAGGCAAGAAAAACCAAAACGTTTTCACCGATTCAGTTTGGTTAGCTTCGCCATTCATTCGTGAAATGCAGAATAATATTTTGAATGTAAAAGTCTTCAATTCGGGCAGCGAAGAGGTCGAAAAATTGCCAATTAAGTTATTTATTGACAATGCACAAGCCTCCACAGCTTCGGTAGATATTGCTCCCAATGGCTCGGCAACGGCAACTTTCAATTTCACGGTAAAAGACAAAGGTTTTCATCGTGGAAAAGTTTCGTTCGATGACCAACCGATTACTTTCGACAACGATTATTATTTTGTGTTGAATGCTTCGCCAACGATTCAGGTTTTGCATTTGTATCAAGAACGCAGTGCGGCAGATTATGTAGGAAAGGTTTTTGATAATGATAGTCTTTTCAGCTATCGAGCGTATAGTGCTACCAATGTGGATGTTGGACAATTCAAAAATGCCAACCTCATAGTTTTGGAAGGCGTTGAGCAAATTTCGGGAAGTTTCAGAGCAAGTCTTGAAGAATTTGTAAGAAATGGCGGAAATCTTCTGGTTTTCCCTTCGGCAAGACCCGACGTTACATCTTACGGTCAGTTTTTGGGTGGGTTTGGTATTCAAGGCATCAACTTAAATAACCAGCCAGTTTTGCCACAAAGCCAACAAGCGATTGCTGAACCAAATCGGCAAAACCCATTTTATATTGATGTTTTTGAACGCACAACCTCGCAAGGAGTAGTAAATACGCCGTTCATGCAACCCGCATGGACGTGGAGTGGAGTAGGGGAGAAAATTCTTACTTTCAAGAATTTACAGAATTTTATTACTTCCACCCAAGCCTCGCAAGGACGTATTTATGTCTGTGCATCGCCACTTGATAAACCTTACGGAAACTTTGCGGAACACGCCTTCTTTGTGCCAACGATGTTTAAAATCGCATCAATGAGTACCAAACAAGAACGTGCCGCCTATAATTTTAGTGAAGGAAGCGTTACTTTTGAATTGGCAAATAGCAAAAAAGATGCAACTTATAAATTAAAAAACGTAACTACTCCGAATAACAAAATCGAAATCATTCCAATTCAAAGAATCATAGGAAATCAGCTTACTTTAGAATTGCCAAAATCAACGCAACTAATTGATAATCAGACACTTGAGTCGGGATATTATGAATTACAATTAGATGGAAAAGCCGAAAAACTCTTGGCATTTAACCACGACAACGAAGAATCTAAAATGGATTTTTATACCCCTGACGAGCTACGGACTTTCTTTGCAGGACAGAAAAACGTAACCATTTTCGATAATTTATTGGACGGTGATTTTGTAAAAACTTTCCAAGAAAGCAACATCGGCACGCCACTTTGGAAATACTGCATCATGCTCGCCTTAGCATTTTTATTGATTGAAATTCTATTGATTCGGTTTATGAAAGGGTGATATAATTTTATGCTGGTACAAGTGTTAAGCGGAGCGTCACTTGTACCTAACAATGAAATACAGTCTGAGACTGCGAGCGATGATTATGGTACAAGTCCATGAAGACTTGCACCAGTAGCAAAATTTGTTTCTTAGCGTAATTCTCGGTATTTTCGCAAACAAACAAAACTACACCTATGAAGAAACTACTCTCCCTACTATTCGTATCAAATTCACTTTTTGCCCAAAGTGGCACAGAGATTTTCCTGTTAGATATTACAAATTCGAGCGAAAATATTACGTTTTCAAATCCAAAAAATATCACAAATAAAATCGGCTACGACAACCAACCATTTTTTCACCCCAAAAAGCCACTGATTTATTATACTTCCATCATGCAAAATGGGCAAACTGATATTTGGTCGTACGATTATAAAACGGGTAAAAGTTCACAAATTACAAATACTATTGATTCAGAATATTCGCCCACAGTTACGCCCGACAAAAAATATCTTTCGTGCATCGTTCAACGCAAAAGTAATGGAGACCAAGACTTGGTAAAGTACAATATCAAGAATCCTCTTGAAACTCAAATGATTTTTGAATCAAAGAAAACTGGCAAGATTGGTTATCAGGCTTGGTTGAACACAAATGAACTCGTTACTTTTGTACTTGGTGAGCCACAAACACTTCATTATCAAGAGATTAGCACTAAAAAAGACACAATTATTGCTGCAAATATTGGGCGTTCGCTACACTTGATTCCTAAGCAAAAAGCGTTTAGTTTCGTACAGCAAGTTGATAAAAAATGGCTGATTCGAGCTTTTAATCCTTCAAAAAATACAATTACTGATATTGCCGAAAGTAATCCAGAATCTGAGCATTATAATACTTGGACAAGCGATGGAATAATTTTAGAAAGTAAAAATACTGAAATTTTCAGCTATGATTCAACCACAAAACAGTGGAAATCAGTGATTTTGCCCGAAACTTTACCGAGAAAGAAAATAAGTAGAATGGCTATAAAAGGAAATAAAATAGCTCTTGTTCTTGATGAGTAATTGACAGCTGTTCATGAAAACGCCCAAGAAATTAAAAAAATCTTGGGCGTTTGTATTTTCAGCATTTATATACTTATCTCAAACTCTCATTCAAAGCTTCCAAGGCATCAACACCTGGGCAAAGAACATTTTCTTTGAGGGTATTTAAAGGCTGTTTTGCAGTTTGAAGCACATCGTGTAAAGCATTGGTATTTGGTTCAATATAGACCAACCCCGTCAAAATTTCGCCTTTTTCTTTGGCGTTTTGTAAAGCTATCATCGCCGAAAGTTTATCTTCTGGATTCCAACCTTGATGCAATTTTTGAAGCTGCAAAGCAGAACCATCGTGCAAAGTTATTTCTTTAGAATCTTCATAATCTGCTGTGATTTCCTCCATAATTGGCACAAAATCTATGGTAGAAGTTGCTTCAATATGCTCACGCACATAGTCGTAAGATTTTGTTGAACCCACATTATTATTGAAAGTTACGCAAGGCGAAATGACATCAATAAAAGCAAAACCTGGGTGTTTGATAGCGGCTTTTATCAAAGGAATAAGCTGTGCTTTATCGCCCGAAAAACTACGAGCCACGAATGTTGCACCCAATTCCATGCTCAAACCTACCAAATCAATGGCATTAAATGGATTTACTGAACCTGCTTTACTTTTTGAACCATTATCAGCCGTTGCCGAATCTTGTCCTTTCGTTAAGCCATAGCAACCATTGTTCATTACCAAATAAACCATGTTGAGGTTACGGCGAATGGCATGAACAAATTGCCCCATGCCAATAGAAGCGGTATCGCCATCGCCCGAAACTCCGAAGTAAACCAAATCACGATTGGCGAGATATGCACCGGTAGCCACCGAAGGCATGCGTCCATGAACGGAGTTAAATCCATGCGAATTTCCTAAGAAATAAGCTGGTGTTTTTGAAGAACAACCAATACCCGACATCTTGGCAATACGATGTGGTTCAATGGCAAGCTCAAAACACGCTTGAATAACTGCACCACTAATAGAGTCATGCCCGCAACCAGCACAAAGAGTTGATAAAGCTCCTTCGTAGTCTTTTTTTGTAAAATCTATTTTGTTTTTTGGCAAATCAGGATGCCTAAAGGTCGGACGAACGTATGTCATATTAGTTTTTGTTCTTTGTTTGTCAATTATTACAGCCTACTCAATTACAAAAATTGATTGAGCATTACATTATCATAAATTTGTTTAACTTGAAAATCGCCAAATCCATAAATCCCTTCCCTTTTAGAAAACTCGATGAAAACTTTTGAAAAATCTGTTGAAACATTTTCTATAATAGCCTCAATAACAATTTCTGGTCTTCCTTTTCCATTTTTAAAATTAAATCGTTCAATATGTGCTTGGCAAACTTCTTTCAAATAAGGAAAACATGGAGATTTGTTTTCTGATAATTCTTCTAATTTTGCTAAATTATTATTTTTAAATGCCGTCCATAGATTTTTTCCTAAGATTAAATCTGCTTCACTGAATTCTATTTTAGTTTCAAAACAAGAGATTAAATCGTTTGCTGATGCATAACCAAAGTCGTTCCAAATTTCATCTCTTTTTAAATATGTCGGATAAACAATATATACTTTTTTTGTAATATGACTATTTTGTATGAGCGAAAGTAAAAACCACATATTAGCTTGGCAAAATAAATCATAACCAAACCATAAATTAAACTCAGAATTATTGGGTGCAGCTATAATTTTTTCAAACTCACTGACTACCTTGGCAAAATACCCTTCTCTGTCATCATTATATGAATCCTCAATAAACTTGGCTCTTACTTCCCAAAATTCTGTAAGTGTATTCCCAGCTAAGTTGCCTACAATAAGACATTCTATATTAATAATTACCGTTCCATTTAGCTTGGTCGCTAAAAAATGTTCTTTCAATGAGTCACCATTTAAAACTTGATAAGTCATTATTTGGTTATTTAATTACTTTAAAAACTAAGCAACAGTCAGATTATTACTAATTTCTTTCACAATTTTATCAGCTGTAATTGGCATTCCGTCATAATTCAAGACACGAATCAATTTTTTAGGATTTATTTCGAGTTCATTGATAAGTAACGAACGCATTTGGGCATCACGGTTTTGTTCGATTACAAAAACAACTTCGTGGTCTTCGATGAATTGCTCAACGTCTTTATTGAACGGAAACGCTTTGAGTTGCATTGCATCAAGCACTACGTCTTGTTCACGTAATAAATCAATGGCTTCTTCCGAAGAATAAGTAGAAGTTCCGAAGAAAATCACCCCCAGCGGACTCATATTTTTCTCTTGGTAGAAATATGGTTTTGGTACAATTTCTTTGGCTTTGTCCCATTTTTTCTCCAAACGCTGCATATTTTTCACATAAACTGCACTATCTTCGGTATAAACTGCGTATTCGTCACGAGAAGTACCACGAGTAAAATATGAACCTTTGGTTGGGTGCGTGCCTGGGTAAGTTCGGTACGGAATACCGTCGCCATCAGAATCTAAGTAACGTCCGAAACGCCCCATGTTTTCTAAATCTTCGGCAGTATAAACCTTACCTCGGTCATATTTTCTGCTTTCGTCCCACTCAAACGGCTCGCTCATGTGGTCGTTCATTCCTAAATCCAAATCAGTCAAAACGATGATTGGTGTTTGTAAGCGTTCTGCCAAATCGAACGCATCGGCTGTTAACTCAAAGCAATCTTTTGGATTGCTTGGAAACAACAAAACGTGTTTTGTGTCGCCATGAGAGGCATAAGCGGCAAGCGTAATATCTGATTGTTGTGTACGAGTTGGCATACCCGTTGAAGGTCCAGTACGTTGCACATCAATCAAAACGGCCGGAATTTCTGCAAAATAGCCTAAGCCTAAAAATTCATTCATCAACGAAACTCCCGGTCCAGATGTTGCTGTAAACGACCTCGCACCATTCCAGTTTGCTCCGATAACCATACCGATAGCGGCAAGTTCATCTTCTGCTTGAACGATAGCAAAGTTTTTCTCACCAGTTTCTTTATCCGTACGAAATTTCTTGGCGTATTTCTCAAACTTCTCAACAACCGAAGTTGATGGCGTAATTGGATACCAAGCCGCTACGGTTGCTCCTGCATAAACAGCACCAAGCCCGCAAGCACCGTTTCCGTCGAATAAGATTCTTTTGCCAACTAAATCACGTCTTTCTACACGAATTTCGAGCGGAAAAGTGAAGTTTTCTTGCACATATTTTACACCGAGTTGCAAAGCCTGCACATTGGGTGCAACTAACTTTTCTTTGCCTTTGAATTGCTCGGCTAAGAGTTGTTCTAAAACCGTAAATTCAATATCCAATAAAGCCGATAACGCTCCAACGTAAATGATATTCTTGAATAATTGGCGTTGGCGAGGGTCGGTGTATTGCTCCATACAAATACCCATCAGCGGAATTCCGAGATAGGTAATGTCTTCACGAATGTATTCTTTGTGCAGCGGTTTGGTGCTATCATACATGAAATATCCACCCGAATGCACACTTTGTACGTCTTTCAACATGCTTTGTGGATTGACTGAAACCATCAGATCAATGCCTTCACGACGACCTAAATAGCCCTTTTCGCTTACCCGCACTTCATACCAAGTCGGTAATCCTTGAATATTAGATGGGAAAATGTTTTTTGGTGTAACAGGAATTCCCATCCTAAAAATAGCTTTGGCAAACATACTATTGGCACTGGCCGAACCAGTTCCGTTTACATTGGCAAAGCGTACTACAAAATCGTTAACTTGTGTCATATTACCATTCTCAAAAAAGAGGAAATTTCATTTAATTTATCGCTTCGGAACAAGTTGAAAACTTGTTCTACATCAATGGCTTCCGCAACCGTGATGTGCCTTAGTCGTATTATAGAAAAACTTCTGCATGTCCCAAGCCGAAGTTGGACAACGCTCGGCACATAAGCCACAATGCAAGCAAACATCTTCGTCTTTTACCATTACTCGGCCAGTTGCCACCAAAGTATCTGACACTAAAAGGTCTTGGTCTAAGCGTAAAGACGGAGCCATGAGGCGTGTACGAAGGTCTTCTTCCGTGCCATTTGTGGTAAATGTGATACAGTCGGTTGGACAAACATCCATACAAGCATCGCATTCGATACAACGGTTTTCGACGAAAACTGTTTGCACATCGCAGTTAAGGCAACGTTCGGCTTCTTTGAAACCTACAATTTTATCGAAGCCGAGTTCAACTTCTTTTTTGCGGTCTTTAAGCGTTAATGCCTTATCATTTTGTGGCACTACGAAACGGTCTTCGTCAGCAACGATGCTGTCATAACTCCATTCGTGAATACCCATTTTTTGAGAAACCAAATTTGTAAATGGATTTGGACGCACATCAAGCGATTTTCCATTACAAAATAAATCTATCGAAACCGCAGCCGAATGTCCTTGGGCAACGGCAGTAATTACGTTTTTAGGCCCAAGAGCAGCATCACCACCAAAGAAAACTTTTTCATTAGTTGACTGGAAAGTTAGGCTATTGACCGATGGCATTTCCCATTTATCAAACTCGATACCTAAATCACGCTCAATCCAAGGGAAATAATTTTCTTGACCAATTGCCACCAACACATCATCAGCTTCGATGAAAACGTGCGGTTCGTTCATAGAAACCAATGAACGCTTGCCTTTTTCATCATAAACTGCATGAACTTTCTCGAAAGTCATTCCTTTTAATTGACCATTTTCTGCTACAAATGAAACAGGAACGTGGTTATCTAAAATCGGAATATCTTCGTGCATGGCATCTTCTTTTTCCCACGGAGAGGCACGCATTTCCGAAAATGGACTACGTACAACTACTTTTACTTCTTCGCCACCCAAACGGCGAGAAGTACGGCAACAGTCCATTGCGGTATTTCCACCACCCAAAACGATAACTTTTTTGCCGATTTTGGTTGTATGTTCAAATGCAACACTTGCCAACCACTCGATACCAACGTGAATATTGGCTGCTCCTTCTTCTCTTCCTTGAAGGTTTGATAAATCACGCCCACGAGGAGCTCCTGTTCCTACAAAAACAGCATCATAACCATCGGCTAAAACACTTTTTAAACTCGAAACATAAGTTTTGAAATGTTTGTGAATGCCCAAGTTGAGGATATTATTTACTTCTTCATCCAAGACTGATTCGGGTAAACGGAAAGATGGAATTTGACTACGCATCATTCCTCCGCCTTTGATTTGCTCATCAAAAACGTGGATTTCGTAGCCTAAAGGAGCTAAATCACGAGCAACTGTGAGCGAAGCAGGGCCCGCACCTATTAATGCAATGCGTTTTCCATTTCCTTTTGAAGGAATCTTAGGGAGCAAATGAGTAATATCACCTTTATTATCAGCAGCTACACGCTTCAAACGACAAATAGCAACAGGCTCTTCGTCAACACGACCACGGCGACACGCTGGTTCGCAAGGTCTATCACAAGTGCGTCCTAAAACACCTGGGAAAACATTTGATTCCCAATTGACCATATATGCCTCGGTGTATTTTTCGGCGGCAATGAGTCTGATGTACTCAGGTACAGGTGTATGAGCTGGGCAAGCATACTGACAATCTACGACCTTATGATAGTATTCGGGGTCGTGTACATTTGTTGGTTCCAATGGTTGAATAGTTTTAAATTGAAATCGGTAGGTAAAACTACTTAAATTTAAAAAGTATTGCCAAATATTATTTTGTTAAATATCAAAAATGGCAATGATTATATGATTTTTTGTTAATTTAATACAAGTTTTTACATCTGCTTCAACTCGCTAACCAATTTTGATAAAACACCTTTGGCATCGCCAAAAAGCATACTTGTTTTTGGTTGGTAGAAAAGAAGGTTATCAATTCCTGCATAACCTGCATTCATGCTTCGCTTGTTGACGATGATATTTTTCGCATTCTCAACATCCAAAATTGGCATTCCGAAAATTGGTGAAGAAGGGTCAGTTTTGGCGGCAGGATTTACCACGTCATTTGCTCCTACGACTAAAACTACGTCAGTATTAGCAAATTGAGGGTTAATGTCTTCCATTTCGACTAATTTATCGTAAGAAACATTACTTTCTGCCAAAAGTACATTCATGTGTCCTGGCATACGGCCTGCAACTGGGTGAATGGCATAAACTACTTCTACACCACGTTCTTCTAGTAAAAGTTCTAATTCGTGAATGACGTGTTGAGCTTGTGCAACTGCCAAACCATAACCCGGAACAATGACAACTTTCTTTGCATAATTCATCAAAATAGCAGTATCTGAAATAGAAATATCTTTGATACTGCCATTGACATCTGCCGCCGCACCTGTGGAAGTTCCTCCACCAAATGCTCCGAAAATTACATTGCTCAGTGGGCGATTCATGGCTTTACACATTGCCAAAGTCAAGATTGTTCCTGCCGAACCAACCAAAATTCCACCTGTGAGCATTACTTGGTTTTGGTACAAAAATCCACCAAAAGCGGCAGCTAAACCTGTGAATGAATTCAGTAAAGAAATCACTACTGGCATGTCTGCTCCGCCAATCGGAATTACAAACAAAACTCCATAAACTAAGGCGAAAATAAACAACAAAACAACCAAGAAAAGATGCTCAGGTTGGGCGTAAACAATGTATGCTCCAAATAATACGAGAGCAATCATCACAACCGTATTCAGAATATTGTACTTAGGAATTCTGATTGGCTTTTTCATGGTTTCGTTGAGTTTCAAGAAAGCAATAATGCTTCCGCTGAATGAAACCGAACCGATGATTAAACCTGCAATAATTGTTGCTAATGCACCAGTTTTGCCGAGATTATGTTCATATTCCATCAATCCAATGATGGCGGCACAAGCTCCGCCCATTCCGTTGAAGAGGGAAACGAGTTCGGGCATTTTGGTCATTTGAACCTTGCTTGCTGTCAGCCAACCAGCCACCGTTCCGACTCCGATTGCTGCCAAAATCAAGATGATTTTGATGGGCTCACGAGTGGTATAACCGTCGGCATGATTATACAATAAAATAGTGCCGACAATTGCCAAAGTCATACCAAAAGCTGCATAAAGATTACCTTTACGAGCCGAATCTGGATGACTCAACATCTTTAAACCAAGCACAAAAGTTACCGAAGCAACTAAATAAATTAAATCGAGAATATATTTTATTTCCATATGTTGAAGGAGAACCCCTCCCCAACCCTCCCCGATAGGGAGGGAGCATTTTGTCCCCTCCCTATCGGGGGAGGGTTAGGGTGGGGTGGCTTTTATTTTTTCTTTTTAAACATTTCTAACATTCTATCAGTAACCGCAAAGCCACCAACTACATTGAGTGTGCCGAACACAACTGCCACGAAACCAAGAGCGAGAGCCAAGATATTTTCGGCAGGGGTATTGAGCATAACGATTATTGCCCCGACAATCACAACGCCATGAATGGCATTTGCTCCACTCATTAAAGGGGTGTGAAGTACGGCAGGTACTTTTCCGATAACCTCAACGCCTACAAAAACCGATAATATAATAATGTATATCATCTGAATGTTTTCGCCAAGAAAATTTATTATTTGATTCATTATTTTAAGGAATTATTTCGTGAGCGAAGGGTGAACAATATTTCCATCGTGAACAATTAAAGAGCCTTTGGTTATTTCTTCTTCCATTTCCCATTTGAAGCCATCTTTTGTGGCGAGGTGAAGTAAGAAAGTTGAAATATTTTTGGCATAAAGTTCGCTGGCATTGAGTGGCAACATTGATGGAATATTTGCCTCGCCAACGATTGTTACGCCATATTTTTCGACGGTTTTTGCAAATTCACTGCAAGCACAGTTTCCTCCTTGTTCAACCGCCATATCAACTATTACTGAGCCAAATTTCATGTTTTTGACAACTTCTTCTGGAATCAGCATTGGTGCTTTTTTTCCTGGAATTAAAGCCGTTGTAATAACCAAATCGGCTTCGCAAATATGTTTGGCTATGACTTCTTGTTGTCTTTTCAAGAATTCTTCCGAAACACCTTTTACATAACCACCTTCGATTTTGATAGAATCATCGCCTTTTACTTCGATGAATTTTCCGCCGAGAGATTCTATTTGTTCTTTGGTTTCGGGGCGAATATCGCTTACTTCAACGACTGCACCAAGGCGTTTTGCTGTGGCAATTGCCTGCAAACCTGCTACGCCCGCACCCATAATAACAACTTTTGCAGGTTTGATTGTTCCAGCGGCAGTCATTAATAAAGGGAAGATTTTGCCCAAATGATACGCACCAATAATGACCGATTTATAACCAGCCAAGTTTGCTTGCGAACTCAAAGCATCCATTTTTTGGGCTCGAGAAATACGAGGAATGGCATCTACCGAAAACATCGAAATGCCTTGTTTTACAGCGGCTTCAACAATTTCTTTGTTGGTAGTTGCGTACATAAATGAGAGAGATACCGAGCCTTTTTTCATCAAACCGATTTCGGCGGTTGTGGGCGGATTTACTTTCAAAACTACATCGGCAGAGGCAAGCAAGGCAGATTTGTCATTTTGGATAGTTGCTCCAACGGCAAGGTAGGCGGCATCTTCAAAAAAAGAAGTTTTTCCAGCGTCGTGTTCAATGGTACATTCAAATCCAGCTTGGATAAGTTGTTTGCAGACTTCGGGGCTAAGGGCAACTCGGCGTTCAAAGGGTTTTGTTTCCTTAATTACAGTTATTTTCACAGTGTCGGTAAACTTATTTTTTTAGTAGCACGAAAGTAAGGAATTATTCAATTCGTTATCAATTTATTTATAGAATTAATTTTAAAAAAACACCTGAGAAGTAAAAATAGCACTATTTTTGGAAACTTCCTTCCCCATCATTGCTCCAGCCAAAATCGAATAGCATTTTGTCCATGCGGCGGCTACTTCGGGTTTCCAATCTTTGCCAAGTCCTTTTTCCAATGTCCATAATAAGGCTTTTCCTACTTGGTCATAATGCTTTGGTTTTACGCCATAACCCACGTGTCGGTTTGCCATTGCTTTTATTTCGTCGCTTAGTTCTCCCAACCTATCCAATCTTTTTACAATCTGGTCAAGCATATCAATCAATTTTTTAGCTTGTTGTTCTTGCGAAATTCTGAACATCTTTTTGAGTGATGGTTCATCTAAAAACAAGCGACTGTAAAAAACATCGCCCAGTAGTGCTGCATCAAGTCCTTGTAGGCTTCGCCACGTTCTTTTTATGATTTTAATTTCTTCGTTTGTCATACCCTTCTATTTTTGTTCAAATTTTATCTTTTTTGATTAATTTTCCCAAAAAAAATCATCGAACAGTCATAATTTCAGAGTGAATGGTAATGAACGGACTTTAAATAGAAAACAACTCAGGTCTTACTTTATACCATTCAAGTTCTGATTTATACTATTGAGTGCCAAATCCTTGCAATTCATTTAGATTTTTTAATAATTTGTTATAAAAATAGAATCTAAATGAATGCAATTATAATAGAAGATGAAAAGTTAGTCGCTCGGGAATTAACTATAAAAATCGCCAAAATTGACTCCGATGTAAAAATTTTGGAGGTACTTCCAAGTGTTAAAACGGCTTTAAATTGGCTTGGAACAAACGCCGAACCTGACCTTATTTTTGCAGATATTCAGTTAGCTGATGGCGTGAGTTTTGAGATTTTTGAAAAATTCAAGCTCAATTGCCCAATTATTTTCATAACTTCCTACAACGAATTTGCAATTCGGGCTTTCAAAGTCAATGGCATTGATTATTTGTTGAAACCTGTTGAGCCAGTTGAGTTACAAAAAGCGATAGAAAAGGCAAAAAACTTTAGTCAGAAGCAAACAAAAGCTCCTGTTGATTTGAATAAATTGATGGAAATGCTGCAAACTGGTGGCACAGCAAAACCAATATTTAAAGAGCAATTTTTGTGTAACCATCGCAATGCGTGGGTGCCTGTAAAAGCCAAAGATATTGCGTACTTTTATTACGAATCAGTAGTTCATATTGTTACAAAAAGTAATGAAAAGTTCAGTTTAGACGATACATTAGATGAAATAGAAGCCATGCTTGACCCTGATGTTTTTTATAGAATCAACCGCCAATACATTGTAAATAAAGATATGATTCAGCGGGTTTGGGGTTTAGAAAACTTAAAAATGATGGTCAAATTAAAAGAACCTCATCAGACAGTTGAGATTGATATTAGTCGTCAAAAAGCCCCTGTATTTAAGAAATGGTTGGAAAAATAATATTTGTTCGACATCTTCCTCTACTTGAAAAAAGGAAGGACAAGTTATACCTTAAATTGACTACTTTGTTCTTTTGAAAAAACTTAAATCAAATATCCCCCTAAAAAGGCAGAGCCAAAAAACAATGCTTTGCTTTTTGATATTTTTATGTTTATCCTTCAAAATAAATGCAAAAAAAAACTTTGAATTTAAGCATTTACAAGAAAAAGATGGGCTTTCTAATAATCTTGTCAATTGTTTTTTGAAAGATAAGTATGGGTTTTTATGGATTGGCACTTTCGATGGTCTCAATCGTTTTGACGGTAATAATTTTGCTAAGTTCAAAAAGAAAATAGGTAATCCAAATACCATTCAAAGCAATATAATTTATGATTTAGACCAAGACAAGGAGGGCGATATTTGGTTTTCAACAAACATTGGCATCGGTTGTTATCATCAAAAAACGCAGAAATTTGAGAATTTTGTTTCAAGCAACAATGAGCCTTTTGGCAGCATTTTTAATATTGTATGCGATAGATCGGGTGATATTTGGTTTTCTTCGAGCAAAGGGCTAATTCGCTATGACAAAAAAACAAAAATTTTCGAGTATTTCAAAAATGATATCACCCAAATATCCTCAATTTTGAAAGGAACTATCTCCAAAAATGGAATTATTGAAGACCCAAAAAAAAATGGCTTATGGATGTCGAGCAAATCAGGTTTAATGTATATGGACATTGCAACCAAAAAGTTTTTTCATTATAAAAACAATCCTCAGCACTTAGATATTTTCAAAAATGAATCTACTTCTGCCATTATTTTGAGCCCCCAGGATGAAATTGCTTTTGGAAAAAATTACAACGAAATCGTCCTTTTTGATTTGAATACGCTACAAATTAAAAAACAAATTAATGTTTTTAAGAAATTTATAGCCAATAAACATGATATTTTATTCAGATCGGATTTGTCTGCAATTTTTATTGATTCTCAAAATAATATTTGGGTAAGTACTTTTGCTTTTGAGTTATTTTTTATTGACGGCAAAACTTACCAAGTGCATAGTTTTTCACATGACGAGTCTGAAAAAGGCTCAATTGCCAGCAATTTTTTCTTCTCTGGTTTTCAAGACGACGATGGTACAATTATGTTCGGCACGCTTAATGGAATTTCTTATACGAACCGTCAGAAAGCATTTTATCATATTCATAGAGTTTCGAAAAAACTCCCAAATCTTGAACTAAATGAGGGTTTTCTCTCATTTTGTGAAGAAACTGACGACTGGTGGTGGCTCGGTTCGGAAGCCGCAGGATTGATAAAGTACAACCCTATTTCGAGTAAAACAATTTCGTACCCTTTTGCTGCTCGCATCAATTCGATTTTAAAAGTCAAAGACCAGCTTTTTGTAGGCACTGATAATGGGTTTTATAGCTTTAATGCAATTAAGAAGAAGTTTTTAGAGATAAAATTACCTATAGAAGTAACAAAAAATTCGCTTGAAATTATTGATATTATTCAACAAGATGAGGGGGTAATTTGGTTGTCGAGTGGTAAAAAATATGTCATTTGCATGGATTTGACGGTCAAAAAAACATCTACTTTTGATATTTCAAAGTTAATCGAAATAAAAGGTGAAGGTGATTGCGAACCCAATGTTTTTGTTGATAAAAATCATGAAATTTGGGTGAGTACAAACTGGGGCAATTTATTGAAATTTTCAAAAAAAACGCAAAAATTCATGCCCCTCAAAAGCCTTGAAAATAATGGGTTTGAAAGCAATTTTTATAAACCAATCGTTGATAAAAACAATGATTTCTGGATACCGTCGCTCCATAATGGCATGGTAAAATATGAACCAAAACACAATAAATTTAAACTTTTTAGCGAAAGCGAAGGGTTGGCTTCCGACCTTGTGAGATACGCTAATATGGATAATTTGGGGCAAATTTGGGTGGCAGGATACAATAAGTTTTCGGTAATAAATACCTTAAATATGAGTTTTCAGAATTTTAATTTACCTATCAACGAAACAAATTATGATTATGAAACAAATATATTTTCTTTGAAAAATGGACACATGGTTTCTATCATGAAAGGTACTTTGGTGGAGTTTTTACCAGAAAATTTTCAGAATAATCTTTTAGAAAATAAACCTCTCATCAACAGCTTGACTTTTGGAAACAACAAACAATTTATTACGTCCGACAATGCGGAAGTAAATTTGGGCGTTGAAGATAATAATTTTTCTATCCAATTCGGTTTTTTACCCTTACCCCAAAATAATAAGCATCAATTTTCTTATAAATTAGAAGGTTTTAATAAAGATTGGGTCAATAATGGCACTGAGGTTTTTGCTAAATTTGCTAACCTTTCGGGTGGTGATTATATTTTTAAAGTAAAGACTTTCAGCGGAAATTCAGAATCAAAAATCGCTCAAATTTCGATACATATTGCTATAATTTTCTATAAAACTTGGTGGTTTCTAACACTTTTGGGTATATTTTTAGCAAGTTTAGTTTATGCTTTTGTACGTTATCGAGCAAACCAGCGAAAGAAAATTCATCATTTACAACTCCAATCTACCAAGTTAGAAAAAGACAAAACCGAGATTCAGTACCAAAACCTAATCAATCATCTCAATCCTCATTTTTTGTTTAATAGCCTTACATTGCTCAATGGTTTGATTTTGTCCGAGCCCGATATTGCTTCCGATTTCCTACAAAAACTCTCTAAAATTTACCGCTATATTTTACAAAATAAAGACACCGAAATAGTAAGTTTAGACCAAGAATTAGGCTTTGTAAAGAACTACATCGACCTCCAAAAATCTCGTTTTGAAGATGGTTTACAGGTAAATATTGCTATTGATGATGATGATTTGTCGAGCGGAATTGTTCCTGTTACGCTTCAAAATTTATTTGAAAATGCCATCAAACACAATACCGTTGAAGAAGACAAACCTCTAATTATTGATGTTTTTGTTGAAGACGAATATTTAATTGTAAAAAACAATTTACAGAAAAAGAAATTCGTAGAAACCTCTAATAAACAAGGGCTTGATAGTCTAAAGAGTTTATACAAATACCTGACTACCAGTCCTTTAGAAACCATTGAAACCGAAGCTGAGTTTGTGGTGCGAGTGCCTTTGCTTTAAATTTTTTTGGTGAAAGCTATTGAAAGAGCGAAGAAAATAAATAAGAATCAGTTAAAGCAAGCAATTGCATTAACACCTGTTTTCAAAACATAGTTAGAGAAATAGCAAATAAATGACGAATGTAGAATCGCAACGGCAAACAGTTAGAATGATTATTTATAGTATGATTGCTCAACAGGAATCATACAGAAAGTTTGTTTCCATATTTTTCGTTCTATATTTAACTTCTTGCACTCAACTTACATTTGCCCAACGTCTTCCCTATACTTTCGAGCAAGTAAGAGTGAATGGAAGTTCGCTTGATAATCTCATCTACTGTATGCTTAAAGACAGTCGTGGTTATCTTTGGTTGGGTACTGCAAACGGTCTGAAACGCTACGACCCTTTGTTTTCAATTACTTATCTCAAAGAAAAAAACAATAAACGCTCCTTAGTTCAAAATAATATCGGAATACTTTGTGAAGACCAACAAGGCAGAATTTGGATTGGTACTACCGAAGGGGTTTGTTATTTTGATAGAAAAACTAATCTTTTTACTCGAATTGAAGAAGTTAGCAAACCAGACTTTGCCTGTCGAAATATTATTTGCGATTCTCGTGGAGATATTTGGTTTTCGATTCGAGATGGTGGATTGTATAAGTTTAATACAAAAACTAATAAATTGACCAATTTTAGGCATGAAAACAACAACCCGAAAAGCATAAGTTTCAATCGAATTTTGGTAAATGGATTGAAAGAAGACCCTTCAAAAAAAGGACTTTGGATTTCCTGCCAAGATAAACTCAACTACTTTGATATTGCTTCTCAAACCTTTCATCATTCCGACCATAATCCACTCAAAATTCCGATTCTGACGCCTACCACCAAAAGTGCATTGACGATAGACCAAAACCTGCTTGTGTATTCCGACAACGCTACGAGCGAAATCTGTTGGTATGATACTCGCCTTGGTAAGATTGTAAAAACATTTAAAGTCGTTGATGAAAATGGAAAAAGTCATACAAATTTTTATAAAATTTTCTTCGATTCAAACAAAGATTTGTGGATAGGAACGTACGAAAATATCATGATTTATGTAAAAGTAGATTTGACCAAAACGATTTTGATTCAAGAAGACAAAGGAAATAAAAACTCGTTTACGGTCAATGCTTACAACGATATTTTGCAAGAAGAAAATGGTACGATTTGGTTTGCAACGCTCAAAGGGCTTTCGACGATTTCGGGACTTGCCACAAAAAAACCAAACGACCAGTTATTTAATATTTACGATTTCTCGAAGAAAATGTTTGAAAAGCAGCCAAATGACTGGACGGTTGGTTTTGTGGAAGATTCGCAGGATAAGTCTTGGTGGTTTCTTACTGGGAAAAAACGTATTTTCAATTACAGCCCTGAAAGTGATCAATACAGTGAATATAAAATACCCGACAATCCCGAATTGAAAGACCTTGATTATGCTTTTTCTATAAATGAATATAAAAATAAACTACTGATATTCAAACGCTCGCATATATACAGTTTCGATAAACAGACGCATCAGTTTGATGAAATTAAATTAGATAGAGAAATTAATTTAGAAGGCTACTTCGGTATCGAAACAAACATTATTTTAGGTGATTCGCTTTGGGTTTTTACAAAATCTCGAGGTAGCCTCAACACTTTTAATTATCATTTTAAGAAGAAACGATGGTCGGTTTATCCTGTCATTTATGGAATAAACACGGTCAAACTCAGCAAAACGATAGATATTTATGTGGCAAGGTCATTGGTTACAAAAAAAGGAGAGTTTTGGCTGGCAATTCATTCGGGAGGTTTGGCAAAATTCAACCCAAAATCGAAGGGATTTGAAGTTATCAAAACTAAACAAGATATTGATTTTACAAAAATAGGATATACTGGTTTTGATGAAGACAAGGAAGGTAATATTTGGATAGGAGCCTACGATTTAGTCAAATTCAATCCAAAAACTTACGATTTTCAGTCTGTCTTAGACCGTGATATGATTGGCTCAATGGTGGTAGATAGTAGTAATAATATCTGTATGGCAACTTTGGATGAATTCATGTTTTTTAAAGAAAAAACCGATGAAAAATTTTCTTTTAATATCGGAAGTAATACTTTTTCTGATAGTTGGGGGAATAGTTTAAATAAATTGAAGAATGGTAAATTATTATCTCGAAATAATCAATCTGCCATTGTCATCAACTTCAAAGATCTAAAATTACCTTCCTCAAATGATAAATTATACATTGCTCGTGTGCAAGCGGCTGACTCTATTATCCAAATCAATGAAAATAATCAACCTGTCAATTTTAGAGCCGAACAAAATTCCGTTTCGATTGCCTTTGGGGTTTTGATGCCGCCAGAGACGAATCTTTATAGATATTATTATCAATTAGAAGGCGTAGATAAAGATTGGAAAGCAGATAAAAGCCAATCCAGGTATGCAATTTATGGCAATTTGGACGGCGGTGATTATGTTTTCAAGGTAAAAGCAAAAGATACAAATGGTAAATATTTGCCCCAAAAAAACCTCTATTTGCACATTGATACGCCATTTTATAAAACACTTTGGTTTCGGATTTTAGGACTCCTCTTAGTCATTGGATTAGGTTTGGCATTTATTCGTTATCGGACTAATCAACGAAAGAAAATTTATCATTTACAAATCCAATCTACGAGATTGGAAAAAGACAAAACCGAAATTCAGTACCAAAATCTGATAAATCATCTGAACCCACATTTTTTGTTTAATAGCCTCACTTCGCTCAATGGTTTGATTTTGTCGGAGCCTGATGTGGCTTCTGATTTTCTGCAAAAGTTATCTAAAATTTACCGTTATATTTTGCAAAATAAAGACAATGAAATAGTAAGTTTAGAGCAAGAATTGACTTTTGTAAAAAACTATATTGACCTCCAAAAATCACGTTTTGACGATGGTTTACAAGTAAATATTGACATAGCTGATGAGTATTTATCAAGTGGAATTGTGCCAGTAACGCTTCAAAATCTCTTTGAAAATGCCATCAAACACAATACCGTAGAAGAGGATAAACCTTTGATTATCAATGTTTTAGTTGAAAACGAAACCTTAATTGTGAAAAATAATTTACAGAAAAAGAAATTTGTAGAAACCTCCAATAAACAAGGGCTTGATAGTTTGAAGAAATTATATTCTTATCTCACTGACAAGCCCTTTGAGACGATTGAAACGGAGAGTGAGTTTGTGGTGCGAGTGCCTTTGATATGAGTTTTTATCAGTGCAAAATCTACTTTCAGCAAAGTTCAGGAGTAGTTTTTTGTTTGATAGATTGTAATAAATAAGTTTCTTCTATTCCAATATTTCGAAAAATCACAATTCTATTATCTCAAATATAAACCGTTTGATAAAAAAAGGCTTATAAATACTTCACAAAAAACAACTTTTGACAAAAAATCTATATAGTTTTATACATTTCTAACTTTTTCTACTCCCCATTTATTCCAATGAAAATTACTGCCTCATCGAAATTGATGAAAAATCATAAGCACGCATCAAAAAAAGTAATTAATTCAAATATGAAAGCCTGCCAAATGGCAAGCGGGAATGCAATCCTTTTTTCTATTGCCGCCGACAATTCCTTTCATATTACTTGTGAAACACATGGACATAAGACAGGCTGGAAAACATATACTTTTTTTCAAGGTACTTGTAAGAACTTTGATGTTTTTCAGAACTTCAATGACCCCCAAAACGTAGGCATCATCAATCTTTCGGTGGTGGTAACTGTCAATGGAAAAGATGTAGCGTATAATTCTTATCTTAATCCTTATCAAGATGATTTTTGGCTAAATCCGCAACAACCTGACGAGGTTGTAAGATGGGAGCTTTTCCTTTTTAGTGGCAATCAGCCCCCAAATCTATTTCTCACCAATGTATTTATTGATAACAGTCTTTTTGTAGCCTATTTTGAGCAAAGAGAAGACCCATATAAGTCATATATTATGGCTCATTTTGATATAAGAACCAAGACAATCATAGGTGATTACTATATACCTTTAATGTCATCGCGTGAAACTAATCAAACCTTTTTTGGAAAAAGAACGGGAGACCATACCACGAGTATCTACTTTGGTAAAATAGGTGAAATTGGTGGAGGACCTTCATCGGATGGTATTTTTTATGCAAATTATAATCAAGATAAAATAATCAATTCATTACCTTTTAATTTGATAGTTTTTACTTATTTAGCCAATTATCTAAATTCATTTACAACTTCTTACGCCAATGATGGCTCCACTCATCTTTTTGCAACTTATAGGCTTGGCAATTCAACCATCGGCAGGTTACAGTTTATAGGTTCAGATAAACAGGCAAATAATATGCAAATGGGTGGTTTTATTGACAATGGAGGAATTACGGTAAAAGAAAGCCCTTTATTGGCTGATGTTGTTCAGCTTTTAGCTAATACCACCCCAACCGAAACTATTATTTGGGGCGTAAACAAGCAAGGGCAGCTTTTTAGAATAAAATGCACGAAAGGGCAAGAAGAAAATCCTGCTGCATGGTCGGAGCCGATTTCGATTGTGAGTGGAATAACTCGAATTGCCCCTTACTACAATAGATTTTCGGGATTAAGCACTATTTTTGCCCAAACCACCGACAGAGGCTTAATCAAACTCAAACAAGACCCAGCTACAAAAATTTGGCAAGAGCGGAGCGTACTTTTACCTACAACCGTTGAGCAAGAGGTAATTGAATACGATTCGTTTACAACTTATATCAAATGTATTGATGACACTGTTCCTCCTAAAAACCCATTGCTAAACATTACTTCTGATAGTCAGGCGACTTTTTATATCAATGACCAATATTATCATTTGAATCCAAATATACCTGTTGCTTTTCAACCCGATGAGTTGAGTACACTTACAATAGTTCAGGAAACGCATAGCCTAAGTGCCGTAAAATTTAAAGTAAGTGAACCTGTTTCGGGGATAACTATTGACATAAATCCGTCAAAAGAGATTATGGATACTATTCTGAAAGTGGATTCGTGGGATAAACTTGCTAATATAAAGGTGTATGACGAACTAAATGCCGCCTCTAACCTCGTTACGATTAACCCTTCGGAAAAAGCTAAGGGCGATTTTGTTAGAATTATTCAAAATTTAAAAACTGCTAACGATAGATTTAATAGACAAACACCAAGAGGTGAAGGACCTTCTACGACTTGGGGTATGAGTTTTGGGTCGAATGATTGGCAATACCAAGAAGTACAGAATGCAGGTTTGGCTCCAAGAGATGTTTCAATAAATGGAAACCCTATTGACCCGACACGTGCCTTAGAATTGATTGTAGAAGATGCTTTCAAATGGCTGAAAGGGGCGTATTCTACCGTATCAGATTTTTTGATTAAAGAAGTTACAGAAGGTTTTCATTTATTGGTAAAAGTAGGTGAATCCATTTACCGAATTGTAATAAATTCGGCAAATGCCTTAATTCATGCAACAGAATTCATTTTTAATAAATTACAAATTGGCTTCGAGAAGTTAAAACAATGGCTTGGTTATGTGTTCAATTGGTCAGATTTTGTCGTTACACATAACTTTCTCAAAACGATGTTTAATGTGTATAGCGACAATGTGGTAAATGGAATAAATAGTTTTACTGGAAATGTAGAAACTTTATTCAATAATATGACTACAGATGTTATTTCTTGGGCAAATATATCAACATTGCCAAAAATTGTAGCGGGCAATAATCCACCACCCGATTCCTTTTATACACCACACGGATATTATATGATTCATCACTATAAAAATGGAAGTATGTCGGTTGGTAACCCTCAAGCACTCACGATAAACTATGCTTCCGAAAGCCTTTTTGATGAAATAAAAAGTTCGATTGATAGAGATTTAGCGACCTTGTCAAATTTTAAAGATATTCTTTATAATGAAATCATCATCCCGTTTAAGACCCTGACTGTGGAGCAAATCGCAAAAAAAATCATTGATATGTTAGTTGTTGAAACGCTGCAATTGATGAAAAATACGCTTGTTTCTATCCTAAATATTATTCGAGATTATACTCTCAGAGCCATTGAGAGTATTCATAAACCCATTGATTTTCCTGTGATTTCATGGCTTTATAAAAAATACGTTGGTTCGACTCTCACGTGTTTAGATGTGGTGTGTTTGGTTTGTGCCGTTCCGGCTACGATAGCTTATAAAGCTGCAACCAATACCGCCCCTTTCAAAAAAGACGACCCACTTACCAATAATCTCATCAATGCGAGAGATTTGGCAACTTTTCAAGCATTGTTAGCTTCAACCGTTAGCAATAATTCGCAGCAGACAAATAGAGATACACCGCCTCAGAATATTCTTGCAAAAAATATTGCTGTATTTTTAGGAGGGTTGGCTACAATCCCCGCCACTGCTGTCATGATAATCAATAATAATTTTTTGGTTCAAAAAGTTATGATTGATGGTTACAAAGTGCTTGCAGGAGATACCCCTCAAATTTTGAAATTGAATGTTTACAATGCTATCGCCACCATTTTTTATGTTTCACCAAATTTGCCTGGAACTGCCGATACCGACCATTGGTATCAGAAAATGAATACTGCTTTTACATATGGAACAATAGTCAAAGCGTTGGCAGGTTTAGTTTTCAATGGTGATAAATCAACCTTAGCCCTAAATTGTGTTGAGGGAATTATGAATTTTGCTTGGAATGCACCTGTCATTGCCAATATCGTTCAGGAAAAAGATAATGCAACCTATTTCGGTCTGATTCCAGAGTCAATCGCTGATTTTTCTTTTAATATTGGCGGAATGCTTACGCCTGCTATTCAAATTTTTGCAAAACGGCCACCACAAGGTCCTGCTATTGCGGCAGTGCTTTATTTCGGTCAAAAAATAACAATGGGGGTTTATAGTGGCGGAATCGCTATCTCAGGAATTGATAAATTGGTCAGAAGCAATGGGTCGTGAGCAAACTGAAAAGTTTTTTAGGATTAAGAACCACAGGCAGGTTTCGCTCTGTGGTTTTCTTTTTTCGTTATTTTCAGAATAAATTTCCCCCAAACCATTCAACCGAAATTTACTACTATTTACTCAATATTTTCGATTATTCAACCCTCATTTTTTACACCCCAAATTCTTACTTCACTTGACTATCTCTTGTATTTTTCTGAACGGCAATAGCTCCGAAAAGTGACAACAAAAAAGCAAAAGCATAAAAACCTTTTTCAGAAGGCAACATCGTGGCATTCCAAAGACCAACTGCAAGCAAAACGATGCACAAAATGGTGCAAAACCAACAAATGCTATAATAAATATCTGTTACAGCAATGCCCTCCAAGCGGTCTCTGACGCTTTTTTGTAAAGAAATAACTGCAAAAAGCCCAAAAAGTAAGACGGTGAAATAGTAGCCTTTTTCGTTGAGTAAAAGCTCCGAACGCCAAAGTCCGATGATGTAGCCGAGCATTCCTGCTCCTAATGCTACCCAAGATGCACCGACAAATGCGGCTGATGGTTTTTGATACATGGTTTTATTTTTGTTTTAAAAAATTCAGAAAAATATGTTTTTACAACCCTTCTTTTCAAAGTAGAAATGGAGTAAATTATGCTCAAATGTAAAAAAAAGTACTCGTAAATTAGTGAAAAAAGCATTTTTTAGTACCCGTAAAAACAATGAAAAAGTATTTTTTAGTACCCAGAAATAAAATCCTAATCTTTAATCACAACTTCAATGCCTGAAAATTCCTGAATATTAACGACCCTCACGTTGCTTTTTCCTTTGTTTTTTGGAGTCGGAATATTAAAAGCAGCCTCGATTCTCGACCGCATCACCGTAACTTGGTCGTAAGTAAAACTTCCTCTGGTATCGGTGTACATATAATTCATCATGTTACGTTGGGCAAATTTGATACCGTCGCAACTTGTTTCATAGTTGGCACTTACTTGACGTGGCGTGTCCAACAGTCCATCAGAATGGTTTTGATCTTGGCAGTTTTCTTGCATGCCAAAAGTATGTTGCAAACCTAAAGCATGACCGATTTCATGAGCTAATGTGCCATTTATGCTTAATTTTCCATCCACACCTGGCGATTCGGTTAAAAGTTTTATGCCTCCTTGTAGCTTCACATGGTCCGAAAAAATCCTTGTGTTTGAATTTCCCCAAGCCAATTTGTCAATCGTTGTATTGATAATTGGTAGATTGAAAAACTCTGGTGGCACTTGCGATTTGCGGTTATTGTCCATCATGGGCATTTTGGCGATTCCTGCATAATTCCAATTGCCCATGTTTTCGACTACAACATTGAAATAAGCATTCGGATTCCATTTTGAAAGCTCGTTGGCAAGTGTAACGTCATAATTTCTTTGGGCATCATCATAAACAAACGGAGCATCAACAGGAATATACGGTCTGGTGAAACTCATGCGATTGATGCCTTTTTCTTTCAAAGGATTGCCTTGTGGGTCGGTTTCGGCCAAATAAAATTCTATGAAACTATCGGCTGCATTTGGGTCAATATCTTCTACATTTTTAACAAATTGATTGCGAAACATGGCATTGAGTTGAGCCAATTTTTTGCCATTTTTCAAAGCCTCAATTCCCAATTCCATAAATTGAGCATCGGTTTGTTTGGTGGCAGGATGTGTGTACGGACTGGGCTGACAAAAATGAAACATTATCGGAATTCTGACGACATCGAAAGTGCGATTTTGGCGTACTTCAAAAGTTGTTTCTATCTGTTTTCCGTAAGCATTCAAGATGATTTTTTGCGTTCCTGTTTTCTGAAAAACATAGTTTTCAAGGGTGATGTTTTCATTTACAATGCTTGCTTTTATGCTTTTTTTGATAGGGATTTCTACATTATTTTTATCGAATCCTTTCAATGTTAGATTCGGAGAAGTGCCCACCATCGTATGCGAAACAGCATATTTTGAGTAAAAAGTATTGGTCAAAACCAGTTTTTCGAGTGCAGTTGCAGGGTTTTTCACTAAATATTTAGTAGAAACCGCACTTTCAACGCCATTCACGACGGCTTTGAATTCAAACTCGCCTTCTTTCTCGAAAGTATATTTATTTGAAGGTAATTCTACGCCGTTGGCAAAGTATGTAACGGCTCCTCTATAATTAGAAATAAGATTTCCTTTTTCATCTTTTACATCAACACTAAGTGCAAATGGTTCTGATTCGTTCACCCAATACGGACCCTTTACTCTCGATGCAATCAATGTAACAGCACTTGGCTTAATATCAGTTTTGGTTTGAGTTGTGGAAACAGGATTTACTTCGATTGATTCTTTTTTACAAGAAAAACAAACGATTAAAAAAAGGCTAAGAGATAAAATGGTTTTCATGGCTAAAAAATGTTTTTTTTGTTTTGATGATTCAAAATTATTGTAGTCAAACATGATTTTAAAATTTTTCACCATGAACAGTCGGGAAAACGAGGTGAATAGTATGGGAAATGAGTTGAGTTGAAATTGATTTTAGAATAATTTGAATGAAAAAAGGGATAGCAATACATTCATTTTCCGCCAAAAGCGATAAAAAAAAGCGATTTTGGCGGAAAATAAAGCTCAAAACCTGGCAAAACTGAATATTTTATTCAATTTTGGCGGGTTTTGATGATAAAAACAAGCTCACTTCCCAATAGCCACGTAGGAATACGAATGATTAGCAAGGCCTACCGAACTTGCCGAATTATTACAGATATTTAGCGTAGCCAGGTTTGCTGTTACATTACTGATGCTGAAAACAAGGTGCTCATCCGAGGTAGAACCCGTAAGTTTTTGCCCCATTATCACATTTGGTGGTGCTGAGAATGTGCCATTTACAAATGCAAGACCCATTGTAATACAACCATTTGCCGGTATAACCTGACCACCCGACAACCCCGAAGCATAAGTAGCCATCTTTAATTGGTCGGCGTTTGTATTTGCCAAAGTTCCTTTGCCTTCTACTGATAAACTTCCTTCATAGTTTACATCTCCTTCGACAAGTAATTTATGAGTAGGTACAGTACCGGTACCTATCGCAATGTTTCCACCATAATTGACTTGCATTCTAAATGCCCCATCTTCTCTCAATTCAAACTTATTGTTGGCATCGTTATTTAAAAACCGCCAAGATTTTGCATCGCCTGTACTTTTAATAAAGATGTCTCGGTTTACTATTTCTAATCTTTCGGTAGGTACGAGGGTATTAATTCCGACATTTCCATTGACTAATAGTGTATTTATCCTTGTGTCGGCATTTATTTCATGGTCGTAAATAGGAGACTGATTCATAATTCCAACTTTACCCATGTAATAAATATCTGAGGTACCTTCCCAAGGTGAACTGGCGGCCCCTTGTGAAGCAACTTGGCAAAAACTTGCTGTATTCGAAATAGTACTGTAGTAAATTTTGCCAATATTAGCCATAGAACAGCCAATACTTGGAATGGTTGCTAATCTGAAAACTTCTGGCTGGGCTACCGTAAATTGTGCCATAAGGCTTTCTGAAAATAGCAACAGGGCGAATAATATGATTTTTGATTTCATTGTTTTATTTTTTTTATGGGTTCAAATGCCTACTGTCCAATATACAACGAATTAAATATAATATTTGTCAAAGTTATGTCGGTGTCAGTATTGTTACAAAACCTTACAACGGCTGTGGATGTAGTAGTGGACTGAACACTTATATTTAGCTTGATAAAATTACCCGTACCACTTATCAGATTTCCAATCATGGCAGTTGGTGCTGCCAAAAAACCAGCCGAAGTTAAATCAACGGTAGTAGTATTACAAGTGCTTTTAGTTATCATCATTGATGAAATTGTTTTGGGAGTAATAAAAGTTTTGAGGGCATTAGCAGTAGTGCTTCTTACTATGCCTTTGCCACTATTGACAGTCAAGTTGCCTGAAAAGCTACCCGTGCCGTCCACCGACAATTTGGCGGTCGGAATCACCGACCCAATCCCCACATTGCCACCATTGGCAAATATCATGCGGGCTGTTCCATCTTCTTGGAGCGATAAATTATTATTGACATCGGAGTAGTCAAATTTCCATGTTTTGGCATCTACTGTGCTTTTGATGGCAATATCGCCATCATGCACCTCAAAACCACTGCCGTTGGTTGTTGATCCAATTGTTATACTTTAAACAGGGTAAATATTAACATTTTTAAAAGTCTGAAATTTGAGATTCATTAGTGATTTTATTTCCTGTTTGTATTCTTTGTTGGCATCGTCCAAGCAAGTATGAATGGCACATTGGAATTTATCAAATT
>JANNDY010000141.1:0-102507 GCA_031378345.1 Emticicia sp. | reverse complement strand
AATTTGATGTGTATTTGAAGAAAATGCTTCTGAATTGCAAGCATCGGTAACTTTTCTTCTAAAATAGGTCGTAACATTTAAAGCTGCTGGGTCAAAACTTACAGCATTTTCTCCTGAAATATCTGTAAAATTAATATTATCCGTTGAACTTTGCCATTGATAAATGTAGGCAATTTTTCCGCCACTTGCCAAAGCTACGCTTGAAATACTTCCTGCATTATAACCTGCACAATTTGTTGTACTTGGTGAAAGTTCAATACTTCCTCCAACTAAAACTGGCAAAACTGTAACACTAAAAATCTGACTATTTAAACAGCCTGTTGTACTATTTTTTATTATTAGGGTGAAAGTATGTGTACCTATTTTTCCCGAAGGAATTGTAAGAGAAATAGGTGAAACTGGTAAATTTATATCAGTTAGTGAAACAAAATTTGGCATTGCCGAACTTAGACTGTATTTATCTGGACTATTTGTTGTGGCAGAATAAGGCAAATCAAAAGTTGTGGCAGCATTACAAATGCTATTTACTGTTGAAAGCGTAATTGTTGGCAAAGGGTTTTCGGAAATTGTATAAATTGCAGAAGATTGACTTGTGCAAGAATTTTCTGTACAAGTTGCACTATAAGTTCCTGCCGAAACACTGACCGAATTTCCTGTTGTTCCTGTACTCCAAGTAATTGTTCCTGCACAGCTATTGGCAGTCAATGAAGTGCTTGTGCCTTGACAAATAGTAGCATTTCCTGCAATTGTTGGTGCGTTTGGAATAGGATTTACTGTTATTGCTTGAGTTGCTGAGGATAAACTTACACAATTATTGACAGTGCAAGTTGCATTATAAGTTCCTAAGGCCGAAACACTTAGGGTACTTCCTGTTACTCCTGTATTCCAAGTAATAGTTCCTGCACAAGCACTTGCTGTAAGTGTTGTAGCATTGCCCGAACAAATACTTGTACCTCCCGAAATTGTTGGAGCATTTGGAATAGGATTTACGACAATTGTTTGTGTCAAAGATGCCAAACTCACACAATTATTCACTGTACAAGTTGCCGCATAAGTACCTGATGCTGAAACACTTAGTATAATGCCAGAAGTATTATTTGACCATAAAATACTTCCTGCACAGCCGCTTGCTGTTAAAGAAATACTTGTGCCTTGGCATACAATATTATCTGCATCATCGGACGTAATTGTTGGTGCATTTGGAATAGGATTTAAAGTAAGCGTATGTACATTTGAAGCAAGACTTGTGCAGCTATTTTGCGTACAAGTTGCTGCGTAAGTACCTGATAATGAAGTGTTTAATATACTTCCAGATGCACCTGTACTCCAAGTAATTGTTCCTCCACAGCCACTTGCCGATAAGTTTGTACTTTGTCCTTGACAAATCGTTGTAGCTCCAGAAATGGTTGGTGGAACGATAGTTGTAACTGTTAATTTACCACTATTGCTCGAAATCGTGCAAGCACCACTGGCAGTATTTGTAAAAACAATTTTGCAACGATAATACTTAATTCCATCAATTGCCGTGATAGGATTTATTGTTAAAATAGAAGAATTTGCTCCACTAAATTGACTTCCTACGACATTACCAAAACCACTACTTGCGGAAGAACTTACCTCCCATTGATAAGTTGAAACTGTTCCTGAAATAGTCAATTCGGCTAAGTCAAAAGTTGTGCTACTTCCATTACATTTTATTTGGTCAAGAAAATCACCATTTATTGAATTTACACTTAAAAAAGCAATAGTTGATAAGGTTTCACAGCCATTTGATATAGCTTTTAGTCGAAATTCTGAGCCATGAGGATAAGTTGCCGAACCTATATTTGTGGCACTAAACGAATGAGAAGTTCCAACGGTTGATGTTCCAACATTTGCAAAAGTTCCTGCTGAACTTGTTCGATATTCCCATTGCAAAGTTGCAGAAGCACTAACTGAGGCAGAAAAAGTTGAGCTTGTGGCTTTACAATTTGTTTGGTTGCTTGGATTTATGGCAAAACTTGGAAATGGATTTACCACAATATTTTGAGGTACAGAAGCCAAACTTGCACAGCCATTGACCGTACAAGTTGCCGCATAAGTACCTGATACTGAAACACTTAGCGTAGTGCCTGAAGTATTATTTGACCATAAAACACTTCCTGCACAGCCATTGGCAGTTAAGGAAATATTCGTTCCTACACATACAATATTATCTGCATCGTCAGAAGTAATTGTGGGGGCTGATGGAATTGGATTTACAACAATAGTTTTTGTTGCAGAGACCAAACTTACGCAGCCATTTTCGGTGCAAGTGGCATTGTATGTCCCTGCTGACATAACGCTTATTGAACTTCCAGTTTCAGTGGTATTCCATATTATAATTCCTGCACAACCATTGGCGGTCAATGTTGTATTTCCGCCTGTGCAAAATGACAAATTTCCTGTAATTATTGGAGCAGAAGGCTTGGCATTTACTACTAAAGTTTGTGTTACAGAAGCTGGGCTTGCACACCCATTTACATAACAAGTTGCTGTGTAAGTACCTGATGCTGAAATAGTTAGCGTAATACCAGAAGTATTATTCGACCAAACAACTGTGCCTCCACAACCGCTTGCTGTTAGGGTTGTTGTTTCTCCCGAACAAATGATTAGATTTCCTGTAATTGTTGGAGCAGAAGCTGCCGAATTTACATTGATTGTTACTTGTGTTCTTGCAGTTTGGCAGGTAAGATTTGCAGTAATTTGTTGTTCACGAGCTACAAAATAACTGGTTGTACTTGATAATGTAGGCGTTGTAAAACTTATTCCAGATGCAGTTTGACTTAAAGTTGTCCCATCAACAAACCATTTATAAGAACCTGCTCCACTTGGACTAACAATTCTCAATGTTTTTGTGCCACTTCCGCAAATATCGGGGGTATTTCCTGTTACACTCGGCACATCGTTCCAGCCTTGTGAAGTAACTATTAAATTAGTTGTGGTTGCTGTGCAGTAGCCAGAAGTAATGATAGTTTTGTAAGTATTTGCTGTCGAAGTTACAAGTGTTTGGCTTGTTTCAGAAGCAATATTTCCAGTCAAATTTTTCCATTGATAAGTATAAATGCCATTTCCACCTGTTGGATTTGCAGTTAAAGTTGTACTATTATTCAAAACACCCGTAATACAAAAAGCGTTTGTTCCTGAAACTGATCCTGATAAACTTGGCGTTACAATAACATCAATTTTAGCTCTTGGACTTTCGCAATTATTGCCATCTTTTTGACTTACAAAATAGCTAAAAGTGCCTCCTATGCTTGTCGGGGGCGTTGGGGCTGTGCCTGATGAAGTTCCACCAGTTGGATTTGTGCCATACCAAAGTAAGGCATTTCCACCAGTTGCAGTTGCCGAAAGTTGTGAAGCGGTAGCATTTTGACAATATCCAATTGGTGTAGTAACAGTCGGAGCTGCTGGCAAATCATTGATGGTAACTGTTATTATTGCTTTTGGGCTTTCACAATTAGCTGGCGAAGGTGAAATTTGACTAACTTTAAATATTTGCGTACCAACTGTTCCAGTATTTGGAGTTGGGGCAGATGCCAAAACTACATCATTTTCATCATACCAAATCAAAGTATTTGAACCCGCCGTAGTTGCAGAAAGTGCCGAAGCAGTAGTGTTTTTGCAATAATTTAATGTTGGTGAAGTTAAGGGAGAAAGAGGATTTTCATTAGTAATGACCAAAATTTCAGCCCTTGAACTTTCACAATTTTCTAAACTTTTTTGACTAACATAGTAATTTACAGTTACTACTCTTGTCGAACTTGGCGTTGGTGAACTTGCCGACGAACTTCCGCCTGTGGAATTTATACCATACCATAATAAAGTATTTGTGCCAGATGCCGTTGCTGATAAGGCAATTGTTGATGCATTTTGGCAGTAATTTATGGGAGAAACCGCAGTCGGGGCAGCAGGAGTGGCATTTACAATCAATGCCGCTGCACTTGAAGTTTGAACATTGCACTCGCCAGTAACTATGCAAGAATAACTTCCTGCATCACCCAAAGAAACTATTGGAATTGTATAAGTTGATGAGTTTGTACCAATATTTGTACTTCCTTTTTTCCATTGGTAACTAAGATTTGTTCCGACTGCTACTACCGAAAAACTTATATTTGTAGTTCCTGCACAAACCGTTTGAGCTTGTGGTGGCGTTGTAATATTTGTCAATAAATTTACAGTTAATGTAGCAGCATTTGAAGTAAGACTCAAACAAGTGCCAGTAACTACGCAAGTATAATTTCCAGCATCTGTAGTCGCAACCGACGAAATATTAAAAGTATTTGAATTTGTACCAACATTGGTGCTACCCTTTTTCCATTGATAGCTCAAATTATCACCAATGGCTGCTACAGAAAATGTTACGGGATTGGTTTCGCAAATTATTTGAGATACTGGATGTGTATTAATTTGAGTAACTTGTAAAATTTTTGCAGTAAAATTTTGAGCAACAGCAACACAAGAAGTTGTTGTATTCCTGACTGTAATGATAAACTGATAGGTATTTGCTAAACTATTTGCAGGAATCGGAACAATTATGGGCGAACTACCCAAAGTTGCATTTGTGATTGTCGAAAAGCCAATTAAAGAGGGCGATCCAGCCGAAATAGTATATTCATTGGGCGAACCCGTGGTGGCAGAAAAAGGTAAGTCGAAAGTGCTTAAATTATTACAAATGTCAGGTACGCCTCCTAATGTTATTGTCGGAATTTCATTGATTGTTGCTGTAACTTTCACTCTTGCACTTTCGCAGAGGGTAGTTGTGTTATAAACACTCACATAATAATCTGTCGTTGTACTCAAAGTTGCAGTATAAGTTGCTAAGTTTGTTTGGAAAGGTGTAGTTGTAGAATTATCTGCATACCACTTATAATTTTGACCAGCAGTTGCCCCTGAGGCACTTAAAGTAATTGTTCCTGAACCACATCGGGCAGCATTCGTTATTGAAGGAGCTGTTGGTAAGGTATTGACAGTTAGTTTGCTAACGGTTGCGGAAGAAGCTGAGGCACCGGGTCGGGTACACACATTACTACCATTGTCATTAGGGGTGGTTATATTAAAAGTAACTCTTAATCTGTAATTTGAAGCATCGGTAGCGGAAACATTATTTATTGTTAATATACTACTTGTACCTATGCTTGGCGTACTTCCATTAAAGCCAGCAATGGTAGATGATTTTTGCCAAGCATAGCTGATAGCATCACCCACAATTGGCACACTAAAAGTAACATTTTCTCCTACACAAACTGTCTGAGCTCCTGGAACACCGACTGAATTTACTGTCATAACTGCTGCATCAGAGGTTACTGTACAACTATTTCCATCGCTTATTATACAGCGATATTCTGTTAAATGTGGATTTGCTGCATTTCCAATTGCATCAACTTTTATTCCACTAACACCCGAAACAGTAATATTTGCATCACCAGCCACAGAGACAAAACTACCTCCTGGCAATTTCTTTTGCCATTGATAAGTTAAAGAACCTACGCCAGTTGCCGTAACATTAAAAATAATATCGTTAGTTTCACAATCTGACTGAGAAGCTGGCTGAACCGAAATCGTCGGTCGAGTTGGTGTAACTGTAAATGTTGAAGAAATTGACTCATTAATTCCTGCACAATTTGTAAATCTACAACGGACATTTTTTGCAGCAATTACATTTGAAATTGTCGTAGAAACAGTTCCTCCTGTCAAAGCAACCGAACCGATTGCTCCCGAAATCGTACCCCAATTCCCTGTGGTGATTTCTTCTTGCCATTCAAAATAATCTGCCCCTGTTGCTGTGGCACTCAATGTTGTGCTACTTCCATAACAAACCGAAACAGGTGCAGCTGCAGCGGGAGATGAAATGACAATCGGGTTGCTTATGGTAAAAGTTGCTTTGTAATTTGCACCACTAAGATTTTGGTAATGCGTTCCGCTGCCTCCCGAATAAGTAAAATCGGCACTCGAATATGCTTCAATTGTGTATGTACCATTTGCCAAACCTTGCAAAATATTGGCTGCACCACCTGTCGATGTCCATTGTTGGTCGCCACTTCCATTCAAATTTATATCAAATCCAAGATTGATTGAAGTAAAATTTACTGTATTTGGGTCAGTTCCATTTTTGTAAACTTTGTAATACACATAGCCATTAAGAATATTATCTGTACCATTTTTATAAGTTTTGTTTTGCCCGCCTTTGATAACAAGGGTATTTGTACAAGAAAAAGCACCAAAATTTGTTCCTTGAAAATCTGGATTTCCAGTAGTTGCAAACAAATCGTAGTAGTTGGCACTTCCACCATTTGCTTGAACGATAATGTATGTTTCAAAAATACCACTTCCTGCAAATGTAGTGGCAGAAAATACACTTAAAACTAAAAATGTAACAAAGATTTTTCTTAAAAATGTTAAATAAATTTTCTTCATATCAGTTAGGTATTATTCTTTTTAAAATCAAAAGTTATTTATTTCCACAACCATCAATAAATGCCTCAAAAACACTTCCTTGTTCAACTTTAAACCCTGGCTTTAGCAAAATGTTTTTGGCAGCATCATACTTTATTTTTGAACCATTTTGCAGCAAATTTGAAGCCGAAATGCTATTTTCTGACTCATATTTTAAAATACTACCGCTTACTAATTTTTTGGTCAATTCATAGTCGAAACAAGGTGGCTCGCCTTGTATATAGACGGTAAAACTCTTCGGAGGTAACGAAATAAATATTCTATTCTGAATATCTGTAAATGTTACTGCTGTAGATGATTTTTGCAAAATATCAGTAAATTTTGTTCCAGCAGGATAACGGTTAACATTTGCTATCAAATGATTTACTTTCAAGCTGTCATCTCCAAAATTTATAGCAACAATAACCTCTCTTTTTCCTGCACTTCCTGTCGAATCTAATTGATAAATTAAACTTCGCCAATGTTGCCCACTTGTATAATTATTTGGTGAAGGAATTGGGTTTAAAGCACCACCATAATGATTCAAATAATAGACATTTTGAGAACCATTTATAAACTTTTTTTGAATTTGGATTAATTGGTCAATCTCTTTTTTTAAAGGTGAAAGTCCAGTCGGGTGATAATCAAAAGAATAGGAATCTGTGCCAAAAACAGTGTTGTGGGCTGGATAACCATAATAATCAGGGTAAAAAACTGTTGGAACACCCAGCTGATTGTTGGTCAAAATGTAAGCATAAGCCAAAATCGGGTCATGCCAAACAAGGGCATCTCCATAGGTTGGATTTGCACTACGCATATCATGGTTATTGACAAAAGTTACGAGGTTAAAACCACTCATGCCACGTGCATCTCGCATACTATTATAGAAAGCATTTCTTGCATCTGCTCCATTATCACAAATATTTTTGAGGCTCTCACGCAAAGCAAAATCAAAGACTTTTGGCTTAATCGCCGCATTTGCCGCCACCGTCATTGAGGCATTTACGTCGGCTACCCAATTTTGTATGGCTGGGTTTTCTTGTCCATACCACTCCCCCACTACAAAATCTGGAATTTTATTGGCAGCGTGCATGGCGTTCAACATTTGCCCAACAAATTGAGGTTCAAAATGCTTAATTGCGTCCATTCTAATTCCACGGATAGCCAATTCATCATACGCCCATTTTGTCCACTCAATGAGTGTATCCTTGCACATTGACTGCAAATGGTCATAATCATAAAAATAATCCATGCTTTGCATACTATATTGTGGACCAATGCAAGTGGTCGTTGCTCCACCCGCTGTACTTGCTCCGCCGCCATTCCAATTTGGTCGAAAAGAAGTCCAATGTTGCTCGCCACGCCCACTTTCCATGCCCGAAAAGTCGGTATAAGTCTGAAATTGCACTTTATATGCTGCCGAATTCCAATTTGATGGATTTGCAATGTCCGAACTATTTCCTGTGTACCAAATTTTAGAAATTCGTTGGTCGGCATAATCTCCACAAGTATTTATTGCTTGAATTATGAGCGTATCTCCTGCAATATTGTAATTATTGGCGTTAAGAGTAATTTTAAATTCGTCAATATCATTAGCAAAATCCATTGTATTCCAATAGCCTTGATTTAGATTTGTTACATATTCTGCCCCAGATGCAGCAATGTCAGTCGAAACTGTTATAGCATTTGTTTTCGGCAAACAATTTTCCACAAAATTCCAAGCTTGACCTCCGCCCGCCTTTATCGTTGTTGCATGAAGCATAAACTTTTTGCCTACAAAAGCACCTGAACGAGAGCCAATACTGACATAATAATCGCCATTGCCCAATCCAGTTGAGCCTCCAATCGGAATTACCATTCTTACTCTATCAGATGGAAAAGGGCTTTTGTAAGTAGTTCCAGGGCAGTTTCCAGTATTGCTTCCTGCATAAAAAAGCATATATTCCTTCACGGCATTATTGGCTTCGGGCTTTCCTGCATCTCGGTGATTATAAACCATATCACCAACTGCTTTTAGGTTATTTTGACCAAAAACTGTTATCATATTTTTGATTTCTTGCTTAGTTCCGAGGGCAGTTTGGGTAGAATTTTGTCCAATAAATAAATCTTTTGGGTCATAGCCGCCCGATTTATTGCCATTTCCTGCAAAAGGAGGAAACCAAATATGAGAAAACCCAGCTTTTGAAAGTTCGGAAGCTTTATTTTTAAGTGTATCTGACCAGTTATAACCTTGACCAGTTTTTGGATAATCCCAATAAAAACCTTGTAGTAAAACCTGTTGTGAAAATACAGCAGTTTGCCCTCTGAAAAATATCCAGAGGAGAAGAATTGTTTTCTTCATTCAATTTTATAATTAAAGTATCGTCGTTTTAAAGTATAAAATTAGCACAAATGTTGTGAAGTATATAATTTTTACAAGAAAAACATGATTACTATACATTTTTTTGCCAGGAATTCACTAATAACTTGCAAATTCGTGTTTTCTTAGCAATTATTAAAAAAACAAAAAAGCCACCTCAATATGAGACGGCTCTTTGCGTACAACCCTAACCACTATGATGAAACTTAATCTACTTAATATTTTTTACGGAATACTGTCCGATTGAATGTTCGTACAAAACCAAGTGAATGGTATAATTCATAAATACCCAAAATAAGCAATATACCTACCAATAAAAACTGCAAAGGGTAAATCATTACCAAATTGCTAATACTCGTGCTGATTTCTAAAGGCGTAAACATATTTTTATTTTTTGGGTTACTATTTATATGACAAAGGTCAGAAACTTATTTTATATATTTTAGCGTAAAAACCCCTATTCTTATCTGCGTGTTTTACGGTATATGCTATTTTTTTCATACTAAAATTACCCACTCTTACATTTTTTATCCAATATGTCTAACATAAAATCTATTCCAAAAAAATGAAAATAAATATACAAACGCCTGTCAATCAGTCAGTTACGCAAGTTTGGGAGCAATTTGACGAAAAACTATTGTTGAAACTTTCACCTCCATTTCCACCAGTGAAACTTATATCATTTGGACAGAAAGTTGGTGAAAAAGTTACATTAGAACTAAACTTTTTTATTATACGGTATCTTTTTGTCAGTAAAATCACGAAATTTTATTCTACGGTACAAGAAATCTACTTTATTGATGAAGGAGAACAGCTTCCACCCTTCCTAAAATACTGGAAACACAAGCATAGAATTGTAAAAAGCGAAGTGTCTGGAAGCATCATCATTGACGAAATTGAATTTCGTACCCCAACAATTTTGACAGATTACATTTTTTATCCTATCTTGTATCTTCAATTCCTTTATCGCAAACCGATTTACAAGAAAATATTTAAAAAACCCTAAACCACCCCCCGCCCTAAAGGGAGCTTTTTCCTTTGCCCCCTTCAGGGGCTGGAGGTGCTGGGGCGAAATTACTACTTATGAAACTTAACATTACTTGGAAGATTTTTATCGGCATGTTGCTCGGTATCGCTGTTGGCTACGGCATTCACAGCTATTTAGATTTAGGTCAGTTTAGCATAAAAGACTCAAAATTGCTAAGTCCAGCACAGGCAGCAGCCAACGAAACATTGAAAGAATGGAGTTCGTACTTTCAATTACTTTCCAAGATTTTCCTGCGAATGATTCAAATGATTTTGGGGCCATTGGTGTTCTCAATTTTGGCAGTTGGTATTGCAAAATTAGGCGATTTTAAAGTCGTAGGACGCATCGGACTAAAAACCTTAGGCTACTTTTATTTTGCTACAATTTTGTCATTGATTACTGGTTTGGTTGCGGTAAACTTAATGAAACCCGGCAAAGTAATGACCCTCGATTTGCCAACTTCTGGCACAGACACAGGCATTGAGGCAAAGAAAATGACTTTGGAAAACTTCATTACACACGTTTTTCCAAAAAGTATTTTTGAGGCACTTGCCACCAACGAAGTGTTGCAAATTGTCGTATTTTCCTTGTTTTTCGGCATTGCTTTGGCAGCAATCGGCGATAAAGGCAAGAGCATCACCAAAGCACTTGATGCACTTTCGGAAGTAATGTTCAAGATAGTTGGCTATGTAATGAAATTTGCTCCTTATGCTGTTTTTGGCTCAGTTGCTGCAGTAATTGCCGCTAAAGGGCTTGGTGTATTAGGTGGATATTTGTATTTAATCGTTTGCTTTTTTGCTACACTTTTATTCTTTATTGTTGTGATTTTGTGGGCAATATGTGCTGTAATGAAAATCGACTATTGGAAACTTTTAAAGTTTGTAAAAAATGCTATTTTCTTATCATTTAGCACCGCAAGTTCGGAAGCATCAATGCCGCTACAAATAGAACAACTCAAAAAATTTGGCATTTCGGAACGAATCATCAGCTTTGTTTTGCCTTTAGGTTATTCATTCAATTTGGACGGCTCGATGATGTATATGACTTTTGCCACAGGTTTTATTGCACAAATCTATGGCATAGAATTGTCATTGGGACAGCAAGTTACGATGTTGCTCACGCTCCTACTTACGAGCAAAGGCATTGCGGGCGTACCTCGTGCATCGTTGGTAGTTATTGCAGGAACACTTACGATGTTTGGCTTGCCACAAGAAGGCATCAGCTTGGTTTTGGCAGTTGATTGGCTATTAGATATGGGTCGCTCGGCTACCTCAGTTGCTGGAAACGCCGTTGCTACAGCAGTCGTTGCTAAGTGGGAAGGTGAGTTGAAGGAGGTGGAGTAAGATATTGATTATCAAGTATTTATAGTTTTATTGATAATTCTTATTGCGTATATATATTGTTGGCTGTGATTTTAGAAAGACTTCCTCATTAACAAAAATATAAAAAATGAACGTATTTATAAGTTACAATTCTAAGAATGAAGACTTTGCAGAATTAGTACAACTAAAACTTGAAAAAGAGGATATTCAAGTTTGGAAAGACACCAACCAAATTTACGCAGGGACAGAATGGAGGAATGAAATTGACCAAGGTTTATTAAATTGCGACATTATTATTGTTCTTCTGAACCAAATAGCGACAAAATCGCCATACGTGACTTATGAATGGGCATTTGCATTAGGGAATGGTAAGACGATAATTCCAGTATTGATTGAAGATTGCGAAGTTCATCCAAGAATTAATATTTTACAATATTTAGACTTCAAAGAAGGTAAAAGACCTTGGGACAAGCTCATAGAAAGAATAAAAAAAATCAAAAATTCAAGTACGAAGCTAAAAGTTTCTGACTTGACAGTTGAAGAATTAGAGAAATTAATAAAAGGAAGTAAATTTTTGGCATCAGAAAATGCTAAATCAGAAGGACGTGAAATTCAAGAAAACGATGTAACAGAAGTAGCTAATCAAATAGTAAATGCTAAATCCTTTTTTGACACACAATCAGACGATAATAACACAATTTTATGGGTTGATGACAGGCCAGACAATAATATTTATGAAAGGGAAGCCTTGGAGTTGGTTGGATTTAAGTTTGAATTAGCTCTTTCAACAAATGACGCATTAAAACTTTTTGTGAAAAATAAGTATTTAGCTATTATTTCTGATATGAGTAGAGTTGAAGGACCAAAAGAAGGATATGTATTGTTAAAAGAAATTAGGAAAATTAACAAACAAATTCCCTTTTTTATATATGCTGGCTCAAACTTGTTAGAACACAAAGTAGAAGCACAAGAGAAAGGTGCTCAGGGTTCAACAAACCGTGCGACAGAACTTATTGACTTAATTACAACACACGTACAGCCGACAAGTGAATAAAAACCACAGCCAACATTATATTTATGAAAAAGGGGGCGAACGAAAGTAATTGAAAATCAGTATATTAATCAACATTTGCACCAGCGTACGAAATACTATGAAGCAGTTGGAAGTAACTCAACTTTGAAACAAAACCCATCCTCAGTTATGGGCGGACGAGTTCCAAATTCCCCCTTCTTCATAAATACTCCGACGTTGGCAGAAATTTTAACGACATCCTAATCCTAACATGAGTTTTTTAAAAAATCTATTCTCTAAAAAGGGGGACAATCTAATTGAACCGACCCAATATTCAGAAGGTGATATTTTCTATACATCAGTCAATGACAAATATTATCTCTACAAAATCTTAGTTATAGAAACGGCTTATGACGGCTATCATGTTATGACATTTGCACCATTAGACCATAAGCCAACAATTAACGACATTAAAACTCTAAAAATATTTGCTTATCACTCTCCATTTGACAAAAAAGCTTTTAGAAACGGTATCATTTTGACTAATCTTAAGGTAAAATCTGAAGAGTTAAGAGGTTACCATGAATATTTGAGACAAACATCAAGTCCTGAACAGTATTTACAAATTGCTGACAACTATTATCAAGCAGGACTTAAGTTGACTGACTACAAAAAGCATGAAGAAGCAATTGAAAGTTACAGCAAGGCAATTGACCTATGTCCTCAATTTTTTGAAGCAATTGACAATAGGGCTTTTTGCAAAATGGACTTAGCTTTGTGGACAGAGGCAATAAAAGACTTTGAACTATCCTTATCCGCAAATCCGAATAGTTTACTTGCAGAATTTTCTATTGGTGAGTGTTACTATAAAATGGGTGAGTTTCAAAAAGCCAGACATTATTTTCAACATGCACACGAAATTGACCCAAAACATGACGCTCCAATAAAATTTTTAGAAATACTAAATGGCAAAGTGGACTAAAACTTCAACCATAGAAAGCACGCATTTGCTCTCCGTTATCTGAAAGCTTAAGAGAAACAAATCAATGAGAAGAACAATAATACTTTTACTAACAATTTTTTTTATCTCACACATATCTTACGGACAGAGAACTGAAACTGTTTACTTGAATGAAAAAGACAGCACCTCAAATATGTATATCGCTGTCTTTCCAAAAAATGAAATTGTAAAATCATTTATGGTACTGCTGGATGGTTTTGGAAATTCACCAAATAGTGTATTATCACAGACAGAAATTCCAAAATTTGCTTCAAAAAATGGAATCTTGACAATTATACCCGTTTTAAAGACAGGCTCTACATATTGGGGAAGTGATAAGGCTTCTCAAGAATCCCTAAAAGAAATTATTCATCTTGTTGTTTCTAAATATCAACTCAAAGACAAAGATTTTTATATTGGTGGTTTTGCAATTGGCGGGACTTGTGCTGTAAAATATTCTGAATTAGCAGTTCAAGAAAATTATGAAATTAAACCGAAAGCAATTTTTGCAATTAATCCAATTCTTGATTGGGAACGTTATTATAATGGAGCAAAAAGAGTTATAAGACTTTCAGACACTACAAAAGTTAATGATGAAGTTTTCTATATGATAAGCCGAATAGAAAAAGAAATGGGCGGAAAACCAGAAACAGGATTGGAAAATTATCATTCACAATCACCGTATTCGTTCTCTGACACCACACAAAAAGCAATAAAAAACTTAATCAAAATTCCAATTATGATTATTTCAGAACCTGAAATTCAGTGGTACTTAAAAGAACGTAATTATGATTGTTCATATAACAACATTATTGACCAAGTAGCAATGATTAATGAGTTACAAAGATTAGGCAATAAAAATGCTGTTTTAATTACGACAACAAACAAAGGTTACAGAATGCCGAATAAAGTTAGACATCCTAATTCTTGGAGCATTGCAGACCCGAAACAAATAATAAAATGGCTACAAACACTCTGAAAACAAAGCCAGCAGGTACAAGGGCTTTGCGATAGCGGGGGTTCCGTGCTTCGCAGACACATTTGTGCAAGGTGGAAGTTCAGTTCTCCTAATGAAGTTTAGTGCTAAAACTCCCCGCCTTCGACAACCCATGTTCGTTGTGTACTATATTAACATTCTAATTCTTGAAATTTCTAAAATAATATGAATCAAGAGCTTTCTATAAAAATAATTTTAGAAAACCCTACTAAAGGGGTTGACTTTGGCATACAAAAAGGTAGTGGCAGCAAATATGAAACAATTCAAAAGCAAAGATCCGAACTACAAGACTTAAATTTTGAGTTTAATATTAACGCAAAAACTACTAAAGATTCAATCCCAGATTTTTCTGGACCTATTGTTCAGGGAAACAAAAATGAACGTTTCATTTATATTGATATTGGCAAATGTGCAGGGCAATTGGATACATTTTGGAGTAGGCGATTGAAAATTCCCTTAAAAGGTATTACAATTGAAATGATTAACCAATTATTAACTAATTCCTCTTTAGTACTTGAAACGAAAATTCCTGGGACAGGCAAAGACTTTGGTCCAAATTGCGGGACAGTAAAACCATTTAGTGGCTGGCAGGTAATAAAAAAATATTAGAAAGGAAAGAAATTTGGGTTCGGCATTATTAGGACTTACGTTATAAACCTCAATATTTGGAACACTTTTTTAAAATCCGATTTACACAAAAAAAAGCCTCATAACCAAACGATAATTTGCTGATTATGAGGCTTTTACAATATCTTTCTTTTAAGCAACTTCCAATTTTGCCAAAACTATTTTCTCAATATATTCTCTGATAGAATCAATTTTTATTTGTGAAACAACATCTTGTGCAAAAGCCAAAAGCTGCAAACGAATAGCTTCTTTCTTCGGAATTCCACGAGATTGCATATAAAAAATCGCTTCGTCGTTGAGTTGTCCTGTGGTTGTTCCATGCGAACATTTTACATCATCTGCCCAAATCTCTAATTGTGGTTTTGTGTTCATTGTAGCCTCGTCGGAAGTTACTACATTTCTGCAATTTTGGTAGGCATTTGTCTTTTGGGCATCTTCTCTCACAAATATTTTTCCATTGAAAACACCCGTAGATTTGTCCATCAAAATACCTTTGTAAAGCTCATTACTTTCGCAATTTGGTTTTTGGTGATCCACCAAAGTATGGTTATCAATGTGTTGCTTGCCATTTGGCACATAAAGTCCGTACAAATGACTTTCGATATGTTCGCCGTCCAGTACAACATTTAGGTTATTTCTTACAAAACCACCATTTAGAGTTGCTGTGGCAGCATAAAAATAGCTTCGTCCTTTCTGATAAACTTGCGTAGTGCCAATGTGATAAGATTTGTCGCTTTCGTCTTGTACTTTATAGTAATCAACAATCGAAGATTCGCCAACAATGATTTCGGTAACGGTATTTACAAAAGCGGCATTTTCGCCAACAGTTCTGTAGGCCTCAGCAATTTTAACTTGTGAGTTTTTGCCTACAATTATCAAATTTCGAGGTTGCGAGCCAACATTTGCCAACCTAACATCTGAGATATATCGAATGATGATTGGTTCTTCAACTACCTTATTATCAGCCACTTGCACCACCACTCCGTCATTTGAAAGGGCAGTATTTAGGGCAGTAAAAGCATCTGTTTGATAATTAGCATATTTTCCAAAATGCCCTTCTATTAATTCAGGTTGCTTTGCCAAGACTTCGGCAAACGGAATCACTTTTAGTTTATTTTCGGGTGTCGCTATCTCAGAAAGTTCGGCATTATAAACACCATTAATAAAATATAAAACATTTCCTTTTAGGTGAGGCAAATGTATTTTTTTAAGATCAGCTTTCTTGAAATCGGTTTTTGTATGAAAATCAAATGTTTGTTTGATTAAATTACTGACATTCGAGTATTTCCATTCTTCATGTCGAATGGTTGGAAAGCCTAATTTATCGAAATTTTTCATAGCTTCATCACGCAACTGATGTATAGGCAATGTGCTTTTGCCATTCAATGTTGCTTGCGATAACTGAAAATCAGCAATTAATTGGGACTTAAAATCTGTTATGGTATTCATTACTCTTTTTTTCTAAATTCACTATTTCACTATACAATTTGGAAAATTGTTTTACATTTTAGGGGCGGGGGCTTACACTTCCTCCAATGCATCCACTTCATTCTTTATCCAATCGTAGCCTTTTTCTTCCAATTCGAGGGCAAGCTCTTTTGTACCGGATTTTACGATACGACCTTTATAAAGTACGTGTACGAAGTCTGGAACAATATAATCGAGCAAGCGTTGGTAGTGAGTAACGATTACAAATGAGCGATTTTCGTTGCGTAATTGATTGACACCTTCAGCAACAATTCTTAGGGCATCAATGTCAAGTCCTGAGTCGGTTTCGTCCAAAATAGCTAAAGTTGGCTCAAGCATTGCCATTTGAAAAATCTCATTACGCTTTTTTTCTCCACCCGAAAAACCTTCGTTGAGTGAGCGTTTCAATAAAGCATCATCAATTTTCACTAATTTTGCTTTTTCTCTCATTCGCTTCAAAAACTGAGCAGCATCAAGTGGCTCGATGCCATTATATTTTCGAATTTCGTTGATGGCTGTTTTCAAAAAATTGATTGTCGTAACACCCGGAATCTCTACTGGATATTGAAATGCTAAGAAAATACCTTCGGCGGCACGTTTTTCAGGAGCTAAATCAAGTAAATCTTTGCCATTAAAAGTTACAGTTCCCTCGGTTACTTCGTAGTCTTCACGACCTGCCAAAACTGAGGCTAAAGTGCTTTTTCCTGAGCCATTTGGTCCCATGATGGCATGAACTTCACCCGGCTTTATCTCTAAATTGATTCCACGTAATATTTCTTTTTCTTCTATTCTTGCGTGTAAGTTACTGATAGTGAGCATTTTATATTTACTTATTTGATGAGTAACGAAGTAGAATCTTCGTGCGATAATTAATGTACAAAGATACAATCAAAATAGCCAAAATGCTATTCATTATCTATAATAACTCTAAATAATGGTTTGTTGTTCCCTTGTTTTAAAAAAAAGAGTATTTGGTTTGAATTTTATTATACTTCAATGAAGTAAAGTAAATTTTCAAAAACCACTCAATAAAAATTGATTGAGAATAGGAGAATAATTGTTAATAATATATACATTTACTTTATATAACCCAAATATAATAGTTCAATAACTGCTTTAAATATAAAAAATATGCCAAAAGTGATCGTTTTAGGAGGTGGGGTTGCGGGTCTAAGTGCCGCCCACGAATTAGTCGAAAGAGGCTACGAAGTAGAAGTCTTTGAATATAACCCCGACTACATAGGTGGAAAAGCTCGAAGTATAAATTATAAAGGAAAAGATAAGCAATACGAAAATCCTCTTCCAGGTGAGCATGGTTTTAGATTCTTCCCGGGTTTTTATAAGCACGTAACCGATACAATGAAGCGTATTCCGTTTAAAGATACCACAGGAAAAACCCAAAGCGTGTTTGATAATCTTACTCCTACAAAAACAATCATGGTTTCCCGATATGGGCATAGCCCAATTGTGGTATTGGCTTCATTTCCCAAAACTTTAAAACAAATTAGGTACTTAAAAAAACTTCTTTCAAATGATAAATCTGGACTATCAAAAGAAGAAAAAATGTTTTTTGTAGAAAGAATATGGCAATTGATGTCAAGTTGTGAAGAACGAAAAGCTAATGAATATGAAAGACTTGGCTGGTGGGAATACCTCAGAGCTGATAATTTTAGCCCAAACTATCGCCATCTTTTGGTTGAGGGACTTACTCGAACGCTCGTAGCTGCCAAAGCTCGAACTGCTTCTACGAAAACTGGTGGAAATATATTCTTACAATTGCTTTATTGTATGCTCGACCCAAATGTCAATACTGACAGGATATTGAAAGGTCCAACTAATGATATGTGGCTCAATTCATGGAAAGAATTCTTGTTGGAAAAAGGTGTAAAAATCAATCAAGGCTGGATATGTTCTTCTTTTAAAACAGATATAAATAACTTTAAAATCAATAACGTAACTGTTACAGAGCTTGATAAAATAACAAGAAAACCTCTCAATGTGCAAAGAACGCTCTCAGCCGATCATTATATTATGGCAATGCCTGTAGAAAGGGCAGCAGAGGTGATTTCGGTGTCAGAGGACATGATTAAATGTGATCAAACTTTGGAATATATCATAACCTTAGCAGCAAGTGTCAATTGGATGAATGGCATTCAGTTTTATTTGAATGAAAACGTTGAAATAAATCAAGGACATATCATTTTTAGTGATACAGAATATGCCCTAACTGCAATTTCACAAGCACAATTTTGGACTGATTATGATTTTTCAAATAAAGGAAATGGCAAAATAAAAGGAATATTAAGTGTTGATATTAGCGATTGGTTTAAGAATGGTCATTTTAATAATGCACCTGCTGATACTTTGTCAAAAGAAGATGTTGAAAAAGAGGTTTGGAAACAACTCAAGCTTTCTTTAAATGTTGGTGGAAAGGTGGTTTTGAGAGATGATATGAAAGAAGATTTTTATTTGGACAGAGATATTCAGTTGAGAGATAAAAATCAAGAGTTCCCTTCAGTTTATGATAATACCGAAGGAAAACTCACCGAAAGAGAACCACTTTTAGTGAATAACGTAAATACGTGGAATCTTCGACCAAGTGCAAATTGTGGAATTACTAATCTCTTTTTTGCTTCCGATTATGTCAAAACCAATACCGACCTTGCAACTATGGAGGGTGCAAATGAAGCTGCAAGAAAAGCAGTTAATTGTATTTTAGATATTGACAAAAGTGATGCTGAAAAATGCCAAATCTGGAATTTAAATCAGCCTTGGTATTTGAAACTCATCAAAAATTTTGATAATAGCCGAACACAACAAGGTTTACCTTGGACAATAAAAGCACCTCTTTGGATGTTGATTTTGACGGTTTTGGGAGGAATAATTTATTTGTTACTTGGTATTCTTAAACTCATTTTCAATCCAAGAAAATAAAAATTTTAATATATTTGCCAACCCTTAAAACAATTAAAATCATGAGCGGACCAATAGTTAATACCCACGATTATTCTACATTTGTTCTCATTACTTTTGGATTAGGCTGCCTGACTTGGGCAGTTGTTTACATTATATCTATCATCGATATTATAAAATACAAAACTGTTGGAATTCCAATAGTGGCTGTTTGTGGTAATTTCGCATGGGAAATTTACTGGGGCTTGTTTTATGAATCAAATATGGGGGAGTTGTTCGATATAGCCTATTTTATTTGGTTCTTTTTAGACTGCTATATTGTATATTCAACTTTTAAATATGCCTATAAACAAGAGCCTATTGTTTCAGCTCAAAAGTATCAAAAGTATATTGTAGCCCTCGTATTGGCAATGTGGGTAGTGATTTTTTACTTTTTTATACCACAATCAGATGATGCCATCGGTGCATATACAGGTTGGATTGTAAATGTAAATATGAGTATGGCATTTATTCTTCAAAAAATAAGACAACCATCTTTTGCTCCAAGTAAAGTCGTTGCAGTCGGAAAATTCCTTGGAACTTTCCTTTGTACGCCTGTTTGTTTTTATAATTTTTATGAAAACAAAACTTTACTCGCACTTTGTTTTATATTTGCAATCTTAGACTTTATTTTTATTTATATGGTTTTTAAAGGCGACAAAAAACCTGCCATTGCGAGTTAGAAATTAATAAAAAAAACTTAAACAATGAAACCAAAGGAAAACACTATCATTCAAGAAGGAGTTGAATATTCAATTCAATTTAGGACTGATATTGTTGGTTTTGAAGAAGGTGTTATTTTAAAACAAATACAGCAAAACGAAGAATTGCCTTCTCAGGTTTTTAGGCTAAAAAATGAATGGGAACATTCAAAAAATCTTTCGATAAAAGGGATACGTAAGGCATTGAAACTTGAACAAATCAATGGCAAAACCTCCCTTTTATTGGAATATATTGATGGAAAAACAATCAAAGAAACTTTCAAGAATCGACATTTTTCGATTCCTGAATTCTTGAAAATAGCCATCAAAATCTCAAAAGCACTTGCCGAATTACATACTGAGAAGATTATTCATAAAGATATCAACTCCAAAAATATCTTATTCAGCGAAAATAAGGGAGAAATAACAATCATTGATTTAGGAATTTCTACGAAACTAAACCTAAAATCAGATTATTTTATTGACCCCAATAAACTTGAAGGCTCGCTTGCCTATATTTCGCCCGAACAAACTGGCAGAATGAACCGAGTACTTGACAATCGAAGCGATTTGTATTCGCTTGGCGTTGTTTTTTATGAAATGCTTACGTCAAAATTACCCTTCGAAGCTTCCGATTCGATGGAGTTTATCCATTGCCATATTGCCAAAACTCCTCAGTTTCCTGCCCAATTAAATCCAGAAATCCCTTTGGTTTTGTCGGATTTGGTTATGAAATTACTCAACAAAAATGCAGAAGATAGATATCAGTCGGCATTGGGTTTAAAAAATGATTTGGAGATTATTTTAAAAGAATTAGAAAAAACAGGTAATGCCGAAAATATTACATTGGCCCAGCACGATTTTTCAGGTAAATTTCATATCAATCAAAAACTTTATGGGCGAGAAAATGAATTAAAGTCCATTATGGGTTCTTTTGAAAAAGTATTGGCAGGAGAATCAATCGTAAATCTTGTTTCGGGGTTTTCGGGCGTTGGAAAATCTTCGTTGGTGCACGAAATTCACAAACCAATTACAGAAAAAAAAGGTTTTTTTATTGAAGGAAAATTCGACCAATTTCAACGAAATATTCCTTATCAGGGTTTTATTCAGGCTTTCAAATTATTTTCAAAACAATTATTGACCGAAAATGAAACGAAACTTTTAGAATGGAAAAGTAATTTAAAGACAGCTTTGGGTGAAAACGCAGGTATATTGACCTCTTTTATTTCAGATTTCGAACTGATTTTAGGGAAATACGAAAAACCTACGCAACTAAATCCAATCGAATCTCAAAACCGTTTTAATTATACTTTTTTGCATTTTATAAAAGCAATTGCCACAGAAGAGCATCCGTTGGTAATTTTTTTGGACGATATGCAATGGACCGACCTTGCTTCGCTTGAATTATTAAAGCAAATTCTATTAGATGATTCTATTCATCATATTTTCCTGATTTTATCTTATCGCAATAATGAAACTCCAGGCGACCATCCTTTTATGGTGATGCTCTCGGAGATACAAAGCTTGAAAGGAAATTTCGACAATATTGTTTTAAAAGGCTTATCGGAAAAAGACATTTCGATGTTGCTGTCGGATACGATGAAAACCAAACCCGAAAAAGTAGCATCCTTATCATCTTTAATAGTTCGCAAAACCGACGGAAATCCGTATTATATCAACGAGTTTTTGAAGTCTTTAAATGTCAATGATTATATCAAATGGAATGCAAAAACTCATATTTGGGAGTGGGACGAAAAGCAAATAAAAGAAGTAAATATTACTGAAAACGTTGTGCATTTTCTCTCTCGAAAATTGCTCTCTTTTTCTGCTGGAACTCATCAAATCTTGGAATATGCCTCATGTATTGGCACTAAATTTAATGCACATTTCTTGGCGGAAGTCCTTCAACAACCACTTCCATTTGTAAATAATATTCTTAATAATTTGATGGAGGAAGGCTATATCATTCCTCTTGTTCAACAATCGCAAAGCCAACATACAGGAGATTGTAAATTTGCCCATGACAGGTTTCAACAAGCAGCCTATTCACTCATAAATGAAGATGAAAAACCAAAGATTCATTATGAAATAGGAAAGGTTTTGCAAAAACAAATTTTAAAAGAAAACGAACAGCACGAAATATTTGAGATTACCGACCACCTCAATCAAGGGCGTGTTTTTCTGGAAACTCCTGAAGAAATTGAGGATTTATGCCAATTAAATTTCAAAGCGGGTATTCAGGCACAAAGTTCAAATGCTTATGAAGATGCTCTTCATTATTTGAAAAATGCCATTGAACTTTTACCAAACGATACTTGGGCAACAAACTATGATTTTACTTTTAAAGTTTTTCTTGCCAAAGCCGAAGCCGAATACCTAAACCTTCATATAAATGAAGCAGATAATATAATAGATGATTTGCTTACAAAAACCCGCAACGACATCGAAAAGGCAACTTTGCTCCAACGCAAACTTATCAATTATGTAACACTCGGAAAACACAAAGAAGCATTAGATATTAGCCGAGCAGCAATGTCAGTTCTTGGAATAAGCCTACCCGCAGGCAATGCAGGTAAAATTTTGGCGATTATTCGTGAATTAATAGTAGTAAAATATTTATTGCGAAATAAAACATCTGAACAAATCATTAATTTACCAGAAATTTCTTCTGAAAAAGAAAAATTACTGGCAAGTCTTTATAGTCAAACCGTTACGCCTGCCTATTTTTATGACCTCCTATTTTACGTTTTGTTGATTTTCAAAATGGTAATCTATTCCCTAAAAAATGGTAATAGTAAGTCTTCGGCTCATGCTTATATTTCGTATGGGGTTTTGAATAATGCCATGTTTCAGGATTATAAATATGCCCTTGAAATGGGTAATGTTTCGCTTGAATTAAATAAAAAATATCATTCTGCCGAAATACGAGGCAAACTCACGGCAAATCTGATTGGGGGAATTTATGGATGGGTTTTACCATTAAAAACGTTTTTTAGTGAATTTTATGAAGGCTATAAGTATTCTATTGAGGCAGGTGATTTTAATTATGCCGCAGTGAATGTTTCCACAGTTACTTCACTTTTCATAAAATCAGGCAGAAATCTCAAATCTATTTTTGATGAATTTATAGAATACAAAAGTTTTATTGAAAAAACCAAAGACAATAAAGTCATTTGGGAACACCGCTTGTATAATTTTACAATCAATGAGCTTCGTGGATTGATTTCAGACGAAGAAATTGAAAGTTTTGAAAAGATATTTGTAGAGCTAATGAATAAAACTAATTTTAATTTAGGTTATTTTTATACGCTCCGCACAATGAATTATTATACAAAAGGTGAGTTTGACAAAGCTCTGCTTATGAGTAATAAAGCCTCAAAACTTCGCCTATTTTTTCGAGCCTCACCCCTTGAATCTTATTGTGTATTTTATGTTTCGCTTGCTCAATGTGCCAATTATAATGAAAAGTCGTTTTATCAGAAATATAAAATCCGTAAAACTCTAAAAGGAAATATAAGGCAATTTGAAAAATGGGAAAGCAATTGTCCAGAAAACTTCTCGGCATATACTTCTATCCTTCGTGGTGAACTTTCAAGATTAATCCAAAACCCTCAAGAAACAATCAATGCCTATAAACAAGCAATAAATGAAGCTCATGAAAACAAAATTACGCATATTGAGGCGTTGGCAAATGAATTATTAGGTAAATTTTGCTTAAAATTTAGCTTAGTTGAAGCAAGTAATACCTATCTCAAAAATGCCATGGAACTTTATGAACGTTGGGGAGCAGATTTGAAAGTAAAACTTCTTTTTGAGGAATTTCCAAATCTGCAAGTTTTTAAAGATGAGGTAAAAAAGTCAAAAATTTTGGGTTTCGACTCAGAATCTTCGTCATTTAGCTCGGCAAATCTTGATTTGGTTACCATTATGAAAGCCTCAGTAGCACTTGCAGGCAAAGTGCGGTTTGAAGATTTGCTGAATACATTAATGAAAATTTTGATTGAAAATGCAGGAGCTCAAAGTGGGTATTTTATTCTTGAAAAAGAAAAAGATTTGATTAGCAAAAAAATAGTTGAATTTGACAATGAAAACGTTAAACTTTTTATTGGAATGCCAAAAGAAAAAGAAACTTTACTGCCTTTTTCACTCATTCAGTATGTATATCGTACACAAGAAGTAGTCGTTGTGGACGATGCTATAAATGACATACGTTTTTCAAATGACAATTACATTACAAAATCAAAACCTAAATCGCTGCTTTGTATTCCAATTATTAGCAAGGGAGTGCTTACAGGAATGATTTATCTTGAAAATAACCTTGTGGAAGGTGCTTTTACTAAAAACAGAATCGAACTTTTGAAGTTACTTTCTGGACAAATTACTGTTTCAATCGAAAACTCTTTGTTGTATGAAAATCTCGAACAAAAAGTTGATGAAAGAACACAACAATTAACCATTGAAAAGAAAAAATCAGACGACCTTTTGCTCAATATTTTGCCCCATGAAATTGCCGAAGAACTCAAACAAACTGGTTCTTCGGGTGCACGACAATACGAAAATGTAACAGTTTTGTTTGCTGATTTTGTAAATTTCACATCAATAAGCGAGCAAATGAGTCCAACGCAATTATTAGAAAAACTGAACGAAAACTTTACAGGTTTTGATACAATTATTGAAAAATATGGCTTAGAAAAAATAAAAACAATTGGTGATGCTTACCTCGCAGTATGCGGTATGCCCCACGAAACACAAAATCATGCCCAACAAGTCATAGGTGCAGCCTTAGAATTACAAGAATTTATGGCTCAAAGTAAAGGCAAATTTCAAGTAAGAATTGGTGTCAATTCGGGACCTGTTGTTGCAGGAATTGTTGGTGTAAAGAAATTTGCATATGATGTTTGGGGAGATACCGTAAATACTGCTTCTCGCATGGAAAGCAGTGGTGAGCCTGGCAAAGTAAATATCAGTGAAGCTACTTATAATTTAGTAAAGGATGCTTTTAATTGTACTTATCGAGGAAAAATTCAAGCAAAAAACAAAGGAGAAATTGATATGTATTTTGTTGAAAATTCAAAATAAATGGAATTTTACGACAAAACTTCATAAATCTTGACTGGCTTTGCCTTGTTTTTCAGTGAAACTTCGCCTACTTCTATGCAAGTAAACGACTCTTTTATTAGCTTATAAGTTGCTTCATTTACGATTACTTGACTTGGCAGAGCTGCCGATTGAAGTCGTTGGGCAGTATTGACAATATCGCCTATCACGGTATAATCTAAACGACGTAGCGATGCCGAGCCAATATTGCCTGAAATAACTTCTCCAGTATTTACACCAATAGAAACTTTGGGTGAATAAGTAACATTATCTGAAATATTTTCGTCAATTCCATCAATTTTAGAGCGAACAGTTATAGATGCTTCAATAGCTCGGTCGAGGTGAAATTCACCTTTGAAAACTGCCATTACGGCATCTCCCATAAACTTATCAATGTAGCCGCCTTGTTCAATAATTTCTTTGACCATAATATCGAAATATTTATTAATCAAATTTACAACAATATCGGGCAATTCTCTCTCTGAAATAGCTGTAAAGCCACAAATATCTATAAAAACAACAGTTGCATCAATAGTTTCGTTGGCAGTGAGTGAGGTTTCAAACTCTTGCCCATTCATAAAATTCAGTACTGTTTCATCAACATACATCTTCAAAATATTATTTTCTTTGATGGCTTTGATAGTTTCTCGGAGTTGAATTACATGCTTTAAAGTTCGTTCAACGGTCAGTTCTAAATCTTCAAAATTGATTGGTTTACACACAAAATCATACGCCCCACGGTTCATGGCAGTACGAATATTATCCATGTCGCCATAAGCAGAAACCATGACCGATTTTAGCAAAGGATTTTGTTCAGAAAGTCTTGAAAGCAAGGTCAAACCATCCATTTCGGGCATATTTATATCGCTCAACACCATATCAATGTCGGGAGTTATTTGCAACATTCTTAGTGCTTCTGCACCGTTGTTTGCAAAACTAAACTCATAAATTTTTTCTCGAATTTGACGACGAAATCTTTGCTTGATGAGGGTTTCTAAATCAGCCTCATCATCAACGACCATTATTTTGGCGTTCATAATGAGCTGGTCAGTTTTTGTTTAAGGTCATTAAAATCAATAGGTTTTGTTAGAAAATCGTTTGCCCCCAAATCTCGGGCATAATCAACGTTTTCTTTATCTCCATAAGCTGTGAGCATCATAACTATAGGTGGAGGTGTGGGTTTTTCTAAGCGAATGCGTCTTAATAATTCAAAACCACTCATGCCCGGCATATTTATATCAGAAAGAATCAAAATTGTTTCTGACTCATGTTCGTGAAGATATTTCAGGGCGGCTTCACCTGAAAATTGGAAAGAAAATTCAAACTCTCCTTCCTTAATTTCTTTACGGAAACGTTGTAAAAACAACGACCTTATGTCTTCTTCATCATCTACTACTAAAATTCTCATGGCAAACTGTTGTTTTAATTGGCAAAGTCTGAATTTGAATTCAAATATAAGGAATTTTTACAATAAAAGAAGTCCCTTCGTTTTCTTTTGTTTCAACTTCCAAAGTCCCGCCATGCCCTTTTGTAATAATATCATAAGCTAAACTTAGCCCCAAACCCGTGCCTTGTCCAGTTGGTTTTGTGGTGAAAAAGGGTTGAAAGATTTTGGCTTTGGTGGCTTCTGACATTCCTGTACCGTTGTCGGTTACTCGAATTTCAACCCAAGCGGGGGCTTCGGCTACACTCAGCCACCGAGTATTTACAGTTACTTTGGGCGAAACGTTTTTTCGGTCGCTGAGCGAAGCGGCAGGCGTTCCTGACGAAGCAACTGCATAAAACGCATTATTTATCAAATTTATCAAAACTCTGCCAATATCTTGCGAAATCACATTGATTTTGGGCAGATTTGGGTCAGCGATTAATTCAAAATCTGAATTAAAACTTTTGTCTTTAGCTCGTAAACCATGATAACTTAGGCGAAGCGATTCGTCGGCGAGTTTGTTAATATCGGTCAGTTCTTTTATGCCCGAACTTGTTCTCGAATGTTCCAACATTCCTGTAACTATACTTGAAGCTCTTTTTCCATGATGATTTATTTTTTCTTGGTTTTGGCTTAAATCTGTTAAAATTTCACTAATATATTCTTTGTCTTTTTTAGGAATTTCAATTTTACCTATTTCCTCTTTTAGCTCGTTTGCTAAACTTACACTCATTTCAGCAAAATTATTTACAAAATTCAAAGGATTCTGAATCTCGTGAGCAATCCCTGCAGTGAGTTCGCCCAAAGAGGCTAATTTTTCTGACTGAATGAGTTGTGCTTGGGTGGCTTTTAGCTCTAAAAGAGCCTTTTCTAATTCTTCTTTTTGTTGTGTTAGCTCGGCAGTTCGTTCGGCAACTTGGTATTCGAGTTCTTGCTTTTTTGCTTCTAAAATCTTTCTTTCTTCCTCGTCTTTTAGTCGTTGGGTTCGCTCTCGCTTGCCTTGTCGTTGGGCATAAATACTAAATCCAACTAACCAACAAATAGCAAAACCTTTGAGCGAATCGAAAATACCACTATTAGATTCATGGAATTTTGGTGTTAGTAATTCAAAAAAAGCACTGATAAATGTTACAACAGCAAAAGGAACAATCGCAATTGCCAACATTCGAGTAATAGGCATCTCTCTCGACTGATTGAGTAGATATAAGATTACTAAGCTCAATAGCAAAGTGTAATATTCATTTATGAATTTCAATCCTAATATATTGCTAATTGCCAATAGAATTAATGCCCACAACCAAGAAAATTTCAGTATTGTGTGCAAATGAGGCAAACGTTTTTCGGTTTCCAAATAAATAATTAGAAACCTCATTACAAAAAAGGTAATGGCTACATTTGGTGCTATATCGCTAAAACTTATATTATGCATAATTGTAAACTAATTAAAATGCTTGGTAATTTATTGAATAGGTAAATTTATAATAAAAGTAGTTCCTTCTCCTTCCACGCTTTCACACTCAATTGTGCCGCCGTGTCCTTTTGTAATAATATCATACGCCAAACTCAGACCCAAACCTGTGCCTTGCCCTGTTGGTTTTGTAGTAAAAAATGGTTGAAAGATTTTGGCTTTGGTGGCTTCTGACATACCTGTGCCATTGTCTTTGACTGAAATTTCGATATTTTTTTCTGCCTTTTTTGTAGAAACAATTACTTTTGCGGGCGAACTGAAATACGAGTGTCGCTCCAATCGCCCCACCTTTACAGCGTAAAACGCATTATTAATCAAATTTATCAAAACCCGCCCAATATCTTGAGGAATTACATTGATTTTGGGCAAATTTGGGTCTGCAATAAGTTCAAAATTCGAATTGAAACTTTTGTCCTTTGCACGTAAACCATGATAACTTAGCCGTAAAGATTCATCTGCTAATTTGTTAATATCTGTCAATTCTTTTATGCCCGTACTTGCTCTCGAATGTTCCAACATTCCTGTAACGATGCTGCTTGCACGCTTTCCATGAAAATTTATTTTTTCTTGGTTTTGAGTTAAATCGCCCATCAATTCTTTGACATATTCTTTGTCAATAGCTTCCTTGTCTATTTCTTCATTGATTTCATGGGCAAGTCCAACACTTAGTTCAGCAAAATTATTCACAAAATTTAATGGGTTTTGTATTTCGTGAGCAATGCCTGCGGTAAGTTCACCGAGGGAGGCGAGTTTTTCGGATTGGATAAGTTGTTTTTGGGTGGCTTTGAGTTTTGAAAGTGTGCTTTCTACTTTGTCTTTCTGTTCCTGTAAAATTGCATTTGCCTTTTGTTTTTGCCGATTGGCCCAAAAAAGAAATACCGCCAACAGCACAAAAAAACCGATAGCCGTAAATTGCAAATTCCGTATTCTTCTTGCTTCCGTTTCCTTTTTTAGTTCTTCAATTTTATCCAATGCGTCTTTCTTTTCCTGGGCTATTTGCATCCTCGCACTTTCTACTTTTAAGATTCCTTTGCGATTATACGCTTTTTTTGTAAGAGAATCGTAGATAACTTTGTAATCATACGCCTTTTTGTAATCTCCAAATTCATAATGCGATTTATAAAGTGAACGATAAGCATCCCATAACTCCTTTTTAAGCGAGTGTTTTTTTGAAAAAACCAGACCCTTGTTTGCATAAAAATAAGCACTGTCTTTCCTATTTATATTAGTGTATAAGTTGCCCAAAACTGAATATATATAAGCTTCAAAATCTAAACTCTTTATCCCCTGATAATAAGGTAATAACTGTTTATTAATAGTGATAGCTCCATTGTAGTCTTTTTGCGTCACTAATCTATCTGATTTGTAATCTAAAATTTTGTATTTTATATCATCATCCTTCTGTGCTTTTGCTATTTGAAGTGCTTTGTTATAATATGCATCAGCCTTATCATATTCTTTATGAGCATCGAAATAGCTACCAACTTGCACCAATGAACGTTTTTGTTGAACACTATCTTTTATAGCGGTAGCAACCTTAAGCGATTTTTGAACATGAAATAGTCTAAGGCTGTCCATACCATAAAGACGATAGGCTTCGCTAAGCCGATAATGTGTAAATGCCTCTTGTTTCTTATTTCCTGTAGCCTCCGAAAGTTTAAGTGCATCTAAATAATAAGGAATGCTTTCATCAATTTTATTTTGAATAAGTGCTATTAGTCCTAAATTTTGTAAAATTAGTATTTGCCTTTTTGTATCACGTAATTCTTTAGAAATTTTGAGAGCGTCTTTGAGCAATGGCATTTCTTTTTCTAAGTCCTGTTCGTTTAGACTACTAATGTAATCAAGGATTTTATTGATTTTAATCGAATCGTTTTTAACATAACGATTCATCTCCCTTTTCAGGCTGTCAGTTTTATTGCTTTGTGAATAGCAAATTGTGCATGAAATGAAGAGAAATAGGGTAAGGCTTAGTGTTTTCATGGGGAAATTTGAAATAGAAAAATAAAGATATACAAATTATTGTTTTGTTCTTGAAATGCTTTAATTTTGATAAAAAAAAACAAAATGAGCGATAGAATGATACATTCAAAAATTGAACTCCTTCAATCAGACGAATTGAAGAAAGATTTGGTTTTATATCTTGATTTTTTACTTCAAAAACAGTTTGTTGAACCACAACCAACCAAACGAATACCTAAATTTGGCTCTGCAAAAGGCACTTTTATTCTTTCACCAGACTTCAATGACCCAATCGAAGATTTTAAAGATTATATGCCTGCATGAATCTACTTTTAGATACACATGCCCTACTTTGGCTATTAGAGGGCGATGAAAATCTTAGTAAAATAGCAAAAAAAGAAATTCAAAACCCTGAAAATACTTGTTTTCTGAGTAGTGTTTCTCTTTGGGAGGTAGCAATTAAAATCAGTATCGGGAAAATGAAAATGAAATCAGATTTCAAAAACCTTCCTCAAATGATTTGGGAGAATGGCATTGAAATGTTGCCAATCGAATTCAACCATTATATTGAAATTCTGACTTTGCCATTCCACCACAAAGATCCTTTTGACAGAATAATAATTGCCCAAGCAATTCAAGAAAAAATGCCTGTAATTAGCTGCGATGGCAATTTTCCAACTTATAATATTGAAATTATTTGGTAATTTTCACAATCACTCCTACCCCAAACTCCGAATCTTATCATTCTGGTTTCTTATTCGTTGACACAAAATTCTTAAAACGCTTCTTAAAAGTTCGCCGCGTTCTTCCATCAAATCATAAAAATCTTCTTGGTCAATTCTGAAAAGTAGCACATCGTTGTCAGCAATGGCTGTAGCAGAGCGAGGCTCGGCATCAAGTAAAGCCAATTCTCCAAAAACATCTCCTTTTTTGAATTTTGCCAAGAAAGTTTCGTGGTCATAAATGCTCACTTCGCCCGCATAAACCACGTACATACAATGCCCGATTTCGCCTTTTTTGAAGATAGTTTTGCCTTCTTCCATACTCACTTCTCGCATGATTGGCACGATAGAAGTTAGTACATTTTCGGGGGTTTGTGAAAACAGTTGGGTGTTTTTCAGAACAATCACTCGTTCGAGTTCTGAAATAGAAGATGTTTCGTGCGAATGACTCATATCGGCAAGGTTTTGGTGCTTTTCAAAAAGGGTTTTGTTGTTCAAAATTACTTGGGTGGCAGCTTCTCTAAATAGCTTTTTTTGATGATTAATATACGGTTCAAAAAGTTGTATTTCGGCTTTGTTGGCTTTCCAGTTTAGCATAGCTTGCGTGATTGTCCAATCGCCAAAACGGTTTTCGCCTTTTTCCAAAATATGTTGAATAATTGCTACTTTCTTTGCTTTTTTATCAAAATACTTATCAAAAATAGCAATTTTACTTTCAATACTTGTATCATCCAATAGTGCATGGAGGCATTTATAGACTTCTCGAGGAATGATGTTATCCAGAATTTCAAGAGCATTTGCACGCTTTTCACGAGAAGAATGTTCCACACCAAGCATGGCATCCTGCACCGTTTCTTTGTCGTAAAGAAGCATCAATAGATAAAAAATTCGATTGGTAGATTGTCCCAAATCAAACTGAATTACTTCGTCAGGAAGCACAGCAAAACCGTATAGTAATTGATAAGAATGAGTCAATTCTTGTTGCAAAATTTCATCAAAAAAGGCATTTTTTATGTGATTTTTTTGAAAATGGCTCAATGCTTTCAAAGCCAAAAGTCGAATATCTAATGCTTGTTTTTTTACAAAATCTATTAGCAATTTTTCACTGCTTTCAGTTCTATATTTTTCGCAAAAAGCAATAATTTTCAATAATAAATATCGATTATTAGTGCCATGTAGTTTTTTGATTTCTGAGAAGGCATTTTCGCCCAAATTGAGCAAAGAATGAAGTGCTTTTTTGCCAAATATTCTGTCGGACAATAATGAAACTAAAAATTTCGTAAGCTTTGGCGTTCCCAAAATACCAGCCACAACAACAGATTTTTCTCGATTAGTATTTTGTTCAAAACATAAGATTACAAAATTTTCATACTCAACCAATTTCAAAGTTTTGATAATATCCAAAGCAGCAGCTATTTCAACTTTATTTCTTGATTCACAAAGTTCATCAAGATGATTTTGTGCAAAATCTATATTGTTTTTACTTAGAAAACTACCAATTATTGCTCCTTTTAGTATAAAAAGGTCTGTTCCTTCCCAAAATTCCATTGAAACATCAGTTGCCCATTCATCCCCGATAGGTTGGATTTTTTTAAGCCCACGCCAGTTAGGCGTAAATCGTAAGGGAGAATCTTCTAAAGGCACACTACTGGCAATCTGAGCAACCAAAGCTCGACAATCACCATTTTCTTCAATGTCAATATTGTAATTTTGCAAAGCAGATATATCAAAATCGGTTTTATTTTCATTAATAATTCGTAGGGTTTGAAGTCTTACTTTATCAGAAGGATTTTTTAGCAATTTCGGCACATATTTTCCAAATTTTTGAGGCTGATTTTTCATAATCCAATCTATCGCACCAATTACTTCTTCGGGGCGGTTGCTCTCAATATTTTTCAAGATAACATTCAAAGCATCACCTTGCAGTGCTAATTCATCATTATGTAAAAAACGCTTGCTCAAAGCTGTTTTTAGTTCAATAATATAATGTTCAAAGGCTCTACCAAGAAAATAAAAGGCAGTACAGGCAGAAAAAACTGTAAATCCGAACTCAATCCAGGTGAAAGAAATGTGAAAATAATACTCTGCTAAAAGCAAAATCCCTGCAATTCCCATACCGAGAGGCTCATAAAACCCTTTGGCAAGGGTATGTCCTTTGAGTCGTTGGTGTGTAGAAAGCGGCTGAAACATGACCAAAAAAACAGGGTCAAACATGGTTCGTCGCATCACTTCAAATAGCAAATAGGCAGCACTAAATTCCATCAAAAGAGAGGTATCATCGTTTTGATAAGAAGAGACAATTACCAAAACCGTAGAAATAATGACCGTACCGATTGGCAAAAAAAGCAAGGCATTTTTCAAACCAAATCGGTCAATAACTCTGCTCGAAAGGCTTAGTTTTATTAGCGTTGCAATCGTGTAAGTTATTGCCAACATATAACCGATAAACGAAATAATGTCGTGTTGGCTATGAAATTTATATTTGACATTAACAAAGAAATTATACTCAATCCAAGTGGCAGACGCAGCCACAGCAACCATGCCAATACACATCTCGAAAACCAAGCGGCTTCCCCCAAAAAGTTGCTGAATGTATTTAGAATGAGCATTTTTACGAGTTTTCACTTCCTGCACAAGTGGAATTTCGGTCATTTTGAAGGTCATTTTTTGCGTATAAAATGCCATCAAAAAAGTTACGAAAGCTACCAAAATAAGTATAGAAAGTATTGAGGTTGAATGAATAAGTACCGTCAAAATCGCTCCAATTGCTTTTGCAGGAACATCGCCCGAACCAATAACACTGAATATTTTTTTGCTCTGACGAACATCAAAAACAACTGCCGAAACGCCCCAAAATTCGAGATTTACTAACAAATAAATCACCCTAAAACCCACCATAATTCCGATAGCGGTAAACATCGTATGGCTCAAATACAAAACAGCAACCATTATCAGCGACAAAATCAAAACTGCCAAAAGCACTCGAGTACTGAGTTTTTGGAGCATAAAATGGTGTTCATAATAATCATAAATTTTGCCCACGCCCATCATGGCAACCATAGAAAAAATATAGGCAATGGGTAACGAAAACTCAGGGTGATTTTCGAGCAAAATGATATTTGCCGAAACATAAACCAATACAGTTCCGATGCTAATGAAGAAATTATGAAAAAAGAATAAAATTAACTGAGTTTGAGCTTTATTTTTAATGAAAAAGTTTGCCATCATGGGTTTCATAAGTGTCCACCGCAATTTAGGAATTTTGCACGAAAAACTTTTGAAATAGCGTAATGATTTGTAATATTGCAATCAATAATGACAATTTTACAAAAACATAGAGCCAAAAATAGCTTTCAGCTAAGCAAAAATTGTAGTGTAAATCCTACAAGCCTCTATCGTCATATCTGTAAACGGGCGGCGTTCCACACACACCGAATCACGGTTTCATTCTTTCAATTGCTCGCCTTCATGGCAAATTTTGGGTTTTACTAATTTTTTTATAGCTGTTAGCAATTAGCTGTTAGCTTCGGGCGTCGTACCGCATAGCTATCGGTGAATTCTCGTACATTGCAATAAATATTTTTTTTATTTTCGACAAAATATTCTAAAAAAGCTAAAATCGGACCGCCCTTTAGATTTGTACTTTAATTATTTATAATAAAAACTGTTATTACTGTTGTCTTTTCTTTTTGCTACTTTTTCTTTTGTTGAAATGTGGATAAGTAGGATATTTACAGTAAAAACTAACCAATCGGTGGCGACACATTATCCGAACGCCAAGGCTAATTACCTATGCTTCGATTCAATCCGCCACCGATTTTTTCCCTTAGTGACCGAATAACAATTAGGGCTAACTACCCATTATTAAGGACTGGGTCGATGGGTTAAAACTGGTTAGTTTATTCACAAATTTAAAGTAATAAGTAATGGAAAACAACGCTAAATATTTCATCGGGATTGACGTATCCAAACCTTTTTTTGATGCCGCTTTAATGCCAGTAATCAACCACCAAAAACAAGCGATAGAGATTGCCCATTTTGAAAATACAGAACTTGGTTTAAAATTATTTGAAAAATGGCTTAAAAGCCACAAAGTGAGCTTTGACCAAAATACAGTGTTGGTTATCGAAAACACGGGCATTTACCATCGCTTGCTCTGGGCATTTTGTAATAAAATCAAGTTGCCAATTCACATCGGTAATGCAGCCCACATCAAATGGAGCTTTGGTATAGCCAGAGGCAAAAATGATGAGATTGATGCTATAAGATTATGCAAATATGCTTGCAAAGAGTCAGATGAGCTTAAAATGAGTAAGCCATTGAATCCAAAACTAATGCAATTGAAAGACCTTCAAACTTCAAGGACGAGATTATTAAGTCAAAAAAACACTAATCAAGTCTATTTGAAAGAACTCAATGACATTAATGACAAATCAACGCAAAAAGCATTGGAGCAAGCCTATAAAACAGCTATTGAAGGTTTAATAAAATCAATAGATGCTATAGAAAAACTTATAAAAAAACTTATATCAGATGATGATGCATTGCAAAAAAGCTATGAATTATTACTCTCAGTTCCTGGCATTGGCAACATTACAGCCGTCTATTTGATAGTTTGTACCAATAATTTTGCTGGCAATATTTCAGGAAAACAGCTCTCTTCTTATGCAGGTGTAGCTCCTTTCGGACATTCCAGCGGTATTAGCATTAAGAAGCGAGAAAAAGTACATAAAATGGCAAATAAAGAACTGAAAAAAATATTACATATGGGAGCAATGTCGGTCATTCATTGCAACCCTGAAATGAAGCACTATTACGACAGAAAAATGGCGGAAGGCAAACACGCCCTAAGTGTAATAAATGCTGTAAAAAACAAGTTAGTTTTAAGAGCTGTGGCAGTAATAAAAAGTCAAGCCCCTTATGTGGATAACTTTACAAAATCCAAAGAAACGATTAAAAATGTGGCTTGAAAATAATTGAAAATTAATCCAATCTTTGTTTGGTATAACCATAACAATCGAAGCGGCTAACCGCTAATAGCTAAAAGCAAGATTTTCATGAACAACAATATATTTGTATCTTCCGAAGTGGGCACTTTACGTCGCCTTATTATTCATAGTCCAGACAGCGGTTTGGGCAAAGTTGTACCATCAAAAGCCCAAGATTGGCTCTTTGAAGACATCGTTCATCTCGAAACCATGCGGCGAGAAGAGTATGATTTTTATGTTAAAATTTTACTCTACTTTCTTGATAGTCAGAAAGTTAAAGGCAAACTCTCCGAAATTGATGCCGACAAATCAAGGGATTTTTATAAACCCAATAACTCAAAATATTTCAATTCAGATAAAGTTATTGAATTTGAAAAGTTGCTTTTTGATATTCTACTAATTCCGTCGGTTCGTACACAATTATTGGCTGCTGTTTGTGCTGTAGAAGAATGTTCGTTTCAGTTTCAAAGCGAAATGGCACTCATGCCAGCCGACGATTTGGTAAAAGTGCTAATCACAGGTATTTTGTCGAATAACAAAATGCTTTTTCCGCCCATTCCAAACTTGATTTTTACACGTGATATTGGCATAATGGTCAATGAGCATTTGCTACTCAACAAGCCAGCCAAATATGCCCGAACGAGAGAATCTCTTTTGGCAAAATACGTTTTCTTCAATCACCCAATGTTTGAAGATTTACAAGGAAAAATCGTTGAAATAACAGAAGACGAAAACCATTTTCTATTGCCAGAAGAGGAGCAAGTAGGAAAACTAAATACCCTCGAAGGTGGCGATGTAATGATGGTTGCACCCAATCATTTGTTGATTGGTGTGAGCGAAAGAACTTCCGTAGAAGCTGCCAGGCAAGCAATTGACCTACTTTTTGCCCGAAAAGCCGTAGAAAAAGTAAGTATCGTGAAGATTCCAAAAAAGCGAGATTACATGCACATTGATACTGTTTTTACGCAAATCAAACGCAATGTTTGGGTGTTACTTGGCTCGCTCGGAAGAATCAAAGAAGAAGCTGAAAAACAATCAATTTGGGAAGAATTGGGGCAACAACCAAGCTACGAAGCACTCACAATCAAGCAATTTATTAATAAAGATGGTGGTGTAAAAGTACGAGATTTCGCAAATTTGGAAGATTTGCTTTCATCTATTACAAAAGATGATTTGAATTGTTATGACGAAGTAAAATTCGTATATTCGGGCAATAATTTGTTCCCTTTCGGAGCAAGAGAACAATGGACAGATTCGTGTAATTTATTAGTAGTAAAAGAAGGAATTGCCATCGGTTATGACCGAAACGACAAAACTGCCGAAGCATTCAGAGAAGCAGGTTTCCAAACAATTAGAGCAGCCGAATTGCTCGATAAATTTGAGAAAAATGAACTTTCTCCCGAAACTTTGACAGATACTATTATCATGTTACCATCCGCCGAATTATCAAGGGCAAGAGGCGGCTCACATTGTATGAGTATGCCGATACATAGAGAATTATTTTAATTTTGAATGATAGAATGAGTGAAGGATAGAATAGAAAAAAATTTCTATCATTACATTCGAGAAAAAGCAGTTTACCGCTTCAAAACTATTATTCATTCTATCATTGAATCATTCAACATTAGATTTTATGCAATCACAAACCACCTCCAATATATTAATGATTCGGCCTGTGAGTTTTGCTTTTAATGAGCAAACTGCCGAAAGTAATGCCTTTCAAGACGTTAAATCTAAGTCTTGGACAAACAATGTTACGCAACAAGATGCCTTGCAAGAATTTGATGCAATGGTGGGTAAATTGCGTGCATCGGGTGTAAACGTAATCGTTTATGATGATACCATTGAGCCACATACACCTGATAGCATTTTTCCAAATAACTGGATTTCGTTTCATCATAGTGGAAAAGTTTGTTTGTACCCAATGCAAGCCGAAAACCGCCGTTTGGAGCGTAGAAATGACATTATTGATGATTTACGCAAGAATTTCCATGTAGAAGTTGTGCTTGATTTTACACATTTCGAGAAAGAAAACAAGTTCCTCGAAGGCACAGGAAGTATGGTTCTTGACAGAATGCATCGCACAGCTTATGCCTGTATTTCTCCTCGAACAGACGCGGATGTGCTTGATTATTGGGCAAAACAAATGAGGTATCAGTTAGTAAAATTCACTTCGGTTGATACGCACGGTAAAGATGTTTATCACACAAATGTTGTGATGTGTATTGGTGATACTTTTGCGGTAATTTGCCTCAACTCTATTCCTGATTTGGACGAGCGTTTGATGGTGAAGGATGCCTTAGAAAGTAACGGCAAGCAAGTGATAGAGATTAGTTTAGACCAAATGAACAATTTTGCAGGAAATATGCTCTTGGTCAAAAACAAAAAAGGGCATCATATACTCGTAATGTCCACTTCTGCTTTTGAGTCGCTAACGCATAATCAGAAAATAGAATTAGAAGAATATGCTGATATTCAGCACTTTGACCTCACGATGATTGAAACCTGTGGCGGTGGTTCGGCTCGCTGCATGATGGCAGAAGTGCATTTGCCTGAGAAATAGGTTTCACCACATCATTTAGAAGTGGTTGGTTTCCCACACTATGTTTCACTATTAATTTCTAAGTGCAGCTTAGTGTTTTTTTGTATTCTTAGAGGTAAAAAAAACTTATTCTAAATTTCCTTCGTATATTCGTTTATAAGCAAACCCTTCTACAAATGCAGCACATCGTCATTATCGGAAATGGCATCAGTGGTATTACCGCTGCCCGTCATATCAGAAAACAATCTGATTGCAAAATCACTGTCATTTCGGGCGAAACTGACCATTTTTTCTCTCGTACCGCTCTCATGTATGTCTATATGGGCCACATGAAATTTGAGCATACGAAGCCTTACGAAGATTGGTTCTGGGAGAAAAATCGCATCGAATTGAAGCGTGCTTGGGTAAAAACGATTGATTTTGACGAAAAAAAGCTTTATTTTAAACTTCCCACCCAGGACCAAGAAGCAAAAATTGGTGGCTCTATTAGCTATGATAAACTGATTTTTGCATTGGGTTCAACGTCCAACAAATTTGGTTGGAAAGGTCAAAATCTCAAAGGTGTGCAAGGACTTTATAGTTATCAAGATTTAGAATCTTTGGAGGCATTGACACCTACAATCAAAAAAGCGGTCATTGTTGGTGGTGGGTTAATTGGCGTAGAATTAGCAGAAATGCTTCATTCACGAGGAATTGAGGTAACATTTTTGGTACGAGAAAATAGTTTTTGGAATGCCATAATGCCCCCCGAAGAATCGGCATTGATTTCAAGACATATTAAAGAAAACCATATAAATCTGCAATTTTCGAGTGAATTAGATGAAATTATTGGCGATGAAAATGGGCAAGTAAAAGCCATAAAAACCAAATTGGGGGATGAGATTGTATGCCAATTTGTAGGTTTAACCGTTGGTGTGAGTCCAAATATCAGTTTGCTGAAAGTACCGCAAGGCAATATGATTGGGCGAGAAAAACCTACTTTTGTGCTGGGTGTTGGTGGAATAAAACTCAATCGTGGAATTTTGGTAAATGAATATCTTGAAACAAATATCCCCAATGTTTATGCCATAGGCGATTGCGTAGAACATGAAAATCCACCGAAAGACCGCAAAAACCTTGAACAAATTTGGTACACAGGTCGCATCATGGGTGAAACCATTGCTCGTACAATTACTGGAAATCGCACAAAATATCAACCTGGCATTTTCTTTAATTCAGCCAAATTCTTCGACATTGAATACCAAACTTATGGCCAAGTGCCTGCCGAACTGCCAAATGATTCAAAAACATTTTATTGGGAACATTCTTCTGGAAGAATCTGTGTAAGAATAAATTATAAAGCTGATAGTCAAGCCGTTACAGGCATAAATACTTTCGGAATCAGAATGCGTCATGAGATTTGGGATGAATGGATCTCTTCGGGCAAAAGCATCGAATATGTTTTAGAAAATCTGCCAAAAGCTAATTTTGACCCTGAATTTTTCAAACAATATGAAGCAGAAATATTAGAAAAGTACAACATTGAAACTGGAAGTAATTTAAAGTTAAAATCAAAAAAAGGAATTTTCTCAAAAATATTTTAAGCCATGCTACAAAAACTCGGACTCATTATTTTCATTGCCGCATTTGGACTATTTATTGGCACTTTGGGCATGAATAATTATACATTGACTAATGAAATTTTGGAGAAAAATTTCAAAGCTGAGCAATTGGTTAATGCTCAAAAACAGTTTACCCCAATACTTCAAAAAGGATATTCAAATCTCTTTAGTTTTGCCTCAGATTTAACTGCTGGAACAAATGCACTCAACAAGGCTTATGATGCTCAACAGGCATGGGACAAAAAGATTTATGAAGATACCATTTTATCAATAGTAAAAGCTTCATCCAATGGCTATTTAGCTGATAATAAAGGTATTATGTTTCTATTAACTTTCGGATTGGCAATTCTTGGAGCATTACTTTTCATTCTTCCAGAAGCTCAAAAACCAGCAGGTATCAAAAATAATGGAATCTACTTTAATCCTGCCATGACTCGCAAATGGCTTGGAATTGGCATTGGTACTTTTTTAATATTTTTTTATATAGCTTTATACTTTTTCCCACAATATATTGCCAATTGGACAATGCTCGTTGACCCCGTAAGTAAGCTCATTAATGGCGGGGAAGCAAGTCGCTGGTTTATGTACGGATTTCTTTATACGATTTCAGTTTTGGTAATGGGAATTAGATATATCATCAAATATCGACATTCTAAATATCAGATAGCCAGGACTTTATCTATTATGTTTTTTCAGACTTGCATTGCTTTCATTTTACCAGAAATCATGTCGAATCTGAATTTACCTTCGGCAGATTTGAAAAATATGTGGCCGCTCGACTATTCTTTTTTCTTCAATTACAGACTCGACAAATTGCTTGCAAGTGGAGCTTTTGGCATATTTTTATTGGTTTGGGGAATTGCACTTTTTGTAGTTGGCGTACCAGTGATGGTTTACTTTTTGGGCAAACGTTGGTACTGTTCTTGGGTTTGTGGTTGTGGTGGTTTAGCAGAGACTTTGGGCGACCCTTTTAGACAACTTTCAGACAAATCTTTGAAGGCTTGGAAGATAGAACGCTACCTTATAAATAGCATTTTAGTATTCGCAATTATTATGACAATTGGCGTGCTTTATACTTACTTTACAGGTAGTTATAATTTGCTCGGTTTCATTCCAACCGAAAGCCTCAAATCAAGCTATGGCTTCTTTATTGGGTCGATATTTTCGGGTGTAGTTGGTACAGGTTTTTATCCTTTAATGGGCAATAGAGTTTGGTGTAGATTTGGTTGCCCCTTGGCGGCATATCTTGGAATAATACAAAGATTCAAATCGAAATTCAGAATCACAACCAATGGCGGGCAGTGTATTTCGTGCGGCAACTGCTCTACGCATTGCGAAATGGGAATTGATGTGCGAGCTTATGCACAAAAAGGGCAAGATATTGTTCGTTCGTCGTGCGTAGGTTGTGGTGTTTGTTCGGCGGTTTGTCCACGTGGGGTTTTGAATTTGGAAAATGCTGAAACTGGTACAAGAGTTATGATTGCACCTGATGTTTTGTTGGGAAATAAAATTTAAGTTTATCTATTTTCCTACGCAACCTTTCTAAAACTCTCCTCGTAAAGGTATTAAATCTATTTTTCAAATAGATTTAATACCTTTTTTTTTAATCATAACCCCATTATATTTATGAAAAAATTAACTTTGTTAGCTTTTGCTGCCCTAATTGCTGGCTCAATCGTAAGTTGCAAAAAAGAAGAAGAAGTAGTAATTCCAAAAGTTACATTTACCAAAGACATTAAGGCAATTATGACAACTCGTTGCACTCCGTGCCATTTGGCTGGTGGAATTAGACCCAATAAATGGGACGTTTTTGCCACTGCACAAAGCAACGTAACTGCAATTCTTGACCGAATTCAGAGAGCTCCAGGAACAGCTGGTGCAATGCCAAGAGGTGCAACTGCACAAATTCCGGCAGATGAAATTGCAAAAATCAAGCAATGGGTAACAGATGGTTTGTTAGAAAATTAGACTTAATTTTAGCAAAAAAACCATCAGAAATAAACCTTCTGATGGTTTTTTATTTAAAAATCTTCGCGTCTAATGAATATTTCCCTGCACCAGTTAAAAAAATCACAATATAAGAAATCAAGTATAAAAGGGCATGTTCTTTGTCGGCAAGTGGGTCATTCCATTGTAAAATAAAGGCAATGACAACCATACAACCTATCAAAATAAGAAGAGCAGGTCGAGTAAAAAGACCTAAAAGAAGTAGAATTGAACAGAAAAATTCAGCAAAAATAGTCAAGCCTTGCGACACTATGGGTGTTACATGAAGCGGGTCTGGAAAATCATGATTACCAGCAATAAAACTTTGTAGTTTATCATAGCCATGAGGAATCATCAAGATTGCTACACCAACTCTTAAAATGAGTATTTCGAAGCTAACTTGATTGGCTAAATTTGGAGAAATAAGCAGTTTTTTGAACATAAATTAATAACAATAATTTCACTTAACTTCCTCATAATCAACGTATTGACCGCCTTCTGAAGATTTGTTTTTGCTATTGGGGTTAGTTGATTTTACTTTGATTTCGCCTTCTTTTCCACGCTCTTTTTCCATAAAATCATTTTGTCGTTTCTGCTGTTTTGCAATTTGATTTCCTACCAAAATATTAAACAAAAAGTTTCTAATAGCAGGAACAAAGGCTATTGCTAAAAATATTAATATGATGTATTTCATAAACTTGAGTTTTTTCTAAAAAAAGTTTTTATACTACAAAAGTAAAATATAAATAATAGATTTCAAGAATTTTATTCACTGAGTTTGAGCAAAAGCTCCAATGTTTCTGGATTACTTGGACGTGGTGCATCTGGTCGAACAATTGTGCCATTTTTGTCAATAATCATATAACGAGGAATGCTATTGATTTGATATTTTTGACTAACAGTCGAACCAAAACCACCATTTGAAATACCGTGGTCGCCGTTGTTAAGTTTTAGATTATCAACAGCATTTTTCCAATTTGTTGGGTCTTCGTCAATCGAAATATACAAAAAAACAATGTTTTTCTTTTGTTTTTCAGTAAACCCATCGTGCATTTTCTTTGAAAATGGAAATTCTCCACGACAAGGGCCACACCAGCTTGCCCAAAAATCGACGTAAATTACCTTTCCTTTGTATTTTGAGAAATCAAATTGTTTGCCATCAAGCCCCGTCAAAACTGGAAAATCACTTTTTCCCATTGGCAATTTATCTTTATCGTCTTTCTTTTTGGCAACTTCTTCTTTTTTATTCAAGGTTTCTTTACAATGTTCTAAAAGTAATTTTCGGTAGGTTTCTCCTTCAATTTGGCTAATCCAAAACTTGGCTGATGATGCCGAAATTCGTCCACAATTATCATAGATTAGTTTGGTTAATGTATAATCTAAAACTTGTCCCTTTAAATATTTTTGAGCCAAGTTTCCTTTATCGGAAATTGCTTTTACTTGGTCTGCATACTTCGTAAATTTCTGCTCTTGCGAGTTGAAATATGTTATAAAAAACGGTAGAAAACTTCGATAACTCTCTGATAATAAAGCAGTTTCATCGTTTATCTTTTGTGGGTCGAGTGACTCGGTCATTACCGCAGGAAGCGACACAACTCTTGTCAGTTTTGTATCAAGATTACTACGAATGATTGAATAAGAAAGTAATAAATGCCAATAATTCCAACGAATATTACTTTCGGTTAGTTTCTGAAATTCGGGAGAAAGTTTATCGAAATTTGGGTAGGTTTTCAAGAAAGCCAATTGACTTTTTCGCTCGTCATACAATGCCATTTCCCAATCATCAACATTGGCTGAAAGTAATTGTTTATAACGAGTTTCTTTCTCAAATGTATCTGGAAATTTTTTATTAAATTCAGTCAAAAAGGCTTGACTTTCAGGCATTTGAATTAAATCAGTGGCTTTTTTGATGATTTCAGTATCACCATATTGTAGAAATAAATCAGAGCTATCAGGCTTTGAAAAACCGATAGGCGACTGAGTAAAAGAAATGGCAGGAAAAAGGACTAAAAATAAAAAATTCTTCAACATAGTTTTGTTCGTTTGTAATTGCTTACAAAACTAACGAAAATCTATGCCAAAGAATTCTATATTACGTAAAAATGTACGACGGTTTTGTAACCCATCCATCGAAGACGGGTTGAAAACCCGTCGTACTAAATCATTTCCATCTTCACTTCAATAACTTTAAAATCCTTTTTCTCTGCCTCACAAGTTGGACAAACATAGCTTGCAGGAAGTTTTGAAAACTGCACGCCTACTGGAATATTATTGAGTAAATCGCCAAAGTCTGCATCATAAATCGTGAAACAATGTTTGCATTGATGCACTTTTTTGGTTGTCGGACGTACAACTTCATTTTCTTTGTGGTCGTCTCTCAAACCTGCTGCTTGAATTTCATTTTCGGCAATCATTTTATTGTATTTCAACACACTACGACGTAATTGCTCGTCAAGATTTATTAGTAAAATAGACTTCTCAAAAAACTTTTTTGTACGACCATTTGGGTTAAAATCTTCGGTATATGAAATGTCATAAACAAAGTGCAAAGGCAAGAAATTAAACAATTTAAAACGTCTTCTTTGCACCATTATTGAGGCATAAACCTCGGTTCTTGGGCGAGTTTTTATTCCAAAACATAGCCCGAAAGTGCGTAAATCTATCTTGTCAAAGGTTTCTACCAATCTTAGTTTTAGTCGCAAGGCATCATCCGAATCGTCTTCTACTTGCCAGTTGAGTTCATTAGCAGCATGGCGAACATTGATGTTGAATTCTGACAAAATATTACTCCATTTTTCTCTATTTTTTTCATCTATACCTTTGATAATCAATGATTTAAAAGGAGTTAGGCAAATTTCGCCAATTTTTGTTTCTTGACATAATTCGCAGAGTTTTATAAGAAACTTTACATTAAAATACTCATTTCTGCGATAAATTCCGAGCCAAGTTTTCTTACCATAACGGTTGAACCCTTCATAGTAAGGCAACGTAAATTTGGCAGGTTCGAGTTCGGTTTCTTTCGGTAGTGAAATCAACGAAGGAATAGTTGCAAAAAGTGCATCAACATTATCAAAGTACTTATCTTCATGCGTCGAAATTTGCTCTTCGAGTTGCTTACAAACCTTTGGAATTTCGTTCGAGAAAATGAGCTTATCGAAACTAAAAACCTTGTTGGTTTTGGGTAATCTTATATACAAATACCAAAAATTTGGATTTGCGGAAGCTATAAAGTTGAGATGTCCCGAAAAGTAGGGCGTAAAACTCTGCTGATTGTCCGAAAGGTTGATTTTGAGCTTAGATTTATAGTCGAATAAATCGAGAATATCCTTATAAATTCCTTCGGTAAGCCAGTTTCCTTTTTGGAAAACTTCCTCAGCTACATACGAGCTAATAATATTTGGATAAATATTTATATCTGACTGAAAATCAATGCTTTGCGAAAGCATCTTCTGCTCGAAAGTTCGGGCAAATGGGTGCGGCAAATGTAAAATCAATTGTTGGCGAAGTCCAAAACGCACTTCATCCACCTGCGATTCTTGGGCAGCTTGCAATATATATTTCAACTCACCAGGCGAAGCAATTCCGCCCTTGAAGTTTATTCTGACCGTGTAAAAATCTTTCATACCCTCAGCCCCTAAATGGGAGTTTTTATTGTTTAAATAATTATTAATTATCACATCCTCCAATTGATACTAAAAATTTAGCACCGCTATTTGCACGAAATCCAGGATTCATCAAAACGTATTTATTTGCTTTGTAAAGTACATTTGCACCAGAATAAATAATATTAGTTGCTTGAATTCTATCAACTCCAATAAAATTTATAGTACCTGTAATGGGTGTAGTAATAAGTAAAGGATTTTGAATTGTAACTATTGTATTTGTACTAATATTTCCTTGTGGATTTCTTGCATTAAGTGTAACTGTATAATTACCAACATTAGCATATTGATGTGTTGGGCTTGTTTCGGTGGAAGTTGTGCCATCACCAAAATTCCATAAATACGTCATTGGCTCATTGACAGATTGATTCTGAAAAGTGAACTTTTTCAAACAATTATTGTCTTGTGTTGTAATAAAATTAGGAATTGGAGCAGCAAGCAATGGCATAGTAATTTTCCAAATTGTACCAAATAAATCGGTTGCATAAATGATGTTCACTACTTTTTCTGCATCAGTTAATTTGTTAAAACCTCCGACCAAACGAGTTACGTTTACTTTATAATTTACAGACACTGGGTCGTAAACTAATCTTAATTGGCATAAATCTCCTGCAAAGTCTTCTGGAGGAGAATATCCTCCTCCTAAGCCACTTTCAGGCGAATATGACAGCATAAAACCCGAACCTGTATAGGGCATTTGTAAGGTACTATCAACATCAAAAACTAATCCAACGGGAGAGCGATGACTGGTAAAAGTTGTTGCTTCTGTGGCTTGAAACATCGCTCCTGTTGTTGGATTTCGTACCCAATTAGCATCTGGTCCTAAATTTTTGACTGGTTCAATAAAAGTTACGCCTACTGGTCGGCTTGGATAACTTGGGTCATTATAAAAGCTATTAATAGCATATTCATTTACTGGAATTAGTTTATCTTGACTTGGTACATAAGGCGTATATTGCATAGGCGTATCGTTTCCGCCCATTCGCCAAGGAAAACCGTAATGCCTGTTTGGTCGTAACCAATTCATTTCTTCGGGGTCATCTCTGTCTCCAGAATTTTCAATGCCAAACAATTTTTTATCTCCACTCAATGCTATATCAAATTCATTTCTAACCCCTTTTGCAAAAACATAGCCGCTTGCATCAAGTGAAGTTTCATTGTTTTGTAAGAGAATAGCATTTGCTGTAATTGGAATTCTGTAAATTTTTGTTGTTAAAGGTACTTCTCGTAAACCTGTATAGCTTCCCGAATTTTTTATTTCTCCGTGGTCAGTACGGGAACCACTTGCCACATAAACCGAATCTTTATTTTTAGAAAAAAAAAACTCCTGCAAAAGCATGGTCGAAAAGTGTTCCCGATGAAGGATAAACTGCCGTAGTTAGCATTGTTGTCCATTGTGGCGTTCCATTGACAATAGTGCATTTTTCAACAACTCCATATCCATCAAAAGTTGTAGAATTATTATGATTTCCCACCAAAATAAAAGTATTATTATAATATGCCATACCCTGTAAATGCGTAATATGATGCTCATTTGGAGGTAAAAAACCAGTTTCACTGCCTGCCACACCATTTACAATCGGAATTTTGAAAACCCAGCCATCAGTATTACAAGTAAAAAGCGTATTTGTAACTATATCATGTACTATCCTCACTGGTTGGTGACTAAGTGTTTTGAATAATGCCACCGTAATGTTTGGTTTTATAGGCGTTGGCGATGAAATTGATATAATGTTTTTTGATTGTTCTTGATATTCTTTATGCGTTTTTTCTTGAGCAAAAGAATTTTTCAAAATTAATAGTAACAGCAATAGGAATGTTGTTTTCATAGCATTTTATACGGTTTCAATGTTGAAGTTTAAAATTGTATAAAACAAACTTAAAAAAAAAAATCAACATCAAACCATTTCCACCAACACCTCTTTGCCCACATTCTCAAAAATCATTCTGACTTCTGGGCGGCAACTTCCGCAGCCTGTGCCTGCTCCTGTTTTTTGGCAAAGTTGCGTAAAATCAGTGCATCCGCCTTTGATAGCATTTTCGAGATTTCCTTGTCCAACGCTGTTGCACGAACAAACTAACTTTCCCAAAACTGGTTCAGATTGTTTGCCCGAACGCAATAAAGCTAAACGTTTTTCAGACAATTCGATACCGTTGGCAATCAAATCTCTGAATTCGAGAAACTCCGATTTATCGCCAATCAAAATTGCACCAACCAATCTATCGTTTTGAATGATACACTTTTTATAATAATGCTTTGCTTTGTCAATAAACGTAACTTCCTCATAATCAGTGCTTCCCGAAGGAATTTCGATTGCACCCAATGAACAAAGATTGAGTTCGTGCATCTTCAAAAGGTTCATCGAAAGGCTTCCTTTATAAGCACTTGACAAATCACCAGCCAAGAATTTAGCTACGATTTCGGCTTGTTGCTCGGCAGCGGCCGTGATGCCCCACATTTGTTTTTTCCATTCAGCAATTTCGCCACAAGCAAAAATATCAGGGTCGGAAGTTTGCAAATAATCGTTTACTTCTACTCCTCTATTGCACTGTAAACCTGCTTCACGTGCCAACTGAATCGTCGGGATTGTTCCTGCCGCAACAATAATGGCATCACAATCCATTTTCTGACCAGATTTTAGTCGAATTCTTGCTATCGCGAGGCGTCCCTCTTTTTCAGTTCCGTAAAACTGCTCGACTTCATCATTATAATAAACTTCAATGCCACGAGCTACGATTTCTTCGTGCAAAATATCGCTACCCAACGGGTCGAGTTGTCTATCCATAAATCGCCCGATACGCTGCACGACCGTTACATTAACATTCATTTCTCGCAAGGAAGCTGCCATTTCAAGACCTAAAAGTCCACCTCCTACTACAACTACGTGCCGCCCTCGGCTTCGCTCGGGCAACGGTTCGAGAAATGGTAATAAGGTATCAGCATCCAAACGGCTACGCATATTGAAAATTCTTGCCATTTTTGGAAAATTTTTCGGCATAAATGCTTGGCTTCCCATGCCCAAAAATAACTTATCGTAGCTATGTTCGTTACCCAAATCATCAACCACTACTTTGTTTTTTCGGTCAATGTGATTTATTCCGATTGCTTTATGAACTTTAATATTATTTTCAGTAAATTGGTCTTCACGCAATTTCACCAATTGCTCCCACGACTGCGTACCGCTGATGTAATCGGGCAGCATAACACGGTTATAAAAAGGGTAAATTTCTTTTGAAAACACCTCAATATCATCAGTTTGGTTGAGTTTACGGTAAGCTGAAATAAAGCCTAAACCCGCAGAACCTGCTCCAATAATGACGATTTTTTCTTTATTTTTGACGTATTTTGCCACTTCTACCACCGAAAACTTAAAATCAGGTTCTTTTGAACGAGCATCAACCAAATTATTTGTCAAATTATTGGCTCTTCCAAAATCGTTACCCAAAACTCTGCCCCAGTGCATCGGTAAGAACACGTTTCCCTGTTTTACTTCGTCCGTAACCTTTGCTTTTACTCTTACAGTGCCTCTTTTACCTGAAATTTCTACAATATCATTTTCTAAAATATTACGTTTTTCAGCATCTTTTGGATGAATTTCTAAGTAGGGACTTGGTGCGTGTTGGTTCAATTTATTGACTCGTGCCGTTTTGGTCATGGTGTGCCATTGGTCACGAATACGCCCCGTAAGCAAAACCAAAGGGAAATCTTCGGTCAATTTCTCAGAAAGATTTTCGTCAGGAACTGCATGTATTTTTGCTCGTTTGTTTGGAGTGAAGAACTCTCCACTTTCAAAAAGTCTTTGAGTACCAAGGTTGAGTTCTGAGTTCTGAATTCTGAACGGTTCGCCGTGCGATTCTGACTTTTCTCCTATATCTTCTTCAAAATTCTGCATAGAACTATTTTTTTGTTCTAACTCAGAACTCAGAACTCTAAACTCAGAACTCTTAAACGGCCATTGAACCGTCGTTTCCTTCAATAAATCATAACTCACCCCTGTTATATCAATATTTGTTCCTTTGGTAGTTTCGGTGAATTCTTTATAAATTTCGCTGAAATTATTATAGTTAAATTTATTGCCCCACCCCATTTTTTTGGCAAATCGACAAATGATTTCGGCATCGGGAAGAGCTTCTCCTGGAGCATCAATTATTTTACTCAAGTGTGTAATTCTTCTTTCTGCATTGGTCATTGTGCCTTCTTTTTCTGCCCATGCTGCGGCAGGAAGCACAACGTCCGCAAAATTGATTGTTTCGGCACGATTAGAAACATCTTGTACAACTACAAATTTGGCATTTTTCAATGCCAATTCTGCGATGCGAGCATCTGGCAAACTTACCATTGGGTTTGTACAAACAATCCAAATTGCTTTGAGTTTTCCATCTTCTAAACCTTTAAACATTTCGGTAGCCGTCAAGCCTATTTTGTCCGAAATTGTTGTTCCTCCCCAAAACTCTTCCATTTCAAGGCGATGAATCGGATTAGCAATTTCTCGGTGCGAAGCCAACATATTTGCCAATCCGCCTACTTCACGTCCTCCCATTGCATTGGGTTGACCAGTGAGCGAAAATGGTCCATTTCCTGCTTTACCAATCTTTCCTGTAATCAAACTCAAATTAATGAGTGAAAGATTTTTGTTTACACCAATCACCGATTGATTTAAGCCCATTGTCCACATCGAAAGGAAACCTTTTGCTTTGGCAATCAATGAGGCTGTTTTAAAAATCAGTTTTTCATCAACGCCACATATTTCGGCCGATTCAGCAAGCGTTCTTTCAAAAACCTTTGTTTTATATTCATCAAAGCCATCGGTATGATTTGCTACGAAATCATTGTCAAGCCAATCATTTTCTATCAAAATTCGTCCAATTGCATGATTTAAAGTAACGTCAGTGCCAGGATTTATCTGCAAATGAATGTCTGAACTCATGGCAGTTTGCGTGCGACGAGGGTCAACGGTAATGATTTTTACATTCGGATTTACCGCTTTGTGAGCTTCCACTCTACGCCAAATAATCGGGTGACACCAAGCAGGATTTGCACCTTCAACCAAAATACAATCAGATTCCTCAATATCATCATAGCATACTGGCACCGAATCTTCACCCAAAGAAAGCTTGTAACCAACCACCGCCGACGACATACAAAGACGAGAATTGGTATCAATATTATTTGAACCAATAAAGCCTTTCATTAGCTTATTCCACAAATAATATTCTTCGGTGAGGCATTGTCCCGAAACATAAAAACCGACAGAGTCGGGACCATATTTACTAATAAATGTCTTAAAAATGGCGGCTGTACGCTCCAAAGTTTCGTCCCAAGTGCTGCGTTGCATGGGCATACTTCGGTTCATTCGCATCTGTGGATATAGCAAACGGTCAGATTTATCATTGACGGTATAATGCAAATTCAAGCCTTTTGAGCATAACATTCCCTTGTTTACAGGGTGGTCTTTATCGCCTTCAATAGAGATTTTGCAATTGCCCAAATCCGTTGCTACGATTCCACAACCTACTCCACAGTAGCAACAAGTGGTTTTGAAACTTTTAGGTTTGTTATTTATGATGCTATTTTGCATATTTTATTATATTTGCCTATGGAAAAACCAACTTATAATGTAAAATCTTCTGACGATGGGCTGAAATATTTTTTTGATAGTATCAGTGAAGATAAAGTTGTCAAAAAAGTTATTGCCTACCTCCCATCGCAAGATAGTCCTGAATTGTATCAATTAATATTTGGAGACTTACTTCCAAACGGAGAAATTGATGTATTTTCAACAAGTAATAACCAAGATATGAAACTTGTTATTACAACTGTTGTGGGAACGCTTAGTAAATTTTTTGAAAAATATCCTCGAAAAATGGTTGCCTTTACAGGCAGTACGAGTTCCCGAACAAGATTATATCGTGCTACTATTGCAAAATTCATCGAAACTACGGAACTTTACTATCAAGTTTCAGGTATTTTAGATGATGATTCAATCGAACTTTTTAATCCTCATCACAAATATTACGCATATATAATTGAACAAACACATGAAAAAGACCGATAAAAAACATACGATTGACACTTCAAAGTTTGTTGTTTCAAACGATTTACCTTATGTAAATTTAGAAAGTCCACAAATTAAAGAGCAAATTGAAAAATTGAGTGCTATTATAAAAAATTTGAAACACCCACTACCAATTTCAAATTAAAAGGAAAGAAATAAAAATAAGTTTTGTTTCTTTCTCAAAAACTCAAACCAAATCCTCAACCAACACACTTTTTTCAACTTTTGCTGTTTTATTAAACTTCGTTATAAGCACTAATAAAGCGGCAACGATGGCGGCCATTCCTATATATTGAAACGCATCGGAATAAGTTAAGTTATCCGATTTAAACAAAAATCCCATCATCATTCCACCAATATTACCACCTGCACCTACGATTCCTGCTACTAAGCCAATGTTTTTTGTATTGATAAATGGTGTTAGGGCGTAAGTTGCACCATTTGCCATTTTCAAGAATAATGCAAAAAATATCATTGAAGCAATGGCTAATGGCAATGCCGTTGAACTCGCAAAAAACATCAAACCAAGACCTTCAAAAGCAATCAAGAAAGCTAAAAGTTTGCCTTTTCCTGACAAACCTTTTGTTTTACCAATTTTATCAGCCCAAATTCCTCCCAAAGCACGAGCAAAAATATTCATACAACCAAAAGCTCCTGCCAGAAAACCTGCCATTTTTTGGTCAACTCCAAAGTTATCTACAAAGTGAAGTGCCGCTACGTTATCAAAAGTAATTTCCATTCCGAAACTCATGGCGTAGCAAATTGACAAAGCCCAAACTCTCCAATCAGTTACAACTTCCATGATGTTTGGTTTTTCTTTTTTGGCAATCGTACGGTTAATATCTTCGTAGTTTCCCTCGGGAGAATCTTTGGTTAATATAAAATAAAGTACCGCACAAATTAATAATAAAGTGCCAGGGACTATCATTGCCAAACGCCATGCTTCGCCTTTGGTATAGCCCAAACCAACGATTCCTGCAAAAATTAAAGGCATTACGATGTTTGTAACCCCTCCGCCCAAATTTCCCCAACCTCCTGCTACTGCATTGGCTGTGCCTTTAATATTGGCAGCAAACATTACTGAAGTATGGTATTGCGTAATTACGAATGATGCTCCGATTACGCCAATTGCCAATCGGAAAAGCAAAAATGTTTCGTAAGAATGTGCCAAACCCACCAAAAAGACAGGTATTGAGCAAAAAACCAATAAAGCTGTATAAGTTTTGCGTGGTCCCCAAGTATCGCAAAGGCGACCAATGAGCAAGCGGGCAATAATTGTTGCCGAAACCGATGCAATAATGATATTTCCGACTTGACCTTTTGTCAAGCCCAAATCTTCACGAATCGTTGGCATGAGTGGTGCGAGTCCGAACCAGCCAAAAAAGCATATAAAAAAAGTAAACCACGTAGTGTGGAAGGTACGCATTTGTACGCCTGAGAAATTCAGTACATTGAGCGTTGAAAGTGGTTGAGTATTTTTCATTTTTTTCTTTGATTGACAGTCTTAAAAAATAGTTATTTTTACTTATTTTAATGAGTATAAATACTCAAAAATTGACAGCCTTATAGTAAAATCCCAATCGGTAAAACCAACAGGGATTATGTGTATTTTGGCTGTCAACCAAGTACTTTGTAGCACAAGTTTCCAACTTGTCTCTTTTGCACAAGTTGCAAACTTGTGCTACTATAAATCTTCGATTGAGAATTTATCGAATAATAAATTCATCAATTTATCATGTACGTCTTGGTATTCGGGTAAGTGTACAATGTCTTTTTTGTTACATGGACGAGCCAAAGGAATATCAACTATTTCTTTGATGGTTGCCGCTGGACCATTATTCATTACTACTACTCTATCTGACAAGAAAATCGCTTCTTCAATGTCGTGCGTAACCATTACGATGGTTTTGTTTCTGTTGTCAAGATTCCAAAGTTTCAATAATTCAATGTGCATTGAGCCTTTTGTGAGGGCATCTAATGCTCCGAATGGCTCATCCAACAATAAAATACTTGGATTGATTGAAAAAGCACGGGCAATGGCAACACGTTGCTTCATTCCACCCGAAAGCTGACTTGGAAGTTTATCTTTGTGTTCCCACAAATTCACCATATTGAGGTTTTTCTCAACTAATTCTCTTTTTTCGGCTTTGGTCAAATGTGGTAAAACAGAATCTACTGCTTCATAAACATTTCTATAAACCGTTAGCCACGGCAGTAATGAATAGTTTTGAAAAACGATTCCACGGTCTGGACCGGGACCTGTAACTATTTTATCATTAGCGATTACTTGGCCAGAAGTTGGAGAAACCATGCCCGAAATCGTATTCATCAAAGTTGATTTTCCGCAACCCGAATGACCAATGATACTTACAATTTCGCCTTTACCGATTTCAAGACTTATATCTTTTACCGCTGTAAATGTGCCTTTTCCTTTCGATTTGAATGAAACTGTTACATCTTTTATTTCAATGCTGGTTTCAGTGATAATTTTATGAAACGATGACGAATCATCTATTAAAAGTTCATTATTTGCTTTCATAACTAAAGCGTTTTTCAATTAAATTAAAAATTTTGTCAAACAATAATCCTATAATTCCGATAATCAAGATTGCTGAAAGGATTTTTTCGAGACTCAAACCATTCCAAGAATCCCATACAAAAAAGCCGATTCCTACACCGCCCGAAAGCATTTCGCCAGCCACAATTACGACCCAAGCAATACCAATTGATAAGCGAAGTCCAGTAATGATATGCGGCAAAGCAAATGGAATCAAGATTTTAGTAATGTATTTCCAACGAGAAAACCCGAATGCTTTTCCAACGTTTTTGTGGTCGGCAGGAATTGTTGAAACACCAAAAGCAGTATTGATGAGCGTTGGCCAAAGCGAGGTAATCATAATGATAAAAATCGTTGCTTGGTCAGAAGCCTTGAAAGCCAATAAACCCAAAGGAAACCATGCCAAAGGCGAAACTGGACGCAAAATCTGAACGATTGGATTCAATAATTTCATGCCGATTTTTGACGAACCCATTATTAATCCCAACGGAATAGCAACTAAACTTCCCAACGAAAACCCAATAAAAACTCGCTTTAATGAACTCCAAAGCTGAATTCCAATGCCTTTGTCGTTTGGTCCATAATCATAAAATGGGTCAGAAAGCATTTCAGAAAAAACTGCCCACGTTGCCACTGGACCGGGGATTTCGGCTTTTGTTACAAACGTAACGAGCTGCCAAATAGCTAAGAGGATAAGCATACTTCCGATGAAGTAAAGAACACCCCCAGCCCCTAAAGGGGAGTTATTATTGTATATTTTATTTAGTATATTTTTCATTTTATACAAAATTTTAATGTTAAAATTTTACCCTAACCCAGTCCTAAAAGTGAGATTGTTAGCTCCCCTTTAGGGGCTGGGGATGTTGGGACGGTTTTACTTCTTCGTTGTCGATAAATACCCTGCGATATTATTTGGGTCAAAGTTTACGTCAAGTGCCGTTTTGAAAGGCTGCATATCAGGTTGAACTGGTACGCTCATTTCTTTGGCTACTTCGGCAAACAAGTCATCTAAGACCAATTTTTCGGCAATTCCTTTATAATCTGGAGCAGATTTCAACATTCCAAAGCGAACATATTGAGCTAAAAACCACATCACATAAGATTTTTTAGGTGTTGCCACAACTCCATTATTATAAAATGTCATGTAATCATCTTTGTATTTCTGCACGCCCAAATCACATCCTAAATCATTTGAACCTAACAAACGAGCCTCTAAAACCGAAACAGGAGCATTTACATAATATGGTTTTGATAACCAAACCGCTGCTTTCTTGCGATTTCCCATGTTGTCCAACCATTTTTGTGCTTCAATGATGGCTTTCATTACTTTCTTTAAATCTTCTCTTTGTCCCGCTGCAAATTTGCTATTTACAACCAATGCTTTTTCTGGATGATTTTTCCAAATGTCTTGACTGGCAATGTGCGTAAATCCAACGTTTTGAGCAACTGCCACACCATTCCACGGCTCGCCTACACAAAAACCTTCCATGTTATCAACTTTCATATTGGCAACCATTTGTGGCGGTGGAATCGTGATAATACCTACCGATTTTTGATTGACACCTGCCGCAGCCATCCAATTTCTCAACCAAATATCATGCGTTCCTCCTGGGAAAGTCATGGCAAAAGTTACTTCTTTGCGTTTTTTAATTTCAGCAATAGCGGTGTTTACTTTCTTCAAATCTTTGAAACCAACCAATCCACAAAAATCTTTAGAGAGCGTAATTGCTTGTCCATTATTGTTTAAAGTCATAGCAATTTTCATTTCTGAGCCTGCTTTTCCACCAATTCCTGTATAAACCGACATTGGCATCGAATACAAGCAATGAGCCCCGTCTAATTCGCCATTCAATACTTTATCACGGATATTTGCCCAAGATGCTTCTTTGCTTAATTCTACATTTACACCGTATTTGGCAAATAAACCCAACTCTTTTGCCGCCACCAATGGAGCACAATCGGTCAAAGGAATAAATCCTAATTTTATGACCTCAGCTGTTGTTGTAGTCCTGAATGCAGAAATAGTGGCAGTAATTACAAATGCTGTTACTAAGAGTATATTTTTTTTTATGTTTTTCATATTTCTATTGTTAAAAGTCTAATTGTAAAATACTTACTCGAGAAGACTGATAATTGATTAATGTTAATTTGTCACTGCTTAATAGCCACTGGTTTTGCGTAGAAAAAGTCAGGGCGAATGTTGAGCATTAAATAACACCATTGACCTGTTTTGCGAGTTTTATCCATTGTGTTTTGCTTCACATATTCGAGGCTATTATTCGCTTTCATTACTGAGTATCCCAACTCAACGGCAGTAAATTTATTGAGTGCATAATTCAACACTAAGTCATATTCCATGCCCAACATTGATGATATTTTAGCACCTGCGGGAGCATCTTTTGTTTTGTTTGGCGTAGCAGCAGCTAAGGCAAAATAATGAATATCAAACGTAGTAGTGAGGCGACTTGCGACGTGTTTTACCTTGAAAAAAGCATCTTGTAAACCACCTGCTGGCGAACCAGTGCCTACGTAAAAATAATCCATGTAGCCCCAATGCTTGTGGGGAGTGCCATAAAGTGGATCAAAACGATGCGTTTCACCAGTTTTTAAAGTAAATCCGTCATTTCCTGACAAAACTTCATAGCCCGGTCCGAAACTGATAAGTCCTTTTTGAACCATGAAGTTTGCACCATAATGATATGCCTTACTGATAGCCAAACCATCCCGATCTTTGCCCGATTGTGCATAACCGAATGCTTGCCAAGCAATTTTACCCAATTTTGAAGAAGCATTACCCAATTGACTTGTAAGCATTGCACCGTAAGTAAGGCGAGAATTTACGCCTGTTTGATCATAACGTCTTCCATATACGTAACCAGCTGTAGCACTACCGATACTATCTATACGATACTTTGAAAAATCATCTTTGAAGAATAAAACCGATAATTTAGTTTGTTTAAACTTGTGGCTCAAATAAGCCATTTGGAAAGACTTAAACATTTGATTTTGCCCGTTGGTACTTGCAGCATTTGCCAATACAGGAGCTCCACCTTTACTCGTCGTTGGCAAAAAGCCTGTCGGAACAGCCAAAGATACGTTTTTGCTCGAAAGTGCCGTGGCATGAGTGTTTCCTGCCACATAATAAGTACCATTTGTACCAAAAGCGTCAGCATTTTGATTAAATCCACCACCAAAATCTAATGCCCAACCTAAATGTTGTGCCTTAAAAATAGCGGCATCGAAACGACGGGCTTGTTGCAACCAATCAAGGTTTCCGAGCAAGCGAACATCGTCATATACAAGTTCCTGACGACCGATTTTTAATGAAAGATTCTGTATCGGCTTAAATTTTACTGTCGTGTCAGCCGAATTAGCTAAAACGATTTCAGCCCATGCTTCGTGAACACCAAATTTGCCACCATCGGCATTTGAAATTGATGAAGCATCTTGTCCCCAAACTCTTACATCTTGTACTGCCATTCCGAAAGTTACCCTGTCCCATTTGTAGCCAAATGTTAGGCGAGTACGTTGCGACGTAAAAGCTGAGTATTTTGTACCATACGGTGCAAGATTGCCTAAACCATCACGTACTTCTGTACGAGTGCGGACTTGTCCTAATAATGAAAACTGTGAAAATGATGCTTGAAAAAAAGCGAAGTTGAAGAAAATTGCAAGTCCAAACTTGCGAAATAGATTTTTTTTCATTTGTTTTGAATTGAATTGTGAATGTTTCCTATGTTTGTGATTCGTTTTGCCGATTTGACACCCCCATGTCAGGTCGGTTTTTTTGTTTGGGTCAAGCGAGGCCCCCACCTCATCTATCCCCGATTTTTTTAATTTTCTTTGGTTTTTCCTACGTTTTCATTTCGTTGGATTTAGTTTAAAATAATAGATTAGTCTTTTAATTAATTTTTCGATAGCCCCCACTATCGAAATTTTCTTTGGTTATTTATACTTATTATTCTCTAATTCTCTTTGCTTATTCAAATGTAGAAAATAATATTTTATACTCAAAACACAAAACAACATATTTTAGCCATTTTAATCACTTTTAGTGAAGATTCTTTTATTTTTGACACTTGTTTTTGAAATAATACAATTTTATTTTCTTGAAATAGCTTATTTTGAAACCTATATTTTCATTTTTGCATTTTTATGAATTCAATATTAAGAAATATAATCTTTGAAAAGTATAATTATAAACACTCAAAAATCTTCTTTTCGATGAAGTCGTTTTTTTCAATCAGATAGGTTAATATCAAAAAATGCCACACCTAAAAGGCATGGCACTCTTTACACAAATATATTTTTCTCTTTAAAATTTCATCTCTTCCACATAAGCCTCCACATATTCGGGATGCAGGCTCACAACTTCGCCAATAATAATGACAGCAGGATTTGTAACTTTCGATTCGTTTACTTTTTCTACAATATCTTTTACTTGTCCGAAAACTGATTTTTGTTTACTTGTTGTACCATTTTGAATAATGGCAATCGGTGTTTCAGTTTTTCCATAACGAGTAAAGATTTCTGCAATTTCTGCTAATTTGCTCATACCCATCAAAATTACGACCGTTGCCGATGATTGTGCTGCCAGTTCTAAATCTTTTGGCAAACTTCCATCGCTTGTATGACCTGTAACAACCCAAAAACTTCGGGCAATATCTCGGTGTGTAATCGGTATCTGAACTGCTGCTGCTACACCAATCGAACTCGAAACCCCTGGAATTACGACGGTTTCGATACCAAATGCTTTTGCGTATTCTAATTCTTCATAACCACGACCAAATACAAATGGGTCGCCACCCTTCAAACGCACCACATGACCATGCTCCAAAGCAAACGACACAATCAAGCGATTGATTTCATCTTGCAAATACGAATGTTGTCCCTTGCGTTTGCCAACATTCATTTTTACACAATGTTTTGGTGCATAGGCAAGTAATGAATCATTTGCAAGGGCATCGTATAAAATCACGTCGGCATTTTGCAAGGCTTTAATTCCTTTTAATGTGATGAGTTCGTCGTCGCCCGGACCCGCCCCCACGAGTGTTAGCTTTGGTGTCATGATTTTTAAGTAATTTTGTTTAATGAATAAAGTTGTGGATTTAGTAGTTTCCTAAACCCTAAAACAATATTATACATATATAATATGGATATAAAAATAAAATGTTTATTTGTTAAAACAATACTTTTACCAAATAATATTTCAAAATAATTCAATTTAGACAAACAATTATTGATAAAATACAAATTAAGTAAAATTACTCAAAAACAGAATTGCACAAAAGAAATAAAAACTTTCATATTATTAAGAACTTTAAATAGTGGCTTGTAAGTTCCAAAAATATACCCTAATTTTTCAGAAATATGATTTTTACAATTTCTATGCAAGACCTCTACAAGCAAGTTTCCCAGCGATTAACTCGCCTTTATTTGGTTGCTCTGACCGTCGTGGCATTGCTGTCTTTATTTGGGCAAATTTTAATTCAAAAATCATTGAATGAGTCGTCAGATGACGCTCACGTAGTGAATTTGGCTGGAAGGCAACGAATGTTGAGCCAAAGATTATGTAAAATGGCAATTGTATTGACTAACAAAAATCAGTTTACCGAAGAAGCCATTTTTTATGAAAAAGACTTTACCGATGTACTAAATTTGTGGGTAAAATGTCATTATGGATTAAAAAATAGTAATTTGGTTTTAGATAAAACATATTTAGTAAAAAACAGTCCCGAAATTCAAGCGATATTTAATGAAGTTGAGCCTACTTTTAAAATAATGAGTGCCAATGCCAGCATTATTAGTGAAAATAAACAAGGCGAAAATGGGCGAGAAATACTGAAAAATATGCTCACTAACGAGCGACAGTTTTTGAAATTAATGGATAAAATTGTTTCTCAATATGACACCGAAGCTCAGGCAAGAGTGAGTCGTGTGAAACGCATCGAATTGATTTTATTTTGCATCACAATATGTATTTTAATTATTGAAGGATTTTTGATTTTTATGCCTTTGGTGAGATATGTGAAGGATATTATCTTACGAATTACAGAATCTGAGTCTGAACTACAATTTAAAAACCAACAACTCAACGAAACCAATGAAAAACTCATTGTCATTCAGAAAGATTTGGTCAAGGCAACAGAAGAGAAATACGAATTGCTCCGTAAAGAAGATAATGTGCGGTCGGCGGCTTTGATGGAGGGGCAAGAAGAAGAACGCAAACGACTCGCCCGTGAACTGCACGACGGCATCGGGCAGATGCTCACTGGCTTAAAACTCGACAGCGAAAAACTCAAAAGTTTACCTTTTATTAACGAAAAGCAAAAGAACTCTTTTATTGAACACCAAAAATTAATAGATGAAACCATTGAAGCCACTCGCACGGTTTCGTTCAACTTGATGCCTTCGGTACTTACAGATTTTGGTTTACCAAGTGCCATGCGATTATTGACAGAACGCACTTCCCATGCCGCAGGCATTCAGGCAATCTTTAACGATTTGACTGAAAATGTAGTTTTACCTAATAATATCGAAAACAATTTATATAGAATTACTCAAGAGGCACTCAATAATATAGTAAAGCACGCCAAGGCTAAAAAAATTGAAGTAAATCTGTCCAATGATAAAAATCGAAACATCATTCTCTTTATCACTGATAATGGCAAAGGGTTTGACTCCAAAAAGGCAAAGAAAAACAAAATTACATGCAATGGTCTTGGAAATATGCAAACCCGTGTAAGATTACTCGATGGCACTTTCAAAATAGAATCGGAAATAAATAAAGGAACAAGTATATTTGTTAAAATACCTATTTGAGTTCTGAATTTGAGAAAAATTCTTTTATCCCAAATCTCGTATCTCAAATCTAAATATCATGATAAAACTCTTAATAGTTGATGACCACGCCGTTGTGCGAAAAGGCATTCAAAATCTTCTTGAAGATGAATTACATATCGAAATCGTTGGCGAAGCCTCCGACGGCATGGAGGCACTCGAAAAAGTAAAAACCTTGAAACCAACCATCGTTTTGCTCGACCTCACGATGCCTAAAATGTCTGGTTTTGAGGTGGCGAAGGCAATTTCGGAGAAACATTCTACTGTAAAAACACTCATTTTTTCGATGCATAATAATCCCGAATACATGGTTACATCGGTCGAAAATGGGGCGATGGGCTATTTATTAAAAGATACAAGTAAAGAAGAGATTTTGAAGGCATTAGCAAGTGTTTCGGAAGGGCAAAAATATTTTCCTCCCACAGTTTCCGCCATGATTATTGATGGCTTGATGGCTCAACGCAAGCAAAAAACTACTCCAAAACTCAAAAACACAAGTTTATTTGCCAAAATCTCAAAAAAAGAGCGTGAAATCTTAAAATACATTACCGAAGGCATGAGTAGTCAAGAAATTGCCGAAAAACTTTCATTGAGTGTCCGTACGGTTTCAAATCACCGAGCAAATATCTTGCGAAAAACCGATGTTAAAAATACGGCAGAGTTGGTGAGGTTGGCAGTGGAATAAGTTCAAAGTTAAACTAAATTTAATCTTTTATATTTATTCTGTGATTAGTGCAATTAACCAAAAAATAAACTACAAATAGCAAATTTTACCAAATAAAAACTTGCATATGCAAAATTCATAGCATACATTTGAAAAGAAATGAGTATTTATACTTATTTCTACTCTTGAAATAATACAATCGGGCGGCGTACCGCTAAATAGTTCAGAATGGGGGAAACGTACTGAACTATTTAATACAGCAAACGTAGGAAAAACATAATTCAAAATGACAAACGTAACTAACGGGCGGCGTCCCGCAACCCGTGTCGTTGTGGTGGGCAACGGCATGGTAGGTTATAAGTTTTGCGAAAAACTCATAGCCAAAGCAAAAGATTCATTCGATATAGTAGTTTTTGGTGAAGAACCACGTCCTGCTTACGACCGAGTTCACCTCAGCGAATACTTCGCAGGTAAATCCGGGAGGCGTTCCTCAGCCGAAGACCTCACAATGGCTCCATTGGATTGGTACTTCGATAACGGCATCAAAATTCATCTCTCAGACCCAGTTACAAACATCGACCGTAAAGCAAAAACGGTTTCTTCGCATCATGGGCTTACAATTCCTTACGATTATTTAGTTTTGGCTACTGGTTCGGCGGCTTTTGTTCCACCCATTCCAGGCGTTGAAAAAGATGGAGTTTTTGTTTATCGTACCATCGAAGACCTCGATATGATGCAAGAACATGCAAAAAAGGCAACAAAAGGTGCGGTAATTGGTGGAGGTTTACTTGGTCTTGAAGCAGCAAAGGCACTTTTGGATTTAGGTTTAGAAGAAATCCACGTAGTAGAATTTGCTTCAAGACTAATGCCTCGTCAGATTGACCAAGCTGGCTCGGATATTTTGAAAGCAAAACTCGAAACTTTGGGTTTAAAAATACATTTGAACAAAAATACGCAAGACATTTCAGGCGATGGCATTATCAACGGCATGAACTTCGCTGACGGTTCAAAATTGGATGTTGATATGCTTGTAATTTCGGCAGGTATCAAACCTCGTGAAGAAGTAGCCAGACTTTCGGGTTTGGAAGTTGGTTCACGCGGCGGAATTATCGTAAACGACAAACTTCAAACGTCTGACCCTAATATTTTTGCCATTGGCGAATGTGCCTTGCACGACCACATGATTTATGGATTGGTTGCTCCTGGGTATGAAATGGCAGATATTGTTGCTACAAATTTGAGCAACGGAGCGAAAGAATTCAAAGCATTTGATATGTCCACCAAGCTAAAATTGATTGGTGTTGATGTAGCAAGTTTTGGCAATGCTTTTATACAAGAGCCTGACTGTCAGACGATTGTATATGAAAATAAATCGAAAGCGATTTACAAACGTATCAATATTTCAAACGACGGACAATTGCTTTTGGGTGGAATTTTGGTTGGCGATGCCGAGCAGTACAATATGTTGTTGCAGACCGTCAATAATAAATTAGTGCTTCCAAAAGACCCCGAAAATTTGATTCTCGGAGCAAGAGGTGGTGCAGAAGATAGTGGTGCGGGCGTTATGGGTTTGCCCGATGATGCCTTGATTTGTTCGTGCGAAGCAGTTACAAAAGGGCAAATTTGCCACGAAGTTTCTGAAAACAAAGTCCATAGCATTGATGGCTTGAAAAAATGTACCAAAGCAGGAACTGGTTGTGGTGGTTGTGTGCCAATGGTAAAGGATTTGATGCTCAGCACAATGAAAGAGCAAGGGATTTATTTAAGGAATGTAGTCTGCGAACACTTTGATTATACTCGACAAGAACTTTTTGATTTGGTAAAAATCAACGAAATTAAATCTTATGAAGGCGTACTGGATAAATTTGGCAAGGGCGATGGTTGCGAAGTTTGTAAACCTGCCGTTTCGTCTATTTTGGCGAGTTTATGGAACGATATGATTCTTGCAAAAGGCAATGATATAGCCCAAGATTCAAACGATAGATTTTTAGCAAATATTCAAAAAGGTGGTACATACTCAGTTGTACCAAGAATAGCAGGTGGCGAAATTACTCCCGAAAAATTAATTGTGATTGGTACGGTTGCTCAAAAATATAATCTTTATACAAAAATCACTGGTGGACAACGTATTGACATGTTTGGAGCTCACCTCAACGATTTACCTGCCATTTGGGAGGAATTAATCGAAGCAGGTTTTGAGTCGGGACACGCCTACGGAAAAGCATTGCGTACCGTAAAATCTTGCGTTGGTTCTACATGGTGTCGCTTTGGTTTGCATGATTCGGTAACATTTGCCGTTGAAGTTGAAAACCGTTATAAAGGCATTAGAGCTCCACATAAATTTAAAGGTGGCGTTTCGGGTTGTGTGCGTGAATGTGCCGAAGCCCAAGCAAAAGATTTTGGAATTATTGCTACTGAAAAAGGTTGGAATCTCTATGTTTGTGGCAATGGTGGTGCAAAACCACAACACGCACAATTGATTGCAGGTGATATTTCAAAAGAAGATTGTGTAAAATATCTTGATAGATTTTTGATGTTTTATATCAAAACCGCCGAACCATTGACCCGTACTGCTACTTGGCTCAATAAAATGGAAGGTGGCATTACTTATCTTAAAAATGTAATAGTAAACGATAGTTTGGGGATTGCCAAAGAATTAGAGCAAGAAATGGCAAGTTTAATTGGCAATTATAAATGTGAGTGGAAAGAAGCCATCGAAAATGACAATATTCGTCAACGATTTAGTCATTTTGTAAACGCTCCAGAAGTGAAAGACCCAAGCGTAGTTTTCACACCTTTACGTGACCAAAAACGTGCTTTGGAGTGGAGCAAATAATCAGTAAACAGTTATAAGTAAACACAAAATTTATTAATAAAATCTAAAAATATTCTCTTTGGGGGAAGGGGCATTATGACAGCAGAAATAGCAACAGAAACATGGGTAATGGCTTGTTCAGTTACTCAAATACCAGAAAATGGCGGAAACTGTGTTTTAATTAATGATGAACAGATTGCTATTTTTAACTTTACTCGTCGTGGCCAATGGTATGCAACGCAAAATCTTTGTCCGCATAAGCAGCAAATGGTGCTTTCGAGAGGTATGATTGGTTCGGCTGGCGATGAACCAAAAGTTGCGTGTCCGTTTCACAAGAAAACATTTTCGCTCGAATCGGGACAATGTTTGAGTGGTGATCATTACGAAATCAAGACTTATCCAGTGAAAATTGAAGATGGAATGGTATTTGTAGATATCTCAATGTAAGTAAATGTTTGAAACCATTTATGATTCATCATAGGTTAAAGTATTCGGAAAGACTCTTTGAAATTCAAAGGGTCTTTTTTTGATTCATCAATTCAAATATATTTGTAGAAAATTTGTTTTGCAGAAAAAAATCATGAATCTAAAATTACGCTCGGCCACAATTGACGATATCAAAAGTATTTTACAAATCTATGCCGAAGCATTAGATAATGGAGATATTTTACCCGTCGAAAAAGCCAAAATTATTTTCTTAAAACAAGCAAAATACCCTGACTATCAAGTATTTGTTGCAGAAATAAATAATAAGACTGTTGGCACATTTGCATTGTTAATCATGGAAAATATGGCTCATCTCGGTACACCATCGGCAGTTGTAGAAGATGTCGGAGTTTTGCCAGAAATGCAAGGTAAAGGAATTGGTAAAGCCATGATGGAATTTGCTTTAAAATATGCCAAAGAAAAAGGTTGCTACAAAATGAGTCTTTCGAGCAACCTTCGTCGAGAAAAAGCCCATCAATTTTATGAATCTTTGGGCTTCAAAAAACATGGCTTTAGTTTTTTGATGGAGTTAATTTAAAGTCATTTTTCGATGCAAAAAATACGGTTTCAATACTTTTCTGTCAAAAATGACTAACAAAACTACCAAATTTACCAAAATAGCTATTTTTGTAAAAGTATCTGTCAAAAAAGTTGTTGTCATTTCAAGCCAATAATTTGGTTCTGAAATTGTTGTTTTGGGCGTTGAAGAATACAAAAGTGTAAAAATAATTGTAGCAACCAATATGCTTGTCATCACTCCAATAAAGACATAAATCAACTTACTACTCCAAGATTTTTTCTTGACAATTACAGTTTCCCATTGAATATTTGCCAAAATATTTTCAGTAAATTGAGCCGATGGTTGCTCAATAGCCATTCCATCCAAGTTTGAATGCAAAACTTCCATTTCCTTGAAATTAGCTTTATATTCTTCCGAATTATCTAATAAATGGTTATGCAAAACCTTCACTTCTTCGGTTGCATTCCCATCTAAAATATCGAATATTTGTTCGTCTGTGAGCATTTTCATAAAATTAATTTTTCAATAATTACACTGCTTTCCATTTGAAAGTATAGTGTGCAAATGCACCATTTATTTGATATTGCAGCTCATTGGCATTGAGTAAAAGTAATTTTGCTTTGCGAAACTTCGACTCGTTTCCATATTTAAGAAGTAATGTATTATCGCCCTTAAGCTCCCAAGTTCCTTCATTTGTCCCTTCAATTTGCTCAGATGACACCCAAAAGCCATTTGGCAAAAATTTTATTTCAGTATCTTTTGGTAAAGCTATATGAATACCCATGCCTGCCATCAAATGTTTATTCATTTTCCACGACTTCGATGTAAGCAAAGCCTTTTTATCTAAACTTGTTTGACTAAATCCTACAGATGACAGTCCAATTAAAACAATTAAAATTAGTGTCGTTTTCATATATTTTGATTTATTTTATAACAAACTATTTACTTCTTCTTTCAGTTTTTTCCGCATTTCGTCAGCCAAACGTTTTCTCGCTCTATGTATTTTCACTTTGGCAGTTTCGGCACTAATTCCTGTAATTTCGGCAATTTCTTCGAGCGATTGTTCTTTCAAATAAAATAAGGTTATCATTGCTGAATCATCTGCCGAAAGATTTTGTAAGGCTTGCTGAATTGCTTTCTGACGCTCATTTTTTCTTAAATCCTCAGTCGAATCACTCGAATGACTCACCAAAAATGCTTCCGACGAAGTTTCAATATCATCGGCAAAGATACGATTTTTTCGTTTTTGCATCAAAGCAGCATTGAATACAATTCTATAAAACCAAGTCGTAAATTTCGACTCAAAATTAAACGAGTTTAAAGCACCAAAAACCTGCATAAAGGCATCCTGAGCAACTTCTTCTGCATCTTCTCGACTATTCAGAATTCGATAAGCAACCGTAAACGCATTGTTTTTGTGCCGATTTATCAGCTCTTTATAAGCCAATTTATCGCCATTTTGAATACGTTTGAGCAGGGTTATATCTTTCTGATTGTCATTCACAATTGATTTGATGCAAGTTCTATGTAAAAGGTTACAGCCTATTTAATTTACGAGGCACGAATGACGAGTTACGAATGGTTCCTCAGCGGTATATCGTTCAATTATAAATTATCTTTCATGCAAAATTAACTATCTTTTATTGATAAAACCCTGACTATCAAATATTTATCGCATTCGTAACTCATCATTCGTGCCACGTTATTCCATTCGCCTGTAACCTCCAGAAACATTCTCGCATCTTATCAGCAAAATAATATTTCACTAAAAAAAACAAATAAAACATGGATCCTCAAGAAGCAATTGTAGCAATGTCAATTCCGATTACAGCGATTTTAGGCTTTGTCGGAATGATGATTATTCTAAGAAAATTTGATAACGACGAAAAAATGGCAATGATTGAAAAAGGTTTGACATTGCCACAAAAACAAAGTTCAAAAGTAAATCCAGCTTCGGCACTGCGATGGGGATGTCTTTTTGTTGGTGTTGGCTTAGGTATTTTCATAGCAAATATGATTGCAAGCGTAAAACAAGACCATGAAGCTCTTTATCCTGCTTTGATTATGGTGTTTGGTGGAACAGGCTTATTGGTTTCTTATTATATTCAATTAAAAATTGATGAAAGAAAATGAGATCTGAATTCTGAATTCTTAATTTTTGCAAGTAGCTGATAATCAGCAATTTAAAGACTAATTTTGGCAAATTTCAACTCAGAATTCAGAATCGCACTGGCGACCCCGTCTAAACTCAGAACTCATTTCCCCCATTTTGCCAGATTTCCCTTGCCACCAATTGCCCAGCAGGCATCTTTGAAGCACGAAATAGCATGGAAAGACTCATCATCAATAGCTTTCCATGCACTACCGTCTTCGTCCAAAAGGCTCGTTCCTGACGTGCCAACCAAAAGTAAATTATTGTTTGGCAACATCCAGCCACTTTCTTTCAAACCATCGGGTGTAGCTGCTGCCAAAAACTCCCAAGTTTTGCCCGCATCATGTGTAATCGCTACATTGTCGGTCTTTACTTTGTCATTTTTATAGTCGCCCCCAACAGCAATTCCTTGATTTTCATTCCAAAAATGTAAACCAAAAATCCCCGAAGTTTGACCTTGTTTGAATGGTGTTTTATAAACCTGCCAAGTTTCACCTCTATCAGGCGTAAAAAATATACGACTTTGAGAATTTAACCAAGCTTTTCCATTGGCTTGTGTAACTGCACAAGTGCCACTCGAAGCAAAAGATGCTTCACCTTCGAGTATGGTTGGTAGCTTCTCTTTAGGGATTCTATTCCAAGTATTTCCACCATCTAAAGTCCTGATAATAAATGGTTTATCGTCAATTGGGTCGCCAATTAAGATGCCTTCTTTTTCATTCCAAAAATCCATTGAGTCAAAGAAGACACCTTTTTCTGTATGATGCAAAATCACGTTCCAGCTTGCTCCGCCATTGGTAGTTTTGAATATTTTTGCCGCACCTTTTTCCGCATCACCAGCACTCATGGCGTAGGCTATTTTGTCATTTACGCCAAAAATATCTCGAAAATCTAAGCTCTTAGCCTCTTTTATTAGGATAATTTGCCAAGTATTTCCTCCATTCGTTGTGCGTAAAACAGTTCCTTTACTCCCTCCAGCCCAAACCACCTTTTTGCTTATTGCATGAATCGAACGAAACGAAGCATCAGTTCCAGAACTTTGTTTTATCCACTGTGCTTTAGCAAAATTTATACTAAAAATACACAGTAGTAATATAACTTTTTTCTTAAAAATCAAACTTATCATAGTAATCAAAGAGAATAGTGGTTAATTTTGTGACATGAATAAGGCGAATTTACATATTTTCTTAACTTTTTTCTTCATTTTGACCAACATTTTTGCTTTTGGACAAGAAGAAGAGGTAAAAATCGAATTTAGTAAAAAAAATATTTTACTGGAAGAAAATCTCACCCTCAATGTTAGCATCAAAAATAGCGGAAAATGGGTTGTAACTTCATTTCCTACTATTCAAGGTTTTACAAAAGGAGCAAAGCAAATATCGCACCCAAAAAACTCGGCAGGTGGACAAAATATTACGACACATATTGTTACACAAAGTTATATGCCAACCAAAGAAGGTAGCTTCAAAATTGCTCCTTTTGAGCTAAATATCAATGGAAAGGATTATATTTCAGAAGCCATAACAATAATCGTAACTGCACCAAAAGAAGAAATTGAAGATGCAATAACAGAAGCAATTTTGCCTGAAAATGCTCAAAATAGTGCTTTTTTGGCTATGACTGTTGATAAAAGCAAGGTTTATGTGGGAGAAGGATTTCGAGTGTTTTTAGCCTTTTATGTTGCTGAAAACATTACCACAGAAATCAAGTTTCCTGATGATTTGAATGCTCAAGTTGATGCAATTGCTAAGAAAATAAAACCGTCTGATTGCTTAGAAGAACGACTTACAATTATAGACATTAATGCAACTCCTGCGACCATAAACGGTAAGAAATATTTAACTTATAAATTTTTTGAATCTTTATATTTTCCATTGAATAATAAGCAAATAAAAATACCCACTGTTGATTTTAAAATGAGTCAAATCAACAAAAAAACAGGACTAAAAGAAGTGGTTGTTTTTACAGATAAAACATTTACTATCAACATTTTAGATTTACCAGAACACCCGTTAAAAGATAAAGTTACTGCAGGAAATTTTAGCTTAGTTGAACAACTCGAAACTCGAAAAATTAATACTGGAAAAAGTTTTAATTATATGTTTAAAATAGTTGGCGAGGGTAATTTATCAACAATTAATATTGCTCCTCCAACTGATGATAGTTTTTTTGATTTTTACCCACCCGATGTACGAGAAAGTCGCTCTATCGGACAGATAAATAGAGAAAAAGTTTTTCGGTACAGAATCATCCCCAAAGATTCGGGGCAGTACCAGTTTGCCAAGTATTTTTATTGGATTTACTTCAATACAAAAACAGCTAATTATGACACTCTTAAGTCAGCCATAAAAATTAAAGTTTTGGGTAAAACAATTGCCGAAAGCAATATTGATACCTCACAAGATGTCTTTGCAGGAATTGATAAATTGGATACTTCTATTATAGAAACAAATTACCAAGAAGTAATAAAAAACATCTCTAACTTATTGATAATCACCATGTTAATGGGCGGTTTATATTTATTTAATTGGAGCAAAAAAAAAGAGTTATGAATGTTTATTGGTGAATGATAAATGGTGATTTTTTTAATTCTACGTTCGTCATTCTACATTCTTCATTCTACATTAATCATTCTACATTAATTTTTTATGAGTAGTATTTACGGAAAAATATTTAAGATTTCCACCTTTGGCGAATCTCACGGTCGAGCTATTGGAGTAGTGGTTGATGGTTGTCCAGCAGGTATTGATTTTGATGAAAATTTCATTCAAAATGAACTTACACGTCGCAAACCTGGTCAATCAAAAATTACCACACAACGCAAAGAAGCTGACGAATTTCAGGTACTTTCTGGCGTTTTTGAAGGAAAAACAACTGGCACACCAATAGCAATGGTGATTCAAAATGAAGACCAACGCTCAAAAGATTATGGCCATATTGCCACCCAATTTCGCCCTTCTCATGCAGATTATACCTATTCGGCAAAGTATGGCGTACGTGATTATCGTGGTGGCGGACGAAGTTCTGCCCGAGAAACTGCCGCCCGTGTAGCTGCTGGTGCTTTGGCAAAAATGTTGCTGAATCTTAATAATATTAGCATAAATGCCTATGTTTCGCAAGTTGGGAAGCTAAAACTCGACAAAGAATATTGGCAATTAGATTTATCAAAAACAGAAGACAATGCCGTGCGTTGCCCCGACGAAGAAATAGCTCAAAAAATGTTTGATTACATTGACGAAACTCGCAAAAAAGGTGACTCCATAGGTGGCATTATTACCTGCGTAATCAAAAATGTTCCTGTGGGTTGGGGAGAGCCTGTTTTTGACAAACTTCATGCCGAATTGGGCAAAGCTATGTTGGGCATTAATGCCGTAAAAGGCTTTGAATACGGCAGTGGTTTCACAGGAATCGAACTTTATGGCTCGGAGCATAACGATGAGTTTTTTGTAGGAGAAGATAGTAAAGTTCACACAAAAACCAACCATTCGGGCGGTATTCAAGGAGGCATTTCTAATGGTGAAGACATTTATTTTCGAGTGGCTTTCAAGCCAGTTGCAACTATTATGCAAGACCAAGAAAGTGTCAATGCTGAGGGCGAAAAAGTGATAGTTTCGGGCAAAGGTCGCCACGACCCATGCGTTTTGCCTCGTGCGGTGCCAATTGTCGAAGCGATGGCGGCATTAGTTTTGGCAGATTTCAGTTTGAGAGCTAAATCAAATAAATCTTCTTAGTATTTATATTAAATTCAGAATATATAATTTTTACTATTAATATTATTTATTCTGAATTTATTTTTTATCCTATATTTTCAATTATTTTTGAAATAATTATTTTTATCATAAATTTGATTATTTCAAAAAAAATAACTTAGTTTGTTAGGATTTTTAAAAAAAGTGATAATTTTGTATAAAAAGTCAGTAACAAAGCCTTTTTTACCAAAATCTGACATCAGAAATGTGTATATATGGAGTTTATTGCCCCCGAAATTGATAATTATTGCGTAAATCATACATCGCCCGAAAATGAGTTACTAAATAAACTGAATAGAGAAACTCACGCAAAGGTTTTGCAAGCCAGAATGTTATCTGGGCATTTACAGGGGCGTTTTTTGGCAATGCTATCGCACATGATTCAGCCAAGACATATCCTCGAAATAGGCACTTATACAGGTTATTCGGCACTTTGCTTGGTAGAAGGTTTGCAAGAAAACGGCAAATTGATAACAATTGATGTCAATGAAGAATTAGAAGATTTTGTCAGAAATTACTTTGCACAATCAAAACTCAATGATAAAATTGATTTCAGAATTGGCAATGCTTTAGAAATTATACCAACTTTAACCGAAGTTTTTGACTTAGTTTTTATTGATGCTGATAAGTTAAATTATAGTAATTATTACGATTTGGTATTTGAAAAAGTTCGTAAAGGAGGTTATATAATAGCCGACAATGTTCTGTGGAGTGGAAAAGCTGCTGACGAATCAAAAAAAGACAAGGATACTTTGGCATTGCGAGCATTTAACAAAAAATTACATGACGATAGTTGTATAGAAAATATTTTACTACCTATCAGAGATGGCTTGATGGTGGTGAGGAAGGTCTGAAGAATGATTAATGGTGAATAACAAATTTTTTAACTTATTGAATATCAACAAGTTATAAAATTCACAACACTAATTATCTCTTTTCAACTATTTAACAGCCTTTCAGATGCCAATAATTAAAAATTAAAAAACGTGCTTTAAAAGAATAAATCAGAACCCAATATTTCCTAATACAATGAAAAAAAATGCTCTTATCTTACTTTTGCTTTTAAGCATTAAAGTAGGTTTTGCTCAACAAGCAATACTTCCTGAAGTACCCAAAAAATTAGAATTTGCAGGAGTAAGCATCAAACTTGATGCTGATGCTCAAAAGTTAGTGCAAAAAGAAGTGAACGCACTTCTTGTTCCCGAAAACAAATATCTGCTCGACAAACTCCAACGAATCCAGTGGTATTTTCCAATAATTGAAGGTATTTTGGAAGAAGAAGAAGTTCCTGAAGACTTCAAATATGTAGCAATTTCGGAAAGCTCACTCCTACCTGATGCCATTTCTTCGTCAAATGCAGTTGGTTTCTGGCAAATGAAACCCGCAACTGCTCAAGAAGTTGGCTTGCGAGTTGATAAAGATATTGACGAACGAAAAAATATTTATGCTTCTACAAAAGCAGCGGCTCTATATTTAAAACGTAATAATTTGATTTATAAAAACTGGGTTTCAACCTTGTTTTCTTATTCACTTGGAGCAACTGGCATCAGCAAAATTGTTCCCTCCGAGTGGGCGTATGCCAATGACATTGCTTTTGATGCCAAAACCGACCGATATTTAATCAAAGCTCTTGCCAATCGGGTTGCTTTTGAATACCGAATCAATCGCTTGAAAGAATCTCCTTTTTCTTTTGTTGAATATAAAAAAACAAAAGGAAAAACACTCGGAGAAATTGCCTCTATGGTGAGTATGGATGTAAATGAGTTGAAGAAGTATAATTCGTGGTTACAAATAAATACAATTCCCACAGATAAAGAATATTCGGTATCAATATTAGTTCCAGCCGAAAATTTGGAAGATGTGCAGACAAAACTCAATCGCCAAACTGAGCTTGCAACAAGTGATGCCGGTTTCCCTATTTTGAAGCGAATTACGGTTGTTACAGCAAGCGATGAAGAGCCGATTTTATATGAAATTAATGGCAAAAAGGGTATTATTGCAAAAGCTGGCGACGATGTGGCATCATTGGCACGAAGCGGAAAAATGAAAATCAAAGATTTTCTTCGCTACAATGATATGACCGAAAAAGAAATGGTAGAAGAAGGAAAAATCTATTATTTACAAAGAAAACTACGCAAAGGTGCAGTGCCTCATCATGTGGTTCTAACTGGTCAAACGATGTGGGAAATCTCTCAAATGTATGGTATTCGTTTGAAAAATCTACTTAGATTGAACCGCATGAATACTGTACAAAGACTTCAAAAAGGAAGAGTGGTTTATTTACAAAAACGTCGCCCCAAGAGCCAGCCAATAGAATATTTGAATGGAAAAGATAGCGAAGAATTGGAAAAAGTACCAATCAACGAAAAATATGATGGTAAAGCAGAAAAAGTGTTGGTTAAAGATGTTCGAAAAGCAGAAGATGGAATGATAAGCACACCGCCCTATGAAAAACCGGCAATTCCAGAAACTATATTAGTAGAAGAAACAAATAAAAAAAGCACCAAGCCATCACACAAAAATAATGATGATGATATTGTTGTAATTTCGGATGACCCTTTACCAATTAAACCAGTCAAAAATGCTGACGAACCAAGTGCCGTAGTAAAGACAACTCCTGCAAGACCTTTATCTATAAATGAACACTCTGTTGATGTTGGGCAAACACTTTATAGCGTTGCTCGTCAATACAATGTTTCGGTAAAAGATTTGGCAGAATGGAATAACTTTTCGACTGACGAAAAAATAAAAGTTGGACAAATCTTGATAGTAAAGGGCATTTCGAAAGCTGTTACTCCCACACCAACTCCAGCTAAAGTTATTTCTCCACCAGTTAAAGTTGTAGAGCCAAAACCTACAGCAAGTAGCTCTACTTTCCACGTAGTTCAAACATCTGAAACACTTTATAGTATTTCAAAAAAATACGGTGTTACGGTGCAGCAAGTACAAGGTTGGAATGGCTTGAGCAATAATAATGTTAGACTTGGACAAAAATTAGTGATAAAGAAGTAGTTTTTAGTAGAGCGGGTTTTCAACCCGCCTTTTTACAATTATTCGTAAAAACGAGTTGAAAACCCGTTGTACAAATTAGATGATTTTAATAGAAAATACTTGCATTAGCGATGATGTAGCAGAGAAAATGTTTGTTTGCGACCTCAACAAATGCAAAGGTGCGTGTTGTGTAGAAGGCGATTTAGGAGCTCCATTGGAAGAAGCTGAATTACTGATTCTGGCTGAAATTTATGAGCAAGTAAAGCCTTATCTTTCGCCCGAAGGCATCAAAGCAATTGAAGAAAAAGGTGTTTTTATCAAAGATTGGGAAGATGATTATTCTACACCAACTATTGGTGATAAAGAATGTGCCTATGCCATTTATGACGAAAATAAAATCTTGAAATGTGGCATCGAACAAGCTTATCTTGATGGGAAAACGACTTGGAAAAAGCCGATTTCATGCCACCTCTACCCTATCCGAATCACCAAATATGAAAGTTATCATGCACTCAACTATGACCGTTGGTCTATTTGTAGTGATGCTTGTACTTTGGGCGAAAAATTGGGAGTGCCTGTCTATCAGTTTCTAAAAGAACCTCTTATTAGAGCTTATGGAGAAAAATGGTATGCACAGTTGGAGAAAGAAATTAAAACATTACCCCCCCCAGCAGCAGCGGCTGACTGTCCCTAATGGGGAACAAAAATGAAAAAATCTAAAGAAAATGCTTTTGATGATATTTATGAGGTAGTTCGACTTATTCCTTTCGGTCGAGTTACTAATTATGGCTGTATTGCTAAATATCTCGGTACTGGCGGTGCAAGAATGGTCGGATGGGCGATGAATGCCTGCCATACAATGCCCGATGTACCTGCCCACAGGGTTGTAAATAGCGTTGGACTTTTGACAGGAAAAGCTCATTTTGGAGGAAATCGTATGCAAGAATTGCTCGAAATTGAAGGAATAAAAGTCAAAAATGACCAAGTTATTGATTTCAAAAAATATTTTTGGAATCCTTCTGACGAATTACTTTGAAACACTTTTGTTTCTTCTGCAAGCATCACTACAATATTTTACTTCGTCCCACACTGCAACCCATTTTTTTCGCCATGTAAAAGGTCGTCCGCACCTAAGGCAAATTTTACTTGGCAAATTTTCTTTTTTTATGCCTTTCATAAATCAATGAGTGAATGTGTGAGTGTTAGAATGAGTGCCACAGTGAAGCTGAATAATATTAAAAGAAAACAATCCAGTCAGCTATTTTGTTAAAGACAATATTAATATTTTCAAATTTTATGAATTCAAAAGACAAATACAAGGCACTTATTGACGTTGATAAAGACAGAATCATAGAAATGGCATGGGAAGATAGAACGCCTTTTGATGCGATCGAAGTACAATTTGGATTGAAAGAACAAGAAGTTATTGAGTTGATGCGACGAGAAATAAAACCTTCATCATGGCGAAGGTGGCGTGAGCGTGTGCAGGGTAGAATCACCAAGCATTTGGTAAAATCATTTGTGGAAGATTTTAGGCATAAATGTAGCCGACAAAAGAGTATTTCGTTCAATAAAGTATCAAAACGGTAATTTATTATTTTGATGCAAAGTTTCGTATTTTGATATTTTTCCAAAAAATATTTTCTTTTTTGCTAAAAAATCAGTATTTATAATTGTTTTCTTCAATAAAACAGTAACTTTGCACCAAATAATATTTTGCACTCCATCAAAAACAATTACTCCCAATGAGTATCAACAAACTTGACCAGATAGACCACAGCCTTCTGGAAATCCTTCAAAGTAACGGTAAAATAACCAATGCTCAACTTTCAAAAGAAATAGGTTTATCGCCCGCACCAACACTCGAACGAGTAAAGAAATTAGAACAATCAGGCATAATAAAGAGCTATCATGCTCAAATAGATAGAGAAAAAGTAGGTCTTGGCGTTATGACGTTTGTACAGGTTTCACTTTCGGGGCATCGCAAGTCTGTTACTGAAGCATTTGTAGAAAAAATAACCAGAGTTCCTGAAATAATTGAGTGCCACCACGTAACAGGTTCGTGCGATTTTTTGCTAAAAGTGATTGCAAAAGATATCAATTCGTACCAAAAACTCATCATGGAAACCATAAACGAAATTGAAGAAGTTGCAAATACTCAAACCATGGTGATTCTTTCAACTTTTAAAGATACGCAAGTGCTACCTGTACCTTGATATTTGTAGAACAATTTTCTAAATTGTTTTTGAATGAAACAATTTAGAAAATTGTTCTACATCTTCACAATCTTCTTCACAACCTTAAAGTTCGCTGTTTTTAAAGTAAGCAAATATATGCCTGCTGGCAGCTCCTGCAAAGAAAATGGTTCTTTTTCACTAATAAGAGTGGTTTTTTGTAGTATTTTTTTACCAATCAAATCTCTTAAAATAAACTGCGTTTTGAGAGCTTGTTTTGAATGATTTTCAATGGTAAAATCTCCATGATTTGGATTTGGAAAGATTGAAAAAACTTTATTCTCTTCTTCTTCAACCGCGAGCGGAGCAAGAATATTTACTTTGTTTTCTGCCAAAACCTTTCCTTCACCACAAGCATTGCTTACTTTTTCAATAACATAATTTGTACCTTCTATTTGCCGAACTTTCAAAGAAATTTCAGCATTTTGGCTCTGATTTTCAAGCAAATTATTGATTTTATATGTAAATGGTGGCGTGCCGTCAAATCTTAATTGAAGTGTTGCTATTGTGTCAAACGGAATCGTTTTTTCTCCCACAAAACTAAGAGTTGCAGGTCGATAAAGTCTAAAACTTTTACTTGGTTGTATATCAAAAAAGTCAGTATTGGGTCGTACTCGAAAACGGTAATTTTTACTTTCTTTTAAAGAATCATGTAGTATAATTTTGAAAGGGCTTTTATTAGATTTGTCCAATGCCGATGGCTTTTCAAATGAACCATTTATATCAGATAATTCGAGAATATAATTCCATTTTTCGAGCAAAGTGTTTTTTACATCAAAATATACATTTAGTTCTTTTTTCAAGCAAATTATAGTAGAATCTTGCAAATTTGCAGTAATAATTGGCTGCGGGCTAACCGAAATTTGAAAATTATCTTTCAAAAAACCAAGTGAATCTTTAACTGAAACAAGCGTATCTTTTCTTGGCAAAATATTAATAAATTCTTTGTTTCGTACACCATTCGACCAAACATAAGAGCCTTTCCATGAAGCATTTAGGCGTATTTCTTCACCATAATTTATTGCAAATTTTTCTGTTTTATTGACATTTTTAAAGACTGAAAAATTATCTCGAATTTCGCCATCGGCACAAACCCAGCGACCATCTAAACGGTTATTATCAATGGTCAAAAGTAACGAGCCGCCAATTGAATAATTTGAATATGCCGAGCTTGGATGTGGGTTTGGGTCGGTGTTCCAATCAAGTCTTCCTGCTGAACCAACCACGGCATAAATTGTACCTTCATCTTTGTTGATATATGGTTTTGAACCAAAATCTTTATCATAACGACCATTGGCATTTTGCACAGAATGCGTTCTGGTATCAAAAGACAAGGAATGTCCTGTATGACCTTTCATCAAAACCGAACGCTCATAAACATGGCTATGTCCAGAAAGCACCAAATCAACCTTGAATTTGTCAAAAATCGGCACTAAACCTTCTCGCATTTGCTTCAATTCCAACTCTGCATCCGAGTCATGTGAGCGTTTTGTAAAGGGCGGATGATGAAAATAAATAATAGTCCAGAGCGATTTATTGATTGTTAAGTCTTTAATCAACCATTGATTTTGCTTGCTTAGTGGGTCGAATAACCTATATTTTCCTTCGTCCAAACCATAAGAATCAAGGGCTATGAAATGAATATTTCCGTAATTGTAAGAGTAATATTCTTTCGTATTTGAAGCAATTCCGCCCATTTCTGCTTTGGTAGGCACAGAAATTACTTCGTAATAATTTATTTTTTTATCTACTTGACCTGTTGGAGTATCATAATATTCATGATTGCCTGGCACTGGAAAAAACGCAGTATTGCTCATTATTTTACTTCCATAAACATCAAAAATTTGCTTCTGATATTCAACATCAGTGCCACAACAATAGGCATTATCACCCAACCAAAGCCACAAATCGGTGTAATTTGCTTTGTTTTTGAGGTATTTGTCTCTAACTGCTTCTTGATTTTTGATATAAAGTTCATTAGTATTATCACCAAAATCGCCCATTGCCCAAATATTTATGGGGCGGTTATTTGTAGAAGAAGGTGCAGTTATGAAATAGAAATCTTGACCTGATGCTAAATTTTTTGTATCAGTTCCAACGGAATAAGTATATTTTGTATTTGGCTGTAAATCAGTGAGTTGTATGATATGTTCTTTGCTTAGTTCATTATTTTTTACAATAAAAACTTTGTTCGAATCTTGTCTTGAAAAATTAACAAAACTATTGGTTGGTACATCGGTTCGCCAACGAATAATTACACCATTTTGACTTAATTGTTGTAAATATGGACTTCGGGTGATGGTTTGGGCTTTGAGAAACCCCACCCAACCCTCTCCAAAAGGGAGGGCTAAAGAAAAATAGGTAAGTAATAAAAGTAATATTTTAATTTTAATTTTTTTGATAAACATATTTTTTATGGAAAATTTTCCCCCAAAAATAAAGTCAAAAAGCATCAAATTTGAGAAGTTTCTATTATTTCTTTTTCTTATCGCCTTTCATGATCTTTTTTGTGTCATCAATTAGCTTTTTAGCTTCTTTGTAGGTTTCTGATTTTTTTTCAGCATTTGCGATGATGATTGCAAAATATTGGAGAGCCTTTACATAATCTTTTTCCGAATTGGCGATTTTCCCTAACGAAAGATTCGCTCCGAGAAAGTACCCCGAATCCTTTGAGCTATTTTGTAAAGCAAAATCTATTGTTTTCTGAAAATACTCTTTTGCTTTGGGCAAATCTCGCTTATAATTAAAATTGATATAACCCAAAATATAGGCTGCATAACGCCCTGACGTAGATTCGTAGCCATATTTGCCTAAACTGATATTATTCAAAAGTTCCTGAGCCAATGCTTCAGCCTCGTCCGATTTGCTCAACATGAAGGCAGTTCGGGCAGCATATCTATGAAAAAAGGCATTATTTGGATACATTGCGTGCATTTGGGCAGCCATATAATAGGCTTTTTGATGCTGATTTTCCATTGAATAAATTTGCATCAAGAAATATTTTGCCTCCATTCGGGTATAAAACGCATTGGACGAAACGTATTCTAATTGCTTGATTCCTTCGGTTTTTACGCCTTTATGAAAGAAAGTCATCATCGGTTTGAGCGAAGGATAATTTTCTGGAATCCATTTTGAATAATAATTATAAAGTCCATCACCGATTGCCAACTCAGGGTTGAAATCGCCAAAACCTCGGCACTTTTCTAAGTATTTCATGGCTTGTTTTCCTGCATAGGCTGCTTTTATCCAACTTTCACGTTCCGAATATAAGCGACCTTTGAAGGCATAAGCTGCCGCCTGAAAAAATGCTGCTTCTTTGTCAGTATCGTCGTCGTCGAGCATTTCGTCTGCCAAATCTATGGCTCGATTCATATTATCCAAGCACGCATCATCATGCGATTCGTTTTTGGTATCAGGCACAATTTTCCACCATTCGTTTAGTCCCAAAAGGAAAAAACCGATCGGATGTTCGGGATATTTCACAGTCAGCCATTTAAAATCTCGCTCGGCAGCATCATAATTGAAGTTATACATATTATTGATTGCCTGCGTTGCCTCAATCTGAATACCACGATTGGCAAGCAAAACTTCGTGGTGTTTCTTCTTGGTATCGCCACCAAACCACGAAAATTGTGCCTGAGCAAATTGACTCACCAATAAAAACAATAAAAACCAAGCATTTCTGGACTTCATATTTCTTTCAATTTTTATACATTAACGAAACACTTTTGGCAAAATTATGAAAACTTAAAATTTTCTTAAAATTACTTTTATCAATAAAATCTGTAAATTGCATTTGAAATAAAATCAACACAAATAATGAAACAAATCAAAGACAAAAATTTTGTACCATTTATAGAAGCTGAGGCTTTACAATCTCGCATAAAGGCACTTGGACAAGAGATAAACAAAGATTTTGCAGGAAAAAATCCCTTGTTGATAGGAGTTTTGAATGGCTCATTTATGTTTGTCGGTGATTTGTTTAAATACATTGATATTGACTGTGAAATTTCGTTTATAAGAGTTTCCTCCTACCAAAGCACCGAATCTACGGGTAAAGTAAAACAGATTTTGGGTTTGAAAGAAGACATCAAAAATCGAGACATTATTATCATCGAAGATATTGTAGATACGGGAATGACGATGCAAGAGATTTTGGGGCAAATGGCTTCAAATCATCCTTCTTCAATTAAAGTCATGACTTTGCTTTTCAAGCCAACTGCATTGAAAGTTCCTTTGAAGCTCGATTATGTCGGCTTCGAGATTGAAAACAAATTTGTGGTTGGCTATGGTTTGGATTATGATGGTTTGGGGAGAAATTTAGATGCGATTTGGGTTTTGGAGGAGTGAATTTTCAATATAAATCACTGACTATCAATTTTTTACGAAATTTATTTTAATATTGAAACCCTATATTAAATTTTTTATTAAATTGCTCAAACTAAACCCTATTAACAATATGAAAAACCTCACCCTTTCTATATTAACAAGTATTTTTACTTCGATTTTAACTATTTCCAGTGTAAATGGGCAGATAACTCCTAAACCTATAAAGTTTCAAGCTATTACAGATGAAACCCTCAAAAATACCACCAATGATTCTCGCAATTGGCTTACCTATGGCTTAAATTATAGTGAAAATCGTTTTAGCAAACTTACCCAAATTTCAGATAAAAATGTCAAAAACTTAGGCTTGGCGTGGACCTACGAAATGGGTGCAGAGCGTGGCGTAGAAGCTACACCTTTAGTTGCCAATGGCGTGATGTACGTAACAGGGCCTTGGAGTATTGTTTATGCACTCAATGCTTTAACAGGCAAAGAATTATGGAAATATGACCCGGATGTACCAAAAAATTATGGAGAAAAAGCTTGTTGCGATGTCGTAAACAGAGGCGTAGCTTTGTACAAAGGCAAAGTTTTTGTAGCTTCGTTAGATGGGCGATTGATTGCCTTAAATGCCACAAATGGCAAAAAAATATGGGAAACTTTAACAGTTGATTCTTCAAAACCTTATACAATTACAGGTGCTCCGAGAGTCATAAAAGGTAATGTTATCATCGGAAATGGTGGTGCAGAATATGGCGTAAGAGGTTATCTGTCAGCCTATAATGCCGAAACTGGCAAGCAAGCATGGCGTTTTTATAGTGTTCCAGGCAATCCTGAACTACCTTTTGAGTCAAAAGCCTTAGAAACTGCTTCCAAAACTTGGACTGGAAAATATTGGGAAGCGGGCGGAGGCGGTACCATGTGGGACGCAATGGCTTACGACCCCGACCTTAATCTTATGTATGTAGGCACAGGAAACGGCTCGCCTTGGAATCGCCGTTATCGCAGCCCCAAAGGTGGCGATAATTTGTATTTGTCGTCAATCGTTGCCCTAAATCCTGACAATGGCGAGTATATGTGGCATTACCAAACTACCCCCGGCGATAATTGGGATTATACCGCTACCCAACATTTAATTTTGGCAGACTTAGAAATAAAAGGTGCAAAACGAAAGGTAATTATGCAAGCTCCAAAAAATGGTTTTTTCTATGTCATTGACCGCACCACAGGCGAGTTTATTTCGGGAGAACCTTTTGTAAAAATAAATTGGGCAAAAGGCATTGACTACAAAACTGGTCGCCCAATCGAAAATGAAGCGGCAAGCTATAATAATAATGTTTATGAGGCAGTTCCAGGTCCACTTGGAGCTCATAATTGGATGCCAATGGCTTTTAATCCTTCAACGGGTTTGGTCTATATTCCTGCCCAAACAATTCCTTTTTTTATGACAAATGATGCTAATTATGCCTATAACGACCCTTCAAAAACGGCTGCAATGGCTGCCGGAAATGGCTGGAATACAGGAATAATACCTGCGGGTGGCAAAAAAGAATACCCCACTTTTGGAAAATTATTAGCGTGGAATCCTGTTACACAAAAACAAGCTTGGGAAGTTGAACATTTAGCTCCGTCTAATGGTGGCGTACTAACTACGGCAGGAAATTTGGTTTTTCAAGGCACTGCCGATGGGCGTTTTGTAGCGTATAATGCTCAAAATGGCGAAAAAATATGGGAATCGCCTACGGGAACTGGCGTTATTGCCGCACCCATTACTTACGAATTAAATGGTAATCAGTATGTGTCTATTGCCGCAGGTTGGGGTGGAATTATAGGACTCAATGCTACTTTTTCGGAAAAGCAAACTACGGGAAAAGTCTATACTTTTAAGTTAAATGGGAAAGCCAAATTGCCTGATTTTCCAAAACCAGCCCCTAAAACTCTTGTGTCGGGAGTTTCCTACAAAATAAAAGATGCGACTGATGTGCAATATGGGGCAAAATTATATCTCAATTATTGTATTATATGCCACGGAATGCCTGCTTCAAATGAAGGAGGACGAATTCCAAATTTAGGTTATTCGCACAAAGATGTTATTCAAAATCTGAATGTTTATGTCCTCGAAGGAGCATTATCAAAGCGTGGAATGCCAAATTTTAAAAGTCGTTTGACTGAAGAAGATGTCGAAAAAATCAAGGCTTTTATTCAAATAACTACCGACCAAACCGCGGCAAAAATAGAGAAAGCTAAGAAAAAATAACATATCAGTTTTAAAACACTAATTACAAACTAAACCCTTCAATCACAAAGAACCATTATAGTTAGTTTATGTTGGTTTTGAAATTGAAAACAAATTTGTAGTTGGCTATGGCTTGGATAATGATGGTTTAGGCAGGAATTTCGATGCGATTTGGGTTTCGAGCGAATAGTTTTTAAAGAAAAGACAATGAAGGTAGAAATTGCAAAATACATTTCGATTATAGGGCATCCACTTATAACACTTCCATTATTTACTATCATTACACTTTTCAATTATGAAGATTTTCAACGAGCATTCTTGATTTCTTCTCTTATTGTTGGTGGAATATTCATACCTCTCACAATAAAAATGTACAGAGGCACTAAACATGGAAAATATACAAATTTTGATGTTTCAGACAAATCTCAAAGGCAATCTTGGTACTTATATGCTTTAATTTTACTATTAATTGTTATAATTGTATTGCATGCAACAGAACAAGCACCAACATTGCGTTTGAAAATCTTGTTTGCCTTTCTCCTTTTACTAACTTCACAAGTAATCAATTATTTTATAAAAAGCTCCTTACACGTTTCGCTTAATATCTTTTTGTCTTTTTTAATATTGCCTATAAACATGCCAATCGGAATATTATTTTTCGTATTTGTAGCATTTATTGCTTGGTCAAGGCTAATTTTAAATAGACATACTTTAAAAGAAATCATTGTAGGTGTAATTATTGGCTTTATTATTGGCTTTGCATCTTTTTGTACATCGGAATTATTGTAATGTAGGTCAAAACATCGACAATTTGTTTGTCATTTAGAAAGCAAAACTACTATTTTTCAAAGAAAAATAAATTTTGATGAATTTCATTTCAAAAATTTGAATATTTAGGTGATATATGAAATATATTTTTCACTACCTTTAATCCATCTCAATCTAAACCCTTCAATCACCATGAAAAAACATTTATTGTTTGCTTTTTGCTTTGGCTCACTGCTAAATTCTTTTGCCCAAAACGATTATTTTTTTCCTAAAAAACAACTTAATGCTGCAATTCCAACGCCCGAACAATTTTTTGGCTATGCCATTGGTTCGCAACATACTCGCCACGACAAATTGGTAGAATATATGAGTGAACTCGACCGTGTTTCTGACCGTGTTTCGGTGCAGAAAATAGGCGAAACTAACGAGCATCGTGAGCAAATAATCGTTACGATTTCGATGCCTGAAAACTTAAATCGTTTAGAAGAAATCAGAAAAGAACATTTGAGCATTACTGACCCTTCAAAACCAATGCCTGATACCAAAAAAGCCCCTGCCATTATTTGGTTGGGCTATAATGTGCATGGAAATGAGCCTTCGGGTGGCGAAGCGTCTATTCTCACAGCCTATTATTTGACTGCTACCCAAGACCCTGAAGCACTCGCTTGGCTCAAAGATGCCGTCATTTTGATGGAGCCTGTCATCAATCCTGATGGGCGAGATAGACACACGCATTGGGCAAATATGCACAAAGGTGAGCCGATGGTTGCCGATGCCAACGACCGTGAACACAATGAGGTTTGGCCCGGTGGACGAACCAATCATTATTGGTTTGACCTAAACCGAGATTGGTATTTGGCGGTGAATGTTGAAAGCCGAAATCGCTTGGCATTTTATCACCAATGGCTACCAAATGTTGTTACGGATTTTCATGAAATGGGAACAAATTCGACACACTTTTTTGAACCTACCAAAGAAAATGCCGAGAATCCTTTAGTGCCAAAAACTGTCTATAAGGACTTAAATGGGCGTTTTGCTAAGTATTTCGAGCAAGCCATGAACGAAATTGGTTCGATGTACTATACCAAAGAATCTTATGATAATCTTTACCCAGGGTATGGTTCGAGCTACCCCGATATGGAAGGCGGTTTGGGGCTTTTATTTGAACAAGCAAGTTCTCGTGGGCATTTGCAGGAAAGTCAAAATGGTGATTTGGCATTTGGATTTACTATCAGAAATCAGTTAGTAAATGCTTTGGCAACCATGCGAGCAACGCTTGTGGAAAAAGAAAATATGTTGAAACATCAACGAAATTTCTTCACAGAATCTATCTCGCAAGGGCAAAAATCTGCCACAAAAGCCTACATCATTGGCGATGCCCAAGACCAAAGTCGCAACCGTGCTTTTTGGGATTTACTTTTGCAGCATAACATCGAATTTTATCATTTGGCAAATGATGTTTCGGAAAATGGACAGAATTTTAAGAAAGGAAAAGCGGTGATTATTCCTTCTTCACAGCCTCAATATTTGATGGTTCGCTCGATTTTTGACCGCCCTACGACCTTTGCAGATAGCCTTTTTTATGATGCTTCGGCATGGAATTTAGCTTTAGCTTATGGACTTCCGCACGCTGAAATGAAAGGTATTTTTCAGAAAGGGGAGCGTATTTCAAAAAGTGATTTGAAGGCAAATCCTGCACCAATTACCAAAAGCGAATACGCTTATTTGATTGAATGGACAGATTATTACGCACCAAAAACTTTGAGCCAATTACTTGATAATCAAATACTTACAAAAACTGGGTTCAAAATATTTAGCATTGGTGGAAAAGAATATGGCTACGGAACATTACTAATTCCCGTGCAAAAACAAAAGCTAAATTCAGAGGATTTATTTCAGAAATTAAAGCAAATTTCGCAAAATACTGGTGTAAATATTGAATCAATTTCGACAGGTTTTAGTACCTCTGGCATTGACTTGGGAAGTGGGAGTTTTCAGACAGTCAAAAAACCACAGGCAATGATGCTCGTAGGTGGTGGCGTGGCAGCTTCGGAGGCTGGAGAAGTTTGGCATTTGCTCGACACAAAAATCGGAATGCCGATTACTAAAGTTGAGGTTTATAATTTTGCTCGTTTGAATATCAACCGCTATAATACTATCGTGCTGGTTGGCGGAAATTATGCCGCTTTAGACAAAGCCTCTGCTCAAAAAATCAAAGCATGGGTAGCTAATGGTGGCACTTTGATTACACAAAAAACAGGCACAGAATGGGCAATAAAACAAGAGATTGTGAAAGAAAAATTGCGAGAAGCAAAGCCCGATAGTAGCCGAACCAAAACTCGCATTACTTACGAAGATTTTGCAGCCTCAGAAGGCTCAAAACAAACTGGAGGGGCGATTTTTGAGGCAGAACTTGATATTTCGAGTCCGATTGGCTTTGGTTTTACGAATAAAAAACTGGCAATTTATCGCAACAATAACACTGTTTTGGAGCGAAGCACAGGTGCTGCAAATTCGGTTTTGGTTTATACCCAAAATCCAAGATTAGTTGGCTATGTTCACCAAGAATCTTTGAAGCGAATCTCCAATTCATCAGCAATAAATATTAGCTACGAAGGCAGCGGACGAGCGATTTTATTTTCGGACGACCCAAATTTCAGAGGCACATGGTTTGGCACAAACAAACTTTTCTTAAATGCACTTTTCTTTGGTAGTAATATTAGTTTGAGTGGTGGTTTTGGGTCGGAGGAGGAATAGAGCTTAAGATTTATTTTCTCCAGTTCAAATAAAACTGGAGAAAATAAATTCATAAAACATTGGCTATCAGAGATTTAATTTTCTTACAAAGAAATAATCAAAATTGCTTTATGCTTGAATTGCTGCCATATACCGAATAATAAATATGTGTAATCTCCCTTGTATTTTTCTGTAAAACATTTTACATTCGCTTTTGTTATCTTCTTTCTGCTGTAAAACTTCTATTTATGCAAGAAAATACCCCTAATCAAGAAATAGCGGAAGCATCTAAAAAATATGTAAACCCTGCGGGTGTGGGGGTTGTACTTATGCTTATTATTTTAGTAATGGTATTTAATAAACCATGCCCTTCTGATAGTCAATATTTTGTATTCAGAATAGTTTTAGCCATTGCAGTTGCTGGCTTTGCTTCAATTCTTGTAGGTCAAATGACATTGAAATACGGGAAAATATTAGAGGCAACTGGCCCAATAGTTGTTTTTTTTATAATCTACCTTGTAAATCCGCCAAATCCATTGAATAATGATTGTAAAAATTCTTTTACAATATATTTAGAAGACAATGAAGGAAAATACATCGCTCCAAAAAAAGACGAACTCATTCTTGAAGTAAATAACACCCCTGTATCTGAATATATTTCTGCAGTAATATTTCCTAATATTCCCACAAGTGTTGATTCTACCTTTATAAAACTAAATTCTGAGGAATGGAAATTTAGTAATAATTCTAATAGGCAAAAGGTGAAATTGGAAGAAATAACTACCCTGAAAGTTGAAAGAAATAAAAATTGTTGTCTTGAAGGTAAAATATTTGAAGATGTAAACGGTACACTAATGCCTTTAGAAAATGTGATGGTTACAATTTCCAATAGGCGAGTTTTTACGAATAGCAATGGTAGATTTTCAATAATATTACCTACAAGTGAGCAAAATGAAAAGGGAATTAGAATTAATCTAACAAAAAGTGGCTTTAGAGATAAATCAAAATTTATAAATAGATTTGATACAAGTTTAGAATTATTGATGACAAGATGATAAAACTATTCATAATCTTCCTAATTTCTGCTACTTTTTGTACTGCTCAAAAAACAGTTGAAGTATTGGGAAAGTCAAATATTCAAAATAAAGTTGGGGAAGTAATTATAACATATTTGGGAAGACCATATAGTAATAAAAACGTCTCATTCTTAGGGAATGGTGATTTTCAATTTTCTTTTAACAATAGCGAAAATTTAAAAGATGTACTCATTTCTTTTGAGGTTGGGGGGTATGAGAAATTGAATATAAAGAGTAAAGTAAACGGTAGTAAAATTATGTTAGATAATATAAATTTTATTTCATTTTCAAACAGAAATATCTCAAAAATACTTTATGAAAAACGACCTAATATACAACCTAACCCTGACACGTCAAGAAAACCTAAACCTGACACATCAAGAAAAAAAGACTATACAATTCTCATAAAAAAGCCTACTTCATATAACGAAAACATTGAAATTGAAATTGAAAATATAAAAATTCTTTTTAAGAAAAACCAAATTGATACTGCTCAAAGCCACTGTAAATCTTTCATTTTTAATTTGATTGAACATCATGTTAGAAATACTGATAACGAAAGACCAATAGAAAATTATAGACAACAGATACTTATTGTAATGATGGATGAATTAGGGACAACTAAAGGACAAAATACTTTTTCTTTGATAATTACTGAGTTTTTTGATTCTAAAAGCAATGATATCGAAATAGATAAAAATGTATCAATAAAATATATAAATCAGGCTATTACCTTAAGAGATAAATCAAAAAAAGAGCAAACGCAAAAACTTTCAGAATTATTAGATAAATATTCACGATGAGACTTAACATAAACCCATGAAAAAACTAACTCTCTTTCTCGCAATCTGTATTTTTAGTTTAGCAAAAAATACACAAGCACAGACATCATTAGAAAAAAATGTGCCTTATATTGTCAGTTTAGATGCTGCAATGCTTACTCATTTATCTACTCTAAATATAGATGAAAAACCAGAGCAATGCCGAGATTGGCTCAAATATGCCCTCATTAATTCCATTCCTTTCAGCGAAGACCAAAAGTTTGAACTTCTTTATGATTTTAGCCCTCTTCGGAAAGACTACTTAGAACCAATGTCTAATTATGAGTATGGCGAAAGTAGAAGTGTGGTTTTGAGTTCGGGTGAAATATATCTATTAATTCCTAATAAAACGCTATCTCAAAAAAACCTTATTTCAAAAGCCGCAGATGATTACCGACTTTTGAAAGGAAATATTCCAAAAAACATCAATTTGGTAGTTTACGAATTTGATTTGGCAAATAAAAAAATGTCATTTAGCTATCAAGAAAATATTTTAGGCGATAGAATTTATAGTGCCGAGTATGGATACACATTAAAAACTATTAGTGATAAAGTTAGCCTTCAAAGTTTTTTATCAGAAGTAGATGATATTGTATATATTAAAACACTACTCAATGGCATCGAAGTTGGTGGAAGAAAATATGAAAATCAATCGAATCAATCAAAAGTAACAATAGAAGACCTTGCCGTATTGTATCAAGCTAATAATAATGCAAAAGAGGATTATCTAAATCAAGTTGGAAAGAGTAAATTGAGAGAATATTATTTTGAGGAAAGAGAGCTAATATCTTCCCAACTAAATGGTTTGAGCATTGAAGAATATCTCTTGAAAGTAAATGATGATTTAAAGAAAATTCAAGAAATAAAACAAAATTCATTCTTACTAAGTAGTGTTTCTGACGAATTAAAAAACAAATTAAATGAAAGAGAAAAATCAGCAAAAGAAGATAAAAAATTACTTGATAAATTATTGACTTATGAGGCATATTTCGCTGATTTTAAAAATACGCTAAAAGTTGATGAAATCAATATAGGATTTTCATTAGACCCTAAATTAAAAGACAAACAACTTGCAAAATCTATAGGAGAATTAGTAAACAATCCACTTTTCAAGCGTTATAAAGAAGTTTTACAAAAAATTATAACGAATTTAGGCAAAGATGCGGAAAATGAATTGGTTTTCTTTCATTTGTTTTTGAGGTATCTAAGAGGAGAATATGTGCCAGATTTAAAGCAGGATAAGTTTGTTTTAGAAGGAGAACAATTACTTCAAAAAATAGCACGTCAAGATGTTATTACGATTTTGAAAGATGCTAAATATTTACCCAAAGATTTTAATGGAAATATAATAGTATTAACAGATACTCTCAAATCTTTTCAGACTAAACATGAACTTTACCAGAAAAAAGGGAAATTAGACGTTGAAACTTATGAATCATTATTAAGAATGGAAGGTCTTAAAAATTACTTCAAAGATTCTGTTTACTCTGTACGAGATTCACTTTATAGCACTTTATTTATTTTAAAAAATAAATTTTCCTACCAAATTGCTCGATATGATGGAAAATTACAAGGTACAGAAGTGGGTATGACCTTGTTTTATACCGACCTAATGATGAAACTATGGGGCTTCAATTACCTTAATTCAGCACCAGAAAAAGATGTTATTGGCTTTAAGTCAAAAACAAATTATCCAATATCAAAGGTCTATCTTGATGAAATAACAGAAAAAAACTCTACACGATATTGGCTCGGAGTGCTTAACGAAGGCTATAATTTTAGAAATGATAATGAACTATTATTTTCTCATATTTCTACACGCATTTACAATGCTTCTCAAAATGAGCTTTACCCCGGCAGAGAAGGGGAAGCTGATATTACAAGTCGAAGATATACTGATTGGTGGAATAATCATTATAGTCAAGTTGCAGATTATGAGCCAGAGTTTTATCGGCTAAATCAAATCATGAAATGGACAACAATCATTCAATGGCTAAAAAAGAAAAATTCTTTTTCGTGGCTCAACAACGAGTTAGTTAAGAACAGAAATTTAGACTTTGAAACTTGGTATAAAACAAATGCAAATAATTTAAAGACAAATGTCAATATCCCTTTCTTGGATAAAAAAGTTTATCTACAAAGCACAGAATGTTTGTCAGTTTTAGAATCAAAATCTTTCGATTTATTTGGTGACTTTTTATCTGCTTATAAATTATATGGTGGAGTATCACTTTTTGATTCAAGAACTTTTGAATTTAAAAGAGTACGAAATTTTAATCGAAAAATTAGTGGCTTTGAACGAAAAAATGTTACTAAAAATACTGGGTTTGAAATGAATTTTGGGGAATTCAAGAAATTAACTTTAAAACCACTAACTAAAACTATTGAAATTGCAAATAATGTTGTCAATAATAGTATTGATTTTTTTGCTTCAAGACAAAATATTGCGTCACTTACAAAAAATGTAAAAAGAAACTCTATTGAATTAGTTAATGCTCAACAAAAAAACATGGGAAAACTTTTATTTAATAAAGATTTATTTAATAAAAAAACAATTAATTTAAATATAGAGACAGATGATTTCACTATTATCAAAGAAGCATTAGAAAATACTGGTGATATAACAAAAGAGTCTTTTTTAGATATATTTAGAACAAAAAAACGTAGTATAAATGAAAATATAGAAGATGTATTTGAAATAAATAAAATTAAATACATAAAAAGCAAAAAGTTGGATTACTGGTTAGAACTCAAAAACGTATCAAAGTTTGATAAAACAGTAAAATATGATTTAAGGTTTATGGGCAAAACGAAAAATGACTATTTAGTGGTTAATTATAAAGCAATACCAGAAGTCGAAAATATAAAATTAACCTTCCCTTTTCGAAAAATCGAATATTTTGATTCTTCCATAAAGCTTAGTAGTGCATTGGATATTCAAAATAATAAAAAAGTCATTATCAACTTCGGAGAAAATTCAACTGAATTATACCTTAGTAAAAATGAAATTTTATTTAAAAATAATATCTCTAATAGTCTTAGAAATAAGCTGATGGAAAATAGTCAGCTGCGGACTACATTAAAAAATATTTATGCAGACAATGAAATTAATCATGCAGTTTTTGCATCTAATGGAGAATCATTTATTATAAGTAAAACTACGCCAAATGAAGCAATTCTATCAAAATTGAAAGCTATGAACATTGAAAATGGCATTGTAATATCAAAAAATCAAGAGGGCATATATATCAAAACAGATGCTCTTTTGGAATCCTTGGAAATCACGATACCAAGTGTTGATAGAATTACATTAGATGAAAGCCGAATGTTAAATGACTTTATTAATAAGGGCAATAAAAATGATAAATGGTATGATGCTCTTGCCCAAGCACCTGAAGGCAGGATTACAATTGAAGATTATAAAGCTATCGAAAAAATAAATATTGAAAACCATCAAATGGTAGAAAGCTACTATGATTTTGATGGAAGAAATAACTTGCCGCCAAATAATGCTTTGGCAGATATTCGTTCAAGCGGGAATAATTATCAAATCTTATTAAAAGAAAACAATAAAAAACCGAAAGTTTTAAGTATTGAGAATAAGTCTAATATTCACTGGAATGATGTTTTATTTGAGTTTGAAGATTTATATGAAGGTAGTCGTAAATATAGTAAAGCAGAAGTTGAAGGTATATTTTCACAAATAAAAGAGCTTTTGACAACGATTACTCAGAATACATCAGCAAAGAAAATAATTACCAAAGAACCTAAATTTGTTAATTGTGAAGTTATCAACAAATTCTTTAAAATTAGTGAGGAGCATACTTTTTGCCTTGACCAGCCATCTATTGCTCGGAGTATAAAAAACCTCCAAGTTCAAAGTTTTCCAGATAAGAAAAAGGCAATTTTCTTATCAACACAGAAAATTTCTGAATCGCAAAGAAATTCAGTAAAAGAATTGGGTATTACTGTTAAAGAAGATGTTGATTTCAACGAATTTGAAAAAATAATAGAAGATAGCACTTACACACAAATCTTCCTTCACCTTGAGAGAGGAAAAGATAAGGATTGGTACAAGATTAGTTTATTAGCTGAACAATTTGACGACACTAATGCTAAAAAAGATTTTATTCATATTTTGTCAGATGACGCCATTTTTTATGAAAGGGTATTTTCAGAATCAAATCTTTCAAATTTAGTTTTTACAAATGATTATGATAAAAAGTCAACCGATGGTTTTAATTATTCGTTTGAAGAAATGATTGGTTTTATGAAAAACTTATACAATCAGCAAGTAATAATAACTGAAAAAATATGGAGTAGAGCAATCAAGAAAAACAAAGAAATTGAAGAACTCGTCAAAGATAAGTTCATAAAAATCGAAAACAATGTTTCTGTTGAGATTAGCAAATTTACAAAATCTCAATTAAGAGAAGTTAATGACTTTTTGAATAAATTAAATATTCCATTTCGTGAAAAGGATATTCAAGAATTATTCAATGATAATCAAAAAATTCAAGTTGAAAAGTTAAATAATGGAGAGAATATACAACAAACTTTAAAGGGAATTATTAAGTTAAAGTGCTTTTTAATAAATAAAAAGAAATTGTATGAACAAGCCACTATTTGGGGGTAGTGATTTAATTATCCAACCTGAAAGAATTTTGATGCTCAATACAATACCTTTAACGAAAGGTCGATTTTATCACGATAAAAGATGGACTTGGCTTTATAATTTCATTAGAAAACCAAAAGATTTTATAAAAACAAGATGTGATGAAGGCATAGACAATTGGAATACTTATCAATTACTTATCAAACCAATAATTAACAAATTACACGTATTATGTAAGGAGTCAAAAGCATCTGTAAAGTATGATGTACCATATAAACAATTTAAAAAGCATATTCTTGAAGGAAAATACGATGCAATATTTATTGCAGCCCACATGATAAATATTAAAAATTGCATTGAATTTTCTGATGGTGGAAAACCTTTAAATGAAATCCTAAACTTTTTATCCTCAATAAACATTGATAGAAAAATAGCTATTTTATTTTGTGTTTGTGAGTCAGATATTATTCATGATTGGAAAATCCATCAAATAAATAATATTTCTGTCGCGATGGCTTTTTGGAATGTAGATGTTAATCAAGGAATTGAATTTATTAAGTTATGGATTTTCGAAATAAATGGAATAAAAACATTAAATGAATGTTATAGCTTAGCAATCTCAAAACAATTAGAAAAATGGACGAACTAAAAACAATTACAAACCTTTATGGAGTTTTTTTGGAGGGTATTTCGGATAAGAAAACATTTTCAAAAATAATTACAAATCATTATGATGAGGGCATTATGAACACATCTGCCGCTTATGGTGGAAATACAAGTAAAAAACAAATAGTAGAAAACCTAAAGGAAAATATTACAGATATAAGTATTTATAGGTCAAGTATGAAAACTACTGTAACTTCTTTAGATGATTTATATAACGATAAAAAGAAAAATAAGGATTTACTTTTACAAATAAGTATCGTTTGTATATCTATTTGCTTTATCATAATAATTGTTGGTGTAATTTTGGACAAATTTGATACATCAAAGATGTTTTCAAGCCTTGCTACAAGTTTTCTTAGTGCAACTTTCCTCCTTTTACATAGAAATGCAGATAAAGATTTAAAAGAAATTGAAAAAGAAATTATAAAAGCTAACAATTTCAATACCGTTATTGAGAGTGTAGAATTTATGAGAGATAATACAGTAAAAGACAAAAACTATGAAAATTTATTTAATTACCTTGCAAAGTAAAGAGTAACAATATTTCAAAATAGAATCCATACAACTTAAACTAAATAAAAACCCCTTTTTACAATTTTTTACGAAATAGCTTGCATCACAAAAAAGCAAAGTTTACCTTTGCAAACCGTTGATAATCAAGCGATTAGCAACTCACTATAACTAACCCCTAAAAGAAATATATTAATGGATTTCCGTACTGAAATCGAAGTAGCTCCTGCTCACTTCAATATCAGCACTGACTCTAAAATCATGACGGTCGGCTCGTGCTTTTCCGAGGTCATGGGTAGTCAGTTGGCTGATAATAAAATGCAATGTCTGTGCAATCCTTACGGCACGGTTTTTAATCCATCTTCGATTTTCAAATTAATCAGTCATAGTTTACAAAACCAACCTGTTTTTAAGCATTTAATGCTCGAAAACAACGGTATTTGGCAGCATTATGATTTTCATTCAAAATTCTATGCTCATTCTCGTGAAGCATTAGAACTCGAATTGAACCAAACGCACAAAAAAGTAAATGGTTTTCTACGAAAAGCTAATTTTTTGGTCATTACACTTGGCACTTCTATCGTGCATCAATTGAAAGAAAATAGCCAAATTGTAGCCAATTGCCATAAAACCCCTGCCGAAAAGTTCAAAAAAGAAATGCTGACTATGAAGGAAATTTTGCTACGTTTTCGACCGATGTATGAGGCTTTGAAGATGCAAAATAATAAAATAAAAATCATACTCACAGTAAGCCCTGTGAGGCATACTCGTGAAACTTTGCAACTCAACTCGGTCAGTAAAAGTATTCTACGTACAGCCTGTTATCATTTAGAGCAAGATTTTAGCGACGTACATTATTTTCCGAGTTATGAAATAATGATGGACGATTTGCGAGATTATCGTTTCTATAAACCTGACCTCATTCATCCAAATGAACAAGCCGAACAATACATTTTCGAGAAATTTGCTGAAACATATTTTACAGCAGACTTGAATGTATTTTTGAAAGAATGGAACAAAGTAAAAATGTCACTCAATCACCGCCCGATTCAGACCGACACGCCTGCCCACCAGAAGTTTTTGACAGATTTATTAGCAAAACTTGATACAATGAGTGGAAAAATTGATGTTTCCAACGAAATGGAAGAAGTTCGTTCAAAACTTTTGGCAGCGTAGTCGTAGAAAAGATTTGGTTTACCGCTGGCAGGGTTTTGAACCCTGCCAGCGGTCATTTTCAAATATTTTTATCTTAATCCACTTCCAATTTATAACCTTTTGCATGAACATTCGTGATTTTTACTTGGGCATCATTCTGAAACTTTTTCCTAAGTTTTGAAATTGAAACATCCAAATTTCGACTCATTACTATTGTTCCCTCATCTTCCCAAACTTCCTTCATCAATCGCTCTCTTTCGATGATTTGATTTTGGTTTTCTGCAAAAATATTTAGTAGTTTGCTTTCTCTCGCCGAAAGTTCTATTACTTCATCATTAAGTTGTAGATAATTCTTTTCGGGGAAAAATTTTGTCTGCCCAATTTTTATAAAATCACTGTTTTCAATAGCTTCAAGCATTTTTTTTGTCTTAAATTTTCTATAAATCAATAAACCAATGATACCAAACGGTATTAATAAAGCCCAATAAAAATTTGAATATAGCGTATTTTCCTTCAAAAATTCAATCTGAACTACATAACAACCTAAGGGCTGATTTCGTCCCGAACAAGCTACGATATTATCACTTTTACTACTCATTTCGAAGGCAAAAAATATCTTTTTGCTACTACATTCTACCACACTTACGATATAATCGGTAGGTGAAAAGTTTTTTTTCAAGCGATTATGCACCACTTTGATGAGGGTATCTGGCACAAAGGCAAAGGAGTTTTGAAACGAAATTTGGTAGGTATTTTCAGCTATTTTTTCAACGGGCAAAACCCTTGAAGTAGAGTCATGGGCGGTCAAAAGCACACGATGACCAATATCTCGCAAAACTACGTTGAGGTGTTTTTCAGAATAAGATGTTTGCGTGCAAGAAAATAAAACTACACCAAAAACAATGCTCCAAAACCAAAAAATATTTTTTTTCATAAGTCCTGCAATTTATGACATTTGCCCTTCATTTTCATTGATTTTACATTCTTTTTACACTTTTTTACATTTGATTTACTACTTATCATTCAATTTGACTTAGGTTTGCAACATCAAAAATAAAAAATCAAGATTAAATGATTAGATACTTGTTCCTATTTTTATTCAGTTCAATAACTGTTTTTTCACAAACTAAATATACAATTTCACCAGCCAGAAATCAAATAAAATGGTTAGGAAATTCTTCACTTGACGGTAATGGACATGATGGTTTCGTGAAGGTAAGTTCTGGCACTGTTTTAGTTTCAGCCACTCGGCAGCTTACAAAAGGCAGTTTTGAAATAGATATGAATACCATTAAAAGTATTGATGAAAAAAGTAAAGATAAGGAAAAAGATAACGGCTTAGATGAACATTTGAAATCAACCGATTTCTTTTCCGTCAGTAAGTTTCCGAAGGCATTTTTTACAATTGAGCTTGCAAAACTAAGTATCGTACAACCAAATCAATATATGATAAATGGCACATTGATTATGAAAGGAATCGCCAATAAAATAATGTTTCCTGCCGAAATTATTTTTGAAGGAAATAGCATGAAAGTAAAGGCAGATTTATGGATAAATCGCCAACTATGGGGTATTACTTATGATTCGCCAAGTTTGTTTAGCTTTGCAAAAGAAGCCGCCATTTCCAACGAAATCAAATTATCTCTTGATTTAGTCTTTGAAAAACAATAATAATTAAACATACAAAAAATATGAAAAAAATCATTTATGCTTTGATCTTATCGCTGCTTGTGGTAGGCGGACTGGTATTTGCAAATCGTGAAATTAAAAATGAAGCTCCAAAAAAGTCAATCCCAAAGAAGTTGACTGCTGCTGAAATGAAAGCTGAACGGAAAAGATGGGATGCAACCCCTGATGGTATAATGTTCAAAAAATGGGAAGTATCTCCCGCAGGCAAAAAAGTGTATGCCGCTGAAGCTAAAATAAGGAAGTCTATTAGGGATTCTACCAATATGGAGGGCGTTGTAACCTCTCTTTCTCTTCCGCCAGGCTCAAGAGTAGGTTTCGGAATGATGGTAAGGATTAATGATGACGATTATATTCTTGCTTTTGGGCTGCAAGAAAAAAATGAATTTGAGCAATTACGTAGCCTGAAATTTAACGATAAAATAATTATAAGAAGCCGAAGCGTAATGCATGCACCCAAGTATGCATATCCAATAGTCACGGGCGACTATGTAGAACAAAATAGTAAAATGATTTATAAACGTGCACCTCGCAAAGGCGGTTGTTAAGTAAAAAAATTATGAAATGCTTAGACGTATTTGCTCTGTTCTTAATGTTTGTTTTCCACACTTCTTGTGGGCAAAACCAAACAGAAGAAAAAAAGAATATTATCAATTCCGAAGCTAAAGGTATAATTACCTCCCACGGACCTCAAAGTATAACTCGAAATATCATACAAGATAGGAAGGGCAATATTTGGATGGCTTCATGGGAGGGTATTTTTCGTTACGACGGAAAGTCTTTTACCAATATTACAAATAAAGTGAGTTCAGCACGTTTTTTTTCTGTTTTAGAAGATAGAAAGGGCAACTTATGGTTCGGTACTATTGGCGAAGGTGTTTATCGCTACGACCCTTCGGCGTCGCTCAGGGCAGGGGGAAAATCTTTTAAAAATTTCACAATAAAAGAGGGACTACTTAATAATGAAGTTACATGTATTTTTGAAGATAAGAAAGGTAACATCTGGTTTGGGGTTTCAGGAGGAGCAAGCTGTTATAATGGCAAGTCCTTCCGCAATTTTATCATAAATAACAATCACATGATTGAGGATTGGATAGGGAGAACTTTTCCAGATCGACAACCTATTGGCGTTAATACTATCATTGAAGACAAATCTGGGAAATTATGGGTTGGGACAAGGGGAGATGCCTTTATATATGATGGAATTTCATTTACCACTCTCAGAAATAATGAAGGCCAGGCTTTCAAGAACGTTTGGGGTATAACCGAGGATAGAAAAGGCAATATTTGGTTTGGTGACGATGGTCTTTGGCGTTATGACGGCAATACATTTACTAAGTTATCGGAGAAAGGTGCTTTATCAATACTTGAAGATAAAAAAGGAAACATCTGGACTTCTTCAACAACTGCTATGTATAATAAGCCATGGACGCTTTCTCGTTATGATGAAAAGTCTTTATATAGTGAAAAGCTAACAGTAACAGAAATAACAAGTAAACAAATGATATTTGGGATTTTAGAAGATTATGATGGAAATATTTGGTTTGGCTCTGGTGATGGGGTTTATCGTTATGATGGAAAGACCATTACGGACTTTAAGAGTAAAGAGAATCAGAAATAATTAAATTATATTAGAATCAAATATAAGACGCCTCACAGAATTTTTTTTTAATAAATAAATATATGACCAATTTTTATATATTTTGTTTAACAATTTTTAGTTGCTGTTTGATGGCTTCATGTGGAAACAAGCCCTTAACAAATACTTCAGTTAATCATTCACAACAAAGTGAAGTCAGCACTAAAAAATCTTCTATTGTTGCAAAGCTTAAAGAAAATTCTCAACTAACTATTCAAGAAAGAATAGCACTTTATTATAAAATCAAAGAAGAAAACTTGAGATTATATGATTTTGGAAATGAGACAGAATTAACTCTATACGGTTACTCGTTTTTATGGGAAAACAACTTAATTGAAGCTATTGCCATTTTCAAACTCATTATTTCTGAATTTCCTAATTCGGCTAATGCCTATGACAGTATGGGTGAGGCATATCTTAAAGCAAAAGATAGTATTAAAGCACTTCAAAATTATGAAAAAGCATTGCTGATGAACCCTGATAATTTTCAGGCAGAAGATGTTATTCAACGAATTAAATATCCAACCCTTAAACCCTTAACAGCGAAAGAAAAATTTTCAAAGGTATATTCCCAAAAAGATTATATAGCAGATTTGGAGCAGTTGGGTCAAAAACTTTTAGCGGTTCATCCTCATGCCCTAAAGTTTATTACAAAAGACCAGTTTTGGAAAAATATTGAAAGTAAAAAATCATTGATTACTGATAAAACTACCTATGCTGAATTTGCCTGGCATTGTAATGCTATCATTGCAAGTATTGGTTGCTCACATACCGCTTCTTCTACAATGCAAAATGACTACCATGAGTTTTCCATATTGCCTTTAGAAAATAGTTTTCCATTACAAGTTAGATGGGTAAATAAGCAATTATTTGTTGTAAATCCAATGAATAATTCAGAGAAGGTAAAGGTAAAAGACGAAATTTTGAGCATAAATGGTGTCGAAACAGTAAATCTTATTTCAGATATTTACGAACACATTGTTGCTCAAGCTAATATTCAAACCTATAAAACACAACATTTCAATACCTATTTTGCTGCTTTAATACCCTACGAATTAGGATTGCCAAATACTTTTGAAATTGTTGTTAAAGAAAATGGAGGTTCGATTAAATTGCATAAAGCCCAAAAAATGGCAACAGAATTATATGATCCTTCGGTAAATAGTTGTTTAAAAGATTTGTGTTTAGAAATTTTAGATGGAAAAACAGCTGTTTTAACTATCTCATCTTTCAATTATTATGAGTGGAACAATTATCCAGTGTTTAAATCATTTCTTGACAGCAGTATGAAGGTTATCGAAAATAAAAAGATTGAAAATCTAATTATTGATGTGAGATACAACAGAGGTGGTTCTCAATATCCAAGTATTTACTTGCTTCAACATCTTATGGATAAACCATTTACCTATTACTCAAAGGCAGAATTTGCAGGAAAAACAGATAAAACATACGGTGAAGAAATTTTTCATCCACTTGAAAATCGTTTTAAGGGAAAAGTTTATTTTCTGATTGATGGAAATGGACATTCTACCACCGGACATTTCATGAGTTTAGTAAAAGCACATAATTTGGGAACTATAATTGGCGAAGAGCTGGGTTCTAATCAATTCTGTACGGCTGGACAAACGCTGTTTCGCTTAAGTAATACAAAATTAGTAGTCTCTTCGGCGAATAATACACATGTATCTACTGCCACAAAATTGCCAGATGAAAAAGGGATTCTCCCTGATTTTTATGTGTCACAAAATCTAGATGATTATTTAAATAAAGTTGATGTTGTAAAGAATTACACACTTAAATTGATTAGAAAATAATATGAAATCTGTGCCTCACTCCCAAAAAACATCTTTACAATGAAAGTAAAACTAAGAAATCAAAACATCTTCTTCCTTTGCTACACATTTTTAATGGTTGCAACAATCTCTTGCAATAGTCATAGTCAATCAAATAAGGAAAATAAGATAGTTAATTCTAAAGATGACAGCCCAAGGTTGAAATACACGAATGGAGTTCGTTCAATTTTGGAAGATACTAAGGGAAATATTTGGTTTGGTAGTCACAACGAAGGAGTATGTTTACTTCAAAATGGGTTGCTCCAATATTTCACAACAGAAAACGGATTAAGTGACAACCAGGTTAGAAGTATTTATGAAGATAAAAATGGTATAATTTGGTTTGAATGTGGCAAAGGATTAAGCAGTTATGATGGACAAAAAATAACTGTTTACAATGAAAGAAATTATGATTCAAAAAGCAGTTGGGAATTAACTGATAGTGACCTTTGGTTTAAAGGCGATGAAACGGCTGGCTACAATAAACTTGAAACGGATGCAGGAGTGTATCAATATGACGGGCAAAAGCTTTATTTCCATACTTTCCCAATAAAACCAAAATTAGGTGAGCCAAACGTCTATTCAATTTCAACACCTTTTGTAAAAAGTAAAAAAGGAATGGTTTGGTTTGGCACTTATGGTGCTTTGGTTGGCTATGACGGTAAGCAATTTAAAATTTTCAATAATGACTCATTAGGATTTAATGGCACAAGCGAATATTTGCATATTCGAGCCATAATAGAAGACAGTAAAGGTAATTTATGGATTGGAAACAATTGTGCTGGCAGTACAATTGGAGGTACTGGAGTGTTAAAATATGATGGTAAAGAATTTATCCGTTTTACAAAACAACAAAATTTAAGAAAAGAAGACACTAAAGGAAATTCTTTGGACAGGGTTTTTTCGATGTGTGAAGACACTTTGGGTAACATTTGGTTTGGAACAGTTGAGTCAGGTGTGTGGCGATATGATGGGCATACTATGATAAACTTTACCAAAAAAGATGGTCTCGATGGTGGCCTTATTTGGATTATTCACAAAAGTAAAACAAGTGAATTGTGGTTTGGCGGAGGTCCCAATGGTGTTTATCGTTTCAATGGTAAGTCTTTTGAAAGAAAATTTTAACATAAACACAACATAATTTTTATGAAAAAAGCAATAATATGCATGCAAAAGCTAATATTTCCATTTTTAGGGATTTGTGTATTTTTCACTGCCTGCAACGGACAAGCAAAAAAAAACTTAACAAAAGATGATACAATAGTAGTTCCAAAAATGATACGTACCCAAGGAATAGTGTCAGGAAATGTTGGTTGTGAGTTGCAAGATAAAGCAGGAAACTTATGGTTCAGCACATCGGGCGAAGGTGTTTATCGCTATGACGGAAAATCCTTAACCAATTTCACAACAAAAGATGGACTGAGCAACAATGATGTGAGTGCAATAATCGAAGATAGAGCAGGAAATATCTTGATTGGTACAAATGCAGGAATATGTAAGTATGTTGGGGGAAAAATTAGTAGATATTTCGAATCAGATAGTTTGACTAAATTGGGAATTACCAGCCTTTTAGAAGACCGAGAGGGCAACCTTTGGTTTGGCGTGATGAATAAAGGAATTTATCGATATGATGGAACAAATGTTTCAAATTTTCTGAATAATGATGACCATAAATTTAATCTTGGCACCCACAATCAGCTCATTTTGGATATTTTACAAGATAAAAATGGCAACTTATGGTTCAGTTCTTGGAACGGCGGTGGCGTATGGCGATACGATGGAAAAACTTTTAAAAATTATCTCCCTTCTTCTGATTATTACTTGCGAAATGAAGATGAACGGTCGAATAATAAAAACGCCCTGCCTACTTCTACTTTGGCACTCTGAACTTAGAATATATTTATAACTAAATTTGAGCATGAAAATATTTGATGAAAAAAAATTAATGAGTATCTGAAAGGCTTTGGAAGCTTATTTAAGTGTTATAAAACAGACAATATTGCCAA
>JANNDY010000024.1:0-25367 GCA_031378345.1 Emticicia sp. | reverse complement strand
CTCTCAAAGCAGAATTTTCTGATTCTAATTGAGACACTCTTGAAAGCAAACTGCTAACAAGAATTTTTAAGGATGATATTTCTGATTCTAATGTCATTATTTTTACTAATGCAATTTACGTACCCAAATAATTACGATTTTAGGCAAAAAAGAGCTAAAATGTAGTAGAATTGCTTTGTTTTCATAGTTTTTGAGTTAAAAAAATCATTTTTGCTTATAAATCTTCCCTTCTTTCATCACCATTACCACATTCATCATTGCTTTTGAGTCTGTGAGAGGGTCGCCTTCGATGGCTACGATGTCTGCAATTTTACCTTTTTCAATTGAGCCAAGGTCAGCTTTCATGCCCAGAATTTCGGCGTTTACAATCGTTGCCGATTTGATAGCTTCCATCATTGGCATGCCGCCTTCTACCATATACATAAATTCTTTGGCATTATATCCATGTGGAAAAACACCCGCATCAGTACCAAATGCCACTTTTACGCCTGCTTTATAGGCTTTTGCAAAAGTAATGGCTGTTTGTTTACCAGTTTCTAATATTTTTGGAACAACCAATGGATGATAATAGCCTGGCACTTTTACCGAATCTAAAACAGATTTTCCTGCAATGATAGTTGGCACATAATAAGTGCCATGTTTTTTAAATAATTCGATTGCTTCATCGTCCATAAAACTGCCATGTTCAATAGTTGTAACTCCTGCACGAATGGCACGTTTCATGCCTTCTGCACCATGTGCATGAGCAGCCACAATAAAACCATAATCTTTGGCTGTTGTAACAATTGCTGAGATTTCGTCTTCTGTAAATTGTGGACCTTTACCATTTTTGGCAACACTCAAAACTCCACCCGTGGCAGTAATTTTGATACAATCTGCACCATCTTTGTATCGCTGACGCACTGCCTGACGACCCGCATCAGGACTATCAACCACACCATCTAAAGACTCATCGGGCATCGTATATTTTGTACTAATACCATTGCTTGGGTCGCCGTGACCGCCAGTCGTAGCAATGGTTTTTCCAGAAGTAAATATTCTTGGACCTATCACCAAACCTTTATTAATGGCATTTCGAAGTGAAATATTTACGCCCGAACCGCCCAAATCTCGCACAGTCGTAAAACCTGCCATAAGTGTTGTATTGGCGTGTTTTTGAGCTTCAAAGGCAACATCTGCCATGTTGCTACTCATTCGTTTGATGTATTGGTCTTTGCTTGTTTCGCTTTCGATATGTACGTGCATATCTATCCAACCCGGTGTTACAGTTTTGGTTTTCATGTCCACTACTTTGTCTATGGTTTGGGCAGTTGCATAGCCACTTTGCACATCAGTAATGCGGTTTTTCTCAACAACAATTGTCATTTGAGTTTTAGGTACATTGCTAATGCCATCAATCAAAGTGCCGCAGTGAATAATTGTTCGTTGGGCAAAACAAGTGAATGAAAGCCCCGATGAAAGAGCTAAAAGGTAGATTTTTTTCATAGTTTTTAGGGTAAAAAAACTCCCCGCCACCTCGACTTCGCTCGGGGAACGGGGAGTTTAGGTGGGGTTTTTAATTTTTCGGCACTAAAACGCCATTGGCTTCAAAAGTAAGTTCGGTTTTTGTGTCCGTGATTTTTTCGATTTCTTCTTTGCTTTTGCCTGCATCTTGAGCATAATGGCGAAGTTCTTCTACTGAGGTTGTTGTAGTTTTTGCATTTCCTTCAAAAACGATGGTTTTTCCTGCAATGTCTTTCGGTACAAAAAATCCGTAATCTTTGAAAGTTACACGCATAGTTTGCCCATTGTCCATTTTGACTTTCATCCAACAGCCTTTTGCTTGACAAACCGACTCTACAACGCCCGAGACTTTGGCATCAACTGAGGGTTTTGCAGAGGTTTTTTGTACTAATTCAGTTGTGCTAATTGCACCGTTTGCTTTGATTTTATCGCCAAAACTGTCATACTTTTGTCCAAAAGAGATGTTAATTGCGAAAAGAATTACGAGAAGTGTTGCTGTTTTTTTCATTTTGTTGATATTAAATTTAATTGTTGATTATTTACCCATGTTATGCAAAAATAAGCCCGAAGGGCTTCAACTTGAATAGCCCCGAAAGAATTTCGGGGTAAAATAGAACAAATTTTATTCACAACCACGAAGTGGTTGAACAAAACCGTCCAAAGTAAGTTCAACCACTTCGTGGTTGTGAGCATTTTTTTCATTTCCCTCCCCGAAATTCTTTCGGGGCTATTCAAGTTGAAGTCTTTCAGACTTCATGCGTAACATGAATTATTAAGTAAAATTTCAATTCACCACCGTAACCCAACCTTTGCAATTTGCACCTGTGGGGGTGGTCAATATATAATAATATGTGCCAGATGCAATGTCTTTTCCCCAGTCGTTTTGATAATCTTTTGACAGAAAAATTTGTTTTCCCCAACGATTATAAATTTCAACTGTGGCATTTTTAAATCCTATAACAAAGTTATCATTTTTTCCATCATTATTTGGTGTAATTACGTTCGGAATTTTTCCTTCATTTTCGGGAACTTCAATACTTTTTGTAACAACCAATTCACAGCCTATTTTATTGTAGGCTTTCAATGTAACATTATAAGTGCCGCCTTTGGAAAAACGATAGTTTTCAGGAACAGCCACTTTCAAGGAATCGGTATTGCCTAAAGCCCACGAAAATTTGCTGGCATTGGCAGTTTTGTTAGTAAAAGTGAGTTGATAAGGCTTGTCGCAATCTTGGGTGATGGCATAATCAAAGTCAGGTTTGAAGGAATTATCAATTGTTACAGTTACATTTCTAATTGGTTTACAACCATCTGGATATTCGCCACGAATGGTATAAGTACTTGTCTGTAAGGGTTTTACAGAAATTTGTGTGGCAACGGTATCTTTAATATTTGGTCCTGACCAAGTATATTTCGTTGCTTTTCCTGTAACCGACAGCGTAACGTTTTGACCTGCACAAATCTCTTTTGCTGTACTGACAATAAAGTCTGTTTTGTTGTCATCTACCTTTATTGTAATGTCTTTATTGACCGAACAGCCTTCTTTTTCTATCAAAACCGAATATTTTGTAGTGGTTTTTGGCTTCGCAATTGGGTTTGAAATACTCGCATTACTCAAATCATTGGCTGGCGACCAAGTGTATTTTTCGCCACCTTCGGCAAGCAATTGCACAGGCGACTCGGGGCAAACCAAAGTATCTCGACTTGTTTTGGCAATGAAGCCTTTTACCAATATTTTCTTTGTTGTTGAGTCGGTGGTTCGGCAAGTAATTTTATTAAAAATACGCATTTTTACAGTGTATTCGCCTGGCGTTGTGAAGTTAAAAACGATGTCTTTTGTGCGTGAAACAACTTGCCCATTAAACTCCCATTCGTAGGTTTTTGCACCTACACTTAAATTATTGAAATTTACTTTGGCAGGCACACAAATTTCGGTAATGACTCGATTTGCTTCATTTTTTATTTCAAAATCAGCTTTCAAGGCATCAATACTAAACTTAAAAGCTGCCATGTTGCAGTTGGTACTTCGATGTCCTGAATAAGCATTTTTTGTCGGAAAAGTTGCCACGGCTTGCCCTTGTCGAGGCAAACACGAGCAAGCTGTATGGTAAATAATGCCATTTTTATCAAAGCGACAAGTACCACCATCAAGATGGTCGCCAACTTCGCCAGCGGGAGTTGGAGGTGCTTCCGAACCAAAATATGTAGCGTAGAGTAGCGATTTTGCCCCTTTTTCGAGAATCATGAAATAATAATTGCTACCCGTTGTAGTATTTTGAAAAGCATCAGATGTAATGGGCAAGCCAGTTGTGGTACTATTTCGGTTGAGATTACGAGATGTTGCCGAATTTACTTTTCCGCCCCAACCAGATAGGTAAATATTGCCACAATCATTGACCAAAAAAGCCGTTGGTACAATGTCAATTTTGCCAACTCCCCTACCCGTTCCGACTACAGTTGAAAAAATACTTTTGGTCAAATCTTTGTCAAAACAATGAATAAATTGTCCGCTTTTGGCATTTCGATAAACATCGCCCGAAACTGGATAATCACCTTGCGTAAGTCCAAAAACATAGACATTTTCTTCTTTGTCGGTTTCTAAGAAAAAATTAATATCTGCTTCGTTTGTGCCGACATAAGTGAGCTGCTCGATTACAAAATCTGAGTTAAATTTTGCAATAAATCCATCGCCACTTCCACCATATTTTTGATTGAAAGCTCCATCTTTTACTGCCATATTTGCACTAAAAGTTTGTCCAGAAACATAGATTTTTCCTGTATCGGTTACTTTGATTCCGTAAGCAGCATCAAAATTATTTCCACCTAAAAACGTACTCCAAAGTAGCTGTGAGCAAGTGCGATTGAACTTACAAACTACGCCATCAAAACCAGTTCCTTTTGCCCCCTGCGACTGCTTTACCAAAGGAAAATTGCTGGAATTAGTTATCGAAGCAAAATAAATATTATCATCTTTATCCACCACAACTTCGCCCCTAAATTCATCGCCATAATTTTTGATATTCAAAGCACGAGTGTCGTTAAAACCATCATTGGAACTACCTCCGATGTACGAACTTCCAACCAAGCTTTTGCCATCGACACTCAAAACTGCTACAAAAATATCAGTGCCACGCTCAAAGCCAATTCCTACAAAATTTGGGTCAGATTCGGTCGTTGAAAAAGCTCCATAAATGCCAATTAGGCTTCCACCAGCAAAGTTTTTTTGATAAGAAGAAGCATTTGTAGGAAAATTGGTGGAAGATGTTGTGCCAAAAATCACTAATTCGCCTTTGGAATTGGCAACCAAACTATGTGGAACATCGGAGGCATTTCCACCTAAAAAAGTTGAATAAAGTAGTTGAGAACCGTCGGAACTGAACTTCATTATGACAATATCGGTTACGCCATAGCCCGCTGCATTGTCGGCACCTATTGAGTTTGTTGAACTACCTTTTACTTGAAAAGCACCATTTGTTACCGTAAAATCTAAACCAAAAACAGAGCCACCTGCAAACAGATTTCCGTCGGAATCGTAAGTGGCGGTTTGGGCCCAATTGTCAGATTTTGAACCTGAGTAAGTTGAAAAAACTAATTCGGGATCAATAATTAATGCTCGTTTTTTGTCATAATTTTCAGGAAAATCAAATTGTACTTCGTTGTTTTTTACTCGAAAATTTGATTTTATATCAATCGTTTTTCCATTCAAAATTTGAAACGAATATGGTTCAAATTCTTTGACAACATTGACCGAAGTTTTATAGCTAAGCTGCTGATTATCAACACTTAAAGACTCTAAACCTGTATATTTCATTCTGATTTTTGAAGCATCAGCTTGGGGTTTTACGATGTATTCGTACTTCAAGGATTGGTCGAAGCTATATAATTTGAAGTCAATATTTGGGTAAATATCACGCAAATAAATTTCGTCAAAAGCTGCAACATTGCTTTTCCATTTGGATGGGTCGTTTCCTATAAAATAATTGTACGTTGCTTGGTTTTGGGAAGAAGTTTCTATTTTGGGTGAAAGATTTGCCTCTTCAAAAGTCATTTCAAAAGCATGACCTTTGATGGGTTCGATGGTTTTTCGGGCAGATTTTGCATCCAAACTTCCCGCATGAATCGTTGCCAATGTTTTTGTATCAAAAAACACATATTGGATTCCTGTGTTTTTTACTAATAAATATCCTCCCGCAATATCTGCACGAAAATGAATCTCGGTGTCCCACTGCCCTTCATTTTTGATGAATTTTATGGAAGGTTTTGGGGTGGCGGAAAGGGTGAGGAAGGATAAGAAAAGTACAAAAGTAAAAAAATAGGTTTGCCGAGAATTTCCCCTCCTTTTTCCAAGGAGGGGCGACCGACGCTTCGGTAGCAAAATTCTGACGAAGTCGAATTTTGACGGGGTGGTTAAAGGTCGTTGAAGTTCTCTCAAAACTAATTCTTCGCAAATAACCACCCCGCCGACTACGTCAGGCACCCCTCCTTGAAAAGGAGGAGGAATTTCGGATTTATAAAACGCTTGTAAATAAAAATATTTCATAATTTATGTCAAATGCGGTAAAGTTACTTCAAAAACACTGCCTTTATCTTCTTCACTTTTTACTTCGATTTTACCTTGGTGCATGTCAATTATTCTTCTGCAAACAGATAAACCAATACCATGCCCACGAAATTTTGAGGCATTTTGGGTACGATAAAATGGCTCAAAAATCTTGCTTAATTCGCTTTGTGGAATTCCAATTCCGTTATCTTTTACTGCCACGATGCACAATTTATTATTAAAACGAATTTTTACCTCCGCTTGGTGTTCTGGCGAGTATTTACAAGCATTATCGAGCAAATTTGTAAAAACTGTAAGCAATAATGCCTCATTTCCATTGACGGTTACCCATTCATCATCGTCAGGAATATCATCAAAATCTATCAAAATACGATAACCATTATTTTGACTCAAAACTTCCTCTTGTGCTTTGAAAAGTAACTCGTCAATTCGGGTTGGTTTTAGCATTAAATTATTATCACTATTTTCGGATTTTGCTAATTGTAAAAGTCCATTGGTGAGTTGTATAAGTCGTTGGTTATCAGTCAATAAGGAGCGTAAAATTATTTGATATTCATCGCTTGAACGGTCATTTTCTAAGGCAATTTGAATCTCCGATTTGATGGCGGCTAAAGGCGTGCGAAGTTCGTGAGAAGCATTGGAAACAAAGCTTTTTTGGAGTTCAAACGATTTTTCCAATCGCTCCAACATTTGGTTAAAATTGATAGCCAAATGAGCAATTTCATCTTTATTATTTCCTGTGCTGAGTTTTTGTTTGAGGTTATAAGCTGTAATATTTGTAACCTCTTTATTAATATCGGAAATGGGTTTTAGCGACTGTCCTGCAAAAATTATTCCGAGAAAAATCGTCAGGAAAATCCCAATTAAAAAGCTAATAATCAGCGTATTACGAATATTTTTTAGTTTTTCTTTGCCATAAGAATCACTTGCCGAAGCCACCACAACATAAGATTTTTTCTCTTCATCAACATACAACGTTCCAATTACTTGATTTTCCCAATCACTGGTTTCTACATATTTTTTCTTACGAACTTGGGTCAAAAAATCAGGGCTAAATTTTATCGAATCCGCTTCATAACTTGCATAAACCAACTCGTCTTTTTCGTTGAACATCAACACTTTTTCAGTGTTCAATTTTGTCAAAAAAGTTTTATTGGCATCACGCAATTTTTTTTTGTCTTTTTCTGTAATTTTTAATTCTTTCAAAAGCCCTGCGGTCAAAACGCCTCTATCATTCAAACGTTTATAGAATTCCTGCTTTCTGAAATTTTCTGAAGTATAATAAATTGCCAACGAAAATATTATTAAAATCGCAGCTAAGATTATTGTAAATTGAATCGCTATTTTTGTACGTATTTGCATGAGGGAACAAATGAGTGAATAGGTGATTGAGCGAATGAGTGAATATTCAATATATTTGTGGTATGAACTTCCATAAAAATGGAATGCGTAAGCAAATAAATAAAAAACATTCCTTAAAAGAATATTACACGCCGTTTGAGAAATTTGGCTCAACAAATTTATAAGTTCTTTTAAAATTTATACCAAATTTCTCAAGAGGTGATTGTAAGATTCGTGTTTTTTTGTTACTTTTTTTCAAAAAAAAGTAAGGCAAAGAACTTATAGTCAATGAATTAGCAAATATTAAACTGGTAAATTATCCTTCCTAACTCACGTAAATTTAAGAAACAAAATTAACAAATCTTTATGCAAATTCATGTAATTGATGCAGGACATTTCAAATTAGACGGTGGGGCGATGTTTGGGGTTGTGCCAAAAACGCTTTGGAACAAACAAATGCCCGCCGACGAAAACAATCTTTGTAGCTGGGCAATGCGGTGCTTATTGGTTGATACTGGCAAACAATTGATTTTGATTGATAGCGGTATGGGCGATAAACAAGATGCTCGTTGGCAGGGATTTTATTTTCGTCATGGCGAAGGTGATTTGATAAATTCCATCAAAAAAGCTGGCTACTCGCCCAACGAAATAACTGATGTGCTGAGTACGCACCTACATTTCGACCATTGTGGCGGTGCAGTGCAATGGAATTCGGCAAAGGACAAATTAGAATTAACCTTCACAAATGCAAAATATTGGACACATTCGGCACATTGGGCGTCGGCAATGATGCCAAATGCAAGGGAAAAAGCCACCTTTTTGAAAGAAAATATTATGCCAATGCAAGAAACAGGTGCATTGCATTTTGTAGATGAGGTATATTATCCTTTTGGAAAAAAAATAGAATTGCTTTATGCCAACGGGCATACAGAAAAGATGATTATGCCCAAAATAATACAAAATGGCAAAACATTTTTGTTTGTTGCCGACACAATTCCTTCTCATGCACACGTGCCTGTGCCTTATGTGATGGGCTATGATTTGCGACCGTTGCAAACAATGACCGAAAAAGAATCATTGCTAAAACAAGCCTCAGAAAACAATTGGACTATCATTTTCGACCATGACCCAACACACGAAGCGGCAATTATTCATCAAACCGAAAAGGGCTATCGTGTGGCTGATTTTGTTTCGATTTGAAATTACCAAAATTGAACTATGCAATTTTGCAAGTTTCTATAAATTTAAAAAATCTCGTAAATGCCTACTGTTCAGGACTTTACGAGGTTTTTTGATAGAATATACTGATAAATTTCAAATTATTTATGAACTTAGACGGACATTTACCATTTTTCAAGTCCCAATAATTTTTTACCTAAATCATTCAATTCAGCAGTGCCGTATTTTGTTTGTTCCCAATTTCTTGGGTCGCCAGGGAACGCATAACCTTCTGGAGCAATGCGATTTTTCCACGAATTTACTCGCCAATCACGTAGTGCATCATTGTCTTCTTCGGCTGGCATCATCGAAATATATTGTGCGATTCTGACCAAGTCCGTCGAATTATTTGGACGAATGCCATGTGGCTCGCTGCTATTAAAAATCAATAAATCTCCCGCTTTCATTTTTGCTTTATGATATTTTCCTTCAAATGCCGAAACATCGGGTTTGAAACGATTTCGGTCTTCTGGTTGTGTCAATTTCCAAGTATCATACGTACGAAATAACTCTGGAATACACTGAAAACCACCCATATTTTCATCCATTTGGTCGGCAAGTGCCAAAACCCCCTGCACATTTTGTGGTTTTGTTTCGGGGTCATAGTCCCAATGCACAAAACCTTTGTATTCAAAACCTGGGCGAATCGGAAAGTTCAAATTTGCTCGGTCAATCGTTACCCACAGTTTTTCTGTTCCCCAAATATCACAAAAAGCATCATAAACTCGCTGCATTTGACGATTATTCCACAAATGTTGGTTGTTATAGACCTCTACCATACCCGTCCCTGCCAATTCTTTCATCTGCATTTCGGCACGAGGTGGAGCATACCAAGTGGCTTGGTCGTTAGCATCTTTTTCTTCAAATTCCCACAAAAAATTAGCCGTAGCTTGAACCTGCTCTTTTGGTACAGCATTTTTGATGATTACGTAGCCATTTTCTATCCAAAAGTTCCAATCTTCTTCACTCAAAACTTTCAATCCTTTTCCATCTGAAAGACTTTGACGCAATTTCACTTGGCTACTTGTGGCAGTCGAAGGATTACCCGGTTTATCAGTATGATTGGTATTTGGCATCATCGTTGGCATCATCGTTGGCACCATTGTCGGGGTCATTGTTTGCTCTTTAAGTTCCATGTTTTGTTATATTTAGCATTGAATTAATGATACAAAGGTAGCGTATTGAAACCTTCGATTTCTACCACAATAATTGCCTTTTTTTGAACAATATTGATATTAATAAATATATTTGCATGAAATATTGCCAATTTAAGTCAAAAATGAAAATTCAGTTTGAAGAAATAAAGCCAGATGCCAATAGTTCGTTTCGCTTGATGCACAATCCAAAACTCAATGATTTATTCTTTTGGCATTTTCATCCTGAGTTTGAATTGGTTTATATTGAAGGTGCAAACGGCACACGGCATGTGGGCGAACATATTTCTCGCTACGAAGGCAGCGATTTGGTTTTTATTGGGTCAAATATTCCTCATCTTAATTTTGATTATGGCGTACAAACTGATTATGAGGAAGTTGTAATTCATATTCAGCAAGACTTTTTGGGTGATGCTTTTGCCAATACGCCTGAACTTTTAAGTGTTTTTCAGCTTTTTGAGAAATCAAAGTTTTGTATAGCATTCGATGCTGAAACCAAGCAAAAAGTAGCAAAACGATTGAAAAACCTTTATTTATTGCCTCATTTTGAGCAATTTTTAGAGATTTTGAGCATTTTTAAGGTCTTGGCATCGGCAACGAATATTGAATTTTTGCATGAAAATCCTGTCGAAAATCAATATAATAAAAAAGAGCAAGAACGTCTCAAAAGGCTTTACAGATTTATTGATGAAAACTTTCAGCGGAAAATTGAAATTGATGAGGTGGCAAGTTTGAGCAATTTATCGAATGCAGCTTTTTGTCGGTATTTCAAGAAGCGAACGTTGCTTACTTTCACCGAATTCTTGAATTTTTACCGTGTCAGTCAAGCTAAAAGATTATTGATTTTAGATAAAAATGTAACCGAAACTTGCTTCGACTGCGGTTTTGAAAGTCTTTCGTACTTCAACCGAACTTTCAAGAAAATCACCAACGAAAACCCTTTGGCTTTTAAGAAACGGTATTTGGAGAAGTAGGTAGAATTACGAATTTTGAATTACGAATTACGAATAAAACACTTGTAATCAATCACTTATATTTCTCTTTCTTTATCACTTAATTTAAAACAGAACCATTTTCAGCTAAAAAATGTACTAATTAAGGTAACAATTTGAAATTTAATAAATGGCTAATTATTAAAATTTTAGAATTCGTAATTCGTCCCTCTTATTATTATTTCAGTAAACAATAAATGTAATGACTGGTTCTTTTGATGAATTAATTGGGTCGAATGAACCCGTTTTGATAGATTTCACGGCAGATTGGTGCAAACCTTGCAAGAAAATCTCGACAATGCTCAACCAATTGGTTGATGAATTGGACGACGATTTGTTGGTCGTAAAAATTGACGTGGACAAAAATGTTGCCCTAAAAAAGAAATTCAAATTGGAAGCTGTACCTACTTTGATGCTTTTCCAGAATGGCAAATTGCTTTGGCGACATACTGGACTCATTTCTGCTCCTGAAGTGAGAAATGCTTTGAGGAAGGTTTTGTAATCTCGTTGCCTGAGCGAAGTCGAAGGCAACGAGATTTTATTCCTCCTCACTTCCTGGCAATTCCAAATATTGAATCGGAGCGATGGCATTTCCTGCAATGCCTCTGATGCTGCCGTACATATCAATGGTGCTACCAATCACTTTTTCGATTTGCATTTCTCGTTCTTTCCAGATGCGTTGCATGGCACGACGCTCTTTATCTAAGTCAGATTTCATGGTCGTGAAACTCTCAACAATGGCTTCGATTTGCTGGCGAAATTGATTAGAAGTTAAGAACGAATATAGCAAACTCATCTTATCTGTTTTGTTTTCGTTGGCTGATTTTGCAGTTTGTGTTTGAATCAAAATTTTACGCAAAGCAAACACTAAACCCTTCATTTCCAAGTAGTTACAAATCCAAACGCCATCTTTTTCGCCAAAACGTTCCATTTCTTTGGGCATTGTTTGGGTAACCAAAACTGCTATTTCGGCACCGATTTGTCGTTGGTCGTCTTTGAGCTTTTCAATCCAATCGCCACCAAAATTTTGTGTACGTTTACTTTCATAAATGATTTTTCCGCAGATTTGCCCCAACTCATTTTTTACAGTTTGAATGACATCTGCTCCACGAATTCCCTTGCCAACTTCGCTTATTTCGTCATAAATAAAGGTATTTTTTAGCATTTCTTCTAAGCCCATTTCTTGCACTTCTCCTTGTAGCTGCATTGAGCCTTGCTCGGCTTTTCGTTGCATTTCGGCAGCCAATTTCTTTTGGTCTTCGAGTTGTTTTTCCTTTTCTTTGATAATTAAATCATATTTTGTTTCAAAATCTTTACTCAATTTCTCCTTGATTTGGTCTTGAATTTGGAGTTCAAATTGCTTTTTCTCCAACTCCATTCTGTCTTTTTCATCTTTCAAAGCACGCTCTTTTTCCAAGAAATCAATTTCTTTTTTTCTCAAACCACTTATCATTTCAGTCTGATTTTCCAATTGCTTATTCAAAGATTCTATCGAAGCCGAACTTTCTTTTATGAGCCTTTCTCGAATCTCATCAGCCATTGTTTTTCTTTGTTTTTCAATAGATTCCGACAATTCTTGCTCTTTTCGCTTCAATTCAGCATCCCTTTGTTGTTCTTTTAGGTCAAATTTTTCGGCTTCTTTCTTTTGCCAATCGGTCATAATTTGGCGATAATCATTTTTTACTTTTTCCGAAATTGATTTTTCAATATCACTCGCAATAGCCGAGTTTATTGAAAAAGCATGCTTGCAATTAGGGCAGTTTATTTGATTTTGTTCCATTTTTGGGAAAAGAATTGATACTAAAAATATGATGCAACAAAAATGGCAAATCCTTTCGAGATATGCCATTTTTAAGTGTTTTTTTGTGGAAAAACTATTTCAGTGCAAGACATTTCGCTTCATAAATCGCTACTTCTTTTGGAGAAATATCAACAATGGCAAAATGTTCTTGCTTAGAAATCACCATTTCATCTAATACATCAACTGTGTTTTTATAGCTTGATGCGTCAGTTGGGCGAATAATGACGGTAAAATTATCTTTTTTAATAGCCTTATCTCTTCTTTCTACTATTAATTGGCGAAGTGTTTTTCCATAAGAAGTTTCATTCAAGAATTGTACATCAAGAGCTTTTATGTCTTTTTGATGCCAAAATATTCGGTTTTCTTTTCCAAGAATCAGCGTTAAAGTATTGCCGTTTCTAACAATAGATTTTGGTCCTTTATCATCTGGCATGTTTAATTTCATCATAAAATTTGATGAAAACGTAGTGGTAAACACAAAAAACGTAATGAGTAAAAACCCCAAATCTACCATTGGGGTCATATCTACTCTTGGTTGGCGAGTGTTTGTGGTAATTTCTGCCATTTTTTTGTTGTTTAAATTAAATAATTAGAATATTATCTAAATATATAAATTAAATTTTGAAATAACAAGAAAAAATTGAAAAAAATATTATAATTATCGTATATGAGTGAATGCAATATCATAGCACTCTATGATTTAAGTCATTCTTTATTTTTGGCAATTATCTAAACTTTGAATACAAATTTAATTGCACCAAAAAAAAATTAGAAATGAAAAAGTTCCTATTATTGATTTTCATGAGTCGTATAGTTATGGCTCAAACAACGACCATTATTCCTCAAAATAGTCAATGGCAGTACCTTGTTACTACCTCCGCCCCAGCAATTACATGGCGAACCGACATCTCTGGTTGGTCAACCGCCAATACTCCATTAGGATTTGGGCCACCCCCTGGTGGGCAGATTGCACCTCCACCACCAAATAATGTTGGGGTAATTGGCAATATTACGACCTATTTTCGCAAAACCATCACATTGGCAGATACCATGGGGGTATTTGCTGCCTACAAACTCAGTGTTAGACGTGATGACGGAGTAGTTGTATATGTAAATGGTCAAGAGGTTTTTCGAGATAATTTAAGAAGCCCTTATGGGTATGATTCCGTTGCAATAGAATCCCAAACTTCTGATAATGGCACTATTTGGCATGAAACTTATTTAGATGGGCATATTCTAAAAAAAGGAAATAATGTAATTGCCGTGGAGGTTCATCAGTCGTCGTCTGGCAGTCAAGACCTTTATTTTAATTTAGAATTAATTGCTTATGATTTCTTGCAATTTTCACAAACTGATATAATTAAAGATAATGACTCATGGAAATACTTAGATAAAAACACAAGACCTGCATCATGGGAGAAAACATCATACAACGATGCTACTTGGGTATCGGGCAATGCTGAATTGGGCTTTGGTGATGGAGATGAAACGACGATTATTGATGGAGGTCCTGTGAATGGTAGATTTATTACTACTTATTTTAGAAAAACATTTACACTTGCTAACATTAGTGAATTTTATCGCTTGAGAATAAAACGAGATGATGCCATAGTTGTGTATTTTAATGGAGTTGAGGTATTTAGAGATAATATTTTGGGTGCTATTTCGGGTGCTGTTACACACTCAACTTTAGCTAATAATGCTCCCAATGGTGTCAGTGATGATGGCGAAGATTGGTTAGAAATTTTCTTGAAAGGCAGCACACTTCAAGTCGGTTCAAATACAATTGCCGTAGAAATTCATCAAGCAGATTCCAATAGTTCTGACATTTCATTTAATCTAAACTTAATAGGTATTAATACTGCTGCGAGTTATATAAACAGAGGACCTTATTTGATGCTTGGTGCTTCTACCAGTATGCAGATTCGGTGGCAAACTAATACTGCATCTGATAGTAAAGTAATGATTGGAAATAGCCCAACTAACCTAACTACGCCATTTGTAGTAGCTACGGTGAGTACCGACCACCTCGTAAATCTTAGTGGGCTAACTCCAAATACAAAGTATTATTATTCGGTAGGCTCAACATCGGTGGCATTGCAAAATACTTCTGATAATTTCTTTATTACACCACCAACAGTTGGAACTGTAAAGAAAACCCGTGTTTTGGCAATGGGTGATATGGGTAAAGGCAATCAATTTCAGCGACTTGTCATGGACAAATTTCTCGGGTATGTTCAAGACAATTATATTGATTTATATTTGCCGCTTGGCGATTTAGCCTATAAGGAACTATGGGAAGGTGCTAATGCAGGCCCTAACGGAGGTACGATGAATAATTTTCAAAAACATTTTTTCCAAATGAGTCAAAATGACCGCAACATGAAGCAAACTCCTATTTATCCTGTTATCGGTAACCATGAATTTTATAATTATTCTAATAATTGTATAGATTTTACAAATTTCAATCGTCCTTACTTTACGCTATTTAATATGCCAACAAGCGGACAAGAGGGAGGCGTTCCATCAGGCACTGAACGGTATTATTCTTTTAATAAAGCAAATATTCATTTTATTGTACTTGATGCTTTCGGAAAAGAAGGAATACCGGGACCCGATACTTGCACTTTTCCTGAGTCATCTCCTAATCACGCTTATTTGTGGGAAGCAAACAATGTGCAGAAAAATTGGTTAAAGCAAGATTTGGCAGCCAATACCCAAAAATGGACAGTTGTTAGTCTTCACGCACCTCCTTATACAAAAGGAAGTCATAACTCTGATGCTGTACATCCTGATAAAGATTGGTATTTGGCAAAGTTTCGTGATACTTTGGTACGTATTTTTGAAAAATACAATGTTGATTTAGTGCTTTCGGGGCATAGCCATTCGTATGAACGTTCCAAATTAATTAAAGGTCATTATGGCATGAGTAACACCTATAACTCAGCTCTCTACCCTACGGGAAATGAAGTAAGCCAATCTTCAGGAAAATATAATAATTCGTCTAATTCATGCCCTTATTTCAAAAGTTCTGCTCAAACAAATGGAGGAGTTGTTTATGTAGTGGCTGGCTCGGGAGGAGAACTTGAATCAAGTATAGGAGGTTGGCCACATCCTGCGATGACTGTAGCAAATAATCAGACACTCCGAGGTGCATTTTATCTCGAAATTGATGGAAACCAATTAGATGCAAAATGGATAGCCGAAGATGGTAGCGTACAAGACCAATTTACGATAATGAAAGATGTAAATGTAACAAAAGATTTAGTTGTTCAAGAAAATGCACCAACTACGTTAACTGCTTCATACTCTAATGGTGGATTTGTTTGGACAAATGGCAGTACAGTTTCAAGTATTATTGTTACTCCGCCAGCTACGGGCATAACTACATATTCGGTACATGATACTTATGGTTGCGTAACAGACGTATTCAATGTACGAGTGATACCTATTGCTTGCCAATCGTCATTTAATGTAAACTACGATATTAATGCAAATACTACTTTAAAATACGAAACAGGGAATACAATTATCGCCAATAAAATAATTAATTCGGGGGCAAATGTAAAATTTGATGCGGGTAAATCTATTACTTTATCGCCTGGTTTCAAAACAGTAAGTGGTGCAATATTTAAGGCATATATTGATGGATGTGGTAATTTGAATTTAGAAAAAAAAGAAACTTTAATTCTAAAATAAATCAACAAACACGATGAAAACTAAAATAAGAAAACGTCAAAAAGGACACGAAAACCTCCTAAATTTAGCTCCCGAACAAATCATTCGATTAGATGCGAATATCAATTATACATCATTTGTGATGCAAACTGGCACACGAAAAGTGATGTCATATACGCTATCAATGTATGATATGCTTCTACCACAATCATTTATCAGAGTTAATAAATCGTGTATTATAAATAAGAAATTCATCAAAAATCTCAATTTAGAAGATAAAAAAGTGATATTAAAAGATGGTACAGAAGTTCAGATTTCGAGAAGAAGATGGAATGACGTAAGTCGAAATGTAATGAAAATGGCGTTAATTACAAAAAAAATACTGCCATTTATCAAATGAAAATTTGCTTATAATTCTACTTTGGCACTCTGGAAATAATACTGGCATTAAAAAACTCAAATTCCAGAGTGTTAAAGTAGAACTAATTAAACACTTCCAGTTTCACTTCCTTTCAATCGAAAGAATCTTGAACTCGGTCCTTCGGTTGCGTTGGTGTTCGGCTTCGGTACATTGTACGCCATCGCCGCAGCCGTTTACTGGCTCCGATTCGCCTTTGCCAACACCTCTCATTCTGGCACGAGCTACACCTTTTTGTACTAAGAAATCTACAACTTCGTTGGCTCGTTTTTGAGAAAGAAAAAGGTTATCTTGGGCATTGCCACGAGTATCGGTATGCGAGCGAATTTCGATAATCATATTCGGGTTTTTTCGCATCGTATTCACCAATTTCTCTAATTCTCTGGTGGCATCACGTCTGATTTTTGCACTTTCAGAATCGTAATAAATATTGTCTAATTTCACAACATCACCTACCCGGTAGAGTTTGGTATCGAACAATGAACCGAGATTGACTGGTGCAGTTTTTTTACGAAAAATATTAATAATACTGCGTTTTTCTTCTATTTTTGCTACTAATTCAGAAGATTTTCCAAAATTTTCTTTGAAGGATTCTAAGATATAATCGCAATTTAGCTCACGCTTAAACTCATACGAACCATCAGAACCTGTGGTCATTTCTTGGGCATTTCCTGTGCATTGATTGATAAATTTTATCAAAACTCCTGCAATCGGTGTGCTGTCTTTTCCTGCCGTTACAATTCCTCTAAAAATGGTCGAAATTGGGTTTCCATTTCGCCTTGCCACCAAGATTTCATTGGCAGTTGGGGCTTTATTCACATTCGTTTCGGCTTTATTTTTCTTTGATATATCCGCTACAATTACCTCTTTTTTCAAATAAATATCCAACTTTGAAGACTCATAATCAGAGGCATCTTTGTTTGAGAAATTTATGGTAGCAGCTTGATAACCATTTTGCTTGACATAGAAACTGAAATCATTATCAGCTTCTAAACAAAGTTTTATTGTACCTAAGTTGCTTGTTATTGCACTTTCACGTTGAGTAATTCCTCCTTTGGTTTCGTACTCAAACCTAATTCGGTCGAAAGGTTTTTTGGTTTCATTGTCATAGACATTTACCACCAATTCTCGACAACCATAAAGCGTACCAAAGCGAGTAAATTTCCAAATATCGTCGTCAGTTCCGCCACGTTTTCGGTTGCTACTCAAAAAACCCGTGCGGCGTTCACTGTCAGTAATTATGCCAAAATCATCTTTATTTGAATTGAGAGGGCTTCCCAAATTTCGAACTTTTCCACTTGGCATAGCAGTTGCAGTATTCATCGGAATAAAGAAAATATCCAAATCGCCTAAACCTGGGTGTCCGTCAGAGGAGAAATACAGGTTTCCTCGCACATCAATAAACGGAAACATTTCATTGCCACGAGTATTGACAGTTCCACCCAAATTTTGAGGTTTTGTCCATTCACCATTATTGTAGCGAGTCATCCAAATATCTGTCCCACCGTAGCCACCGGGCATATCGGACACAAAATACATGATTTTGTCATCAATAGTTAGCGTTGGATGTCCGCACGAATAATCATTACTATTAAAAGGAATTTCTTTGATTTTTCGCAATTCATTGTCTTCAAACTCGGCAGTAAAAAGTTTCAGTCGAGTGATTGCAGCATTTTTTTTCTGACCTAAAATTCCTCCTCCTCCCCCACTCTGACTATTTCGGGTAAAAACTATTTTTGAACCATCATGAAAAAAAGTACATGGTCCTTCGTGGTATTTTGAATTGAGGGATTTACTAAATTTTTCAGTAGGAATTGTGGGTGTTTCTTCATAATCTAAATCTTTGCTTCCTGTAATATACTCATTTCCTTTTCGTCCGATGGTTTTTGTATCATTGGAAGTTGGAGGTGTATAATAATCATTTCCCAGTTTTTTGGACGGTTGGGTAGGCTTTGTAATTGCCGACTGTGAACTCGAACCTGTGGCAGAAGCACCCGTTTCTGTACCAAGTACTTTTAAATCTTCCAAATAAAACAAATCAAGAAATGAAGATGCGTCCCAGTTGAAAACTCGTCGAATTCCTGAATTTGCACTTCTTCCAGAAACAAAAACCAAGCCTTTTTTGTAATAAACAGGGCTAAAGTCCGCACTGGTTGAATTGATGCCTAAATATTCTACTTTGTAGCTTCCCGAATTTCGCTCTAAGGCATCACGATTACTATTGAGTTTGATAAATTCTACGCCACGTTTGTCTTGTTCTTGTAATTCGTTGAATTTTTGCCAATAAAAATTAGCATCTGGAAACTTGCCGTTACTTGTCAAAACTTGGGCATAAGTTCGATAAGCTTTAATATCTTCGCCTTTCAAGATAGGATTTGCAGTCAAAGCATCTCGAAAAACTCTTTCAGCATTTATATAATCTTTTACAAATTTATAGCATAAAGCAAGATTTAATTTAGCTTTTACCACCTCTTCATCAGTCGCTCCCTTCGGTTTTTTCAAAGCGGTTTCATACAACTCTATTGCCTTTGCGTAACCCAAAGCTCCATATTGTGCCTCTGCTTTTTGGAAAGTCTTGGAGGTATTTTGAGCAAAAAGGGCAAAGTTAGCTGTTGTGAGGTAGAAAAATAGTATGAATCTCCTTAATAGCATTTTTTAAAAATAGCTTCTTCTTGTTTTATAAACGAACGGTTTGCAAAAATCATGCCTTTAGCATTGGCAATTGTTGTGGGAAGAAATTGAAATTTCATAAAACGTGTATTTTAACCACAGAGTTAACGGAGGAATACCACGGAGTTTCGCAGAGGCATTTACTACTATTAACTATTTTTTTAAAAAAAACACCACCTTTCCTCACGTTTTGAAGCGTTTTGAAAAGGTGGCATTTTTAGTGGTTAGTAATAATTAAGGTTTATCTCGCAAGGGTGATGTAACTTACACGATGTACTCTTTGTCCATCAAGTTCGTAATCAATTGCGTAATAATATGTGCCATCTGGCACACCTTCAGTTCCGAATCTGATACCTTGATTTGATATTCCATCCCAACCTTTTGTTGCCAAAGTATTGTCTTTGTCTTTGAACACTACATGACCCCATCTGTTGTAAATATCACAACTTATCATTTTGGCAGTGCTTGGTATTGTTATCTTGAAGAAGTCATTGTTTCCGTCACCGTTTGGTGAGAATGCTTCTGGGATAATTACAATGCCTGAAACGATCGGCAATCTCAAAATGGTTGGTGATGTTTCATTTATCTTGATTTCAGTACCTGTATTCGAGATGTCTGTTACAACTTTGCCAGTGCCAATTGCTTTAGCATAAGCATAGTTTGCAAAAGGACCAGGGTGTCCGTTGTGGAACACTTTCACAGTAAAGAATAGTGAATCTAATTGGCTTAAGTTCAACTTACTTGTTGAATCTGCAATCAAGAGATTTACATCTTCTTTTCCATTAAAGTTAGGATTCAACTTCAATGTACTGTTTTTACCTGCTGTTGGCTTGCCTACCATTTGGTAAGTTACACTATCGGCAAAGGTTTTGGTCAAACTATCGGATACTTGTACGTTTGTCAATTTAGCATTTCCCATGTTTTTGACAAGTGCCATGTAAGTTACGTTATAGCATTTCTCATCAACTTTTGCCGAATCTACGATTGATAATGCAATACCAATGGCAGGGCGGTCAGGTGAAATATCTATTTTGAACTTAATCGGTGTTGCTTCCTCGTTGTTGGTTGGGTCGCCATCATTGTCTGGGTCAGCATTCACTCCATTGGTTGAAATGTCTTTCTTTCCATCAGAAGTAACCTCAGCACTATTAAAGAAGTCGGTGATAGTTGCATCTTTCAAATCTACTTTTACAGTAAATCTCAATGCTAATTTCTTGCCTTTCTTAATACTACTTGCTGAATCAATGAGCATGTTTGTATTCAAACCACGACCTGTAAACTTAGGATTCACAACTAAACCTGAGTCTGCAACTATTCGAATAGTATCGTTCAAGATTTTTGCTCCACTACCAAATGCTCGGTCAAGGTCGTCTTTCACTTGAAGTTTCTTGACATCTTCGCCACCTAAGTTGGTTATATAAATTACGAATGGTACGTTATAAATCTTGTCGCTTACCAATATTGCAGGGTCGCATACTTTACTTATACCTATTAGTTTACCTGCTGCAGGGTCATTGATTGAGAACTCACTTGAATTGTTCGATAAAACATTGTCTGTTTCACTTATTTTGAACAATTCGGCTTTGTTTACAATTTTACCTGCTGCCGTCACTTTCGTTATATAAGTAAATGTAGTGCTATCACCTGTTTTCAAAGTATCAATTTTTATAGAAACGATGCCATTTGCAAAGTTTGCATTGCTACTTGAACTTACAAAAGTCAATCCGCTTGGTAGAATATCCCTTACTTCAATGCCTGTTGCTTTCACTTCACCTTTGTTTTTCACTACAACTTTGTAGTTTACATTTTCATTTACAGGAACTGTTTTGGCAGAACCTACTTTATTTACTGAAATATCAACTATTGGTATGCTTGGTGTAACACCTCCTGTGCAAAGCGTAATTGTTGCTTTCACAAGTGTTGCATCTGAATAACATCCAACTGCACTTCTTTCATATACATAGTAGTTTCCTGCTCCAACTGAGCCTGGGTTTGTAACTATTGGCGAGTTTTGTGAACTTGAGGTATGGAATTCAAACTGACCACCAGGTGTAGAAGCATCGCTCAAGATTGCTGTATTTAGGTCTGCTGTATTGAATGGGCAGATGTTCTTGATTTCAGCAATTACTTTTGGAGCATCAACTTTCTTACCTACAATTACAGTGATTTCGTTTGATTTCTCACTTTCACATTTTCCACCATTTGATTTACAGATGGCTGAATAAGTTGTTTTCTCAGCTGTTGGTGAAACCGTAATTACACCGCCTGTTGAACCATTCGACCAAAGTACAGTTCCAGTGCAACCCGATGCTGTTACAGTTGTACTTCCACCGAAACAAATCACGTTGTTTTTGCATGAAACAAATGGTTTGTTTGGCACACCAATTGCAATTTCCAAATGCTCTGTGCTTGCACTTTCGCAATCTCCAATCTTACAAATCGCACTGTATTTTACAATTCCATCTGGTGTAACTAGGATTGTGTTACCAGTTGAGCCATTCGACCAAATTACTGTTCCTTCGCAACCATAAGCATTTATTGTAACTGATTCGCCTTTACAAACTAAGTCGGTGCTACAAGCAAGTGTCGGAATTGTTATTGAACCAACTTTTACTTTCACCAAATTCGACAATGGACTTGTGCAAATGTCTGTTACTTTACAAGTTGCCGAATAAGTTGTTGTTGCAGTAGGCTTCACAGTTACCGAAGTTCCTGTTTGACCAGTTGACCAAACAACTACACCTGTTGAACAACCTGTTGCAGTCATTGTGATATTTTCTGGCTTACAAATTGTTGTTTTCGAGGCAGCAATCACTGGTGCAGCTACATTACATCCACCGCCACAATCTGCTTTGGTTTTGATAATCACTGGTGCGGATGCTACGCTTGTTCCACAAGTATTTTTGCAAGTTGCAGTATATGTTCCTGCTGCGGTTACAGTCAATGTACTTCCTGTTGCTCCTGTACTCCAAGTTATTGTTCCACCACAACCTGCTGCTGTTAATGTTGCCGATTCAGTTGAACAAATTTCAGTTTTGTCAGAAGTAACAGTTGGTGCAGAAGGATTTCCTCCCGAAGTAATTGTTATTGTACTTGATGCTGCACTTGTTCCGCAAGTATTTTTACAAATTGCATTGTACGTTCCTGCTGCTGTTACTGCTAAGTTACTTCCTGTTGCTCCACTGCTCCATGTGATAGTACCACCACAACCTGTTGCTGTTAAAGTCGCTGTTTCAGTTCCACAAATACTTGTTTTATCTGCTGTAACTGTTGGTGCAGAAGGATTTCCACCTGAAGTAATTATTATAGTAGCTGAGGCAGGGCTTGCTCCACAAGCATTTTTACAAACTGCATTGTAAGTTCCTGCTGCAGTTACTACCAATGTAGTGCCAGTTGCTCCTGTACTCCAAGATACTGTTCCATTACAACCTGTTGCTGTCAAAGTTGCAGTTTCAGTTCCGCAAATATTAGTATTGCTTGCCGTTATTGTTGGAGCTGCTGGTAAACCACCATTGGCTACTGAAACAACATTTGAATTTCCACTTACACCACAACTATTTGTACAAGTTGCCGTATATGTACCTGCACTTACTTGAATGCTTGTGCCTGTTGCACCTGTACTCCAAGTTACAGTTCCATTACAACCTGTTGCTGTCAAGGTAGCTTTTTCAGTTTCGCAAACATTCATTTTATCTGATGAGATAACTGGTGCTGCTGGCGAATTGCTTCTTCTGATAACTGTACCTGCACTTGGCTCGCTTTCTCCACAAGAATTCTTGCAAGTTGCAGTATATGTTCCTGCTACACTTACGCTGATGCTTGTTGTAGTTGCTCCTGTACTCCATGTTAGAGTTCCTGCACAACCTGTTGCTGTCAATGTTGCTGTTTCAGTTCCACAAATATTTGCATTGTTTACAGTTACTGTTGGAATAGCTGGTACAGTTGTGAGTGAAATTACGATTGCGTTGCTTTGTCCACTTTCACCACATACACTTAAACAAGTTGCTGTGTAAATGCCTGTTGCAGTAACAACAATACTATTTCCAGTTGCTCCTGTACTCCATTTCACTGTATTATTACAACCTGATGCAGTTAAAGTAGAAGTTTCTGTTCCACAAAGACTTGTTTTAGTTGCACTAATAATTGGTGCTGCTGGTGCTCCATCAGTTGTAATAATTACTTGATTTGATGCGACACTATCTCCACAACCTATTCCTGTGCATTTTGCAGTGTAAGTTCCTGCTACTGTAACACTTAGGCTTGTTCCTGTTGCTCCATTATTCCAAGTTACAACTCCTGCACAACCTGTTGCGGTTAATATTGCAGTTTCATTGCCACAAATACTATTCTTATTAGTGCTAATTGATGGAGGGTTTGAACCTGCTCCAATTGAAATTACAATAGCATTTGAGTTTCCGCTATCTCCACAGCTATTGTTACAAACTGCTGAGTATGTACCCGCTGTACTTATAATGATGCTTGTACCTGTCGCTGCATTGCTCCATTTCACAGTTCCTACACAACCTGTTGCTGTTAATGTAGCTGTTTCATTGCCACACAAACTTGTTTTGCTTGAACTGATTGTTGGAGGTGTTGGAAGCACTCCTGTGCTAATTGTTACAATATTTGATGCACCGCTTTCACCGCAACCATTATTACAAACAGCTGAATAAGTACCTGCACTATTAACTTCAATAGTATTTCCTGTTGCCAAAGTACTCCATTTCACTGTACCTGCACAGCCTGTTGCTGTCAAGGTTGCTGTTTCTGCATTACACAAACTGTTTTTGTTTGTGCTAATTACAGGAGCTGCTGGGGCATTACCTGTTGAGATTATCACTGCATTTGATGCTCCACTTTCGCCACAACTATTGCTACATGTTGCTGTGTATGTGCCTGCTGTGCTTACGGTGATGGTTGCCGTTGTTGCCAAAGTACTCCATTTCACTGTACCTGCACAGCCTGTTGCTGTCAAGGTCGCTGTTTCTGCATTACACAAACTCGTTTTGTCTGCACTTATTGTTGGTACGGCTGGGTTTGTACCTACTTTGATAACAATTGGGTTACTGTTACCACTTGCTCCACAGATGTTTTCACATACTGCTGTGTAGGTGCCTGCACTTGTTACGGTAATACTATTGCTGGTTGCATTTGTACTCCATTTGATTGTGCCACTGCTGCAAGTTCCTGTCAAGATTGCACTGCCATTTCCACAAATTGTATTGGTATTTGTAGAAATTACAGGAGCTGCTGGCTTAGTCAAAATGTTTATTATTATGCTATTTGACGATGTGCTTTCTCCACAACTGTTGCTACATGTTGCTGTGTATGTGCCTGCTGTACCTACTAAGATTGTATTTGTTGTTTCGTTGGTACTCCACTTCAAGTTTCCTGTACAGCCACTTGCTGTCAATGTTGCCTTCTCGCCATCACAACATAACGTTTTGTTTGCACTGATGATTGGTGCTGATGGTTTGCTGCCTGTCGTTATTGTTATTACGGTGCTACTTGCACTTTCACCACATTCTGTAACACATTTTGCTGAGTATGTGCCTGCACCAACTACAATTGTGTTGGTCGTTGCATTTGTGCTCCATTTGATTGTGCCACTTCCACAACCACTTGCTGTCAAGGTCGCTGTTTCTGCATTACACAAACTCGTTTTGTCTGCACTTATTGTTGGTACGGCTGGAGGTACTCCTGTGGTGATTGTTACTGGGTTTGAGTTACTTGATGTTCCACAAACTGTTGTACATGTTGCAGTGTATGTTCCTGCTCCTACTTCTTTTGTAAGACCTGTACTACCACTCGACCATGTAACTATGCCATCACAACCACTTGCGGTTAAGGTTGCTTTCTCATTTCCACAAATTGTATTTTTGTTAGTTACAATTACTGGTGGGTTTGGAACTGCTCCTGTGGTGATTGTTACTTTGTTCGAGGCTGGACTTACGCCACAGAAATTCTCACAAGTTGCAGAATATGTGCCTGCTCCTACTTGAATCGAAGTTGTTGTTTCGCCTGTACTCCA